>JAXMOF010000004.1:0-123973 GCA_034670045.1 Amylibacter sp. | reverse complement strand
CAGTTCATCCAGGGTTTGGGTCATGGATTGAATCCCCCCACCCGCAATGTAAATTGGCGCAGGGCTAAGATAGATTACAGCACCCGTGGACCAAGCCTTGGTTTCCTGCACCAAAGCGTTATCAAGCGTCGCCTGCGCCGAGGCCCCCTCCCGCCCGATCGCCGCCAGACGGTCAATCACAATCAGCATGTCCGGATTGGCATCGCGGATGAATTCAAAGCTGATCGCCTCTCCGTGGGTGGTGGTTTCCATTTCGGTGATCGCGGGTGTCAGGCCGACCGCATTATAAAGCCAGTCGAACCGCCCCGCCGCACCGTAAGCCGAGACTTTCGGCCCGTTGGTCATCACGATCAACGCGGTGCCTTTGTCTTTTGCCGCAACGCGCGCCTGTTCCAGCTTCGCCTCGAACGCCGTGGCCAGTGCGGTGGCTTTGTCAGCGCGATCAAAAATCTGTCCGTAAGATTTCAAACGATCCAGACCCTCGGCCACAATATCTGTGTCGATGGTCATGTCGATTGTCGGGGTCAGTTTTGCAAGAGCCGGCACCTGCGTGGTTGACCGCCCGCCCGCAATGATCAGATCGGGCTGCAGGGCGTTCAGGGCTTCGAAATCGGGTTCAAACAGGCTGCCAACGGGCTGGCTGTCGGCGGCAGCGGTTTCAAGAAACGGGATGAAAAACGGACGCACAGTGCCGTTTACCTGCACCCCGAGGGCGGTCAGCGTATCAAGAGCCGCCAGATCCAGAACAGCAATGGTTTCGGGCTTTTCAGCCACCTCAACCGAGCCGCGAAAGGTTTCAATTGTGACGGTCTGCGCCTGAACCGGCGCTGCCGCGACGGCCAAAATAAGTGTCAAAGCCTTGAGCATGGAACGTTTCCTGTTCTGCTGCATGGCTGACCGAAGCTGGCTTTGCATCTGTGATTTTCTTGTTGAGTAAGCCGTCAAAAACACAGAGTCTAGTATAAAGCAACTGTTTTAGTCGGAAAAGGAATCACCCATGGCAGTGACAACGGGCGTGTTTGAAACACCAAACGCATCAAAGTATTTGCAACAGCTTTGCAAGCACTTCGGCCATAAAGTAACAGTCACCTATGACGCTGAAAAAGGCCGCGTGGATTTTCCCTTTGGCATCGCAGAATTACGCGCCAGCGACACTGCGCTGCGTGTTACCATCACCGTAACAGACCCCGAACTGATAGCCCGCGCCCGAGGCGCAATCGACAGCCATCTGGTCAGCTTTGCCTTTCGCGAAAACTTTGAAACCATGACATGGCAGTAGTTGTGCCATAAATACGACGGATTACTAAAAACCCATTGCGCAGATTGGCCACAATACTTGAGCAAATTTGTTATGTATGATTAATGGGCCGCTGACAGGCAGCCTCGAATTTTTTCTCAGCCACCAAACACACATAATTAAGACAAGGTGTATGGCAATGAGGAAATCCGTTATCGGAGCGGCTTTGACCGCAGGCATGGGGGCGACAGCCGCCTATGGCCAATCTGACGAACCGTTTCAACTGAACACAATTATACTTGAAACCGCATCTGAAAATTCGGTTGAAGTGTCAGAAGAAGACATCGCCCGACAAAACCCCACAGACATCAAGGATTTGTACAAAAGCCAGCCGACAATCGCGGTGGGCAGTTCGATTCCCGCTTCGCAAAAACTGTATGTGAACGGGGTAGAGGAAACAAATCTGGCCGTCACCATTGACGGCGGGCGCCAGAACAACAAGATCTTCCACCATAATGCGACCACTTTGATCGACCCTGCACTGCTCAAAGCCGTGCGCATCGAACCCGGTGTTGCAGCCGCGGATTCAGGCCCCGGTGCACTGGCGGGTGCCGTTGCTTATGAAACCCGCGATGTGGGGGATTTGCTGGAAGGCGGGAAATCCTTTGGCGGCATGGTCAAAGGGGAATATGATTCAAACGGCAAGACGTTCAGCACCAGCGGATCGGCCTACGGGCGGGTTGGCGGTTTTGAATACCTTGGCTATCTGAAAGTCGCCGATGGTGATTTGCACAGGGACGGATCGGGTGCTGATATCACCGGTTCAGGCACCAACCTGCTCAGCGGACTGGCAAAAATTGCCTATCAGACCGACGCCGGTGACCGGTTTGAATTGTCTTATGAAAGCGTCAAAGATGACGAAGCCCGCCCTTATCGCGCCAATATCGGGTTGATCGTCGGGGGCCGCCCTGTTCCTCTGACCCGTCCTTACAATCTGGCGCGCCAGAACCTTGTATTCACCTATACCGACGAAACGCCCGAGGGATGGTGGGACCCCAAAATCTCATTCGCCTATAGTGTTACAGACCTGAAAATCGACGAATCCACCTCGTCATCCTATGGTACAACGGACAGTTTCAACGGCACGTTGCAGAACCGTTTCGCACTGGCCAAAGGCTCGATCACGGCGGGTCTGGATTTCTATTCGGACAGTGCCGAGTTGACTTATACAACCTTCGGCCCGCCCGTCAGCAGCGACTATACCAAGGAAAAGCTGCGTAATATTGGCCTGTTCGCACAGGCCCGTCTGGAACCCACAGATCGCACCCGCCTGTCCTTTGGCCTGCGCTCGGATCACCAGAATTTCACGGGTGTAGACGGATCGAAATTCAGCGATTCCGGTATTTCGGGCAATCTGTCAGGTGAACTGGATGTGACCAGCGCATTATCCCTAAGTGCCGGATATTCCAAGGTTTGGGGCGGCACACCGCTGGCTGAAAACTTTATCCACAACACCGCATGGGTCTATCCCGCATCGGGGATTGAAGCGGTGACTTCTGAAAACGTCTTTGTCGGCGCACGCGCGCAATTCGGCAACTGGGATCTGTCGGGCAAGCTGTTCCGCACCAAAATCGACAACGCCCGTGCAGCAAGCTGGAGTGGCGGTCCGGCCCTGACGGCAGATATGGAATCCGAAGGGTTCGAGCTGGGGCTGGGCTACACTTGGGGCAGCGGGTTTGCCCGCATCGGCTATGCCAATATCGACACGACGGTAAACGGCAATCCTGCGGATTCCTACACAGGCAACTATCTGACAACACCCATTGGCGAGGTGGTTACGCTGGAACTGGGCCATACTTTTGCACAGCACGGTCTGACCCTTGGCGCGGATGCCCAAATCGTCTTGAAGGAAACCAATACCTATCTGACCAGCTCGGGAACAGCGGGGCTACCCTTGCCGTCTTACGAAGTGGTAAACGCATTTGTGGAATGGCAACCCAAGCGCTATTCCAACCTGACCCTGCGCGGCGAGATCACCAACCTGTTTGATCAAACCTACGCCAGCCGCGCCACCTACGGACAGGAATTTGCATCGGTTCAACCCCTGAAGGAGCCGGGTCGGTCTTTGAAAATCAGTGCCATGATGAAGTTCTAGTGCCTGCTTCAAAGGTGTAATCGAATTGGCAGCCCTGCCTTTGTGGGGCTGCCATTTTTTTTGCCTCCGGCGGGGATATTGAGGAAACAAAAAGCTTTTTTTTGGGGGGGGTGGGGAAAGGTCAGTTCTGTAAGGCGGCCAGTGTTTTGTCATTTGCGGCGCGGAACCATTTGACGATTTTCACCCGATCCGCATCCGGCAGATAGGTGATGTTCGCGGGTGGCATGGCGTGGGTCACGCCCGCTTGCAGATAAATCTGGCGGGCGGCGCGGGCGATGTCATTGGGGGTTTCAAGGAAGACGCCTTTGGGTGCCCAGTGCATGCCTTCCCACGCGGGTTCGCGGGCATGGCACATGGAACAGCGGCCCATCACGATTTCATGCACCGTTTCAAACCCCGCCGCCGAGGCGTATTTTTGCTCATAGGGGGTCAGCGGCTGGTTTTCTACGGTGTCATATTCGCCGTTCCAGCCAGATGCAGTGGACAGCCATGCAATGACGATGAACAGCACTACGGTGACCGCCCATGTCCAGCTTGGCCCACGGCCTGTGGCATGCATGGTGTTGAAATAATGCCGGATCGTCACCCCCGTCAGAAAGATCAACGATGCGATGATCCAGCTATATTCGGTCCCAAAGGCCAGCGGATAGTGGTTGGACAACATCAGGAACAGCACGGGCAGCGTCAGATAGTTGTTGTGGGTGCTGCGCAGCTTGGCGATCTTGCCGTATTTCGGGTCAGGGGTGCGGCCCTCTTGCAGGTCTTTCACCACAATGCGCTGGTTTGGCATGATGATCAGGAACACATTGGCCGTCATAATTGTGGCGGTAAATGCCCCCAGATGCAGCAGCGCTGCGCGCCCCGTAAAGATTTGGTTATAGCCCCAAGACATGGCCACAAGAATACCGAACAACAGCAGCATCAGCACGGTCGGGGTTTCGCCCAGTTTGGATTTGCACAGGAAATCATAACAAATCCAACCAACTGTCAGCGACCCGCCAGAAATCACAATTGCCTGCCAGACCGCCAGATCGGCCTTGGCGGGGTCGATCAGAAACAGTTCTGCCCCGACCCAATAGACAATCATCAACAGTGCCGCGCCTGACAGCCACGTGGCATAGCTTTCCCATTTGAACCAGACCAGATGGTCAGGCATGTTTTCAGGGGCCACCAGATATTTCTGGATGTGATAAAATCCGCCGCCGTGGACCTGCCATTCCTCTCCATGGGCACCTACAGGCAGGTGGGGCACTTTTTTCAGGCCCAGATCCAGCGCAACGAAATAGAAAGACGACCCGATCCACGCGATTGCGGTGATGACATGCAGCCACCGCACCGCAAAAGCAAACCAGTCCCAGATAATCGCGATGTCATACATATTTTCGTCCTCTTGAAGTGTCGCCTTCAGACTATCCAATGGGCGATTTTCGCGCTACGCTTGTCATTCAGCAAAGAGTGTCAAAAAAAACCATACAATGTCATACTTCGATAACATTCGCACTTTCATTCGGGTCTACGAGCTGGGCAGCATGTCTGCCGCAGCGCGAGACCAACGGATTTCGCCAGCCGTCGCCTCGGCCCGTATTTCCCAGCTAGAGGCCCATCTGGACGTGCGCCTGTTCCAGCGCACCACCCGCAGCCTGACGCCGACCGAGCAAGGCCAGCTGTTCTATGAAGGGGCCTGTACCGTGCTAGAGGCGGTGGAATCTGCCGAAGCCAGCATCGGCGATGTGACCGAGAACCCGCGTGGCACCTTGCATATCGCGGCCCCGCTTGGGGTCGGGCGGCGCTTGATCGCGCCCTACACGCCCGCATTCACCGCGCAATATCCGCTGGTGGATGTGCGCCTGCGACTGAGCGACCGCAACATTGATCTGACAGCCGAGGGGCTGGATATTTCCTTCTTTCTGGGACGGCCTGCGGATTCCAACCTGCGGATTCGCAAGATTGCCGATTGCAAACGGGTGCTCTGCGCCAGCCCCGCCTATATCAGCGCCTTCGGCCACCCGAAAACCGGCATGGAAATCGAGCGCGGCGCCCATAACTGCCTCAACCTGCGTTACCCTGGTGCGACAGAATTCCAGTGGGAACTGGAAACCCCTGACGGCCCGCGAAAATTCGATGTGCGGGGCCGGATCGAAAGCGATGACGGGGATGTTCTGACCGATTGGGCGCTGGCAGGTGCGGGTATCGCCATGAAACCAGTGTTTGAAATCGCCGATCATTTGCGCAGCGGGGCTTTGGTTCAAGTGGTCGAAGACACTCCGCCCCTGCCCGTTCAAATGGCCTGCCTTTACACCCACCGCCGCCATCAAGACCCCAAAGCCCGCCTGTTCATGGAATTCATGATCGAACGGATCGAAAGCGCCGTCAGCGCCACGGATCAGCCGTAAAAGCGTCTGGCTTGGACAAAACTGCCTGCATTTTTTCTTTACCTGCCAAAGTTTTAGGCTTTTCCACTGCAAAACGCGGGTAATTTTTAGAGTGCTTTCGTTTTTTCTTGAAAAACGATTAGAGTATCGTGCCCTATAACATCCTAACGTTGAAATTCAGGGGTCCTATTCCTGTTGTGACAGTATAGAATTCACGCCAACCCCACGGGTTTCAACCGTTAAAAGACCGCGACAAAGGAAATATCACCATGAGCCGCACAATCCTGATCCAGCCCCTGTCATCCACGGCTTTTGCGCCGTTCGGCGATGTGCTGGAGGTGTCCGGCACGCCGGACAAGATGATCAATCAGGGCCTGTGTGGCCGCTATCACGACCGCGCCCAGATGGAATTTAACGATGGCGTGGCGGGCATCAGCCTGTTCAACGCCGAAATCCGCAGCCTGCCATTGGCGCTGGATATGATGGAACGTCATCCCGATGGCAGTCAGGCGTTTATTCCAATGCACCAGAACCCGTTTCTGGTGGTGGTCGCCCCCGATAACGCGGGCGCACCCGGCACGCCGCTGGCTTTTGTCACCGCGCGGGGACAGGGCATCAACTTTCACCGCAATGTCTGGCACGGCGTGCTGACACCGCTGCATGAACCCGGCCTGTTCGCAGCAATTGATCGCATCGGCGACGGGGCCAACCTGCAAGAACACTGGTTTGATCTGCCCTGGCGGATCGAGCGCAGCAATTAGCGAACCGCCATCAAGAGCGGGCAAAGGGAAACCGTCTTTAAGGGAGACATAGACAGATGGCTGACACTTCAATCGGGACACCGGAACAGCTCCGCGACCCCAATTTCACCCCCCCGCTGTACAAGGCGATACCGCTCGGTGTGCAACATGTTCTGGCGATGTTTGTGTCCAACGTGACACCGGCGATCATCATCGCAGGGGCCGCAGGCTTCGGGTTCGGGTCTGACGCAGGGGCGCAGGGCTTTCCGGATATGACCTATCTGATCCAGATGTCCATGCTGTTTGCAGGCATCGCCACATTGTTCCAGACCATCGGAATGGGACCGGTGGGCGCGCGTCTGCCCATCGTGCAGGGCACCAGCTTTGCCTTTATCCCCATCATGATCCCGCTTGTGGCCGGCAAAGGCGTAGAGGCCATGCCCGCCCTGTTCGGCGGCGTGTTGATCGGCGGGATTTTCCACACCATCATCGGCACTTTCATCGGCAAGGTCCGCTTTGCCCTGCCGCCCCTGGTCACTGGTCTGATCGTCACCATGATCGGTCTGGCACTGGTCAAAGTCGGCATCCAATACGCGGCAGGCGGCGTGCCAGCCATCGACAAACCCGAATACGGCAGCCTGATGAACTGGTCTGTCGCTTTGGTCGTGATCCTTGTGACACTGGCCCTGAAATTCTTTGGCAAAGGCATGATGTCCGTCTCCGCCGTGGTGATCGGCATAATTGTCGGCTATTTCTATTCCATGGCTTTGGGCATGGTCACGTTGGACGGGATCGCCACAAGCTGGTCACGCGCGGCAACCATCGCCATGCCAATCCCGTTCAAATTCGGGATCGAATTCAGCTTTGCCGCTATCATCGGCTTCTGTCTGATGGCCTTTGTGTCGGCTGTGGAAACCGTGGGCGATGTTTCAGGCATCACCAAAGGCGGCGCAGGGCGTGAAGCCACGGATGCGGAAATCACCGGTGCCACTTACGCAGACGGTCTGGGATCAGCGATTGCGGGCATCTTTGGCGGCTTCCCGAACACTTCGTTCAGCCAGAACGTTGGTTTGATTGCCATGACGGGCGTAATGAGCCGCCACGTGGTCACCATCGGCGCTTTCGTCCTGATCCTTTGCGGCTTTGTTCCCAAAGTCGGCGCATTGATCCGGACCATCCCGATCGAGGTACTGGGCGGCGGTGTTATCGTCATGTTCGGCATGGTTGTGGCAGCGGGTATTTCCATGCTGTCTGACGTGAACTGGAACCGCCGCAACATGGTGATCTTCGCCATCGCCCTGTCTGTGGGTCTTGGCCTGCAACTGGACCCCAAAGCGGTGCAATATCTGCCGGACACATTGCGCATTCTGATGACATCGGGCCTGCTGCCCGCCGCCGTCATCGCCATTGTGCTGAACCTTCTGCTGCCAGAGGAACTATCCAACGAATCCACCGAGGAAGTATCAGGTGGCATGTCAGGCCATGGCGCGGGCAGTTTAAAAGGCTAGTCCACACCACAAGAACCAAAGAAAAGGGCGCCACATCCGGCGCCCTTTTGCTTTGCAGTAAATGATGCAAAGGGCGTGGTGCGGTCATACTACAAAGGGTCACAGACGACATGAAGCTGCCGAAGCATTTTAGGGAGCTTAAGTAGGATCCGTTTCTCGGAGCTTGTCTATGTCTGCTGTGCGGGACAAAGCGAACTTTGCGCATAAGCCATGTCACTGTCTGCTTTACAACTTCGACGGCAGGTCGCATTCATGTTAAGAAATAGTCGCCCTAAAGGGCATTCTCTTGTTAAAGTTATCTAAATGTCCTCTAGAACAAAAAAGCAGCACATTGTACCACGTTTCTATCTGAGTAAATTCTGCGATCCGGATGGGCTTGTTTGGACTTACTCAGGTGGAGACAAACCACGTGGGGACAAACCAGAAGCTACTGCCGTCGAGACGAATTTTTATAGCCCAATCGGCGCAGACGGTGAAAGGTTTGACGGGGCTGAAGAACTTCTGGCAGGAATCGAAAGTAACGCCGCACCACTGTGGGATGAAATCTGTGAGGGTAGAGTATTGATCGGTGAAGAACGTGAGCACATAGCTCTGTTCCTGGCTGCCCAATACTTGCGTTCACCCTCTACCGTCCGAGCTGGTGCCGAAATGATGGCCTCGTTCGTTCATCACACGGCTCACTTCATCGCCGCCGATAGGGACGCTCATGATCAATCTGTCGACAACTACGAAGAGGAAACCGGCAAAAGCATTTCTCCCGAAGAGCGAGAAAAGATGCGCAAATTTATGAGTGATCCAAACAACTTTTCCATTAAAGTCCTGCGTTCGGCCGGACTACCGATGCTCGGTGGCATAGGAGAACTCGCGAACATTTTCCTAAAAATGAAATGGGTAGTTGGGCGCAGCAAGGACCAGCATCTTGTAACATCGGACAGTCCTGTCACAAGAATTTCTGACCCCAAAACACATAGCCCGGTCTATGGCGACGGCGTGTTCGCCAATAAGACAGTAAGGGTCGGTTTTCCGCTTACACCTACCCGTGGCATTGAACTGACTTGGCAGGGAGTAGAGAGGGATCGGCTGGTAGAGATACCGAAAAAAATGGCTCGAGAAATGAATGGGATTAGGGCGGCGCAGGCTGAGCGTTTTGTGTATGCCTCGAAAAGCGATTTCGGAATAACGAAACTAAGCAGGAAATGGTTGGAGCGAGAGAAGCCGCCCAAGATTGTTACGGGTATTGATACGCCTTCAATCCAGGTAAAGCGGAAGTTTTAGCGGGGGTGTACCCCGAAAGTCGACCTTCGCGCAGAGCGCAGCATCCGTCAATCTGGGCTCCTTTCTGCCGTTTGCCGTGCTTGCACCATTTAATGCAAAGGGCGCCACATCCGGCGCCCTTTTGCATTAATAACCTTCAGCGAAATCAGCCCCGAAAAAAGGCACCGCGCATCTGCGCGGTGCCTGTTCCGATTAGCCGTAGCTGGAAACCGGCGTACCTGCCAAAGCTGCGATGTTCAGCAAGCCGCGCACGGTTACACCCGATGTCACGATATGGGCCTGATTGCCCATGCCCATCAGGATCGGGCCGACCTCCAGACCATCAGCCACGGATTTCAGAAGGTTCCGCGCCGCGCCAGATGCGTCAGTGTTGGTGTATACCAGCACATTGGCCTTCCCCGTCAGGCGGTTGTCCGGCATCAGACGCTCGCGCAGGTCGGGATCAAGGGCCGCATCGGTGTGCATCTCGCCCTCATACTCAAAATCCGTTTCGGTTGCGTCCAGTATCGCCAGTGCCTCGCGGGACAAACGCCCCGATGAACTGTCCAGATTGCCGAACTGCGAGCTGGAACACAGTGCCACCTTCGGCGTGACACCGAAGCGGCGCACGTGGCGGGCGGCAGCGATCATTGTGCCAGCAATCTGCTGTGCCGTAGGATCAATATGCACATGGGTGTCGGCCACAAACAGCGGGCCTTTTTCCAGAATAACCAGCGACAGCGCCCCAGCAGGATGCAGATCAGGAGTTTCCAAAATCTGGCGGATATAGTTCAAATGCCAGTGGTATTGCCCGAAGACCCCACAGATCATGCTGTCCGCTTCACCGCGGTGTACCATGGTCGCGGCAATCGCCGTGCTGTTGGTGCGCATAATGGCTTTGGCCAGATCAGGGGTCGCGCCTTTGCGGGCCATCAATTTGTGATAGCTGCCCCAGTAATCCCGATACCGCGCGTCGTTTTCGGGGTTCACCACCTCAAAATCCCGACCCGCCTTGATCGACAGACCTTCCCGCTCGATCCGGCGTTCCACCACTTCGGGGCGACCAACAACAACCGCACTGACCCGCATTTCTTCGGACATGGCTTGCACGGCACGCAGCACGCGGGGTTCTTCCCCCTCGGCAAAAACAATGCGGCGCTTTTCAAGGCGGGCGGCCTCGAACACAGGGCGCATGATCATGGACGAGCGATAGACCTGCGACTGCAAACTGGCGCGGTAGTCTTTCAGATCCACACTGCGCGTGGCCACACCGGAGTCCATTGCAGCCTTGGCCACGGCAACCGCGATTGTGGGCAGCAAACGGGGATCAAAAGGTTTCGGGATCAGGTATTCCGGACCGAAGGACAGCCGCTCCCCCTGATAGGCCGCACCCAGTTCCGCGCTGGCGGTTTCGCGTGCCAGACCTGCGATGGCCTCTACACAGGCCAGCTTCATGGCGTCGTTGATCTGGGTCGCCCCCACATCCAGCGCCCCGCGAAAGATGAAGGGGAAGCACAGCACGTTGTTCACCTGGTTCGGATAATCCGACCGCCCCGTAGCGATCAACGCATCAGGTGACGCCTCGCGCGCCAGTTCGGGCATGATTTCAGGCGTGGGATTGGCCAGCGCAAAGATGATCGGATGATCTGCCATCCGCTTGACCATGTCCTGCGTCAACAGACCGGGGCCCGATACGCCAAGGAACAAATCCGCGCCTTCCATCGCATCCATTGTGGTGCGCATTTCGGTGTCGCGGGCGAATTCTTCTTTTTCGGCAGTCAGATTGTTGCGTGATGTATGCACAACCCCCTTACTGTCGAGCATAGTGATATTCTCTTTCTTGGCGCCCATCACCATCATCATTTTCAGACAGGCAATGCCAGCAGCCCCTGCACCAAGGGCCACGATCTTGATATCTTCAATCCGTTTGTTGGCCACGCGCAGGGCATTCGACGCCGCCGCCGCCGCCACAATCGCGGTGCCATGCTGGTCGTCATGAAACACAGGGATGCCCATGCGTTCACGGCAAATACGTTCGACAATAAAACAATCGGGTGCTTTGATGTCTTCAAGGTTGATCGCCCCGAAGGTGGGTTCCAGCTTGCACACCAGATCGGCCAGTTTTTCAGGGTCGGTTTCGTTCACCTCGATATCAAAACAATCCACACCTGCGAATTTCTTGAACAGAACCGCCTTGCCTTCCATCACAGGCTTGGACGCCTGCGCGCCGATGTCACCCAGACCCAGAACCGCCGTGCCGTTGGAAATCACCGCCACAAGATTGCCTTTGGCGGTATAGCGCACTGCGTCGGCGGGGTTCTTTTCGATTTCCAGACAGGCATCCGCCACACCGGGCGAATAGGCGCGGCTGAGGTCGCGGCCTGTGGCCATCGGTTTGGTTGCCCGAATTTCCAGTTTGCCGGGTTTTGGAAACTCGTGATAATCCAGCGCCGCCTGGCGCTCGACCGCCTTTTTGGTTTCGTCAGCCATGTATATTCTCCTCCGTTTGCGCGGCACCCATTTTCAGCGCCACGTCGATCATTCTGTTAGAAAAGCCCCATTCGTTGTCATACCAACCAAAGAGGCGCGTAAATTCGGGGCCGAGTATCAGTTCCGGCCCCGCCAGCACCAGCGATTGCGGACGGCTGCGCAGATCGGTGGACACCAGCGGCTTGTCCGTCCAGCCAAGCACAGCGGATTGTGCCACCGCAGCCCTTAGATCTGCTTTGAAATCCGCACCTGTGCGATCCAGTTTCACCACCAGATCCACCGCCGAGACACTGGCCACGGGCACCCGCACCGCACTGCCTGTGATCCGCCCCGCCAATTGCGGCACAACGCGGTCAATCAGCTTTGTCGCACTGGATGTGGTGGGCACCATAGATAAGGCTGCCGCGCGGCTGCGGGCCAGATCCTTGCCGGCTGTATCAATGGTGGGCTGGCTGCTGGTGTAGCAGTGAATGGTGTTCATATGCCCGCTTGAAACGCCATAGCGATCATCAAGCAGCCGTAGCAAAGGGGCAAGTGCGTTGGTGGTGCAAGACGCGTTTGACACGATTGTCTGGCCGGTAAATGCGGCGTCATTGGCCCCCAGCACAAGCGTCACATCCGCAGCATCCGACGGCCCCGAAATCAACACCGATTTGGCACCTGCCAGCAAGCCGCGCTCTGCGATGTCGCGGCTGGTTGCCCGCCCGCTACATTCCAGAAAAACATCCACGCCCGTCAGATCAAGCGCGGCCGCCGTGGGATCAATCTGGAAAAACGGAACCTTGGTCCCGTTCACCATCAACGCCCTGTTCGAGGTTTCAACCTGCCCCGGAAACGGGCCAAATACACTATCAAATTCAAACAGATAGGCGCAGGTTTCCAGCGGTGCGAGATCGGTGACCATCACCACCTCTATCCCTGTTTCCTGACGGGTTGTCATTAGGGCGCGCAGGATCGAACGGCCGATCCTGCCAAAACCATGAATTGCGACGCGGACCTTTTTCATCTTCACTTTTCTTGCGGTTCAACGCGCGATCAGGCGCGTCTTATGTGGTACTGACTGCTTTGAGCGGGGGGCGATCTGACGTATCCCGTCCCGAAAGACAGGGTCTTTTCTGCCGCCAAGCCTATCAAGCTTGCCAGTGGCCTGCATCAAAAATCAACGTCTAAGGCGATACCCTTTGCAACAGCCAGATCCACCACGCTTGAAGCCACCGCCAGATCCTGCAAACCCACACCTGTGCCGTCAAAAATCGTGATCTCATCGGGGGACCCGCGCCCCGCTGCGGTTTTGTTGATCACCGCCCCCAACTCGGTTATATCCGCCTGTTGAACCCCGCCCTGCGCTACGGGATGCTGGAATTCACCAATGCTGACCGATTGGGCGATTTCATCGGTAAACAACCGCGCTTTTGCGGCAAGGGCCGCGTCGATTTCCTGTTTGCCTTTGGTGTCCGTGCCCATACAGGCCAGATGGGTGCCCGCGCGGATATGGCCAGCCTGAACAATCGCCTCAAAGCTGGATGTGATGGTCACAATCACATCACTTTGCGCCCCAAGCTCTTCCAGTGTCACCGCTTCAAACGCCAGCCCCAATTCATCCGCCACGCGGCGCAAACCGTCCAGTTTTTCGGGCGAGCGGTTCCACGCAACCACCCGCTTGAAATCCCGCTGTTCAGCCACTGCACGCAATTGAAATCCCGCCTGATGTCCTGCGCCTACAATGCCCAGAACCTGCGCATCCTGACGCGCCAGATGGGCCACAGACACCGCCGCCGCCGCCGCCGTGCGCAAGGCCGTCAGCAGGTTGCCCCCCACAATCGCGCGGCATTTGCCTGTATCCGCATCAAACAGGAATATCGTCGACTGGTGATTGGTAAGGCCCTTATCCCCATTTCCCGGCCAATAGCCCCCCGATTTCAGCCCCAGATTCAGCGCCGCTTTGTCAAACCCCGATTTAAACCCGTATAGCGCATCCGCATGGCCGATGGCTTCGCGGATCACGGGAAAATTATAGGCAGTTTTCGCCGCCATGGACGCAAACACACCTTCTACAGCCGCAAAGGCCGCAGCGCGGGTCATCAGGGGGGCGATTTCTTTTTCGGGAACGATCAACATGATTTTGGACCTTTGAACAAAGTTGGATCGGGGCCGGAAAACCAGCCCCGATCAAAGAATGATTTATGGAAATTTAATAGGCTTTGCCCCGTGCGGACACAGGCCAAAGGGTTTCCACCTTGTCGCCGCGCACCCCAACATACCAGTCATGCACATTACAGGTCGGATCACAGTGGCCCGGCACAAGACGCAGCTTGTCATTCACTGCCAGCGCGCCATTCGGGTCAGACACCACCCCGTGTTCATCTGAACATTTCAGATATTCCACATCGTCGCGGCCAAAGACAACTGGCAGGCCAGAATCCACCGATTGCGCCTTAAGCCCCGCATCCACGATGGCTTTGTCGGATTTGGAATGGCTCATCACCGAGGTCAGGATAAACAGTGCGTTTTCCCATTCGCCGTCATCAATCCGCTTGCCGTTTTCATCCAGAATCCGGCCATAATCCGCGTCCATGAAGGCATAAGACCCGCATTGCAACTCGTTATACACGTTCGATGCGCTTTCGAAATAATACGACCCCGTGCCGCCGCCACCGACGATGTCACATTCCAGACCCTTGCTTTTCAAACCCTGCACCGCATCAGCCACTTGCGCGATTGCTGCGCCCAGTTTTGCCTTGCGATCCGCATAAAGCTCAATGTGCTGCATCGCGCCCTGATAGGCTTGGATGCCCGCGAATTTCAGCCCCTCGGCCCCGTCGATCAGCTTGGCGATATTCACCACCTCCTGTGTGGTGCCAACACCGCAGCGCCCCGCGCCACAGTCGATTTCCACCAAAGCCTCAATCTCTGTGCCATGTTTCACCGCCGCCGCTGACAGGGCTTTGACGTTTTCGGGGTCATCGACACAGACCAGCACACGACAGCCGTATTTCGGCATACGGGCCAGACGGTCGATCTTGGCAGGATCGGTCACCTGATTGGACACCATCACATCCTTGATGCCACCACGGGCAAAAACCTCGGCCTCGGATACTTTTTGACAGCAAACGCCCACGGCGGCGCCAAGGTCCTGTTGCAGTTTCAGCACGTCCACGGATTTATGCATCTTGCCATGGGCGCGGTGCCGCATGCCGTGGGACTTGGCATAGTCACCCATTTTCTTGATGTTGCGTTCCAGCGCATCCAGATCAAGGATCAGGCAAGGGGTTTGAATATCCGCCGCATCCATACCCGGCAGTGCGGGAACATCATAGCCGACTTCCAATTCGTCAAAGTTGATATCTTTCATGGGTTTCGTCCCTTTATTTACAGCCAAGGCAGTTTTGCCAGATCGACGTTGCCGCCAGTAAGAATGACGCCAACGCGCTTTCCGGCGAAGACATCGGGGTTTTTCAGAATAGTGGCCAGCGGCACGGCGCTGCTGGGTTCCACCACAATTTTCATGCGCTGCCAGATCAGCTTCATCGCGGCGATAATTTCTGGATCGCTGGCGGTCAGAATATCGCTGACATGGGTTTTCACAAAATGCCAGGTCAGGTCTTTTAACGGCACCTTCAGACCATCCGCCACGGTTTCGGGCGCATCATCGGCGATAATATGACCCGCCTTGAAACTGCGAAAGGCGTCATCGGCCTGTTCGGGTTCCGCTGCAATCACCTGCACCTCTGGTGCCAGATGGGACAGGGTCAGACAGGTGCCCGAAATCATCCCGCCCCCGCCGATGGGCGCGACCACCATATCGAGCGGCCCGCCAAAATCCTGCATCTGGTCCAGCAATTCGCGCGAACAGGTGCCTTGCCCTGCAATCACCCGCGGGTCATTATACGGGTGCACAAAATTGCCCCCCGTGCGGGCCTGCACCTGCGCGAAAACCTCCTCGCGGGATGAGGTGGACGGTTCGCACTCGGTGATTGTCCCACCGTAGCCGCGAACAGCCGCCTTTTTTGCCTCGGGCGCGGTACGGGGCATCACCACATTGCACGGAATCCCCCGCCGCCCGGCCGCATAGGACAGGGACAGCGCGTGGTTGCCCGAACTATGGGTACACACCCCGTTTTGCGCATCCCCGTCCGACAGGCCGAACACCGCGTTTGACGCTCCGCGCACCTTGAATGCGCCCGCCTTTTGAAAATTCTCGCACTTAAAAAACACCTCACATCCCGCCAGACCATCAATATAGCCGGAAGTCAGAACCGGCGTGCGATGGATATGGGGTTTGACCCGTTCATGGGCGGCCAGCATGTCATCGAAAGTTGGAATATACATCGTTACGATCCCTGATCAGGCTGCCGCTTGGTCGGCGGTTCGCGCCCCAAGACGATAGAATTCCTGCGCCGCAGCTACGCCCGAGCCCAGTTTCACATCCAGCCCCAGATCGACCATGACCATTTCAGCAACACTTAACCCTGACAACATCATCGCGTCCGTTAACATTCCCAAATGACCGATGCGAAACACCTTGCCCGCAACCTCGCCCAGACCTACGCCAAAGGCCATACCGTAATCCCGCGCGGCCACGTTCACGATTTCCGTGGCGTTAAACCCGTCAGGCGTGCGTATCGCCGACACCGAGTTGGAATAAAGATCGGGGGAAGCCGCACACAGCTGCAAGCCCCAAGCCTCTACCGCCTTGCGCACACCGGTTGCGATCCGTGCATGGCGGGCGAAAACCGCTTCCAGCCCTTCCTCTTCAAGCATCTGCAAGGACAGTTTCAGACCGTTCATCAACCCCACAGGCGGCGTATAGGGAAAGGCGTTTCCGGCATAACCTTTGGCCATATCGCCCAGATCGAAAAACGTGCGCGGCAGCGTGGCATTGGCCGTAGCCGCCATTGCTTTGGGGCTGACGCCGACAATGGCCAGACCCGCAGGCAACATGAAGCCTTTTTGCGAGCCCGTGACGGCAATATCCACACCCCAGTCGTCCATGCGGAAATCCATTGACCCGATGGAACTGACCCCGTCCACAAACAACATAGCCGGATGCCCTGCCGCATCCAATGCGCGGCGCACGGCGGCAATGTCGGATTTCACACCTGTGGCCGTTTCATTGTGCGTGGCCAGTACAACCTTGATTGTATGGGATTTATCGGCACGCAGGATGTCTTCATACTTGTCAGCGGGCAAGCCTTGCCCCCAAGGGGTTTCCACCACTTGCACATCCAGACCATGCCGTTGGCACATGTCGATCCAGCGGTGGCTGAACATGCCGTTGCGCGCAGCCAGAACCTTGTCCCCCGCAGACAATGTATTGGTCAGCGCAGTTTCCCAGCCCCCCGTTCCCGTTGATGGAAAGATGAAAACCTTGGCAGTTTCCGATTTCAAAACCCGCCGCACACCATCCAGACAGGGGTTCAAAATATCCCCGAACACAGGCGAACGGTGGTCGATTGTGGGCATGTAACAGGCCAGACGAATAGCTTCGGGCATATTGGTCGGGCCGGGAATAAAGACAGGGTTTTGAAAACTCATCGTTTCCTCCATCAAAATGTTTCCCAACCACCTTATGCCCCCTTTCAGAATTGCACAATTTTTTTGAAATCATTTTTCAAAAACCAACTTGGTAAATTTATTATTTATTGTCAGATGGTTACATTTTTCATATTATGAAATCATATTTCAGTTTGAATAAGGAAGATTTGATGGCTTTCCAAGACAATGACGATAAAGCGGATCGAAAACAGCGCGGGCGGCCCCGTGCCTTTCATGAAAAGACCGAACAGAATACCATCAAATCGTTGGACCGCGCCCTTGTGGTTCTGGCAGAGGTCGCCCGCGCTGAAGGCATCACGCTCAGCGCGCTGGCCCAGCGCTTGGGGGAATCCCCTGCCACGATCTACCGCGTTCTGACGACCCTTGCGCTGCACCAGATTGTTGAAAGCAATGACAGCGCGCAGACCTGGCATATCGGGGCGGGTGCCTTCCTGATCGGCTCGGCGTTTTTGCGGCGCACCAGCCTTGTGGAAACCAGCCGCCCGATCCTGCGCGACCTGATGGAAACAACGGGGGAAACCGCCAATCTGGGGGTGGAAAAAGACGGTCATGTGCTGTTTCTGGGTCAGGTGGAAACCCACGCCCCGATCCGCGCGTTTTTTCCGCCGGGTACACTGTCACCGTTGCATGCTTCGGGGATCGGAAAGGTGCTGCTGGCGTATTTTGACGCCCCCAGACTGCACCGGTTCGGGGCGGCTGGCCTTGACAGGTTCACCCCCCATACCTTGTCTGATGTCACGGAATTACAGGCGGATCTGGCACAGATCAGAACCCGCGGCTATTCGGTCGATGATCAGGAACGCAACATCGGCATGCGCTGTATCGCGGCCCCGATCCGCAATGCGCTGGGCGAAGTAATCGCGGGGATTTCCGTGTCAGGACCAACCAGCCGCATCGCATCAGACGAGGTGCCAAAGCTTGCCGCAGCCGTGATCACAGCCGCGGCCCGCGTATCCGAGGCCTTGGGAGCCAGCCCACAGAACGCTCCCGATTAACCCAGCTTCATGTGGCGGTTCACGTCTTTGTAAAGCAGGTAGCGGAACGGACCTGGCCCGCCTGCATAACAGGCCTGCGGGCAGAATGCGCGCAGCCACATGTAATCACCCGCTTCGACCTCTACCCAATCCTGATTCAACCGATAAACCGCCTTGCCTTCCAGCACATAAAGCCCGTGTTCCATCACATGGGTTTCACAAAACGGGATCACGCCGCCCGGTTGCAGGGTCACAATAGTAACATGCATGTCGTGGCGCAGATCGTTCGGGTCCACAAAACGCGTGGTCGCCCAGACTCCATCCGTATCCGGCATCACGTTGGGGGCTACGTCTTTTTCGTTCGCAATGATCGGGTCAGGATGATCCAGACCATCCACCGCTTCATAGGCTTTGCGCACCCAATGGAACCGCGTTACCGCGTCCCCGTTGTTTTTCAGCGTCCACTTTAGCCCTGCAGGCAAATAGGCATAACCGCCCTCTTCCAGCCGGTGGGTCGCCCCGTTGAAGGTCAGATCAAACGATCCTTCCACCACAAACAACACGCCCTGCGCCTGCGGGTCCAGTTCGGGTTTGTCAGAGCCGCCACCGGGTTGGACTTCCATGATGTATTGCGAAAAGGTTTCGGCAAATCCGCTTAACGGACGGGCAATCACCCAAAGGCGGGTTTGTTCCCAAAAGGGCAGGAAACTGGTCACAATATCGCGCATCGTCCCTTTGGGAATAACCGCGTAAGCGTCTGTAAACACGGCCCGATCCGATAAAAGCTGGGTCTGGTCCGGGTGGCCGCCACTGGGGGCGAAATAGTTGGGTTTACTCATCAAACTCTCCAATACAGATATGCGCCAAAGGTCGCCTGTGCCGATTTCCCCTAAAGTCGCGTGTTTCACAGGATTAGGGAAGCGCATGAATGCCTGAAAGATCATTCGGGATTTTTTGATAGTGCGCAGCGGCTTTTTGCCTGATCACGAAAAATGCCGGCTTGTTTCCAAGCCGGCATTCCGTGTTTCAACGATAATGACGTTCAATCAGCCCGCGCTGGCAGGTGTCAGCAGTGGCGTGATCCGACGCACCGCAGCGCGGCGGTTGGCCTGCTCTGCGCTATCCGTTGGCACCCGCAGATTGCTTTCGCCATAGCCTTGGATCACCAGATTCTGCGCAGGCACATTGAAGTATTCGGTCAAGGCCAAAGCCACAGATTCTGCCCGACGATCCGACAGGGAAAGGTTCGATGTGGCCGAACCCACAGCATCGGTGTGGCCCTCAATCAGGAACACCTCGGCCGGATTTTCTTCGATCAGATCGGCAATGGCGGTGCCCACGGTCGCCAGACTTTGCGCCTGATCCGCCTCGATGATGGCGGAACCCGAAGCGAATGTAATCGCGCTCAGTTCAATAACCGGCATCAGTTCACGCACCGCTCGAATCTGGCGGATTTGTTGCAGCGAAAACGTACGATCGACATCACCGCTTCGCGTCGACATCAAAGCCAGACGCAAATCTTCGTCAGTGAGCGCATCAGACGCGTAGGAATATTCCTCAACGCGGGGCAGATCCGCAACACGCACGGGAACTTCGTTTACGGTGTCATCGAACAATTGCACGGTCTGGCCATTGGTCAGATATTGCGTCCGGTTCAGCACTTGGCCATTAGGCGCACGTACCGTTACGATCTGTGTACCATCCGCGGCCACAATGGTCTGGCGGGACGAACCGTCAGCAAAAGTTTCGGTTTCCACAGTAGAACCCGGCTGACGCAGCAACGCGTTGTCATCTTTAAGCACGTAATAATCGCCATCCCCACGCTGAACCACAACACGGTCCGCACCGGTTTCTACAACCTTGTCCCGATTGTTCAGAACCGCTGCAAGAACGCCGATACCAGCCGCGCCGATCAGGAATTTTTCAAGGTTGTTCAACCCGCCATCATCGTTGGATACGGCAGCTTCTTCGGCCCGTTCCTGATTGCTGGCACGACGGTTCTTTTTGGTAATCGTTTCTTTGCGCTTTTTGCCTTTGGCGCCTTTACCGTCTTTCGTCGCGGTCACTTCGCGCACGGTATTGGCGTCTTCGGTGCTGGCATCGGTGTCTGTTTGAACCGCTTCCATTTCACCTTTGTTACGCTTTTTCTTTCTGCCGTTTTCGTCATTTTCGGCTGTGGTGTCAGCTTCGGTTTTATCCTGTTCCTTAGCCAAATTGGCCTTATCATCGGATTTGCGCCCGTCGGTGTCATCCGTTGCCTGCGCAGCATCCTTTTTCTTCTTCTTTTTCTTTTGCTTGTCGGCTTCAGCCTTCACTTGATCTTCCGTCACTTCATTGGCTTTCACCTCTGACTCGGAATTTTCAGCGGCCTTGGCCTCCTTTTTCTTCTTTTTCTTAGTATCTGCTTCGGCGTCAGCCTGCAGTTTTGCAGCAGCATCAGCCTCGGCTTGTGCCGTGCTGTCGCTCGCGTCACTGGCCTTCACCTCGGCTTTGGCCTCTGCTTTGGCTTCAGCTTTCGCTTCGGCCCGTTTTGCGGCTTTTTTCTGCTTTTTGGTAAGCTGATCTGCCTCGTCTTTGGCTTTATTCTTCTTTTTCAACTTCTTGGCCAGGTCTTCGGCATCCGTATCCGTCGCTTGGGCCAGTTTCAAATCAGCCGTAATTGCTGGTTTTGCCGTAGAATTCACAGTCTGGGCCGTTACGATATGCGGTGACGCCAGCGCAAAACTTAGGATAACCGCTGTTGTGCTTTTCAATTTCTGAGTGTTCATGTTCATCTCCCTATAGAGTGGATATAGGACTTAAACGCACAACTTCGCCAAATGGTTCATTTAATATTAAGACCTAAGCGGGTTGTCGCCATCCCAAGCGCGCTGAATCCACTGCGCTCCCGCCTTCGAACGCCACCGCTGCATACCAATGCACGTTAACACACCGCACAGCACCAAAAAAGTTGGACGAAACCAAACGGGCTGCTACGGTGCTGCGCAATGGGATACCAACGGAGGAAAATAATGAACACTTTTAACTTTAAAGGCACCGCGAAAGCCGTGCTTGCGGCGGCTGTGCTATCAGGCACCACGGCGTTGCCCAGCTTTGCACAAGAGGTAACGCTGCGACTGCACCAGTTCCTGCCGCCCGTTGCAACGCTGCCAAAGGCCGTGATGAAACCTTGGGGGGCCAAGATCGAAGCCGCCACCGACGGCCGTCTGAAGATCGAACATTTTGACGCCATGTCTTTGGGCGGGCGTCCCCCTGAATTGATGGACCAAGCCCAGGACGGCGTGGCAGATATCATCATGACCGTTGTGGGCTATACACCGGGCCGTTTCCCGCGCACCGAGGTGTTCGAACTGCCCTTTATGATGACCGACCCGATCGCCACTTCGCTGGCCTTCCAGCAGATGGTGGACGAAGATTTTCAAGCCAGCGAATATTCCAACGTCAAGGTTCTAGGCGCATGGGTGCATGGCCCGGGCCTGATCCATTCGGTCAACGGGGTGAACAAACTTGAAGACATGGAAGGCCTGAAAGTGCGCGGTCCGACCCGTATCATCAACAACCTGTTAACCGAACTGGGCGCAACTGCCGTAGGCATGCCCCTGCCTGCCATTCCCGAAGCCCTGTCCAAAAAGGTCATCGACGCCACCGTGATCCCGTGGGAGGTGACGCCCTCTATCCGCTTGACCGAACTGGTGAGCAACCACACCGAATTTTCAGGCGATGAGGCTCTCTATACAGCCGCGATCATTATGGTGATGAACAAAGCGAAATACGAAAGCCTGCCAGACGATCTGCGCGCAGCACTGGATGCTGAAAGCGGCGCTGCCCTAAGCAAAATGGCCGCCTTCGAAATGGAAGCCGCCGATGCACCGGGCCGTAAAATTGCCGAGGATAAAGGCAATACAATCACTGTTCTGGACGCCGCCGAAGTTGCCCGCTGGAAAGAGGCCTCTGAACCTGTCATCGCCGCTTGGATCGAAGACATGAAAGGCCGCGGCATCGACGGCGAGGCTTTGATCGCCCGCGCCAAAGAACTGATCGCTGCCAACGAAGGCAAATAACCAAAACGGGGGCCTGCACCCGCTGCTGAAGCAGTATGTGCAGGCCCCCGACACGCCTTCCAGCGCGGAGTCCATTTCCCTTTATGTACGCATTTCTTGATAAAACCGCCGATTTTCTGGCCCGAACCACGGCTATGATCGGCGGAATCGTGTTACTTTTACTGGTCGCCATGACCTGTCTAAGCATTGCCGGTCGGTCCCTGTCGTTCATCGGATTAAACCAGATCAAAGGCGATTTCGAACTGATGGAACTGGGGGTCGGCTTTGTCATCTTCAGCTTTCTACCTTGGGCGCAATATAGTGGCGGCCATGCCCGCGTGGACCTGTTTGCCACGGTAATGCCCCTGTGGATGAACCGACTGGCCGACGTGGCGTCCGACCTGTTGCTTCTGGCAATCGCGGTGATCGTCGGGTGGCGGCTCTGGCTTGGGATGCTTGATAAAAAAGCCTACGGCGAAACCACCTTCATCTTGCAATGGCCGGTCTGGGAGGCCTATCTCTCTGGTCTGCTGGGCATGTCTGTTTTTGTTATCGTGGCCCTGTTCTGCACCCTGCGCAGCACGCGGTCCCTATTTGGGGGCACCCCGTGAGCAATATCGAAATCGGCCTCTGGTCCTTCCCTGTTCTGCTGGTTCTGTTGTTCCTGCGCGTGCCTATCGGCCCGGCCATGGCCCTGATCGGCTTTGGCGGCACATGGCTGGTTACGGGCACCCCGATGATGACCCTGTCCCAGCTTAAAAACCTGACCTTTGGCACCTTTGCGAACTATTCGCTGTCGATTATCCCGCTGTTCCTGCTGATGGGCCAGTTCGCCACAATCAGCGGCATGTCGCGGGGGCTTTTCAAAGCTGCCGAGGCATGGCTCGGCCACCTGAAAGGCGGCATTGCTATGGCTGCTGTCGGGGCTTGCGCGGGGTTCGGTTCCATCTGCGGATCATCGCTGGCCACTGCTGCAACCATGGGTCAGGTCGCCCTGCCAGAACTGCGCCGCTACGGGTATTCCGGTCGGCTGGCCACAGGCGCTCTGGCGGCAGGCGGCACCCTTGGCATCCTGATCCCGCCTTCTGTGGTGCTGGTGATTTATGCGATCCTGACCGAACAAAACATCGCCAAACTGTTTGTGGCCGCCATGATCCCCGGCATCCTTGCCGCCCTTGGATATATGATCACAATCGCGATTATGGTACGGATTCAGGACGGCGGCGGACAGGTTCTGGACCGCCAGCCTATTCTTGCACGGTTCAAGGCGCTGATCGCTGTCTGGCCCGTGTTAACCATCTTTTTGGTGGTGGTCGGCGGCATTTATCTTGGGGTTTTCACCCCGACCGAGGCCGCAGCCATCGGTGCGGCAGGCACTGCAATTGTGGCGTTGGTATCCGGACAATTAGGCTGGTCAAACACTGCACAGGCCATTCTGGGGACAGCAAAATCCACAGGTATGATCTTTATGATCATACTGGGTGCCAGCCTGTTCAACAATTTTCTGGCCCTGACCCAACTGCCGCAAAACACCGCCCAATGGGTCGGCGAGCAAGGCTTCAGCCCGTGGTTTGTACTGGCCGTAGTATTGGCGTTATATCTGGTGTTCGGTTGCATCATGGACAGCCTGTCCATGATCCTTTTGACCGTGCCAATCTTCTATCCGATTATGGCTGGGCTGGATTTCGGCATGTCACCGGATGATTTCGGCCTGTGGTTCGGCATTCTGGTCCTGATCGTGGTCGAGGTCGGGTTGATTACTCCTCCAGTAGGGATGAATCTGTTCATTATCAACGCACTGGCCAAAGACACCCCCATTAGCGAAACCTTTCGCGGCACGTTGCCTTTCGTCATCGCCGATCTGGTCCGCGTGGTGATCCTGACCCTGCTGCCAGCCCTGACGCTGGGACTGGTCTGGGCGATTTATTAACAGCAAAGCGGCCTGTTCCAAGGCCGCTTTGCCCCGTTAACCCGCACAATGAGTGCGGAAAAACGCAGCCGTTTCCTTGGCTTGCAGATCAACAGGCACCGCGACCCCTGCCACAGAGTCAATGGCATCAGCCCGCTCCTGCTCGGTCAAGAATTTCCCACGGAAAATATCCCATAAATCCCGCAGATGGGAGGCGGAGTATTCAGGGTGAAACTGCACTGACGCAGCAGGGAAATCATATTCAAGCGCCGCAATCGGGCAATAAGGCGCGGTTGCGGTAACGCGCGCACGGGGCGGCACGGTAACCACCTGATCCTGATGCCAAACATGGGCATCAATCTGTTTGCCATCCATTGTAAACCGACGTGCCCCCACGATGTTTCCGGCTTTGGCTTTTTCCGCCTTACCGCCAAAAGTGTCGGCCATGATCTGATGCCCGAAGCAAATGCCAAAAACAGGTTTGCGGGCCGCTTTGCAGTCCAGCAAGAACCGGCGCAGCGGGGCCATCCATGGCGTGTCATCATAAACACCGCATTCGGATCCGCTGACCACCACACCGTCAAAACCGGTTAACGCAGGCAGCGCCGCGCCGCCTTGCGCCACATCCACAGCGAAAATATCCGCCTCGGGCAAGGCAGGCGCAAGCCACGCGCGGATCAAAAAGCCCACACGCGGTTGGCCGGACATCTCCGGCTCGGGGTGGGATGTCAGGTCAAGTACGGCTATTTTCACAGGTCACCCACAGGATCATTTCCAACAATTCCACCAGCGGTAATGCCGCCGGGGGTCAAAGGCAATGCCCGAAAACCTCTCAATACCCGGCATTTATCAGACGAAACCACCCCACCCGAAAAGCGCTTCTTTCAGGATAACATCATGACGGGGTTGTTCTTTTTCATTGAAGGGGATTGTATGCACCCACGCCCACCTTTGATACACAGGCCCGGTAATGCACAATTACACGCTCAAACAACTCCGCTATGTGGACGCCGCAGGTCGCCTTGGATCAATTGCTATGGCGGCAGAGGATTTGGCGATCTCGCAATCCTCCATCTCTGCAGCAATTGACGCCTGCGAACGGGAAGTGGGCTATGACATCTTCGTGCGCACCCCTGCAAAAGGCGTGAAACCCACGGCACTCGGGTATGATGTCCTTAAGGCGATCCGGCGGTTTTTGGAACAAGGGCGGCATTTTGAATCCGAAATCGAGTCCATCGACGGGCAGACCACAGGGGCCGTGCGCATTGGTTGTTACGCCACCGCCGCGCCGTCCTTTTTGCCACTGATCCTGAAAAGCTTTTCCGAACAACACCCCGGAATCTCCATCATCCTGCTGGAAGGCAACATGGATGCGGCTGTAAAATTCCTGAACGAAGGCGACGTGGATCTGGTGTTTTCCTATGACGAAACCGTGGAAAGCGGTCAGCGATTTGTACCGCTTTTTCCCGCGCCGCCTTATGCGCTGCTGCCTTCGGACCACCCGATGGCGACCCAACCCCATGTCACGTTCGAACAGCTCTGCGAACTGCCCATGGTGATGCTGGATTTGCCACGGACCCGCGCCTATTTCGGGAATATGTTCACAAAACTGGGGCTGACGCCGAATATTGTCCACTCCACCCGATCCTCGGAAATTGTGCGTGCGCTGGTGGCCGGGGGGTTTGGCTTTTCCATCCTGAACATCCGCCCGCCCGAATATGTGGGCGCAAATCTGCCCTTCACCATCCTGCCGATCAAAGACACGGTCCATGTGCCTGTTTTCGGCATTATCACCAGTGATGTGAACCGCCGCCCCCGCATTGTCAGTGAATTTATCGACCATTGTGTCACCCTGCGGGAGGCGCGGGTATTTGACGATCTGGCAGTAACCTGACCTGCCCAAAGGCTGGCACATCGGTTGGGCCATCCCATTGGCCTGCCCCAGGCGAAAACTCCATTCCTCAATAAAATAGTGTTTAGACCCTCTAACAAAATGTTTTCTGGCTCAAAGTTGCTGGGCTAGGCTTCCTTCATAATAAGAAAAGAATCATCCAACCGGAGGTACTATCCTGTGAGAACTCTATTCAAGGGCCTGATGACGGCTACCGCTTTGGCATCGATGCTCGCCACTGGCGCGCACTCCGAAGAGCCCAAACGCGGCGGCACTTTGGTCACCGTCCTGGGCACCAACGTCCGCAATCTGAACTCTGCCGTGCAATCCGGCATCGTGACCGGCTTTCCCGGCGCGCAATTGTTTGCATCCCCCCTGCGCTATGACGAAGACTGGACCCCGCAGCCCTATCTGGCCGAAAGCTGGGAAGTGTCCGAAGACGGGCTGAAGGTGACATTGCACCTTGTGAAAAACGCGAAGTTCCATGACGGCGTTCCGATTACATCCAAAGACGTGGCGTTTTCGGTTGATGTGATCAAGGCGAACCACCCGTTCAAAGCCATGTTTGCGCCGGTTGAATCTGTTGACACACCCGATGACTACACAGCGATCCTGAACCTTAGCCAACCACACCCTGCCTTGATGCTGGCCATGTCGGGTCAGTTGATGTCGATCATTCCCCAGCATATTTACGGCGATGTGCCAATCGAAGAAGTCAAAACCCACCCGCGCAACAACAAGGATGTCGTCGGGTCCGGTCCGTTCAAACTGGAAGAATTCGTCAGTGGCCAGCACGTAATTCTGGAACGCTTTGACGATTTCTTCATCGAAGGCCGCCCCTATCTTGATAAAATCGTCATGCGGATCATCCCCGATCCCGCAGCCCGCGCCATTGCTTACGAAAACGGCGAAGTGCAAATGGGCGCGTTCGAATTGCTGCCCCGTATCATTAACCGCCTGAAAAAAGTAGACAATCTAACGGTCACCCCCGAAGGGTATGGCGCTGTTGGTCCGCTTGACTGGTTGGCAATGAACACCCAGCGCGGCCCGTTGAAAGACGTGCGCGTGCGCAAGGCGATTGCCTATGCGGTTGATAAAAACTTCATCCTCAAGGCATTGATGCAGGGCACGGCGGTTGAATCCAAAACCGGCATCCATCCGGACAGCCCTTTTTATAAAGACGATGTAGAAAACTATCCGGTCGATCTGGACAAGGCGAATGCCCTGCTGGACGAAGCAGGCTTCCCAATGGACGGGGACAGCCGTTTCAGCCTGACCATTGATTTTGGCTGGGCCGATGTGAAACCACAGGTGGAATACGTCAAAGCCGCGCTGAAAAAAGTTGGCATTGATGTGCAAGTGCGCGCTAGTGCGGATTTCCCTACATGGGCGAAACGCATGGGCGATATGGACTTCGATATGTCCTGGGATTCCGTTTATAACTGGGGCGATCCGGTGATCGGTGTGCAACGGACCTATATTTCATCCAACATCGGCAAGGGCGTCTGGTCCAACACACAAGGGTATTCCAATGCCCGCGTGGACGAGCTGCTGGAACTGGCCGCTGTTGAAACAGACGCTGAAAAACGCAAAGCTTTATACGCGGAATTCCAAGCCATTATTGCCGATGAGCTGCCCGTTTATCACATCAATGCTTTGCCCTATCACACAGTCTACAACGACAAAGTGGGCAATCCGCCTTTGGGAATCTGGGGCACTTCTACCCCGATCGATATGACTTACCTCAAAGACTAGTCATCCTGTGCGGCAGGCCTTCGGGCTTGCCGCTTCCCCTACTCTCTTTAGAAGAAGAACGCTCGTGGCTTTCCTCCAAAATTTCCTCATCCGTACACTTTATGCCGTGATCCTTCTGGCTGCTGTGCTGGTCCTTAACTTTTCAATGATGCATCTGGCCCCCGGAGATGTGGCTGACACGATCAGCCAGTCTATGGGGGGCGCGGATCAGGCGGTGCTGGATCAAATCCGCGCGGATTACGGGCTGGACCAGCCGTTTCTGGTCCAACTTGGCCGCTATATGGCTAATGTCGCGCAGTTCAATCTGGGATATTCCTTCTTTTACAACGCCCCTGTAACCGAACTGATCTTGCAGCGCTTGCCCGCAACCCTGTTGCTGGTCTTCGTGGCGCAAATCCTTGCACTGGGGATCGGTGTGATCCTTGGCGTCATTTCGGCGCGCAAACCCAATGGTATTGCCAGCCATTTTGTGACCATGCTCGCATTGTTTGGCTATTCCGCGCCTGTCTTCTGGACCGGAATCCTTTTGTTGATCGCCTTTTCCTTGAAAATCCAGTGGTTCCCCGTTGCAGGCATGCAGGATGTGACCATTGAGGGCGGCTTTTTTGTCCATGCGCTTGATATTGCCAAACATCTGGTTCTGCCGGTGATCACGCTCGGGTCAATCTTTCTGGCGCTCTATTCCCGACTGTCCCGCGCCACCATGATGGAGGTGCTGGGATCGGATTATGTACGCACCGCCAAAGCCAAAGGGCTAAGCCAGCGGGAAGTGGTCTATAAACACGCGTTGAAAAACTCCCTGTCTCCGGTCATCACATTGGCCGGTCTGCAATTTTCGGCGGTTATTTCCGGCGCGGTTCTGGTCGAGGCCGTGTTTTCCTGGCCGGGTCTTGGAACGCTGGCCTTTCAATCCATCATCGCACGGGACACGCCAACAATCCTTGGCATCCTGTTCTTTTCAGCGCTTGTGGTGATCGTCGGCAATCTGCTGACAGATCTGGCCCTGCGTTTGGTTGATCCCCGTGTAGGAGGCAAACGATGAACGACGCACCTATTATTCCCACCGAAGAAATCCCACAGGCCCGCCATCCCTTTGCCGAAGCCTGGGAAATGTTCCGCCGCAATCACGCGGCCATGGTCGCCCTAGTGGTGCTGACCCTTATCGTGTTTGGCGCTATTTTTGGTCCATGGCTTTATCCTGTTGATCCGTTTGAAATGGTCTGGGCACCGTTTTCCCCGCCCGGTGTAGACGGCTTTCTGCTGGGCACCGATTATCTGGGCCGTGATCTGTTATCCGCCCTTATCAACGGGGCGCGGGTGTCTATCGTCATCGGCCTGGCCGCGGCGGTTGTGTCTGTGGTGATCGGCGTTACCGTCGGCGCATTGGCAGGGTTTTACCGCGGCTGGGTTGAAGAATTGTTAATGCGGATCACGGAATTCTTTCAGGTTTTACCTACCCTGTTGTTTTCCATGGTTATTGTGGCGCTTTTCGGGGCTTCATTACCGATGATCACCTTTGCAATCGGCGTGGTCAGCTGGACCGCAGTGGCCCGCATCACCCGATCCGAATTCCTGCGTATCCGCGAATTGGAATATGTCACGGCTTCGCGTGCATCGGGTGCCAAGAACGGTAAACTGATGTTTCGCGTGATCCTGCCCAATGCATTGCCACCGATTATTGTGCAAGCCGCCCTCATGGTCGGCTCAGCCATCCTGTTTGAGGCGGGCTTGTCCTTTCTAGGCCTAACCGACCCGAATGTGGTGTCTTGGGGGCAGGTTATCGGCTCGAACCGTCAGTATATTCTGGATGCCTCTTTCACCGTCACCATTCCCGGCCTCGCAATTTTCATCACTGTCCTGTGCATTTCGCTGGTCGGTGACGGATTGAACGATGCGCTGAACCCAAAATTAAGGCAGCGTTAATGGAACCGCTACTCAAAGTCGAAAACCTTCGTATCGAACTGACCACCCGCGCCGGCATTGCGCCTGTAATTGACAATCTGTCCTTTGAACTGGGCGCTGGTGAAAGCATCAGCTTTGTCGGGGAAAGCGGCTGCGGCAAATCCATGACCGCACTTGGCATCATGGGATTGCTGCCCGAAAAAGTGGGCCGTATCGCGTCAGGCTCTATCACCTTTAACGGCGAGGAATTGACAACCGCATCGGAAAAACGCCTTCGCAGCATTCGCGGCAACGATATTTCGATGATTTTTCAAGAGCCTATGACATCACTCAACCCTGTCTATACCGTGGGTGAACAGATCGCCGAGGTGATCCGCGCCCACCAGGGGCTGTCGCGCAAGGCGGCTTGGGCACAGGCGATTGAACTGTTGGACGCCGTGCGCATTCCCAACGCCAAGGGGCGTGTCAGTGACTATCCCTTCCAGATGTCAGGCGGGCAACGTCAACGGGTGATGATTGCCATCGCGCTGGCCTGCGAGCCGAAAATCCTGATCGCGGATGAACCTACAACCGCCCTTGATGTGACCGTACAGGCGCAGATTTTTGACCTTCTGAACGAAATGAAACGCCAGACGGGGGCATCCATCATTATGATTACCCACGACATGGGCGCCGTTGCGGAAATGGCCGAACGGATGATCGTGATGTACGCAGGGCGCAAGGCCGAAGAAGGCCCGGTGGAACAGGTGATCGAACATCCCCGCCATCCTTACACCAAAGGGTTAATTTCCTGTGTACCTCATATTATGTCAACGATTTCAACCGAAAGGCACCCGCTGACCGAGGTTCCGGGCATCGTGCCCGGCCTGATGGATTTTGGCAAAAACCGCTGCCTTTTCGCATCGCGTTGCAACAAAGTAACCCAGAAATGCGCCGACGCGCGCCCGCCAGAAATGGCCTTCGAGGCCGGCCAGCAATCCGCCTGCTGGTACGCACAGGAAGTATGACCATGACCAAAGAAATCCTTCTCGATGTGGAAAACCTCGGCGTTCGTTTTGCGGTAAAACGGGGCGGCGGCTGGGGCAAAGCCTCGTATCTTTATGCGGTGGATGACGCCAGTTTTGAAATCAACCGCGGCGAAACTCTTGCTATTGTTGGGGAAAGTGGCTCGGGCAAGACCACGACGGCGCTTGCAGTGGCACGTTTGGTAGAGTCCTATCAAGGCAAGGTCGATCTGGACGGCACCGATTTTCTATCCCTCAACGAAGAGGAACTGCGTCTGGCCCGCGCCAAAATGCAGTTTATCTTTCAAGACCCCTACTCCAGCCTGAACCCCCGCCTGCGCGCCGAACAGATCGTGCGCGAGCCGCTGGACAGTCTTGGCACAATGGATGAGGCGGAAAAGAAAGTGATTGTGGATCGACTGTTTGGCGAAGTGGGTCTGCGCCCCGAGCAACAGCGCCTGTTCCCGCACCAGTTTTCGGGCGGCCAGCGCCAGCGCATCGGCATCGCCCGCGCCTTGGCCACGCAACCCGATCTGATCATCTGTGACGAACCTGTTTCCGCGCTGGACGTGGCCGTGCAGGCGCAGATCCTGAACCTGCTGCGCAAATTGCAGGCCGATCTGAACCTGACTTATCTGTTTATTTCCCATGACTTGGGCGTTGTGCAGCATATGTGTGACAGCATTGCCGTGATGTATATGGGTAAGATCGTCGAACATGGCACGCGGTTGGACCTGTTCAACAATCCGCTGCACCCCTACACGTCTGCACTGTTATCGGCCGTGCCTTCTGTGGATAAAGCGCGGCGCGAGGCCACGAAACGCATCCTGATCCCCGGTGATCCACCGGATCCGGTGAACCTGCCCGCAGGCTGCCGTTTTGCCAATCGCTGCCCTGTGGCCACAGATATTTGCCGCAGTCAGGAACCGCCCCTGCGGGACGCAAAAGGCGGGCACAAAGTGGCCTGTCATCTGGTCGGGTCTGACGCGGTTTCGCCGCTGCCCATTTGACGGAACCATAGAGGCATTTCCTTAACGCCCCGTAACTCGCGCTGTGCTGGCCCGCTGCATCAATTGCAACGGTACATCCTGACGGATGGTTTCGGGTTGATCGCCCGAAATCAGCCGCACGATCAGTTCAGCGGCCTGAACGCCTATGGTTCGGGCTGGAATCCGCACCGTACTTAATGCGGGTTCCATTTCTTTGGAGCCTTTGAAATCCCCGATCCCCACCACGGACAATCTGTCCGGCACCGCCACCCCCGCCTTTTGCGCGGCAAAAATACAGCCCTGCGCAATCACATCATTGCCGCATAACAAGGCCGTCGGCACCTTGTTTTGCGCCAGTAAATCCGCACAAACCGCCTTGGCCTGCGCCACACTGTAAGGAGACACCCGTTGCCAGTCCTGCGGCACTGCAACCCCTTCTTTTTGCAAAGCAAATTGCGCGCCGGCCATACGCTCGCGGGACCGGTCGTTGCCGATCATATCCGGGAAAATCAACCCGATTTTGCGATGTCCAAGGGCCAATAAATGCTCTGCTGCCATCTGGCCTGCGTGAAAGTTCTGCGCCCCGACACAAGACACCCGCGCAGCCGGGTCGTAATTCCAGATCGCAATCACAGGCAGTGCCTGCTGTTCCATCAGCAGATAGGTTTCCTCGGAATGATCGAGCCCGATCAGCGCAACCCCGTCCACCCGATGTTCCAGCAGTTTGCGCACCACTGCATATTCCCGTTCCAGATCATACCCGTGACTGGTCATCAAAATGGTAAACCCCTCGGATTCCAGCTGTTCGGAAAAGGACTGCACCAGCTCTGCAAAAATTGCGTGGTCGATTGTGGGTACCACCAGCCCGACCGTTCCGCTGCGCCGCCCGTGCATGGATTGCGCCGCGCGATTGCGAATATAACCCAGCCGCCGCACCGCCCGGTCGATCTTTTTGCGAGTCGCAGGATTGACCAGTTCAGGGTGATTAAAGCTGCGCGAAACCGTTGACGCCGAGACCTTGGCAGCCCGTGCAACAGCCACGATATCAGCTTTACCACCTTGCTTTAAAACCATTTTCTGCCCGTTTTTGTTCATTTTATGAAAACATTTGCAATACTATTTTCATCCCCTACCCTGAGAAGTCAAGAATTGCTTGGGAGGGCAAGGCGGCAATGGAGTTCATCTATTATTTCGGAGATGTGTTCACGCCTATCAATTTCGGCTTGCTGCTGATTGGTACGATTGGCGGGCTTATTTTGGGGGCAACACCGGGGCTGTCGCCCACAATGGCAGTGGCACTGTTGATCCCGTTTACCTTTCAACTGGAGGCCGCGCAGGGGCTGATCCTGCTGGGGGCGGCCTATACATCGACTGTCGCAGGCGGGGCTGTCAGTGCGATCCTGCTGAAAATTCCAGGTGCGCCTGCCAATATCGCCACCACGCTGGACGGGCACACGATGGCGCAAAAAGGTCAGGGGGCGAAAGCCTTGCAACTTTCCTTTCTGGCCTCTGCCGTGGGTGGTGTTTTCGGGGTGTTACTGCTGATTTTCCTGACGCCTGTCCTGTCACAATGGGCCTTGGCTTTCGGGCCGTCCCACCTGTTCTGGCTGGCCATTCTGGGGGTAACGGTGATCGGCTCGCTTGATAGTAAATCTGTGGTCAAGGGCCTGCTGTCGGGCTGTATCGGCCTGTGGCTGGCCACCATCGGGTTTGACGATATCATGGGGGCGCAGCGGTTTATCTTTCATCCCGCCCTTGGCGGCGGCATCAATATTATTGCGGCGCTGATCGGTCTGTTTGCCATTCCGCAGGTCATCACCATGTTCGCCAAAGGCCGTCAAAGTCAGGATATGGATGTGATCGAGATCCAAAAGCATTCCATTCTGGACGCCATACGCGAGGTGATCAAACGCGGCCGCGCCCTAAGCATCGGCACCCTTACAGGATCCGTCGTCGGCCTGATTCCCGGTGTCGGCGGTCAGATTGCAGGGCTTGTGGCTTATGATCAGACCAAAAAATTCTCGCCCGAAAGCGAAAAATTCGGCACGGGCCATTCCGAAGGTATTATCGCAGCCGAGGCGGCCAATAACGCAATGGTCGGCCCCTCTTTGGTGCCGCTGTTAACCCTGTCGATCCCGGGGTCCCCGACCGCTGCAGTGCTTTTGGGCGGCTTGTTGATCCACGGCATTTTTCCGGGTGCCGATTTGTTTGACAACCACCCTGATGTGGCCTGGACCTTTATCAACTCCATGCTGATCGGGCAGATTCTGATGTGCGTATTCGGGCTTTATGTTGCCAGTTTCGCCGCCAAAGTCGCCAAGGTTCCGCAGGCCGTTATGGCAGCAGTGGTACTTGGCCTTGCGGTCTTTGGGTCGTATTCCGTGCAATCCTCTATGGGGGATGTCTATGTGATGGCCGCCCTTGGGGTGATGATGTATTTTCTGGAACGCTACGGATTTTCCGCCGCACCTTTGGTGCTGGGCCTGATCCTCGGCCCGATCGCCGAAGCGAACTTTATTCAGGGTAATATGATCGCCGCAGCCACGAAAGGCACTCTGCCCTATTTCTTTACCGGCGGGCTGAACCTGTTTCTGATCGCCATCGTCGTGGCCTCAATCGCTTACTCTGCCTGGATGGAACTGCGTATGCGCCCCGTCAAAACCACCGTGAAAGTAACCCCATGAACAGCACCTTCAGCCGCATCCAGCACATCGCGCCCACAGGGATTATTGCCGCCGTAGGCTTGTGGATTTGCTATCTCAGCTTCACCCAAGAACCCGCCGAGGCATTTCTGTTCCCGCGCCTGATTTCCAGTGTTTTTGTGGTACTGGCCCTTTGGACCTTTGCCAAAGCCCTGATGGGCCTGTCAAAAACCGGCAGCGGTCTGTCGGCGAGCATGGCCAAAAACCTTGCCCCGGGACTGATTGTATCGCTGGTTTATGTGTTCTGGGCGGCCAAGGGGCTTGGCTTTTACACCGCCACATCCATCGCCTTTTTCATACTTTTGTCCCTTTATGACCCCGCATCCCACCGCGAGATCAAATCATGGGCCAAACGCGCCATCATCACGGCCTGCTTTATGGCCGTCATCTATGGTCTCTTTGCAAAATTACTAAAAGTTTACACACCGCGAGAGATTTTTTTTCTGACCGTTGGTTAACGGCAGATCACACTTTGGGAGGACGAAACATGAAGAACCTATTCGCAAGCGTGGCCATAGCCCTGGCTGCCCTGACACAGACCGCACAGGCCCAAGACTACCCCGAACGCCCGATCATGATGATGGTCAGCTACGGCGCGGGCGGGGCTACCGATTTTCAGGCCCGCATTGTCACAATGACCGCCGGAAACGAAGATTCACTTGGCATGCCCATCGCCATTCTGAACAAACCGGGCGCAGGCGGGCGTGTTGGCTGGAACTGGCTGGCAACGCAGGCCGATACGGACGGCTATACCCTTGGGGCCTATAATATCCCCCATTTCATTGCCCAATCCATCAAAGGCGGCGTGCAATATTCTGCTGACAGTTTTGAACCGATCGCGAATTGGGGCGCCGACCCTGCCGTGTTCATTGTTGGCAAAGACAGCGCGTTCAATTCCATGGCCGATGTCATCGCCTTTGCCAAAGAAAACCCCGGAAAACTGACGTTTTCAGGTGCGGGCCTGTTTGTGGGCCACCATATTGCGGCCTTGCAGATCGAAAAAGCGGCTGGCGTGAAAATGGCCTATATCCCCACCAAAGGTGGCGGTGCGGCTGCCATGAAAGCGGTGATTGCCGGGGATGTTCTGGGCGGAGTCAACAACCTGTCCGATGCCTACCGCGCAGCGGCAGCGGGCAATGTGAAAATCCTCGGCGTGGCGGATCTTGAACGCAACGCATTCCTGCCGGACGTGCCGACACTGCTGGAACAAGGGCTGGATGTGGACAATTCCTCGGTCAATTTCCGCGGTATCATGGTGCCCAAAGGCACGCCGCAGGATGTGATTGATATTCTGGCCGAAAAAATCCCCGCCGCTTTTGCCAGCAAGCAAGTGGCCTCCAAAATGGAGGCAGGCGGCTCTCCGATGCACATCATGAACCGGGACGAAGTGAAAGCCATGTGGGCCGCCCGTGAAAAAACCCTCACAGAACTGCTTGCAGGTCTCTAACCCTTCTGGCGGGGCCGCATCCGTGGCCCCGCTGCCCAACACAGGAAAAAAAACATGACCGTTCAGGATGATCTGATTGCCGTAGATTTGGTTATGGCCCGCGCCCGCGCAGCCCAGTCCAGATACGAAACCGATGCCACACAGCTACGCTATGACCGCGCGGCGCAGGCGGCAGGATGGGCGATCATGCACCCTGACCACAACCGCGCGCTTGCCGAACTGTCAGTGCAAACCACAGGGCTGGGCAATGTGGCGGATAAAATCACCAAGAACCACCGCAAAACACTGGGACTGATGCGCGATATTGCAGCGGCAAAAACATGGGGCGTCGTTGCCGATGACCCTGCCACAGGCATCACAGAAATCGCCCGCCCTGTAGGGGTTGTGGGTGCGGTTGTTCCATCAACCAATCCGGCCGCGACGCCTGCCAATAACATCATCAACGCGTTGAAAGGGGGCAATGCCATCGTCCTGTCCCCCTCGCCCAAAGGCGTTCCGGCCTGTGCGCTTCTGCTTGATTATATCTACACAGAATTTGACAAAATCGGCGTGGATCGGGACCTGGTGCAGATGGTTCCCGCGCCGGGGTCCAAGGAAAAAACCCAGCGGATGCTGGAAGGATCAGACATCGTAGTGGTCACAGGGTCCCAAGACAACGTGCGCCGCGCCTATACCTGCGGCAAACCTTCGATCGGGGTCGGGGCTGGAAATGTTACTGTAATTGTTGATGAAACCGCCGATCTGGCAGCAGCGGCCAGCAAGATTGCAGCCTCCAAAACCTTTGACAACGCCACGTCCTGCTCATCCGAAAACGAGGTGATTGTGGTTGATGCAGTCTATGACGCCTTTGTCGCGGAAATGGCCAAAACAGGGGGCGCATTGGTGCGGGATGAAGCCGCAATCATCGCCAAACTCTGGCCAAACGGCCACCTGAACCGCGATGTAATCGCACAAGACGCCGACAAAATGCTGATCGCCCTTGATATGGTCGACAAAGTGCCCTCGGACACCACTTTTCTGGCGGTAGAAACCGCAGGCATCGGGCCAGAGCACCCGCTGTCCGGCGAAAAGCTAAGCCGTGTTCTGGCCCTGTACCGCGCCAAAGATTTCGACGATGCCACAGGGATCGCTGCCAAAATCCTGTCCCACCAAGGTGCTGGTCATTCCATCGGATTGCATTCCACCGACGACAGCCGCGCGCTCGCGCTGGGGCAGACCATCCCCACCTGCCGCGTGATCGTCAATCAGGCCCATTGTTTTGCTACGGGCGGGGCCTTTAACAACGGTATGCCGTTTTCCCTGTCCATGGGCTGTGGCAGCTGGGGCGGCAATTCCATCGACGACAATCTGAACTGGCGGCATTTCATCCAAACCACTAAAATCGTTCGGGAAATTCCAGCCGTAGAGCCTGCGGTGGAAGACATATTTGCGGAATACTGGGCCGCCACAGGCGCATGATGGGCCCTGCCGATCCCCCCAAAGGCACCCTGCGCGACTGGCTGGACGAACGGGCAGAGCAGGACGCGCTGGCCTTTCTGTTTCCCGAAGGCGAAGACAGCCTGACATGGCGCGATCTGCGCGATCACGCGGCACGGATCGCCGCACATGTGACCGCCCAAGGGGTGGCCAAAGGCCAAAGCGTCGCTGTTTTGCACCCCAACGGGCGGGGCGCGGTATTGGCACTTTTCGGTCTGCTTTACGGCGGATTTCGCGCCACAATGATCAATCTTGTGGCAGGTCAGGACGCAGTCGCCTATGCACTTGATCATTGCGAGGCAGAGTTTGCCTTTGTCCACGACCAAGCCGCCCCGCTGTTCGAATCCGCCGCAAATGGTATCAAAACACTGCAATTGGATGGCCAAGAACCCGCAGCTTTACACCCTGTATCCCCGTTTGATCACGCGCTGCTGATGTACACGTCCGGCACCACGGGACGGCCCAAAGGGGTGGTGCACACCCAATCCAGCCTTCTCGCAGGTGGCTGGACCCCGACACTGGCCCATGGATTAACCCCGCAGGATCGCGGCTATTGCGTCCTGCCGATCTATCATATCAACGGGCTTTGCGTGTCGGTCATGGGCACAGTTGTGTCCGGCAGCTCGCTGGTTATGGTTCCAAAATTCTCTGCCACGAAATTCTGGCAGCAGATTGAAGATACTGGCGTTACCTGGTTTTCGGTTGTGCCGACCATTGTGTCCCATCTGTTGCACGGCGCACAGGACATTGGCCCGAATTCACGCGGCAGGCTACGCTTTGGGCGTTCCGCCTCTTCTGCGCTGGCCCCTGAAACCCAGACCCAATTCGAAAACCGCTTTGGCGTGGCGATTGTGGAAACCATGGGCTTGACCGAAACAGCGGCGCAGATGTTGTCAAACCCGCTGCCGCCCGGCTTGCGCAAAATCGGCTCTCCCGGGGTGGCAATCGGCAATGAAACCGCCATTTTGGACAGGGATTTTTCAGTAATTTCAGACGGGCGCGAAGGCGAAATCGCAGTGCGCGGGCCCAATGTGATGTTGGAGTATCTGAAAAACCCGCAGGCCACCGCCGATACATTCACCCCGGACGGCTGGTTGCGCACAGGCGATCTGGGGCGGCAGGACGCCGACGGCTATGTATTTGTGACAGGGCGTTTGAAAGAGTTGATTATCAAAGGCGGCGAAAATATCGCCCCGCGCGAGATTGACGATGCGCTATACACCCACCCCGATGTGATTGAAGCCGCCGCCTTTGCCCGCCCCTGCCCGCAATATGGCGAACGGGTCGAGGCCGCGGTTAAACTCAGCGCCAATTCCCCCGCAACGGTTCAGGAACTGTTGACCCTATGCGCCACACGGCTTGGGGCCTTCAAAAGCCCGGACACCATCCATTTTATGGAAGAATTGCCAAAAGGGCCTTCTGGCAAAATCCAGCGGTTAAAGCTGGCCGAACTGACCGCCCCGCCCCGACAGCTTTGATACGCCCCCCCCCCGCAAGACACAAAAAAGGCGGCATAAGCCGCCCTTTTCCAATCCGTTTTCGTCAGGCTTGCGCCTAGGGTACTACATGCCCAGCGCTTCTTTGTAGATCTCCAGAACCGCTTCCTCTTCGGAAATCTCGGCTGGGTCTTTCTTGCGAATGGCAACAATCTTGCGCAGAACTTTGGTGTCATAGCCACGGGATTTCGCCTCGGCCATCACTTCTTTTTGCTGCTCTGCAATGTCTTTTTTCTCGGCTTCCAACCGCTCGAACCGCTCGATAAAGGCGCGCAATTCGCTGGCGGCGACACGGTAGGACCCTTCGCCCGGAGCAGAATTCTGTCCGAAACCTTGTGCATCATCCAAAACATCTTCCATAGGGTGCTCCTGTCGCTAAATCGAATCTCAGGCTCTTTGCCTAACGCCCCGACCCGCCCCCGACAAGCCAAAGAAACGCGCGGCCTGATTATTGTGTGCCGTTGCGCAACAGCAGCATGTAAAACTGGGTGGCCCGTTCCAGATCCACCAGCGAAAGCCGCTCATTCACACCGTGCAGACGGGGAATATCGTCGCTGGTCATGACAAATGGGTTAATGCGATAGCTGTTATCGGCAACCCGCGCGTAATGGCGGGAATCCGTGCCCGCAATCGTCAGGCCCGGTACGATGATCACGTCACCAAACACCTGCCCAAAGGTCTGTGACAGCAGTGCAAAGGCATCATTCTGTGCGCTCGATACTTCGCTAGCTGCACTTTGAAAGCCGTCGCGCAGGGTCACTTCTACGTCAGGGTTATCTATTTGTTCATGGGTGTGGGCCAGAATATCCGCAATGGAATCGCGCGGATGCAGGCGGTAATTCACCGTGGCCACCGCCTGTTGGGGCAGCACATTTTCCTTGGATGAGCCGGACAACATGGTCGGCGCCATCGTGGTGCGCAGCATGGCATCGGTTGAAGCAGACCCTGACAGGACCATTTCCAGCACCGGGCGGAACAGCCACTGGTTTGCAAATAACACCCGCTGGGCCAAGCTGAAGTTCGGGCCAAGCGCGTCAAAAAACTCTTTCGAAGCGCCGGTTAACCCACCATCCACAGGCGACGCCTGCAACTTTACCAAGGCTTCCGCCAGTTCCCCGACTGCGGTGCGGCGTGGGGGTAAAGACGAATGGCCACCTTCGCCGTGGGCTGTAATATCCACGGTGATATACCCTTTTTCAGCCACATTGATCGAGGCAATATCCGTTGATAGCCCCGGCACAATATCGCGTAAAACAGCAGAGCCTTCGTCAAGCGACCAATCCAGTTGCACGCCCTGTCCTTGCAAATAATCCGCAACAGCCGACGCGCCATCCGCGCCGCCGATTTCTTCGTCATGGCCAAAGCTGAAATAAAGCGTGCGGGCGGGTTGGAAACCGTCGCGGGCCAGTTGTTCGGCGGCCCCCATCATGGCGATCAATGCGCCTTTGTCGTCCATTGTTCCACGCCCCCAGACGAATCCGTCGGCAATGCGCCCTTCAAACGGGGGATATTGCCAGCCCGCGCCGCCCTCGTTTTCCACAGGAACCACATCGTAATGGGCGGTCAACAGGATCGGTTTTCGAACCGCATCGCTGCCCTGCCAACGATAGAGCGGCGTAAGACCGTTAATCATCTGGCGCTCCATCGCACCCGTGGCGGCTGGAAAGGCCGTGGTCAGCCAATTGGTGAAGGAGGTAAAATCCTCAGGGCGGCCCGCAGGGTAATCCCGCATGGATACGGTTTTGAACTGGATCGCCCGACTTAATAACGCCGAGAGGGCGGGCGTGTCGATTTCTGGTAGGTCAACCTGATCCCAAGTGGCGTTTTTCGGTTGATAGCGCCAGGTGTTGAAGGCCAGCACAGCGATCAGCAAAACCAGCAGAACGCCCAATGTTTTAAATAGTGTTTTCAGCATGTTTGCCCCCTCTGTCTGGCCCGTAGCTTAGCAAAACTTTAACCAGTGTAACCCCTAACCCAGCGTTAATATCTGTTTCGAGTCAAATCCGTTTTGGACAATCCCGAAACAGTATGCTACCGCCCGCGAAACTTTAACGGAGACGATCATGGGCTGGCTTATTTATATTGGCGTTTTTGTGACGCTTTTGGGCCTGTGCGGTCTTGTGTATTGTATCTGGAAAGCCAACGGGCTGCGCAATTCCAGCCTTGAAGGTGAGGATATGACCGCGCAATTGCAACGGCTGATCCCGATCAATCTGGCATCGGTCAGCGTAGCAGGCATCGGGCTTGCCATCGTTGTGGTGGGCAAACTGCTGTAAGGCGAACAGGTTCAGACCGGCGCACCCGGAGCCGTCATAGCTAATAAAAGTCGTAGATCGACAATTGATCGACGGAAATATCGTTCAGAAACAGCGAAACGGCGTAGCCGCCCACCTTTATGAGAGTTGAATCCCCGCCCGCTTTGCTGACAAATTTCAAATCTTCATAGGTAAAGCTGACCTCTGCAAGGCTGATACGGTCCCTGCCATCTTCAAAATCCTTGAACCGGTCTGCACCGCCATCTTCCGAGAAATAAAAGATGTCGCTGCCGCTGCCGCCCGTAATAGTATCCTTGCCTGCGCCGCCATAGAACCGGTCATAGCCGTCGCCACCAAACATCCGGTCATTGCCACCGCCGCCATAAAAATAACGGGATGCGCTGTCAGAAGATCCATCTTCTTCGGAGCCATACAGCTTGTCTTTGCCAGCGCCGCCAAACATCGTATCCCAGCCCATGCCGCCAAAGATCACATCCTTGCCGTTTTGCCCTGACACTTCGTCACTTCCAGTGCCGCCAAACAGGCTATCATCGCCAAGACCACCGAAAATATCGTCGCTATAGTCTTCGCCGTACAGATGGTCGTCGCCTGCGGCCCCAAACAATTCATCCCCCCCGAACCCGCCGTAAAGATGGTCAGCACCGCCGCCCCCTTTCAGCCGGTCATCGGATGAACCGCCAAAAAGATCATCGCGCCCGCCGCCGCCAAACAGATCATCTTTGTCATAGCCGCCAAACAGCGCATCATTGCCACGGCCGCCGTATAACTTGTCCGCTTCGTCCCGACCAATCACAGTATCGCCGCCGCTTCCGCCGATTATCCGGTTTGACCCGGCCACCCCCAGCAAAGTATCCGCCTTGCTGCTGCCTGCGATGACCATGATTTCACTGTAGGCGTCATAACGAATATTCCAAGCCGAGGTATCGACCGCTTCACCATAAAGATGTTGTAACGCCTGCACATCCAACAGTCCCAAAACAGACGTGTAGGGGCTCGTGTTATTATAGGTCATCACCGTTTGATACTGGTTGTCCATCCCCGATGACAGCGTAAGGGACCCGTCATGGGAATGTTGCAGCCCCATCGCGTGACCCAGTTCATGCAGCATGATCTGAAAGCCGTAGCTGCCTTCCTGGTAGTCGCCAAAGCTGTCGATTACAAAAATGCCGGAACTGGTGGAATATTCCGAAACCCAAGGATAACTGGCCCAACCGCCATAAGACGAACCACTCGCATTGGAAATGTCGATCATACCGCCTTCTTCGACTTCGACAAAAACGATCCCCGCAGTGGCCTGATAGATATCGGCCACATCGCGGAAGTTGGCGCGTTGCAATTCGGTAAAAGCAGAGGTGCTGCTGACATAATAAGAGCTATCGCCGACTGTGGGCACATTGGCCCCGTCGGCAAAGCTGTAGGTCACAATAACCGGCACACCCAGATCCGTGGTGGCGTTCCAACGGGCCGCCGTTGTATCGTTAATCTGCAATATTGCCGTGTAATCAGACACAATGGTCATGCTCTGCTCCTTCACAGTCGTATTTCGCGCTTTGTATGGCCCTTCATTGTGACCATTTCACAGCGCAAATCGTTCTTATCAAAGGCGCATTTTGAAAGCGCCTTTGATTTTGATAGCGGATGGTTGTTCCCTGTGGCCACTATCACGAGGCCACATTTAAACTACTTCACCCGTTAAAGGTAAAGATTCGGTGTCGATCAGTAGCTGAACTCGGAATAAATCCGTGTCAGATCACCGTTCCAGTCGCCACGATATTTTTCCAACAGTTCGCAGGCGGGGGAGTGGCCGGTTTCGACCACCTCTTCCAAAGCGTTAAGGAAATGGGTTTCATCGGGCACCAGACCGCCAGCCCCCGCACGGGCCCGTGCAGTCAGTCCGGCCTTGGAAATCGCGACGGTTTCACGGGCCAGATCAATCATCTTGATCCCGTTCACTTCGGCGCCAACACCTTCGACACTGGCCGCAACACGCAAAGACTCGCGGGTTTCGGCATCCCAGTTCTTGCACAAATCCCACGCCGCATCGAGCGCGCCCTGATCATACATCAACCCGACCCAATAGGCCGGAAGCGCGCAAATCCGCCGCCATGGGCCACCGTCTGCGCCGCGCATTTCCATGAACTTCTTGATCCGCACTTCGGGGAAGCAGGTGGTCAGGTGATCGGCCCAATCGCTAAGCGTTGGTTTTTCACCCGGCAAGGCAGGCAATTCGCCCTTCATAAAGTCACGGAAAGACATGCCCAGCGCATCCACATATTTGCCGTCGCGGTAGACAAAATACATCGGCACATCCAACGCATATTGCACGTAGCGTTCAAAGCCCATGCCCTGCTCAAACACAAATGGCAGCATGCCCGTGCGCGCGTCATCCAGACCACGCCAGACCCGCGAACGCCATGATTTATGGCCATTTTCCTTGCCATCAAAGAAGGGGGAATTGGCAAATAATGCCGTCGCTACAGGCTGTAACGCCAGACCGACACGGAACTTTTGCACCATGTCTGCTTCTGATCCGAAATCAAGGTTCACCTGCACAGTACAGGTGCGCCGCATCATCTGCGTGCCGTGGGTGCCAACCGTGCCCATATAGGCGTCCATCAACTTGTAGCGGCCCTTTGGCATCAGGGGCATTTGCGCGTGGCTCCAGATCGGGGCCGCACCCAGACCGATAAAGCCCGCGCCCATTTTATCGGCGATCTGCTGGACTTCCTTCAGGTGCTCGTTCACCTCGTCACAGGTTTCGTGAATGGTTTCCAGCGGGGCGCCAGACAGCTCCAACTGGCCGCCCGGCTCCAACGAAATATTCGCGCCGTCTTTCACCAATCCGATAATTTTGCCGTTTTCCTCGACGGGCGCCCAGCCAAAGGCATCGCGCAGGCCTTCCAACATGGCTTTGATGCTGGTCTTGCCTTCATAGGGTAAAGGCAGCAGGTTGGCGGTGTCATAGCCGAATTTTTCGTGCTCTGTGCCGATGCGCCAGTCTTGGGCGGGCTTGCAGCCGTCAGACAGGTATTCCGCCAATTGGTCGTGATGTTCGATGGGGCCGCCACCGGACTGTGGGATAGACATGGATGATCTCCGAAACTTTGGTTGATCCAGACCTGAAACGGATGGCGGGGGGTGTCAAGGCAGGAAGTTGTGATCCACAGGATCACCAGACGGAATAGATCAGGCTTCGTTAATGCAAGACCCGCCGTTCCCAGATCAGGAAACGGGCGTTTTGGGTGCTAGCCATCGCCCGCACAGCGGTTTCGAAATCTATGCCTTTCAGGGGGGCAAATGCATCGAACAACAGCTCGCTGCCCTGCGCTGATGCGGGAATTGACAAAGGTGCGCCGCCAAGATGGGTCAAGACCCAGAACACATCATCCTGCAACGGTCCTTTGTCCGTAGTGACAATTTCCAACCGTGTCAGATCGTCCAAAGACACAAAGGCCCCGCCTTCGGGGGATAAATACCCGACCTCCCGTTCCTTCACTTCGACCATGCCAACGGCTTTGACGGGTTTGTATAATTTGGCCCGCAAAATTGCCCAGAACAGCAAAACCGCGAACAGACCGCTTACCACCACGCCCAAAGCGGTCAGCGTGTAACTTTCAAGGTCAATGCCCCGCCCCAGCAGGTAAATCCCGTATAAAACCAACACGCCCGTGATCAGAACTTCGCGCCAGCGCCACAGGATCGCGCGGATTTCGGGGCGGATGAACGTCACGCCCAATCCCCCAAAGCCTGTTGCCACAGGGCAAGGGCCGCAACCGCCGCCGTATCCGCCCGTAAAATCCGCGGGCCGAGGCTGATGGAATGCACCCCCGCCATGCCCCGCAGTTTTTCCACTTCAGCCGCGGAAAAGCCGCCCTCCGGTCCGATCAGAATCGCCCATGGTCCCGCTTCAAGCTGCCCCAGATCGGTAGCGGCCTCCCCCACACGTGTTTCGTCACAAAACAACAACTGCCGGTCTGCGGGCCAGTCAGCCAGAACCTTGTCCAGCTTGGCCAATTCCGTCACCTCTGGCACATAGGTGCCACCGCATTGTTCTGCTGCCTCCATCGCATGGGCTTGCAGGCGATCCTGACGCATACGCTCGGACTGGGTAAAAGCGGTTTGTACGGGCATGATCCGCGCCGCGCCCATTTCAGCGGCTTTTTCCACGATGAAATCCGTGCGGGCTTTTTTGATCGGTGCAAACAGCAGCCACAGGTCGGGCGGCATCTGCAACGGTTTGGACTGCTCTACGCATTTCAACACCGCATTGCGCTTGTTGGCGACAATCACTTCGGCCTGCCATTCGCCATCACGCCCGTTAAACAGCGCCACCATAGCGCCAGTTTCCAGACGCATGACGCCGAACAGGTAATGCGCCTGATCCCGCGACACCGCAACGGGTTGCCCCGCGCCCAACTCCGCGTCTACATAGAGCCTGATTTTTGCTGTCTTACTCATGGGCCCAGTTTATGACCGATCCGAACCAGACACCAGACCTGCCGAACACAGATTTGCCAAATGACGGGGGGCGCGTGGCCGATGCCACTGATCTGAATTGGGTGGACCGGTTTTGCCCCCGCTGGTCGCGCCCCTACCTGCGACTGTCCCGCGCGGATCGCCCTGCGGGCACATGGCTGCTGCTGATCCCCTGCTGGTGGGGTCTGCTGCTGGCAATCCTGTTTGACCCTGCGGGGCTACAGGCCATGGACGGCTGGATCGCCATAAGCTGCGCCATGGGCGCGTTTCTGATGCGCGGTGCCGGCTGCACATGGAATGACATCGCAGATCGCAACATCGACGGTCAGGTGGAACGCACCCGCTCGCGCCCGCTGCCATCGGGACAGGTCACCACAAAACAGGCACTGGTCTGGATGGTGATACAGGCGCTGCTGGCCTTTGGTATTCTGCTCACCTACAACAGCTTTGCTATCTTCCTTGGCATTCTCGCGCTCGCCCCTGTGGCCATCTACCCCTTTGCCAAAAGGTTCACCTGGTGGCCCCAGGTGTTTCTGGGCGTTGCCTTTAACTGGGGCGCATTGCTGGCTTGGGGCGCGCACAGCGGCTCCCTGTCGATCGCGCCCGTGCTGATCTATCTGGCTGGCATCAGTTGGACCCTATTCTATGACACAATCTACGCCCATCAAGACAAAGAGGACGACGCCCTGATCGGCGTTAAATCCACTGCGCGGCTTTTCGCCGACAATACCCCGCGCTGGCTGTTCATCTTTCAGGTGGTCTCCATGACCCTGATGCTGCTGGCCGTGATCACCCCTGCGGCAGTGGCCCAACTGCTGCCCAATCCTTTTGTTTTCTTGCTGGTTTTTGCAGGAATCTGGGGCTTTGGCGCCCATCAGACCTTGCAATTGCGCAAGCTGGACATCAACAACACGCAGGTCTGCCTGCACTTGTTCCGTTCGAACCGAGAGGCAGGATTGATCCCTGTGGTCTTCTGGTCACTGGCGGTTTTGCTGACCTAGCTTGAACCCGAGCCTTTGTTCAATTACATCAACTTTGTAACGCCAAACCGGCACCGGGGTTTTGTATGCATCGTACCGCACTTTTGTTTTCTGCAATCAGTTTCATACTGGTTGCGGCAGGGTCTCTCTTTCTGGGCACCCGCGCGGTAGATTATATCCAGAACGCCACCCAACAACAGGTTGATACAGCGCTGCGGGCCTCGGGGCAGAACTGGGCCACGATCCGTCCCGACGGGCTGGTTGTGCATCTTACAGGGCTTGCGCCGGATGAAGCCGCCCGCCTGCAGGCCCTTGAAATCATGGGTCAGGTGATTGACGCCAACCGCATTTCGGACCGCACCACAGTGCTGCAATCCTCTGAGATTGTAGAGCCGCGGTTTTCGCTGGAAATGCTGCGCAATGTGGACCGGATTTCACTGATCGGGCTGATCCCCGAAAAGGTCGGTCGTGGTTTCATCCTCGAACGCGCTGCAAAGATTGCCAACGGTGGCACCGTCACCGACATGCTGGAAAGCACCGAACACCGCGTCCCATCAGGTTGGGCGCGCAATCTGGATTTCGGCCTGTCGAGCCTTGAACAACTGCCCCGCTCCAAGATTTCCGTCACACCGGATGCGGTGCGCATCACCGCGGTAACCGAATCCCCCGAAGAACAAAAACGCGTGGAAAAATCGGTGCGCGAAGCCAAGCCGGAAGGCGTGGTCCTGTTGATGGACATCACCGCCCCGCGCCCCGTGATCACCCCCTTCCGCTTTCGCATCCTGATGGATGACACCGGATTTGAACTGCAAAGCTGCTCGGCTGATACCAATGATGCACGTGACCGTATCCTGCGCGCGGTGCGGGCTGCGGGCGCAGAACAAGTCCTGTCCTGTGATGTGGGCCTTGGCGTTCCCACCACCGAATGGGATCAGGCAATCATCCAAAGCGTTCAGGCGCTCAAAAGCCTTGGCGGCGGCACACTTAGCGTGGCCGACAGCGATATTTCTTTGGTGGCAAACGATAAAATCAGCCAAAGCCGCTTTGATAATGTGGTCGGCAATCTGGAAAACAGCCTGCCCGAACTCTTCTCGCTCCACGCCACACTGCCCCCGAAAATACTGGAAGACGGCGCGCAGAAATCTGCCGAACTGCCCGAATTCACCGCCACCCGCAGCCCCGAAGGTCAGGTCCAGTTGCGCGGCCGTATCCAGAACGCGCTGGCCAAACAAAGCATCGGCGCTTTCGCCCGCTCGTTGTTTGGATCTGCCAATGTGGACAATGCCACCCGCATTGACCCGGAATTGCCGGATGGCTGGCCCACCCGCGTGTTGGCCGGACTTGAAGGCCTGTCCAAAATGCACCACGGTTCGGTTGTTGTGCAGCCCGAACAGGTCACAATCCGCGGCATCAGCGCCAGCCCCGAAATCACCTCGGAGCTGACGGGCCTCTTCGCCCAGCGTATCGGCGACGGGGACGGCTATACCATTGATGTGAAACACGATCCCAAGCTGATCCCGAAAGTGAACGCACTTGATTCCCGCCAGTGCGAAGCCCAGATTCGCGCCGTACTGTTGCAACAGCAGATCGTCTTTGCCCCCTCTTCGACCACAATCGAAGCAGGCAGTCAGGGCGTGTTGGACGCCATTGCCGACATCATCAAAGATTGCCCCGACACACGCTTTGAAATCGAAGGCCACACCGACAGTCAGGGCGGCGCGGATATGAACCGCTCGCTCAGCCAACAACGGGCCGAGGCTGTGCTGAACGGCCTGCTGGCACGGCGCATCCTGATTTCCGGTTTCACCGCCAAAGGCTACGGCGAAGATCAACCCATCGCAGGCAATGACACCGAAGAAGGCCGCGCCGCCAACCGCCGCATCGCCTTCCGCCTGATCACCGAAGACTCTGAAAGCCCCAAGGAAGACGCCGATGAATAGAACCGAACTTATCGTCACGATCACGGTTGTCCTGCTTTTGACCTTTATCGCCGGATGGGCCTTCCGCTGGGCTTACGGACGCTTGAACAGTGTCAATTCCGTCAATGTCACTGAAATAGACGATCTGGCCAACCGCCTGCACGAAGCCGAAGAAGCCCGTGATCAGGCCATGACCTACATCCAGCAGCGCGAATGGGAATTGACCAACCAGCTGACCCAATCCGAAGCCGAACTTGCCGCCGCAATGGAAGGCCTTGGCGCCGCACGCCGCGAAGCTGGCGAATTACAGGCCCATCTGGAAGCCCTGCAAGCCTCTGCCGCAAAAAACTAAACCCGCTTCAATGTTCCAAAAATACTCAAGCGCCTGACGACAGCAGGCACACAGACCGCTTACCAGCGCTTCAACGCCGCTTCGTCGTCTTCCTTGGCATCCACCCATGCAGCCCCTGCTACACCATGTTCCTTCTTCCAGAAGGGCGCACGGGACTTCAGGAAATCCATCAGGAAATCCGCCGCCTCGAAAGCGGCTTTGCGGTGGGGGGCGGCTGTGGCCACCATCATGATCTGCTCGCCGGGCTTTAACGGGCCGTAGCGGTGAATGATCAAACTGTCGTTCAAACCCCAGCGCGCGCGGGCTTCGGCCTCGATCTCGCCCAGCGCCTTTTCGGTCATACCGGGGTAATGCTCCAGTTCCAGCGCTTCCAGATCACCGCTGTCATCACGCACCAAACCACTGAAACTGACCAGCGCGCCAATATCCGTGCGCCCTGCCCTTAAAGCCTTTAACTCGGCCCCCAGATCGAAATCCTGTTGTTGTACGCGCACAGCCATGGCTTAACCGCCTGTCATCGGGGGAAAAAACGCGACTTCACGCACATCGGACAAAGGCGCATCAAAGCTGCTTAGCGTCTGATCCAGCGCCACGCGCACGGCTGACACATCGGAAAACGCCAGATCATAACGCTCTTCCCGCCCGCGCAACTCCGTGACCAGATCGGCCACAGTCACAGCCTCTGTTTCGACTGTTTCGCGCGGCACACCGATCCGTTCACGCACCCATGCAAAATAAACCACGTCCAGCTTCATGCCTCCGGCTCCTGCAAATGGGGCCGCGCCTTGACGAAGTAATCCCACCCCGTCACTGCCGTCAGAACCGCAGCAATCCACAGCAAGACAACCCCCACAGTCCATGTGGAATTCATCACCGTCCAATAGGTCAGCACGCCGTTCACATCCTCGATGGATCCCTCCATCACACCGTTGTAAATCGTTTCGTCCATGCCTTGGATCAGGTTCAGATAGTAATGTTCAAACACCCCTTTGGCGAAAAGCACCGCAATGGCGATCATCTGCACGGTGGTTTTATATTTCGCCAGATTGGTGACCTTTAGCGCCCCCATGGACGTGCCGACAAATTCCCGCAAGCCCGACACAAATACCTCGCGGAACAGGATCACGGTTGCGGGCAGCAGAATCCACGGGTCCATCACCAGTTTATCTGCCGTGGACAGCGCCACAATTACCACCAGCGCAATCACCACCATGGCTTTGTCGGCAATGGGGTCCAGCATCGCGCCGAACTTGCTTTCCTGTTTCCACAGACGGGCCAGATAGCCGTCAAAGAAATCTGTAATCGCCGCTGATACAAACAACACCAGCGCAAACCAGTCGGCCCAGGGACGCGGGAAGAACAGAAACAGAATGGCCACACCCGGTGCTGCCGCAAGGCGCATAACAGTCAAGATATTCGGGATGTTCCACTGCATCAAAAGCACTTCCTAATCAGTTCGCCAGTTCCAGAAGCAGATGTAGCCAATGCGCTAGCCTTTGTCATGGAAGAAGTCATAAATCGCCTGCGCCAAAGCCCCCGAAATACCGTCAACCGCCTTTAGATCGGTCAAATCTGCGCGAGCAACCGCCTTGGCCGAGCCGAAATGGGTCAGCAAGGCCCGCTTGCGCGACGCCCCGACGCCCGGAACCTCGTCCAGCGGATTGGCAAAGGTCGCCTTGCTGCGCTTGGCACGGTGGGTGCCGATGGCAAAACGGTGCACTTCATCGCGCAGACGTTGAACAAAATACAAAACAGGGTCGTTGAAACGCAGCGCAAAAGGGCGCTGGTTGGGACGGTAGAATTCCTCTTTGCCTGCGTCCCTGTCGGTGCCTTTGGCCACACCGATAAAAGGCACATCGTCGATCCCGAGCTCCGCCATAATTTCCGCCACAGCGGAAACCTGCCCCGCGCCGCCGTCAATCAGCACCAAATCAGGCCAGTTTTCGGTCTTGCGGTCGGGGTCCTCTTTCAGCAGCCGTTGAAAGCGACGGGTCAGCACCTCTTTCATCATGCCAAAGTCATCGCCGGGCGTGATACTGGTGTCTTTGATGTTGAACTTGCGATAGGCGGATTTGATAAAGCCCTCCGGCCCCGCCACAACCATGCCCCCTACCGCATTGCTGCCCTGAATATGCGAGTTGTCGTAAACCTCGACCCGTTTCAGCGGTCCTTCCAGATCAAAGGCCGTGGCCAGTCCTTCGAGCAGTTTCACCTGCGTCGCGGTTTCAGCCATCTTGCGGGCCAGCGATTCCCGTGCGTTACGCAAAGCGCCTGCCACCAGATCCGCCTTTTCGCCGCGCTGGGGAACCGAAACCTCGACCCGCCGTTCCAGCTTGTCACTTAGCAGTTGTTCCATCAGATCGCGGTTTTCGATGTCATCGGACAACAGCACCAGACGGGGCGGGGTTTTATTGCTGTAGAACTGGCCCATAAAGCCTTCAAGCACCTCGGCCGTTTCCGCGCCGGACCCTGTGCGCGGGAAATAGGCACGGTTGCCCCAGTTCTGATTGGCGCGGATAAAGAACACCTGCACACAGGCCTGCCCGCCTTCCATGTGAAGCGCGACAATATCCGCCTCGGCAACACCCTGGGGGTTGATGCCCTGGGTTTGCTGCACCTGCGTCAGCGCCTTGATCCGGTCACGCAGGGCTGCGGCCCGTTCAAACTCCATCGCGGCACTGGCCTCGGCCATTTGTACCGCAAGGGTTTCTTGCACCTTGGTCGAACTGCCCTGCAAGAACCGGCTGGCATCCTGCACCAGATCGCCATACTCTTTGGCACTGATATGCCCCACACAAGGCGCAGAGCAGCGCGCGATCTGGTATTGCAGGCAGGGCCGCGTGCGACTGGCAAACATGGAATCCGAACAGTTGCGCAGCAGGAATATCTTTTGCAGATGGTTCAGCGTGCGATTGACCGACCCCGCACTGGCAAAGGGGCCGTAATAATCACCTTTTTCCGTCTTGGCCCCGCGATGTTTGGTGATCTGTGGATACTCGTGGGTCTTGGTCACCAGAATATTAGGAAAACTTTTGTCATCCCGCAGCAGCACATTGTAACGCGGCTTTAGCTGCTTGATCAGATTCTGTTCCAGCAGCAAGGCTTCGGTCTCGGTGCGGGTGGTCAGAAACATCATCGCCGCCGTGGCCGCAATCATCCGCCCGATCCGCGCGGAATGCCCATGGACCTTGGCGTAATTCGACACCCGCTTCTTCAGGTTGCGCGCCTTGCCCACATAAAGCACCTCTCCGCGCTGGTCGAGCATACGGTACACCCCCGGACTGTTGTCCAGAGACTTGAGGTAATTTTGAATAACCAAAGGTCCGGTTGGTGTATTCTCACCAGCCTGCCCCTCTTCCTCGGGCAATTGTTCTGTCGGCGCGTCTGTCATCGTGTCTTTATGCCTGATTCCCGTGATCGCTGCACCGAAAGCCCGTGCCGCACAAGGATTTTTCTGTCCACCATACCTGTGGATAACTCTGCGGATAACTCTCTCTCATTCGGGTTTTCCCCTTTGTTTCAGCTGGCTTCGACGGTTTGCCACTTTTTTAGGCATCTCAACTTACCCTTGATTCTAAACGAAAAAAACATTGTTACGGGGCAAATTCCTGAAAACATTAACAAAATTGTTACGCGTTCTTAATAATTGCCGGGCCAGTGGACAGTTTTCCAGCCTGTCAACAGATTAATCGCCTTTTTACCCCTAAGACCCCTGAATATCCGGCGTGCGCCAGCCAAGGTGCTGGCCCCCGTCCACACACAGCAACTGGCCCGTTGTGGCGGGGCTATCCAACAGATAATTCATCGCCGCCACGATCTCTTCAGGGTTTGATCCCCGCTCCAGAATCGTGGCTTTGCGCTGGTTTGAAAAATGCGCATCACTTTGGCGCTCACCGATCAGGGTCGGCCCCGGCCCGATGGCATTAACCCGCGTTTTGGGTGCAAGCCCGCGGGCCGCCGTCTGGGTAAAAGCCCAAAGTCCCATTTTCGCAATTGTATAAGTCATGAATTCCGGCGTCAGCTTGCGCACCCGCTGATCCACCATATTGATCACCGCACTGGTCGCCTGTTTTTCACCATGTTCATCCGTCAGCGACTCTGGCACCTGTGCCGCAAACGCCTGCGTCAGCAAAAACGGTGCGCGCAGGTTGGAATTGATGTGGCGGTCCCAACTGTCCAGCGTTGCTGTTTCCAGCCGGTCATATTCAAAGACCGAGGCATTGTTGATCAGAATATCCAACGGCAGCCCCAGCCCGTCCACAGCCCGCGCCACCAATCCTTGTGTGGCTTCGGCATCCAGTAAATCCGCCTGCAAAGCCACCGCCTTGACGCCGTAACTGGCCGCCTCGGCCACAGTCAAAGCCGCCTCTTCCACCGCGCCTGCATAATGCACCGCAACATTCACACCGCGTTTGGCCAGCGCAAGAACCATCGCCCGCCCCAAACGCCGCGCACCACCCGTCACCAAAGCCGCCTGATAGCTCATAACTTATCCTTTGTACCACAAGTGCATTTTTCACCCGCAAGGCTGTAGCGCCCGCAGGATTTGCATTTCACCCCGGCTTTCACGCCCTTGCGTTTCATCGGGTTGTTGATCTTTGGCATCCGCAACCGCCCGAACATGGCCAGCACCAGAATGAACACCAGAAAAAGCGTGACCACCTTAACCATCAGCGCACCCCGAACTGGGACCAAAGCGCTTGGTCTTCGACGCTGCCCAGTACATCGCTGGCCGCAGCAGACAGGCCAAAGCGCTGCATCAACGACTTGCGCTGACCTTGAACAGTGAATTTGACCTTATCGCCGAAGCGGTCTTTCATGAAGGGCACCAGATGGGCGATCCCGTCCACCAGTCCGACGCCAACAGCCTTGTCGCCGACCCAGATTTCACCGGTAAACAGATCCTTATCCACCAAACGCGCCCCACGCCGCGCTTTGACGTGGTCAATGAAATTGCCGTGGATCACCCGTTGCAAATCTTTCAGCCGTTCCACATCTTCGGCCCGTTCGGGGCGAAACGGATCAAGCATGGACTTATCCTCGCCCGCCGTATGCACGCGCCGTTCAATGCCGTGTTTTTCCAGCAGTCCGGTAAACCCGAAAGACGCCGAAATCACCCCGATGGACCCCACCACAGAGGACGCATCCACATAGATTTCATCCGCCGCGCAGGCCAGCCAGTACCCGCCCGATGCCGCAACATCTTCGCAGAAGGCATAGACTTTCGTATCGGTTTCTTCGGCCAGCCGCCGGATCCGCGCGCCAATCAGGGACGACTGCACAGGCGAACCGCCCGGCGAGTTCACCAGCAAAGCCACCGCCGCAGGTTTCCCCTTGCGAAACGCCTTTTCCAGCACAGGCGCCAGCGAGGCATCGCTCAGCCCGCTGCCCCCCATGCGAGAACCGCCACCAATCACGCCCGACAGACGCACTACAGAAACAACAGGATGGCTTTTCAGCCCAGGGATATATTTACGCATGCCAAAGACATAGGGTGAAACCAGCACAGGTTAAAGGCCCCCGAGACCACAAAGGCGGCGCCTGGCTCTTTTTGGGTCAAATATCCAAATCCAACTGCCACAACCTGTCACAAAGGGTGCAATTCGCCCGCCATTTGCCCGCCATTCGCCTGCCGATCACCCCGTGCATTCACCCCTTACGCATCTGCGGATCAAACCCATTTCGCCAATGGCGGCAGGCTCATCAGGACTGCATCAGGATCATGACCGGTTTCCAGACCGAACTTGGTCCCGCGATCATACACAAGATTATATTCCGCATAGAGCCCGCGATGCACCAGTTGCGCCTCTTTGTCCGCCTCCGTCCAGGGATCATTGCGCCGTTTCTCGGTCACAGGCAAAAACGCTTCAAGAAACGCGCGGCCCACATCCTGCGTAAAAGCGAAATCCGCCTCCCAGTCGCCGGTGTTCAGGTCGTCATAGAAAATCCCCCCTACACCCCGCGCCCGTTTGCGGTGCGGAATATAGAAATACTCATCCGCCCAGTCTTTGAATTTGGGGTAATAGGCGGGATCATGGGGATCGCAACGCGCCTTCAGGGCCGCATGAAACGCCGCCGTATCTTCGGGATATTCCAGACAGGGGTTCAAATCCGCGCCGCCGCCAAACCACCAGCCGTGCGGGGTCCAGAACATGCGGGTGTTCATGTGAACCGCAGGGCTTTGCGGGTTTTGCATATGGGCCACCAGTGAAATACCCGCCGCCCAGAAAGACGGATCCGCAGCCATCCCTGCCAATCCCTTTTTCGCCGCCATCGCCGCCTGCGCCCGTTCACCCAACTGACCATGCACGGTCGAAATATTCACCCCGACCTTTTCAAACACCCGACCGCCGCGCATCACAGACATCAGGCCGCCACCGCCCTTTCCGCCATCCCGTTCCGTCTTGCGCAACTCGAAACGACCTGCCGGCGCATCGGCAAAAGGCCCCGCGACCTGCGTGTCTTCCAATTGCTCGAACGCGCCAACGATCTCGTTGCGCAAGTCCGCGAACCACGCGGCAGCACGGGCTTTATTGTCTTCCATCGTCATGCTTTTTGTCCTTTTCGATCATCCGGCCCGCACTCTTTGGCCAGAGGTCATTGCACCCCTCGTGCCAAGAGTCTAGGTCTGACACAACGGCTTTCACAATGGCTTTATCGCGATGACTTTCCGCATCTCCTTGATTTAGATCAGACAAAGCCAAAAGATTTGAAAGACACGAACAATGGCCAATCGCAATAATTTCGTCATCGGACCCGGTCCGTCCCCCATGCCCGTGACGCCCGGTGATGAGCGGGACAACTGGCGCGGGTTGAAATGGATGATGCTTTCGGTTTTGTCGTCTTCTGCCATGACCATCGCCACACGCTATGCCACATTGGAACTGGACAGCCGCGCAGTGGTTTTGATGCGCGGCCTACTGACGTTGATGCTATTGCTCGGGATGCTGGCTGCCTCGACAAAAATGCGCGGCAGCATACAGTTTTCAAAACCCTGGTCCCATCTCTTTCGCGGCATCCTGATTACCGTTTCAACCCATCTGGGATTTTACACAATCGCAACCGTGCCGCTGGCCACCACAACCGTTCTGTTCTTCACCGCACCGATCTTCGCCACCATTCTGGCGGTATTCATTCACGGCGAATCCATTGGTCCACGACGGATCGGAGCGATTTTTGCAGGGTTTGCCGGTACGCTGATCATCCTGCGACCCGGCTTTGACGCATTGGAACTTGGCTTGATCACCGCGATCCTCAGCTCGTTGATCTTTGCCTCTGCCCTGACCATGTCCCGCAATCTGGCCAAAGCGGACGGTCCCACGTCTACCTATTTGTCGTCTGTGGTCATTATGGCAATCCTGTCCCTGCCCATCGCGGCCCCTGCCTTCACCATGCCCGAATTCTCTCTGACATGGATTGCATTGTTCGGTCTGGTGATAACCGGATCAATTCGCGGCATTGCCGATATCGAGGCCTATCGCTACGCCGATGCCGCCCTGCTTACTCCGGTCACATATCTGCGCTTGGTGTTTATCGGAACGGCGGGATATTTGTTTTTTGCTGAAACCATCGACACACCTACATTGATCGGCGCGGCGGTTATTGTGTCTTCGACGCTTTATATTGCACAACGCGAACGGGCAAAGAAAAACGGTGGCTGATCGGCAGGCTTTCTGCCCTGTCCGATCTGTCACCTGCACGCGCCCTCAAACCTGCGCATTCTACGCAGGCGTTTCCCTTTAGGCCGCTATCTTAATCTTACGCAGGGGCTGCGCCTTTAACGAAAACCGTAACGGTGTTTCCTTAAGCCGCGCCACAACTGTGGGAATGGGATAGCCGATCAAAGAATATACGCGCTCTGATGCTGTTTCCACCGCGTAGACAACAACGTTCGTCATCATGTCTGTTTCCAGACGTAGGGGAGAATTACTCATAAAAACACCTCGACACTACACTAATACAACAGAGAACTCGCTCTGATCCCCACCGTATCGCTTTTGAAACGGGCACATGCAGGACGAATTTTAGACGTTTTTATGATCAATAATGGGGAAATTGTGTTCAATCTGCAGACCTCCCCCCGAGCTGCAAAAGGAGAATGGATATTTGAAAAACAAAAAGGCCCGTCAAGGGTACTGCCCTGACGAACCTTCAATGTTCTTCAAATACTCACACTTCCTAACGTCCGCGAATACGGGGGTCCAATGCGTCACGAAGGCCGTCTCCGATGTAGTTTACCGACAGAACCGTCAGGGAAATCATCAACCCCGGTAATACCACCCGTTCGGGGAATTGTTCCATTCGCGGGACGGCATCCGACAAGAGTTTACCCCAAGTGGGGAAATCCGACGGGAATCCGACGCCCAGAAAAGACAGCGCACTTTCTGTGATGATGGCTGTGGCCAGTCCCAAAGTGGCTGACACCATGATCGGTGACAGAACATTGGGCAACAGGTGGCGGGTGATGATTTGCATGGGTTTGGTGCCGATGGAACGGGCGGCCAGAATAAACTCGCGCTCTTTCAGGGCCAGCACCTCTCCGCGCACAATACGGGCGGTTTGCATCCAGCTTGTAATGCCGATGATCGCCACGATCAGGATGAACATGCCGGTTTCCGGTCCGAAATTCTTGCGCAGGGGTTGGCGAAACAGGGTGACCGCCACCAGCAGCAAGGGCAGGATCGGCAGGGACAACACCAGATCGGTGAACCGCATGAACAGACCGTCCACTTTTTTGAAATAGCCTGCGACCACGCCAATCACCGTGCCGATCACCACCGAAATCAGCATCGCCGCCCAGCCCACCGCCATAGAGGCCCGCCCGCCCGACAACATATTGGCCAGAATATCACGGCCCAGATTGTCCGATCCCAGCGGGAAGGCCCAGTTCACCTTGGCATCTCCGTCCCAAAGGGCGGTATAGATCGGCCGGATATCCTTAAAACGGATGTTCAGCTTTTGCGGGTCCACCGTCCAGATATAGGGGCCCAGCAGCACGGCCAGTGTGATGAACACCAGAAAGCCTCCGCCAAACAACGCGCCTTTGTGGCGGCGGAACTGACGCCAGACGTCGGCCCACTGGCTACGGGGCGGGGCTGTCGGGATCGGCTCAAAGGACGCAGGGGTCGTGGATTGATCAGTCATAGCGGATCCTCGGGTCTAGCAGGCCGTAAAGAACATCTGCGATCAGGTTGAACACCACAATCAGCAGCGCAAAGATGAAGGTCAGGGTTTGCACCATGGGCAGATCATTGGCGAACAGGGCTGTCAGCAGCAACTGCCCGACCCCGTTCACCTTGAACACGTTTTCTGTGATGATCGCACCGCCAAAGATCGCCGGAATACCCAGCGCAATCACGGTGACCACGGGGATCATGGAGTTGCGCAGCACATGCACCATGACAACCACGCTTTCCTTCAGCCCCTTGGCTCGCGCCGTGCGCACGTAATCCTGATTGAGGTTATCCAGCATGGAAGAGCGCATGAAGCGGCTGATCTGCGCCGTGGTTTGCAGCGCCAGCACCATCACCGGCATGATCATCTGTTGTAGCTGTATCTTGAATGACGCCCAGTCATTCACCACCAGCGTGGTATCATAGATCGACGGGAACCAGCCCAGCCCCACAGCAAAGATCACGATCAGCAATGGACCGGTGAAAAACGGCGGAATGGAAAAGCCGATCATCGTCACAAATGTGCCCGCCTGATCAAACACCGAATACTGGCGATAGGCGGAATAGATACCGATGGGCAGCGCAATCAGAATACCGACCACATAGGCCAGCCCCACCACCCACAGGGTTTGCGGGATGCGCTGGATCACGATATCCATCACGGGCGACCGTGTCTGCCAGCTGATGACCCGCAGCTTGTCCGCAGCAAAATGGGTGTCTGGCAGCCAGCCGAACATCCACGTATCCCGCGTCAGCCAGTCCACAAAAACCTGTGGTTCCACCCAGAAAAACTGGATCAGCCATTTGACATAGCGCACGTGAATCGGTTCCCCCAAGCCAAGGGCCTCACGCATTTTTTGTTTTACTTCAGGGGGAACGGTCAGCGGAACCTGCGCCATCGGGTCTCCGGGCGCCAGTTCCAACAAAAGAAAGATAATCAAAGAGATAAACAGAAGAGTCGGGATCGAAAAAAGCAAACGACGGATCGTATATGTAAGCATGAACGCCTCGGTTTAGATCTTCGAGTGTCGAACCAAAGAGCCGCACACGCGCCCCGGATCAGATCCGGAGCGCGCGGGGTCTAGAGGTTTACTTGACGCGGAACCAGTCAGCTGCATTCCACAGCTCGCTGTCCCATGTGTTCAGCACAACACCGCCCAAAGTATTGGAATGGGCAGATACACGGCCACGATCCACCAAAGGAACGATGGTGTAAGTGTCTTTGGTCAGCATTTCATTCATCTGGATGCCGATTTTACCACGCTCGTTCAGATCACCGGTATTGGCCAGTTTGTCGATCAGCGCATCATAGGCCGGATCACAGAACCGGTTGATGTTTTCACCCTGCCACTGGCTTTCGGGGCGTGGTTCGCCGTTACAACGATAGGCCGCAAGATATTGCTGCGGGTCTGTACCGTTAAAGTTGTTGGCGTACATTTCCACGTCTGCATAAAACTTTTGGAATGTGTCGGGGGAACCCGGATCACCGCCAAAGAACACGGATGAATCCACGTTGCGCAATTCGGTTTCAACACCGATTTCAGACCACCACTGTTTGATCAGCGCTTGAAAGTCCTGACGCACAGCGTTTGTGGAAGACTGGAACAGGATCGCCAGTTTCTTGCCGTCCCGATCCCGCACGCCGTCACCATCGGTATCTGTCCAGCCAGCCTCTTCGAGCAGGGCTTTGGCGCCTTCGATGTCTTGGGTCATACAATCCGTGTTCGGGGAGGCAAAGACTTTGGGTGCAGGCACAAGGTTACACGTCGGACGACCCGCTTGGCCGTAGCCCACTTCAACCAGCAATTCGCGGTCAATCGCCATGGACAGCGCTTTGCGCACATTCACATCCGACAGGATCGGGTGCGGCGCCTTACGGGTAGAGCGTGTGTCCGCATCCAGTTCTGGGGATGGGTCGGTCAGGTTCATTTCGATCCGTTCAACCAACGAACCGAATGCAGCGATCGGTTTACCCTTGCCGCCTTCGGCCATTTTGGCAATCACATCCGGTGCCAGTTGCAGGTTCCAAGCGTAGTCGAATTCACCTGTTTCCATAACCGCACGCCCTGCAGCCGCAGCATCGCCGCCACCTTTCAGGGTCAGTGTCGCAAAAGCGGGTTTCGCCGCGTCACGGTAATGGGGGTTCGCTTCCATCTGGATCACGTCATTTGGACGGAAATCCACAACGCGGAACGGGCCCGTGCCGATTGGGCTGAAGTTTGCTTCGGTACATTCAGGCGCTTTGGCCCCCAGACAATCGGCAAATTGCGCCGCTTGGATGATCGGGGACTGGCCGCCCATGAAGGGGCCATACGGGTTTGGCTTGGGTTGGTTAAAGGTAACTTTTGTTGTCAGCTCGTCCAAAGCCTCGACGGAAACAACACCGTCAAAGAAAGTGGCCTGCGCGCAACCGCCTTCGGGGTGCATACAATATTCAGCAGTGAATTTAACATCCGCCGAGGTGACAGGGGTGCCGTCAGACCACAGCAAGCCCTCTTTCAGCTTCCATGTGATCGAGGTCAGGTCTTCGCTTACGCCGCCATTGGCAACGGTTGGAATTTCTTGTGCCAGATAAGGCACCAAGGCGCCATCTTGGTCATAGCGGCCCAGCGGTTCAATCACCAGTGACGAGGATTCAACATCTTTGGTGCCGCCAGACAGGAACGGGTTCAAAATCGACGGAGCTTGCCAATAGATAACGTTCACATGCCCGTCAGAGCCGCGCTCTGCTTGACCCATGGTCGCCATCGACAGTGCAAGCACACTCCCAACAGTCAATGATTTGAATTTCATAGTTCGTTAACTCCCAATTGTTGTGTTTTAGGCCCGGATACGCTGCGCTTTTCGCGAGCAGCCGACAGAATGAACCGACAGAGCAAGGACTGTTTTGGCAAAAACCTGCCGCAGATTTGGTCGTCTAAAACGATTTGAGCAAATCACACTTGGGTTTGGCAACAGTTTCTCCTGACACGTATTGTTTCCGGAAACGATTCCGAAAACGCAGACCATAACAGAGACTAAACCGATAAATTCTTATTTCACAACGTTTTTTCTTTCCGATCCCCAAGTGTCTGATTTCAAAAGCTCTGTTACAGGGGCCATGGGGCGAACCAAATGTTTTGCGCTTGACGCCCTGCCCGCAGCTTCCCAAACTCCGCCCATTCATCGCCCCCATACCAATGAACGGACAAGACATGGCTGATACCTATTCGCCGCTCGAAATGCTCGAAAAATTGGTCGGGTTTGATACGGTCTCGCACCGCTCCAACTTGCCATTGATCCAGTTTGTTCGGGATTATCTGGCTTCTCACGGTGTGGACAGCACTTTGGTGCCAAATGACGACGGGGATAAAGCCAGCCTTTACGCCCATATCGGCCCGATGGTCACAGGCGGGGTGATTCTGTCCGGCCACACGGATGTGGTGCCTGTGGTCGGGCAAAGCTGGACCAGCGACCCTTTCACCGTGGTGGAAAAAGACGGCAAATATTTCGGGCGCGGAACCTGCGATATGAAGGGCTTTCTTGCCATCGCCCTGGCCCATGTGCCCCATATGCTGGCCGCAGATCTGAAAACCCCGATCCAGCTTGCCTTCAGCTACGACGAGGAAGTGGGCTGCGAAGGCGCGATCCCGATGGTCAAGGAACTGGCCCGTAAAATGCCCAAAGCCGCCATGTGTATCGTTGGCGAACCGTCAATGATGAAAGCAGTCACGGGCCATAAAGGCGGCATCGGTTTTGAAAATGAGGTGACAGGCTATGAGGTCCATTCCTCTCTTGCCCATACAGGTGTGTCTGCGGTGATGACCGCCGCCACACTGGTGGAATGGCACAATCACAAAAACGAACAGGCAATCGCAGCCCAAGACCCCGACTGTGCCTTTGAGCCCCCTTTCTCGACCTACCATGTGGGCACGATCCAAGGGGGCACGGCCAGCAACATCACCGCCAAATCCTGTAACTTCATCAATGATTTCCGCCTGCTGCCCGATCAGGATTCCCAACAAGCTGCCGCAGAATATCTGGCCTTTGCGGCCGAACTGGACGCCAAAATCAAAGCCATCCGCCCCGAAGCGGGTATCAAAGTCACCCAACGTTTCGACGTGCCCGGCCTGAAACCCGAAGACAATGGCGCAGCCGAGTCGCTGGTCCGTCGCCTGACAGGGGACAATTCAACCAATGTGGTCAGTTATGGAACCGAAGCCGGCCATTTCCAGACCGAACAGATTTCGACCGTCATCTGCGGCCCCGGTTCTATCGAACAGGCCCATCAGGCCGACGAATACATTTCCATCGCGCAATACAATCAGGGCGGCGTCTTCATGCGCGACCTGATTGCAGCACTTTCATAAGGACCCCTCACATGCCCCTGATCAACCGTTTCGCCGAAACCCACGCCGAACTCACCGCTATCCGCCGTGATCTGCACGAAAACCCCGAGCTGCAATTCGACTGCCACCGCACCGCTGGCATCGTCGCCGACAAATTGCGCGAATGGGGCTGTGACGAGGTGAAAACCGGCATCGGTCAAACCGGTGTTGTGGCGGTGATCAAAGGCAAACAAAACACATCCGGCAAGGTCATCGGCCTGCGCGCCGACATGGATGCCCTGCCGATCTTTGAAGCAACAGGGTTGGAATATGCGTCAAAAACCAACGGAAAAATGCACGCCTGCGGCCATGATGGCCATACCGCCATGCTGCTGGGGGCCGCGCAATACCTGTGCGAAACCCGCAACTTTGACGGCACCGCCGTGGTGATTTTCCAACCCGCCGAAGAAGGCGGCGGCGGCGGGCGTGAAATGGTCAACGAAGGCATGATGGACGAATTTGGCATTCAGGAAGTCTATGGCATGCACAACTGGCCGGGCGTGCCTGTGGGACAGTTCGGCATCCGTTCGGGATCATTCTTTGCCGCTGCTGACCTGATCAAGATCGACGTCATTGGCAAAGGCGCCCACGCCGCCAAACCCCATGACGGCATCGACACAACCGTTGTGGCCTCTCACATTGTAATCGCCCTGCAAACCATCGCCGCACGGGTGGCCGATCCGCTCGAGTCTGTTGTCGTATCCGTCACCAGCTTTGAAACCGAAAGCAAAGCCTTTAACGTGATCCCCGAACGCGTGGAACTTAAAGGCACCGTGCGCACCCTCTCTCCTGCGGTACGTGACATGGCGGAGGAACAGATCAAACGCATCGCCGAAAACACGGCCGCCGCCTTTGGCGCAACCGCCAATGTGACCTACGAGCGCAACTATCCCGTCATGGTCAACCACGAAGACCAAACCGCCTTCATGGGCGATGTGGCCAAATCCGTGGTGGGCGATCACAACGTCAACACCAACATGGAACCCACCATGGGCGGCGAGGATTTCGCCTTTATGCTGGAAGCCCGCCCCGGCGCTTATATCCTGTGTGGCAACGGTGACGGCGCGATGGTCCACCACCCTGAATACAACTTCAACGACGAAGCGATCCCGACGGGCTGTTCCCTATGGGCGAACATCATCGAACAAGGCATGCCCGCCACCTGACCTGAACAGAAAATCCCCGCCGCAGCGCTGGAAGCCTCCGGCGGGGATATTTCAGGAAAGAAGAAGGCCCGCAGGGAGTGCTTTTCCCGCGGGCCTTCAATGTTCTGAAAATACTTAAGAATTAAGGTTCGAGACGCACAGCGCCCTGGCTGGCATTGCCCACATTGGCGGCATAAACCCGCAAGGCACGGCTGACCTTGCGTTTGCGCGGCTCGGCAGGGGCCCAAGGGTTTTCCCGCGCTTCCATCGCTGCGCGACGCTCTGCCAGAACCTCATCCGTCAGCTTCACATTCATTGTGCGGTTCGGGATATCAATCTCGATGATATCACCTTCCTCGATCAAACCGATGTTGCCCCCTTCAGCCGCTTCGGGGCTGACATGGCCAATGGACAGACCGGAGGTGCCGCCGGAAAAACGTCCGTCGGTGATCAATGCACAGGCCTTGCCCAGTTTCATGGATTTCAGATAGGTGGTCGGGTAAAGCATTTCCTGCATTCCCGGCCCACCCCGGGGCCCCTCGTAGCGGATGACAACCACGTCGCCTTCTTTGACTTCCTTGCCCAAGATACGGTTCACAGCCTCTTCCTGGCTTTCACAAATAACCGCGCGGCCGTTGAACTTCAGGATGCTGTCATCCACACCCGCCGTTTTCACCACACAGCCTTCCTGGCTGATGTTGCCAAACAGAACCGCCAAGCCACCCTCTGTGGAATGGGCATGTTTCATTTCGCGGATCACACCGTTTTCACGGTCCAGATCCAGCTCTTTATAGCGGCGGGACTGGCTGAAGGCCTGCGTTGTGCGCACGCCCCCCGGAGCCGCCAGAAACAAGCTGCGCACCTCTTCGTCGTTTGATGTACGCACATCCCATTTCGCAATGGCATCCCCAAGCGTGGGCGCGTGGATTGTGGCCGCCGATGTATCGAGCAACCCTGCGCGGTTCATCTCGCCCAGCAGGGCAAAAATCCCGCCGGCGCGGTGTACATCTTCCATGTGAACATTGGCCACGGCAGGTGCCACTTTACACAAACACGGGGTGTTGCGACTGAGCCGGTCAATGTCATCAACGGTGAAGTCCACTTCGGCTTCCTGCGCCATCGCCAGCAGGTGCAGGATCGTATTTGTCGACCCGCCCATTGTGATGTCCATACGCATCGCATTTTCAAAAGCGGCCTTGGTCGCGATCCCGCGGGCCGAAACCGCCTTGTTGCCATTGACGTAGTAATCTTTGGTCAGATCAACGATCAAACGCCCCGCCTTGCGAAACAGCATCTCGCGGTCAGAGTGGGTTGCCAGTGTTGACCCGTTGCCCGGCAGCGCCAGCCCCAAAGCCTCGGCCAGGCAGTTCATGGAATTGGCTGTGAACATGCCCGAACAGGACCCGCAGGTCGGACAGGCGCTTTCTTCGATGGCCAGAACTTCTTCGTCTGTACGATCAGGGTTTGCCGCCTGCATCATGGCATCCACCAGATCAATCGCCTGCAATTCCCCGTCGATGTCCACCTTGCCGGCCTCCATCGGACCGCCAGAAACAAACACAACCGGAATATCCAGCCGCAGTGCGGCCATCATCATGCCGGGTGTGATCTTGTCGCAGTTGGAAATACAGACCATCGCATCGGCGCAATGGGCGTTGACCATATATTCCACACTGTCGGCAATTACCTCGCGGCTGGGCAGGGAATACAGCATCCCGTCATGGCCCATGGCAATCCCGTCATCCACGGCGATGGTGTTGAATTCTTTGGCAACACCGCCTGCGGCTTCGATCTCGCTGGCGACCAGACCGCCCAGATCTTTAAGGTGTACGTGACCGGGCACAAACTGGGTGAAAGAGTTCACCACCGCAATAATCGGCTTGCCAAAATCGCTGTCGGTCATGCCTGTAGCACGCCACAGGCCACGGGCGCCTGCCATGTTGCGGCCATGGGTAGAAGTTCTTGAACGATATGGAATCATGGGTAAGCCCTCGCAGGAAATCTGATTTTCCATCACGTTTTGCCCTATGACGTGAAGAATTGCCAGCCCCACGGTTTGTTATCGCGCAGGGGAATTTCAAATGCCTCCGGTGGGGATATTGAGCAAACAAAAAGCCTCAGAACGCCCTGCCCGGTTTCAATGTTCGCTAAATACTCATTTACGGCAGTGCGTCAGACCGGACGGGTGCCTGCATAGGTGGTGCGGTAGAGTAACCGGCGCACGCCGTCATAATCATTGGTGGCGTAATGCAGGCTCATCCGGTTGTCCCAAACGGCGACATCCCCCGCCTGCCATTTCAGGCGGCAGGAAAAATCGGGGCGTGCGGCGTGTTTGTAAAGCGCTTCCAGGATCGGGGCGCTTTGCGCTTCGCTCATACCATCCAGCCGCGTGGTGTAGATCGGATTTACAAACAAGGCTTTGCGCCCGTCCGCGCCTGTGACCACGGCGGGGTGGAAGGTTTCGGCGTCGGCCTTTGGATCACCGCGGACCATCTGGATGGATGCACCGGAACGGGTGTCCATTGGGGGCGCGTGTTTCACACCGTAGGGTTTGCCCACATGCACGGCTTTGCGTCCGTCAACGATTGCCTTCAGGTCGGCAGGCAAAGACGCATAAGCCGCTACCTGAGACGACCAGACCGTATCGCCCCCCACATCGGGAATTTCGACGGCATTCAAGACCGATCCTGCGGGCGGATTTTCCAGAAAACTGAAATCGGAATGCCATTCACCGCCAAAAACGCCGGTATTCTGTTCATCTGCCTCTTTCAGCACGGCGATCACATCAGGATCGTCGGGCATAGGAGTGACATAGGGCAGCTGCATCAACGGGCCGAACACAGCGTTCAGGCGTTTTTGATCGGCGATAGACAGGAACTGGCCACGCAGCACAATCATCTGATGGGCATCCAGCGCCGCGCGCAACTGGCTGGCATCCTGGTCTGAAATCGGCTCTTTCAGATCAATACCGGATAGTTCCGCGCCCATGAAACCTGTCAGTTTTTCCAGATGCATGGCTTTCTCCCTTGTATTTGACGTGACTTTATTTCGACGTGCCGAACCACTTTTTGAACCACGCCAGAACACCGCCACGGGCGCGATCCACTTCGTCCCCTGCTTCGGCAGCGCGGGCCTCTACTGCGTCCCATTTCTGTTCCATGTGGGCAATCGCTGGATCAATCTTGCGCCGTTTGAACCGCTGCACCAGCCGGTAGAACCCCAGCATGAACAAGGCAAGTACCAGATAAATCACGATATTGGACCAAGGGATAATGGTGACGTCCGGCCCGGGTACATCCCAGATCGTCACCGCATTGGGATAGATCGACAGGAATTCATTGCGCCAGCCGTAGTGTTTGATCGCCACCCATTCCGGCGCGGCGCGGGTTGATATTTTATCCGCCGCTTCGGCCTGCAAATTGGAACTGTCCAGCTTGAAGTACCACGGCCAGCCAAAGCCCGTGTCTTCGTTGCGAAAGACCATGACGCTGCCATCGGGATAAGAGGTGTTGATCAGCCGCAAATCGCGGTTCACCCCTTCGTTGTTGCCGCTATCCGTCTGGGCATAGAAAATCCGGTTCCATTTTGAGAAATCCTGCCGGATAATTTCAGTCCCTGTTACCCGCACAATATCGCGCTGTGGCAGCGTGTAGTGAAAGAAGCCGAAGACCAGTGCGATCAAAACAATCCAGAAACCCCATTTGAACCAGCGCATACTGTCGTCCTTACATAAAATTCGTCACATAGATCATCACGACCACCAAGATAACCGGAATGACATAGACACCCCAAATCAACTTGCGCCGCAACGATCCTTCATAGGCTTTCAGCCCGTCATTTATAAACTGTTCACGCGGGCCGGGATGTTCCGCGCCTTCGTCGAACTGCTTTTCCAGTCTCTCGCGCCGAACAGAGCGGGAATACCATGACAAACAGATGTAGATGACGGTCAGGAAAAACAACCCGATCACGCTTAATCTTACCCATCCGAACATTGTTCTACCTCCGTTTTACCGCCCCCCAAGGGCCGACGCGCCGTACCAAATCGTCGTCATCATCATCATCGTCGTCGTCATCATCGTCGTCATCGTCATCCCTGCTGCGCCCCCAAGGCTGACCGACCGACTTACGCTGCACCGTCTTGGGGCTGAGGTCAGGCTCTTCCATCCCCGGTTCAAAGCCGAACAATTCTTCGCGCGCCCCTGCCTTATCTACCATATACTCACTGGCGAGATACTCTGCCACATACTCTTTCTTGGCGTCCGACCAGCCGCGATAGGAGGTATAAAACGCCTCTTTATGGCAGATGAACAACTGGCGCACGTCCAAGGGTGCCAGTTCTGCCAGTAGCATATTCACCAGATCCCTGTCCGCATGATTGCTGGATCGCAACGTGTAGAAATACGCGGGATGTTCGGATGTAATCCGCGGCCAATCCCCCTGCCCGCGCGCCCATTGCCACAGACGATACAGGCCCTCATATTCCTTGGGCAGATGTTTAAGATTGCGCCGCGCCAACTGGCGCAAGGCCCGACGGTCTGGCTTTTCAAAACTTTCGCCCAGCTCCGCCGCGGTATCCACTACGATGAAATCCAGCTTTTGCTGCAGGATCGCCGCCACATCCCGCCCGCGTGCAGATGTGATCGGCTCTACCAGATTATTGGCCGCAAGAAAGGTTGCGATATCGTTGCGCTGGCTGAAATCCATCACATATTCAACATCCCAATCCGCGACATCGTCTATTTCACGGGTGGAGATTACCGCCGCTTCTTCCAGATCGCGGAACACGTAAAGCCCGCCGAAATGCGAAGTGTAGAAGTTCTTTTGCTCAAATGTATTATGGGTAAACGCCACCGGATTGCGGGTAATATCGCCCGTGCGCTTGCCGATTTCTATCATTTCGGCAATCAGCACATCATCCCACCATGCGTCGTCTTCGGTGGTGAAACGTTCGATTTTTTCGCGCAGCAATCTCCCGTCCTCGACGGTGGATTGTGTGGTGTCGGCCTCCACCTCGATCCGGCGAATGGCCAGCAGGTCATTGGGCGTTTCCACCGCAAAGACCGAGTTCACCAACTCCCCCGCCACCGCATCTTTGGCGGTCAGCGCGAACAATTGTGCTTCGTTTTCATCCATCCAGCGGCGCAAAATACTGCGCGAAGTTGAAAACTTGGCATTCAGCAAAGGCGCGGTTTTCTGATCGGTGGACAGCAGGATAAACTGGCGATTACAGCCGTTGGGGTTCAGATACAGATCATCGCCCAGTTCATCGCCGATTTCAGGTGAAAACCCGGAAATATCCAGATGAAAATCCGTCAACGCCGTGCGGCGCCCCGTCAGATGTTCCAACGCGCGGTTGTAGCGTTCCACCAGCGTGGCAGAGCGCACCTCGAACAGGTTGCCATACATCAAGCCACGGCGCACAAGTCGCATCATGGGCGGTTACTCCGTCTTACAAACATCACAAATCCCGCCCCCGCACCATGCGCCAATAAAACAGCCCGAACGCAGGGCCCCAAATCCAGCTTAACACAGCAACAAGGATCGCACCCGTCACCATTAGCTGGTCCAGACCATTTTCGCCGCCCAGAAAGTTCAAAAGCCCCAACTGGATCGCGATAAACACAGCCATTGCGGCAGCCGAGACCACTAGCCCCAGAAAAACCGCGCCCAAGCCGCGCAGCCGAGCGGCCACAACAGCGCCCGTCCAACCAGAAAGGACGCCGAAAATGACAGCGAAGGCGAAGATCATTGGGCCCATTTTATCACCCCAACATTCAGCACCAACCGCCCCCCACTTGATCGGGGGACGTTTTTCAAACCCGCAACACAGGGCAGCGCAGACCTCGGGTGGCGCGAATGCGCCTCCCATGGGGGAGGTCGGCGCAGCCTGTGCGGGGCACGGACGGTTCCGCATTCAATCCACTGCTTGAGATCAGAAATTTCCATCATGCTGCCTGCCCTATAACCTTGCTAAGATCGGATTTTAGCCTATCCCACTCACGTTTGAGTATTCTTTGAGAAACACTATCAAGTTTCGTATGAGAGTTCGCGCTACGATTACCGTTCTGTGCTGCCGTTATTTCGTCAATTAAATCTTCGCAAGTTTTCATGAGTTCTTTGTAATCTTGGTCGAGTGGATTCATTAAAAGCTGAATCTTGCTAAAACTTCTGCTTAAGTCCTCCCACAGCTCTTCGGAAATAGATTCTGTTTTTCTAACTTGGACACCCATTCTTGCTGAAAGAGTCCCAAAATCGACAATTGCAGCACGAAGCTCTTGTATCCAGCTTTGACGAAACTCGACTAACTTTAGTTGACTAGCGAGTTCTCGTTCTGTGAGCCTCTCAGCAGACGATCTCTTCTCGGCAGAACGATTGAAAAGAGTAGTCAGCAGGATTGTCAAAGATGGCACGAGCACTAAAGTCACTAATTGGATGTGGCCTCCGATCCACTCCTCGGCATTGGTGAGTATCTCACTCACTCCCGCCCCTCCAGATACCGCCGCTTCGCCTCTTCATTTCGCCCGAACTCACGCACCATAGTCTCGATCGCGACCTCATCCGATTTATCGGCGTAACGGAATTCACTATCGGCGTAGCGGTTGATTTCCTGGATCACCATTTCCACCGTGATCGGCTGGGCCAGTTCGGCAATCATCGCCTTTTTGGTGTCATAGTCCTTGGTGATGAACAGCTCGGTGTTTTCCATCCATTCGTCGGGCAGTTCAAAGTCCATGGCCCGCACCTTGACTGCATCCGTGATGTTCTTGATGGCGCGGCCTGTAAAGCGTTCGTCCGCCTCTTGAATGCCTTTCAGATAGGTCCCTAATTTGGCAATGGTGTCCAGTTCACCAATCTGCGCGCTGACCTTGTCAAACACATTCAACAGCCCCGCCTCATGGGGTTTCGAGTGGCTGTCATAGCTTGCCGCCACAGCCTTTTTGATCTGCTGGGCAGCGAATAATTCGTGGTCACCTGTGGGGATAGTATGGTTCTTGCCCATCAGCAGATGCAGGATGTCGATATAGTCTTCTTGCGTTTGTGGCCCGTCCACCAGAAACCGTGCACCAGCCCGTTGGCGCAGGGCATCGTCCACATTCTCGGGGTAGTTCGAGAACATGCCGAATGTACAATTGCCGCGCACCACTGTATTGGCGCCCGCAAAGCTTTCCATCAGAACAGCCGTGATTTCCAACTGCCCCGCCGAGGATTGCCGATCCCCCCGCTTGCCCGCCAGTTGGTCAATATCGTCAATCGTGCCGAACCCGATGACATTCTGGTCAATCACGGTATTGATAAACGACTTTGCGTTCTGCGCAGATTTCCCCTGATAACTGTCAATGCTATCCGTCGAAAGATTCTGATACCGAAAGGCATAGCCCGCATTGGTGCAATAATCGTTAATAAGCCCCGCCATCATCTGGATCAGCGTGGTTTTCCCCGTGCCGGGCTTGCCATCCCCCATAAAGGTAAAGATGAACCCGCCCAGTTCGGCAAAAGGGTTCAGCTTGCGATCAAAGTCATAGGCCATCAGCATTTTGGCCAGCTTCATGGATTGGTATTTGGCGATATGGTTGCCCACCACCTCGTTCGGTTTCTTGAACGTCATGGTCAGTTTGGTGGATTTTGCCTTGTGGCTGGCGGCGAACCCGTTGATTTCAAAGTCATCTGCCTCAACCCGGTAGCTGACGTTTTCAAACGCTCCCAGCCGAGGCAAGGTGGCCGCCCGCAGTGCGACCTTTTCCATCAGCTTTTCACAAAACGCCTGCACGACATGTACAACGCTTGCTTCATCCCTGGCAAACAGGGCCAGGTCCTGATCCAATTCCCACAAAGCGCCGTGCAGGGCCAGTTGCGGATTGTCGGTCAGGATTTCCTCAACCTCGCCAATTTCAACCGTGCTTTCCCCTTCAGCCGCCGCAGAAGAAGCCAGCAAATTGCCCGCCATATTGGCGAAAACATGCAGGCTGATCGCAGCAGAGGCCGCCAGTAATTCACCGAATTCCGTCTTTTTTGCAGGCGCCAAAGATCCCGCCAGATTGTCCTTTAACAGCCCCGACAGCCCCGTCTGATCCGCAAATTGATCGCTGACCACAAAAGCCACCGCCAGTGCGCGGCGCAGGGATTGCAGCACGGTTGCCTGCACCGGAGAGGTTAACGGATCGCTTTCATCCGCCCCTTCGATCCGCTGGATCAGGTGAACCCCTTCGGGCCGCGCAGTGCTGCGCGTCACCAGCCCCGGCGTGGTGGATCGGAACCGCCGCCGCGTGCCAATGCCGCTGGACCGTTCCACGGGGGCGTCCACATCCCGTTTGGCCGCCAGTCGGGGCGTGTGGTCAAACCCGTCCAGCATCGCCACCGCCGCGTCATATTTCCCGAGGATCAATTCCTCTTTCAACTCCATCAAATCGCCGGTCTTGCTCATCTGAAAAATCCTTTTGTATCAAACATAACTGGCCACGCGCCCGCTTTTGCCTACCACATATTTGCGCACGTTTCTCATGCCAGCCGGATCGCGGTCCTTCAGCACCTGATAGGCCCGTTGCGGCAGGATCAGCGAGCGGGTTTGATCGGTCGCGCCTGTGACTTCGCCCCGATCATCCAGATTGAAAATCTCGCGCTCGGCGGTTGAAAACCATCCGGTCTTTTCCTCACCGACTTTTTTCGACCACAGGGTTTCCACTGTCCAGGACAGCGCCCAATCCACCCCTTCCTCGCCCGAGGCTTCGGCCAGCACTTCGCGCAGCGGGCCGGTTTGTTCGGTATAGGCGTGGGAATACATCGGGCCGATGTGGATACGGCGCAGTTTTTTGGGGTGCAGATCATCGAAATCCTGATCAAATCCCGTTGCGATTGTCACCAGTTTCAATCCAGACACAGCCTGCGCCATCAGATGGGCCTGGACTTGCGGCCAGCGCCGTTCATCCTGCACCAGTGCGGTACGGCCTGAATCTTCCAACTCCAGCAGATAGATCGCGGGCAGGTTGGTCTGGCTGTCATAGCTGGCCCAATGGAGCAGATAACGCCGCCGGTCATCGCTTACATTGCCCCGCCAGATTGCCTGCGGATCATTGCCTGAAAAGAACATGTCCCGATCCGCAAGCCATTCGTAATACAGCCGCTGGGACAGCGCATATTGCAGCGCCGTGGGGTGGGAATGGTCGTTCAGAATATGTTTCACCATCGCCTTTTTGATCTCGTCCGGCGTCAGTGACGCCTTTAGGTGATGATCCACATTCAGCGCGTCATTGGCCATCTGCAACAATTCCTGGAACACCGGAAAACCGCTGTCCTGACGATCCACCGACATGCCGTTGGGCAGCGCGCCGGACACCCGCCAGGTCATCAGGTATTTATAGGACAGCGCGGTGAAGGTGCGGTTCAACTGGCGCAGGTAGGTCTTGATAATCCTGGATTCCTCGCGCCCGATCTGGCCGTCCTCGATGGTCAGATCAGTCACGGTATCCAGATGGCCGATGATCTTTTCGAACTTGGAGAAATACCGCCGCGTTTTCGCAGCGCCTTCAAGGTATTGATGGTCGAGCGTCAGGTCTGTTGTCATGTCTTTATCCCAAGCCAGAACGCTGGCAGGTGGCCATAGGGCGCGTGGTATCCACGCGCCGCCCCCCTAAAATCAAGCCCCGTAAAGGTTCTTGTCGTGCTTTTCGACGATCTTTTCAAAGCGCCGCGCAAAGCGTTCGTCCGACTTGGCTTTCTCTTCCAGAACCTTGCGCGCAAAGACCATGTGGTCCTCGTGTTTTTCCATCATTTCAGCCATGCGCTGGTTGGTGGCAGACCCGATGGCAGCCATAGCGGATTGGGCTTCCTGATCGGTTTGCACGCCGATTTCGTTGATTTTATGGGCTACATCCTGCTGCTGCGCGGTTTTCAAGGATTTGGTCAGCGCATCATACAGAACCACCCGTTGCTTGGTGTCTGTTTGCAGTTTGTTGATCAAAACCATCTGCGTCGCCGCCTGATTTTGCAGGCTGTCCACCCAGGATTTGCCCTTTTCGATATAGCGTTCCAGCGTCTGGCTGTTGGCCAGTTTCACCTGTTCCGCCTGTGCAAGCTCGTTATACTTGCCATTCAACGAGGCCAGTTCGCTTTCCAGTTTGGTGCGTGCCGCCGCGTCCTGTTCGACCGAGATTTTGTTCTCCAGCTCGATGATCGCAGGGTCCATCGCCATCAGATCCGCTTTGATCTGCTCCAGCTCGCCCACAACACCTTCGCGCTCGGCGAGTGTTTCTTGCAGATTGCCTTCGACCCGCGTTTTATGTTCGTTCAGAACCGCCAACTGCCCCTGCAGCAGGTTCACAATCACATCCGATTTGGCAATCAGATCCTGCAATTTGTCATCAATACTGGCCGTGCGCATCCGTTCCTGACGCAGGCTTTCGGATCGCCCTTTGGAAAACACCCCGACAAAGGTTTCCCAGCCGGTTTTTGACCGCATCGCGTCGAAATCCTGCGAAAACGCCGAAGTCACGTCATCCAGACCCATAATCAATTCCGCAATATTTGCGTTCATCGCGTCGGAATGGGCGTGTACGTCGTCCAAAGTCGCATTTTCGATATCAATCGAGATATCCGACCCTGTTTTCATCTTGTCCTGTGCATGTTCCAACTTGGATGACAGCTCCGAGATTTTGGACTGCGCCGCCTCCACCTGTGCCTGAGATTCTCTGATCTGCGCGTCAAAATCGGCCATATCCAACCCTTTCAAATGTCATCACTGTTACGCACCATCTATGCAATGCCAGCGCTAATTATAATAGTTTTGCGGCGGTTTTTTCATCTTGTCGAGCATTTCCACCGCCTGATCGCCCATTTTTCGCAGACTTGCCCTAAGTTGCCAACCTGATTATATCACAGCCCAGAGGACGACCTCTCGTGCTTTCGGGCATGAACGGATGGACACCACAAGGGACGACCCTTTTATTGCCAAAGGGCACCCTATGCGTACTACTTTTGATCGAATTCGTCAGGCTATCCTGTTTGAGGGCATCGCCTTTTTTCTGCTTGTAACCACCGGCCTGCTGTTTCTGGGATTCAGCTTTAAAGATATTGGCGTGGTTGCCATTTTCGGCTCGCTTGTGGCGACGGGCTGGAATTACGCTTATAATCTGGGGTTTGACCTGACCCTGCTGCGGCTTAAAAACAGCACCGAAAAATCCCTGCCTGCGCGCGTGATCCATGCGGTCGGGTTTGAAGTGACCATGCTAATGATTATGCTGCCCTTCATGATGTGGTGGCTGGATTTATCCCTGCTGCCCGCGCTGGCCTATGATATGTCATTCGCGCTGTTCTTCATGATCTACGCTTTCATCTTTACATGGATTTACGACCGCATCTTTCCCGCGCCAGCCTAGACACCCGTTCTATTAATTGCCCCTTCATACGGGGGCTGTCCTGCTGTATTGCTACGCCAAAGCCTGTTTCCGGCCTTGCCCTTATGGCAAGAATCATGTCACGTCACCGGAAATAGTTAACCTGTTATTTAAGGAGCACAAAATGCTGACCACAACCGATCTGAAGAACCTGCTCAAAGACCCCTCGCTTTTGTGCTCCAAAGCACTAGTGGCTGGCGAATGGATCGACGCAGATGACGGCGCCACATTCGAAGTCAAAAATCCCGCGCGCGGCGATGTGCTGACCACCCTGCCCGATCTGGGTGTGGCCGAGGTAAAACGCGCCATTGACGCAGCAGCAGCCACGCAAAAGGAATGGGCTGCCCGCACAGGTAAAGACCGCGCTGCCATCCTGCGCAAATGGAACGATCTGATGATCGAAAACGCAGATGATCTGGGTCTGATCCTGACCGCTGAAATGGGTAAACCCTTTACCGAAGGCCGCGGCGAGATCCTTTACGGCGCCTCTTTCATCGAATGGTTCGCAGAAGAAGCAAAACGCATCTACGGCGAAACCATCCCGGGCCATATGCCGGACAAACGCATCACCGTCATCAAACAACCCGTCGGCGTTGTAGCCTCGATCACGCCTTGGAACTTCCCCAACGCGATGATCGCCCGCAAAGTCGCCCCCGCACTGGCTGTGGGGTGTACCTTTGTGGCCCGCCCCGCCAAAGAAACCCCGCTGTCCGCACTGGCAATGGCCCTGCTGGCCGAACGGGCCGGCGTCCCTGCAGGTGTGTTTTCCGTGGTCACCAACACCCGCGCATCCATCGTCGGGAAAGAGTTCTGCGACAACCCCGTTGTGCGCAAATTGACCTTTACCGGCTCCACCGAAGTGGGCCGCATCCTGATGGAACAGGCCGCCGGACAAATCATGAAAACTTCGATGGAACTGGGCGGCAACGCACCATTTATCGTGTTTGACGATGCCGATCTCGACAAGGCGGTCGAAGGGGCGATGGTCTCTAAATATCGCAACAACGGCCAAACCTGCGTCTGCGCCAACCGCATTTACGTGCAGGCGGGTGTCTATGACGAATTCGCCAAAAAACTGGCTGCCGCCGTTTCTGCGATGAAGATCGGCGATGGACTGGACGATGGCGTCACGGTTGGGCCGCTGATTTCCATGGATGCTGTTGAAAAAGTCGAAGAACATATCGCAGACGCCACAGCCAAAGGCGCCACAGTCGCAGCGGGCGGCAAGCGTCACGCATTGGGCGGAACCTTCTTTGAACCCACAATCCTGACCGGCGTTACATCGGACATGATGGTTACCAACGACGAAACCTTTGGCCCCGTGGCCCCCCTGTTCAAATTCGACACCGAAGAAGAAGTCGTCGCAGCCGCAAATGACACGATCTTCGGGCTTGCCTCCTACTTCTACTCCAACGACCTGTCCCGTGTGCACCGCGTTCAGGAAGCACTGGAATATGGCATGGTTGGCGTGAACACAGGTCTGATTTCCACCGAAGTCGCCCCGTTTGGCGGTATCAAACAATCCGGCATCGGGCGCGAAGGTTCCAGCCACGGCACCGAGGATTATCTGGAAATGAAATACATCTGTACCTCGATCTGATCTCACAGGATCAAAGCGTTACACCAGAATACAAAGGGCATCGCACAGCGGTGCCCTTTTTTTGCATCCTGAAGCAAATAAATCCCTCACGCCGCCAAGGATTGACCCGCGCCATCCGTCCAACCACATTATGCGGATGGAAACGAGCGACGAAAATCTGGTGAACCTTGCCCAATCGGGGGACGTGGCGGCGTTTTCGGCGCTGATTTCCCGTCACTACGACCTGATGCACCGGATCGGCTATCGCATTCTTGGATCCCAAACCGAAGCGCAGGACATGGCGCAAGATCTTTGTATCGCGCTGGGAGCCAAAATAAACTCGTTTCGCGGCGATGCAAAGTTCTCCACATGGCTGTACCGCGTCGCCATTAACGCCGCACGTGATCGTTTGCGAAAGCGCACCACCCGCCAGAAAGCGCAGGAAAGCTGGGGCGCTTATGAAATGAACAGCCGCGCTGCTGATGCCGAAAACCGCGCCCAACTGGACTGGCTGCAACAGGCCATGCAAACCCTGCCCGACGATCTGCGCGAAACCGTGGCGCTGGTTCTGGGCGAGGATATGACCCACGCCGCCGCCGCCGAGGCGTTGAATATCTCCCAAGGCACCGTCAGCTGGCGCATGTCCGAAGTAAAAAAACACCTGCGCGCGCAGGCCAAATCAGAGGAGCTGATCAAATGAACGAGCTTGAAAAACTCCAGTCCCTGCTGCGCGATACACCTGCCCCGAATGCGGATGCCAAAGCCGCAGCCCTGCGTGCTGCCACAGAAAATTTCGCCCGCATCCAAGAACAGGACACCCCGTCCCGTCCTATTCCCGACGCCCCGCAAAAGGGGTTCTTGTGGAAAGGACTTGCCGAAATGTTCAACCGTTCAACCCTGCGCCCCGCCGTTTATGCCAGCACCTGCCTTGTGATCGCAGGGGTGGCCTACACCAGCTATCAGCCGTGGTCCGAAACCCTGCCCGAACAACAGGATGCAGCGGGCCTGTCCCGGATCGCCGCCCACCCCGAAGTTTCCAAAGCCGAACCGCCACAAGCGGATACACTGGCCGCGCCCAAACCCGCCTTGAACAAACAGGCCGCCGCAATGTCGAATGCCGCCCCGCTCGAGGCCGACAGCATCGCCCCGCAACAAAAGCGCAAGGCGAGCAGCCTTCAAGGTGCAGCCGCAGGCATTTTTGCACCAAACCCTGATGCCATTGCCCTGCCCCCGCAACGAAACACAGACCAATTCGCAAGCGCGCCTGAAAATCCGCTAAAAATCACCGCGCAGGACCCTGTTTCCACCTTTTCCATCGACGTGGACACAGCCTCCTATGCCTATCTGCGTTCAAGCTTGTTGAACGGCAGCCCCCTGACCCCCGATGCCATCCGCATTGAGGAAATGATCAACTATTTCACCTATGACTACCCCGCCCCCGACGCAGCGGAGCAGCCGTTTTCCACCCGGATCAGCGTCACAAAAACACCGTGGAACCCCGACACCCAACTGGTGCAGATCGGCATACAAGGCGCAAAACCCGCGATAGACGACCGCCCGCCGTTAAACCTCGTGTTCCTGATCGACACATCGGGGTCCATGCAAAACCCGCATAAATTGCCCCTGCTGAAGCAATCTTTCGCCATGATGTTGGGGGAATTGCGCCCCACCGATCAAGTGGCCATTGTCACCTATGCCGGCAGCGCAGGCACGGCTTTGCCCGCCACCAACGCGTCTGAAAGTGCTACGATCCTTGCGGCACTGGATAATTTGACCGCCGGCGGCGGCACCGCAGGCCAGGCCGGTCTGCGGCAGGCCTATGCACTTGCAAAACAGATGACCCAAGACGGCGATGTGTCCCGCGTTCTGCTGGCCACAGACGGGGATTTCAACCTGGGGATCAGCGACCCCGAACAGATGAAAACAGTCATCGCACAGCACAGGGACAGCGGCACCTATCTTTCCGTGCTCGGCTTTGGCCGTGGCACCTACCGCGACGACATGATGCAAACGCTGGCCCAAAACGGCAACGGAACCGCCGCCTATATCGACACATTGGCAGAAGCGCATAAGGTGCTGGTCGACCAACTCTCTGGTGCGTTGTTTCCCATTGCAAATGACGTCAAAATTCAGGTGGAATTCAACCCCGCACAGGTGGCCGAATACCGTCTGATCGGATATGAAACCCGCGCGCTCAACCGCGCCGATTTCAACAATGACCACGTCGATGCAGGGGAAATCGGCGCTGGCCATCAGGTCACGGCACTATATGAAATCACCCCCGTTGGATCACCCGCGATCCTGAACGACCGGTTGCGCTATACCGCGCAGGCCGCCAGCAACGGCACCGATGAACTGGGCTTTTTCAAACTGCGCTATAAAACCCAAGGCGCAACCGAAAGCCAACTGGTCACCATAGCTATCCGCGCAAATGACGATCTACCAGACGCAGGGTTTGCCGCCGCCATCGCAGGATTTGGCCAAATGCTCAAACATGCGGCCTACATCAACAACTGGACCTATGACGATGCAATCGCTCTGGCCACGGCCCACAAAGGCCCCGACCCTTTCGGCTACCGTGCCGAAGCGATCCGCCTGATGAAACTCGCAAAAAGCCGCAACTAACTTATTCCATTTTCTGAAAATATCCCCGCCGGAGGCTAACCCCCACAAACGCCACCCCCCGCTGCAATCTGCAACGGGGGGTCTGAAGTTTCACAGACCGCGCGCCTCAAAGGGACAGTGTTGCGCTACGGCGGCTCGGCCAGCCATCAGGGAGACAGGCTGGAAACCGGCGCCCCACTAGGGGGAGGAAAAGGGGCGCCGGATCTTGATTGCCAAAACACGCTTTCACGTATTTCAACGCTTACCAGAACAGATTAAACGGTTTCGCTTTTCGCGACGTTTTTACCTGCCTTGGAATCGATGGTCTTGTTGGGACTGGCGATTTCAATACGCCGGGGCTTCAGCGCCTCGGGCACTTCGCGCACCAAATCCACATGCAAGATGCCGTTTTCGGTTTTCGCCCCGACAGCACGGACATGATCCGCCATGTGGAAGCGTTTTTCAAACGCCCGCGAGGCAATGCCGCGGTGCAGATAGGTGACGTCCTGAACTGTCTCGGCTTCGGCCTTTTTGGCAGAAATCACCAATTGCCCGTCGCGCATTTCGATGGACAGTTCATCGTCGGAAAATCCGGCAACCGCCACGGAAATCCGATAGGCGTTTTCGTCGGTTTTTTCGATGTTATAGGGGGGGTAGCCGTTTGTGTTTACATCGACAGTCATGGCACGATCCAACATGGACGCAAGACGGTCAAAACCAACAGTGGAACGGTACAGGGGTGCAAAATCATAGGTTCGCATAGGGAAACATCCTCCTTAAGAAGCGATACTTCAGGTCTGGCCTTCCATCATGGACAGGCCTTGTTCTGATACCGGACCCCGTTTTGGGCATCCGGTAAAAGACAATTTAGGATCGGGTTATTACCCTTTCAAGATCAGTTTTTCAAAAAACTTGTCTGCGTTGTGCGCCCCAGTTGCTCGCTCAAAGATTTTGACGACGGACGTTTGGATTTGAAAACACCGTTGTCAGATTCCAGCTCTCCCATCAGTTCTTCCAATGGCCGCCCGAGCGAGGTGCCAAGCGCCACATCCTGATTGTTCCACGTGGCTTTGGCCGAAATCACGGAAGCGATTTTCGGATAGCCGTTTTCCATCACAAAAATCGGCGAGCCTGAGGCCCCGAATGTGGCGTGACACGACAGAACCAGCACCGACAGGCTTTTGCCCAGAATTTCGCAAGGTTCTTCAATCGACGGCCAGTCATCGCGGTCCCGTCCGTAAGACACCACTTTGACCGAGGTTCCAATGGTTGGACGCGGCGCACGATCAAACGGCATTATTGCCGTATTGCGGATCGGGTGTTGCAACTCGATGATCGAAATATCATGGCCGACATTGTTAAATTCAGCCGTCCCCTGATGCACATAAGACGGATGCACCACGATGCGCCGCCCAACCCCGAGCGCCGATGCACGGCCCTGACGCCAGCCCGCTGCAAAGGTAACCTGACCCGGATCAAGCATCATGCCTGTACGCGGATCAAAAACACAGTGGGCCGCCGTCAAAACCAGATTTGGCGTAATCAGGGCTCCGGTGCAAAAACCACCGTCCGCTGTATTCACCCGCCCGACAGCCTGCCAGGCCCGCGCCTCGTCTGCTGTCATTAGTTTGCGCAACGGATCCTCACTCTGGGCGGATACACCCGTTGCAAGAAGCAAGGCAAAGACAGTTAAAATTCGAGCGATCATGACAGCTACCTGTTGTTTCACAGGTTGGTTTTGCAAGAAAACTTGGTCCAAATCATGACCAGAACAACCAAAGATTATGTCAAGGTTGCGGCACTCTGGACAAACTGCCTTAAAAGACCACCGTGCTAAACACCCATCGCCGCAGGTTTCGGCCCCCCCGTAGCCCAGTCGAGCAATTCCACCGTATGCACCACAGGCACCTGTGTTCCGCTGCCGATTTGCATCATACACCCGATATTTCCAGCCGAAATCACATCAGGCGCTTTGGCTTCAAGGGTTTTCACCTTTCGCACCTTCAACTGCCCCGAAATTTCAGGCTGCATCAGGTTATATGTCCCTGCCGAACCACAGCACAAATGGCTGTCGCTGGGCTCTACCACGTCAAACCCTGCCCGTTTCAACAAGGTTTTGGGATAGGTTTTGATTTGCTGCCCGTGTTGCAAGGAACAGGCCGCGTGATAGGCCACGCGCAAACCTTTGGTGTCACCTTCGGGCAGGTCCAGTTTCATCAAGACTTCGGACACGTCCATCGCCCCTGCAGACACCCGCGCCGCGTCTTTGGCCAACGCGTCATTGCGGAACATATGGCCGTAATCTTTGACCGTTGTGCCACAACCCGATGTGTTAATCACAACAGCGTCCAGCCCCTCCCCGTCCATTTCAGCGGCCCAGACCGCGATGTTTTTCGCAGCAGCCGAATGGCTTTCATCCACTTTTCCCATGTGATGGGTCAGCGCCCCGCAACACCCCTGTCCTTTAACAATCACAACATCACACCCAAGCCGTCGCAACAACCGGATGGTCGCGTCGTTGATATCCGTATTCAGCGCCCGCTGCGCACAGCCCGTCATCAACGCCACACGCATTTTGCGTGTGCCAATCGCCGGAAACACCTGTGCATCGTCGTTCCGGCTGACGGGCGGTATGTGTTTGGGTGCCATGTCCAACATCGCCTTTAAACGCGGGTCAGGCATGAACCGCGCCAAAGGACGTCCGATCTTGGCCCCTAACAAGGCAATCCGAAACCGCTTTGGATAGGGCAGGATTCTAGCCAGCGTCCAGCGCAACAGCCGATCCATCAAAGGCCGTTTATAAGTCTCCTCTATGTGCGCCCGCGCGTGATCCACCAGATGCATGTAATGAACCCCACTGGGACAAGTGGTCATACACGCCAGACAGGACAGGCAGCGGTCTATGTGCTTTACAGTCTTTTCATCTGCAGGCCGTCCGGCCTCCAGCATGTCTTTTATCAAATAAATCCGCCCGCGCGGGCTGTCCAACTCATCGCCCAGCACCTGATAAGTGGGACAGGTCGCCGTGCAGAATCCACAATGAACGCAGGATCTTAAAATCTCGTTACTGCGGGCTGTCGATGGATCCGCCAGTTGCTCTGGTGTAAATGTCGTCTGCATTTCAAAAAGTCCCGAATGAAGTCATAAGAACAAACGCCGCGAAAGCGCAGCCCAGCAAAGTTAGAAAATACGCGCCGCCGCCAAGTTCGCGCCACCAGCGCACCCCTTGTGCGGGAACCACTGAACCTGCAGAAACCAGCCCCAATATCGCACCCGCCCGTCCGATACCGCGAAACCAGTCATCCGGCCCGCTGGACGGGGGCAAAGGGGCCAGAGCACCCGCAATCAACAGGGCCATCGCAACCCCAAGCGCCACAAGAAACGGCACACCGCGTGGCATCGCCGCCAGTGCCAGCCAGACCAGCACCATCGGCCCGAAAAGAATGACGATAATCTCCATCAGTCCATCAGCCCGGCATTCAAGATCCCACGCGGATCAAACTGTGCCCGCAACCCTGCCGAAATCGCCGCCAAAGGGGCTGGTTCGGGCTGGAACACCGGCCCGCACCCCGTGCCGCGCATCAATGTGGCATGGCCTGCAATCCCCCCCAAAGCAGCGCGGAGGTCCATACCCTGTGCCACTTCGGCCCAGATCAAACCACCGCCCCAATCAAATAACAGCTTGGCCCCCGGCAAGGCCGCCCCGACGCGCGGCCCGTCCGAAGGCCTCACCGAAATCCGCCACAGGTCCCCTGTTCCCCCCGCAAACAGGCTGGCATCCCGCACCGCAGCCCAATCCGCATCCGGATTCACCGAAACGTCACCAAAGGGTGCCAATACCGCTTGCAACTTCGCTGTGCGATAGGTCAGCGATTCAGAAAACCCCTCAAGCCGCAGCATCACCACCTGCCGCGCAGGATCATATGCCGCCCCCGACACCTCATAGGGGGAGCCGAGCGCGGCGGACATCGCCCCAATCGCAGCCCCAGCATCCACCCCTGAAACCTCAATCGTCACAACCGCTTCAACGCCGGGCAGTACCTTAAAGGCGACCTCGCTCAAAACCCCCAACGTCCCCCAAGACCCTGCGAGCAGCTTCACCAGATCATAGCCGGTAACGTTCTTCATCACCCGCCCACCGTTCTTGATAATATCCCCGCGCCCGTCCACAAAACGCACACCGATCAGGCTGTCCCGACAGGCCCCCGCCTGTATCCGCCGCGGACCGGATGCATTTGCCGCCACAACTCCGCCAATGGTCGAGCTGCCCTCACTCCCCAGCAAGGCCCCCGCCAACATCGGCTCGAAAGGCAACCGCTGGTTTTCCGCCGCAAGGGCCGCTTCCACCTCTGCAAGCGGCGTGCCGGCCCCCGCGACAATCGTCAAAGCCCCCGGTTCATACAGCGAAATTCCCGACAGGCCTGTGGTAGACAGAACCTCCCCCGTCGCCCGCCCCACAGGCCGCGTGCCACCGCCCACAATCCGCAAAGGCCCCTTTGCCCCTGCAATCGCAGCACTCAACTCTGCTTCACTCTCTGGCCTTATCATCTTCTTCTTTCCACAAATATCCTGGGGGTTTGGGGGTGAAACCCCCTGTTACTCCGCCGCCACCATCCGCCGCGTTTGGGTTACCGCCAAAGGGAACACCTTGGACGGGTTCAACAACCACTGCGGATCAAACACATCTTTCACCCGCAATTGCGCCTCAAGATCGACCGGATCAAACTGCGCATGCATCAGATCGCGCTTTTCCACCCCAACACCATGTTCCCCCGTCAGACATCCCCCCACCTCGACACAAAGCTTCAGAATATCCGCGCCCATCTGTTCACACAGTTCCAGATCACCGGGTTTATTGGCGTCAAACAGGATCAGCGGATGCATATTCCCGTCGCCTGCATGAAACACATTGCCCACGCCCAGACCGTATTCTCTGGACAGCTCCCCAATCCGCTTCAGCACTGCAGGCAAGGACGATACCGGGATGGTCCCGTCCAGACACATGTAATCGTTGATCTGCCCCATGGCCCCAAAGGCCGACTTCCGCCCCAACCAGATCGCAGCACTTTCCTCGGCCGATTTGCTTTCCCGCAATTCCACCGGATTATGCTTGCGGGCAATGTCGCTGATCACCCTCAACTGCATGTCGATCTCCGCATCAGACCCTTCGACCTCTACGATCAGCAAGGCCTCGCACATGGGGTATCCCGCATGGGCGAAAGCCTCGGTTGCCTCGATACAGGGACGGTCCATGAATTCGATCGCAACGGGTAGAACCCCCGCCTTGATGATGTCGGACACACAGGCCCCCGCCACCTCGTTGTTGTCAAACCCGATCAGAACAGGGCGCGCCCCTTCGGGCTTGCGCAAAATCCGCAGGGTGGCCTCTGTCACCACCCCCAACTGGCCCTCGGATCCGCAAACCACCCCCAGCAAATCCAACCCGCCTGCATCCAGATGCGCGCCGCCGATTTCCACTACGGTGCCATCCATCAACACCATAACCACGCCCAGCAGGTTATTGGTTGTTACCCCGTATTTCAGACAATGGGCCCCGCCCGAATTCATTGCGATATTGCCCGCAATGGCACAGGCCAACTGGCTGGACGGGTCCGGCGCGTAAAAGAAATCCTCCTCCTCAACCGCGCCCGTCACACTCAGGTTTGTGCGCCCCGTCTGCACCCGAATATAGCGGTCGGGATAGTTGGTTTCGATCACATCATTCATCCGCGCCACCCCAAGGATCACCGAATCCGCAGTGGGCAACGCGCCCCCTGCCAGTGACGTCCCCGAACCGCGCGGCACCACAGGCACACCAAGCTCGTGGCAAACCTTCAAAACAGCGGAAACCTCGGCGGTGTTTGACGGCAATACCGCAGCCAAAGGCGGGCATTTATAGGCCGTCAGCGCGTCGCATTCATAAACCCGCGTCTCGTGTTCTTCATGGATCACCGCATCCTTTGGCAGCACCTCTTGCAAGCGCGCAACGATCTCGGCTTTGCGGGCCAGTACAGCCTCATTCGGGGCAGGCATTTCCATGACAGGTCTCCAATCCGTATATTTGGTAACTTAATATGACCAATTTGGCGAATTGCAAGCCTTATACCGACCGTTAATCCCCATTCCACTCGCCCCCAAGCTAGGCTAAAGACTGATAATGACCTACAGCTTGCCCGAAATTCTTTTCCATTTCACCCTGATCGACGGAATTGCCATCGCATTTCTGGTCGCCGCATGGCTGTTTTGCTCCTTTACGATCGAACGTAAGGGCAGTGCAAAACCCTCCACCCATATGCTGATGGAATCCTATCGCATCCGCTGGATGGAACAAATGATCACCCGCCAGCCCCGCATTTTTGACAGCGCCATCCTTGGCATCATGCGCAACGGGGCCACGTTCTTTTCCAGTTCTTGCATGATCGCCATAGGCGGTTGCGTTGCCCTGCTGGGCGGTGCAGAGCAACTGACCGTAATCGCTTCTGATCTCTCGGACGCGCTGGTCGTGCCCAAAATCGTCTGGGAGGTGAAAATCCTCGCCCTGATGGGCCTGCTTGCCAACGGATTTCTGAAATTCGTCTGGTCTGTGCGGCTGTTTGGCTATTGCGCCATCGTCATGGCCTCTGTGCCAAATGATCCCGATGATCCCACAGCCAGCGCCACAGCGCGCAAGGCTGCGGATATTTCCAACCACGCCGCACGCAGCTTTAACCGCGGCTTGCGCTCGGTCTATTTCACCATCGCCGCGCTGACATGGCTGATCGGCGCCGTGCCCCTGATCCTCGCCACACTCACAACCGCCATTCTGCTCTACCGTCGCGAATTCAACTCCCGCACCCGCGAGGCTCTGGCGACTTAACTTCAAGGTTCCCCAAATACTCGGGGAACTGCGCCATCAACGCCCCTCGCGCCGCCAAGCGGCCACCATCAAACCCGCGACCAAAAGCAACAACACCCAAGCAGGCAGCAGCGGCGTTTGGCGGATATCGGTCGCCAGATAGGCATTGCGCGGTGTGACCCCCAACCATCCACGCCCCGCCGCCGTGCGCCCTTCCCGCACCGTGCGCAGTTGCGGGGCGGCATAGTCTTCCAGTCGCAAAACCCCGCCCCCCGTTGCCGCCATGATCGGCTGCAAGGCTGTGGCATCCGCCATAGTCTGTTCGAATTCACGTGGCGCAGTGGGGCCAATGGCCACCACAGCTTTCAAATCCCCGTCGTTCAGGCGATACAACCCGTTTTCTTCGCCCTGAAACGTGCCGACCCAGCGCCCGGGCGTCACTTCCTGGGTCTCCAGCACTGTTTCCGTCCCATCAGGCCCCGTCACGGTGATGGGCTCGCGATCCTCGGTCAAAGACCGCCGCGTCACCGTCACCCGATTGCCCTGCACCGTGCCGGAAATCCGCTCTTCTTCCAGTTCAGGCTCTTTCATGGTCCAATGGGCCAAGCGGCGCAGCAGTTCCAATTGCGGCCCGCCGCCCTCAAACCCGCGCGACCACAGCCATGCGTGATCGGACATCAACATGGCAATGCGGCCCTCATCGACGCGGTCCAGAACCAGCAAAGGCTTGTCATCCGCCCCCGTCATCACGGTCTGGCCTTGCGTCGGGACGGTTTCAATCAGGCGGAACCAGCGGCCCCAGCCCGGCGTGCCGTCCTCGGCGGTGGGGCGCGGTGCGAAATCGTCCAGCCCTTCGGTCACCGGATGGCGTTGCCCCAATTCGGATATTTTCGGCACAAAGCCCTTTTCAATAATCCGCGCCGTGGGCTGGGCTGGCAAAACACTGTTCAACGGCGTGCGCGCAATGCTTTCCGGCCCGCCAAACGCTGGCCCCGAGGCCACCAGAACCGCCCCACCCCGCCGCACATATTCCGCCACATTCTGCATGTAGCGATTGGGCAGAATGCCACGGCGGCGATAGCGGTCAAAGATGATCAGGTCGAATTCGTCGATCTTTTCCAGAAACAATTCCCGCGTGGGAAAAGCGATCAAAGACAGTTCGCGCACCGGCACGCCGTCCTGTTTGTCAGGACTGCGCAGAATGGTGAAATGTACCAGATCCACCGCACTGTCGGATTTCAGCAGGTTGCGCCATGTGCGTTCCCCCGCATGGGGTTCGCCTGACACCAGCAAGACCCGCAGACGGTCGCGCACGCCGTTGATTGACAGAACGGCGGCGTTGTTGCGATCGGTCAGTTCTCCGTCTTCGGGGGTGACGTTGAATTGCAGCACATTGATACCGCCATGGGGCAGCGTCAGGGGCAGTTCGAACTGGCGCCCGACCTCCACCTCAAAATCCTGCGGTGCTTCCCCGTCCACGGAAATCTGTAGATGGGCGCGCCCGCGCACGGCTTCGGGCACTGCGCCCTGATCCTCGACCCGCACCTGCAGGGTCACGGGTTCACCGACGATGGCAAAGGCGGGGGCGTTGGTGATAACCAGACGGCGATCCCAGTCGTTGTCCTGTCCTGTCAGAACCACATGCACAGGGGCTGGAAAACTGTCGAGAACCTGCGCGTCGTGGATCTGCCCATCCGTCATCAAAAGCGCCCCCGCGATGCGGTTTGACGCCACCTCAGAGGCCGCTTTTGCCAGTGCTGTCAGCACCATTGACCCGTCGTCTGCCGCGCTCGGATCGTTTTCCACTTCGATGATGCGGGTCTCAAAATCCTCAAGCGTGCCGATCTCGGCCCGCAAGGCCTCGACCCCTTGGGCGATTTGTTCGGGACGTACATCGACAGACTGGCTTTCGGTGTTATCCACCACCACAAAGACGATGTTCGACAGGTTTTCCCGCTCTTCCTGACGGATCACAGGCTGCGCCAGCGCGCCCAGCACGATCACCAACCCAAGTGCGCGCAGCCACCAGCCCGGCAAACGGCGCCAGGTGGCCAAAGCCACAAAAACCAGACAGACCACCGCAAACCCCGTCAACAGGGGCTGCGGGATCAGCGGCGTAAAGGCGAATTCAAAGTCCAACATCATTGCCCCAGCCGATCCAGAAGTGCAGGCACATGCACCTGATCCGATTTATAATTGCCCGTCAGCACATGCATGATCAGATTAACGCCGAAACGAATGGCGATTTCGCGCTGGCGTTCACCGGAAACCCCGCGCCCTACAGGATAGGCAAACCGCCCGTTCTGTGTGATCGCCCAAGCGCTGGCCCAGTCATTGCCGCCGATCACCACAGGTGTCACACCGTCGTTAAGATTGCGAAAGGGCATGCCTTCAACCAGTTCCGCATCGGGCGGCGCGGCTTCAACCCAGACATTTGCATTGGCATAGCGGCCGGGAAAATCCTGCAACAGATAAAATGCGCGGGTCAGAACGTGGTCTTCAGGGACAGGTTCAAGGGCGGGAATATCCAGATTGCGAGCCAGTTGTTGCAACATCTTGCCGTTGGGCGTGCCCCCGCTCAGCCCCCGCCCGATGTTGGAATCTTTGGTGTCAAACAGGATCAACCCGCCACCGCGCAGAAAGCTGTTCACCTTTTCAAACGCCGCCTCTGACGGCATCCGCAGCGTATCGGTCACAGGCCAGTACAGGAACGGATAGAGCGACAGCTCATCCGTTTCCAGATTGACGCCAACGGGTTCGACAGGTTCCACACTGGTGCGGCGGAACAGTTCGGTTGACAGACCCAGCAGACCCGCCCGAGACACATCATCCAGCCGCGCATTACCCGTATCCACATAGGCCAGCACCGTGTTATTAGCGGCCTGTATCAGCGCCGTGTCATCTTGTGTTTGAGATTGTGTTTGTGTTTGCGCCTGTACCTGTGCCTGTGCCTGCCCCGGGTCAATCGGCCATACCAGCAACACCAGCCCCGCCGCGACGCCGCCACGCAACCACAGACGCCCGCCGACCCAAAGAGTCGCCAGCACATCCGCGCATAACAGGACCAAAGCCGCCATCAGCAGCAGCGCTTGCAAAGGGCGTTCCTCGGATCGGGTCAGCGTTAGAAAATTGGTTCCAAGCGGCCATGTTTCCGCCACCAACTGGCGATCCGCAGCAACCGTATTCAGCGCCACACGCTGATCACCGCTATTGTACACTCCGGGGGGCATATCAGCCGAGAACACGCCCGCCACCAGCCGCGCCCCGTCCACCCCTGCCAAAGCAGGCGCATCGCGCAACACGCCAAATCCGTCAAGAACCTGTTCCGGCACCCAAACCGTGCCTTCAACTTCGGCACTGTCCAAAACACCGGATCGCGCCGAAATCGCCAGCCGCTCCAGCAGTTGCACAAACAGACCAGACAGGGGCAACGTGGACCATTCCGCATTGGCGGTCACGTGGAACAAAACCACCCGTCCCGCGCCCTGATCCTTGGCCGTCACCAGCGGTGTGCCGTCTTGCAGACTGGCCAACACCCGTTCTGCCAGATTGGGGTCCGGCTGGGCCATGACCTGACTTTCCACCAGCACATCATCGGGAATCTCCAACCCGAAAAACGGGCTGCCTTCGGGGAAATCTTCCAGCGCTTTGGGCGCGCCCCAGCTCATCGCGCCCCCCACCGTGCGCCCGCCCGCGCGCAGGCGCACAGGCAGCAGCGGATGTTCATCGGTTTGTCCCAAACCGCTGCTCGCCATCCGTGGGCCCGCAAAACGCACCAGCAAACCGCCCTGTTCCACCCAGTCCAGAATGGATTGGGTTTCCGCAGCGGTCAGATCGCCCACATCGGCCAAAATCAACACATCTGGCGTGGCTTGCAGGCTGTCGGCCAGATCGGCCTCAATCACATCGGCGGTGGGCACCAAGGCTTTGCGCAGGAAATGCAATGGCGACACCAGCACCGCGCCTTCCTGTTCACTGCCGCCGCCAATCAGTGCCACTTTGCGCCGCTGGATACTGTCATCGGTCACCACAACCGCCCCCGCAGATCGTACCCCGTCCAGCGCCACACGCCGCACGCGGTTGCGCAGTTCAGAGGGCAGCTCGATACTGGCAGCCGCCTCCGTCATGCCGTGTTCAAATGCGCCAGTGACACTGGCCAGACTGCGGGTGATGCCTGCTGGATCAGGCCCTTCTGCCGTAATCGAAAACACCTCTGCGCCTGTGCCATCCAGCCGCAAGGCCGTAGTCGTCAAAGCGCCACTTTCAATGCCAATGCCCCGCAAGGCCAACAGGTGACTGCCCGATTGCACCACGCTGACATCGCCCTTTTCAGATAAAGCTGTCAGCAAATCTGCGCGCCCCTCGCGGGCCAATCCGTCAGACATCCAGATGGTTTCAAACGGATCTGCTTTGGCCACCGCCCCGATCCAAGGGGCATAGACGGGTTCCCACGCATTGGGTTGCAAGCCCTTGACCAGCCCGCTCCAGCTGTCGGCACTGTTAAAGCCAAAGGGTTTGTCACCCCTTGGCCCGTCACTCAGATTGACCACCGCCACAGGGCGTCCGTCTTGCACGGCGAATTGCAGGATTTCTTCCAGTTTATCCTGCCGCGCCCCCCAGCTTTGCGCACTGGCCCAACTGCCATCCAGCGCAATCAGCAAAGGCGCGCGCCCCGCGATCCGGTCCGACGGGTTCAATACAGGCTGCGCAAAGGCCAGAATCGCCGCCGCAATCGCCGCCATACGCAGCAGCAAAAGCCACCAAGGAGTGCGATCAGGCGTGGTTTCACGATCTTCCAGCCCCAGCAACAGGGTCACCGCCGGGAACCGCCGTTTTAGCGGCGCAGGTGGCACCGCGCGCAGCAGCCACCACAGGATCGGCAGCGCCAAAAGACCCAGCAACAACCACGGGGCCAGAAAACCAAGAGTTCCAAGTGCGATCATCTGGCGGGTCCTGAAATTGCGTTGTGAATCCACATCAAAGCGGCCTGCGCGGGTTGATCGGTGTGATGGCACAAATACATCCAGCCCGTGCGCCGCGCCAATGCTTCCAGCTTGTCTTTGCGTTCGGCCAAACGCGCCAGATAGTCATCCCGCAGCGCTTTGGCCCGACGGGTTTCAAAATTGATAGCGCCGCTCATGCTTTGGAAAATCGTGCGCCCGTCAAACGGGAAACTTTCCTCTGTCGGGTCCAGAACCTGCACCAGACAGCCCTGCACCCGCTGGTCTGCGGCCCGTGACAGGGCGGCAATCACCTGATCCCAATCGCCCAGAAAATCACTGATCAGCAGAGCCCGATTGCCCCGCCCCATTTCCTTGCCCGGTGGCACACCGTAATCCGCACCATCCGCGCGTGCGGCCAGTCGCATGGCCATTTTGGTGATCTGCCCGCGCCCGTGTTTGGGGGGCTGTGGGTCTTCCATCAGGCCGACACTTTCGCCCGCTTTGGCCAGCAAAATAGACGCCGCCAGCCCAAGAACCCGCGCCCGATCACCCTTTTGCGGCAGGTTATCCTGCCCGCGATATTCCATCGCAGCCGAGCGATCCACCCAAAGATGCACCGCCTGCAGGTTCTGCCATTCCATCTGGCGCACGAACTGCGTATCCGCGCGGGCGGACCGCCGCCAGTCAATTTCCCGCAACGGATCTCCCGCCCCCGCAGGACGGTATTGCCAGAACTCATCCCCCGGCCCCGCCCGTCTGCGGCCATGGGCCCCCAGACTGATGGTCGCTGCCAGTTGATCCGCCGCCGCCATCAAGGCAGGAAAGCCAACGGCGACTTCCTCGGCGTCGTGGCGCAACTGTTCCGGAGTGATCTGTTCGGGTAAGGTCACGTCACGCAGCCGCCTCGGTTCCAGTGCTTTGCGCGGTCAGACGCCCAATCAGATCGGCCAGTTTTTCACCCCGAGCCCGCGCCGCAAAGCCCAGCGCCATACGGTGGATCAACACAGGATGGGCCAAAGCCACAACATCATCGACCGAGGGCGCCAACCGCCCCTGCACCAAGGCCCGCGCCCGCGTCGCCAGCATCAAAGCCTGCGCCGCCCGCGGTCCTGGCCCCCAACTGACAGATTCGCGCACAAAATCAGGGGCGGTTTCATCTTCGGGCCGTGCGGCACGTACCAGATCAAGAATTGCTTCCACAACCGCGTCACCAACAGGCATGCGGCGCACCGCGTCTTGGGCTGCCATCAGGGTTTCTGCCGTAAAGACCTGTGTCGCTACGGCATCCTCGGCCCCTGTGGTAGCCAGCAAAATATCCCGCTCTGTGTCACGGCTTGGAAAGCCCACATCAATTTGCAGAATGAACCGGTCCAACTGCGCTTCGGGCAGCGGGTAGGTGCCTTCTTGTTCAATGGGGTTTTGCGTCGCCAATACGTGAAACGGCGCTGGCAGATCATATTCCTGCCCTGCAATCGTCACCTGCCGTTCCTGCATCGCCTGCAATAGCGCGGATTGGGTCCGAGGACTGGCGCGGTTGATTTCATCCGCCATCAGCAACTGGCTGAACACAGGGCCTTTTAGGAACCGGAACGCCCGCGCCCCGTCATCAGCGGTTTCCAGAACCTCTGACCCCAGAATATCGGCTGGCATCAGGTCAGGGGTAAATTGCACCCGATTGGTATGCAGTCCGAACACAATGCCCAGCGTGTCCACCAGCCGCGTTTTCGCCAAACCCGGTGCGCCCACCAACAGCGCATGACCGCCGCATAACAACGCCACCAAAGCCTGCTCCACCACCAACTCCTGCCCGATGATCCGCGATCCGATACCCGCCTTCGCCTGTGCCAAAAGCACCGAGGCTTTTTCAACCTCTTGCGCTAAACTCTCTAATTCGCTTGCATTCGCGGACATGTCACATACCTTTCTAGGGAAGCCAGAAACCTTTGGCCCCATTAAAGACCAAATAACGCGGCAAGGACAAATGACAAATCCGAAAGAGCCCGAAATAATCCCCAAACCGAGTGCGGACAGCATAGCGCAGTCCGCCTCAGCTGCATCGAAAAAGGGGCCTGCCCCTGTGCATTTGTGGAATCCGCCGTTTTGCGGTGATCTTGACATGCGTATTGCGCGGGACGGCACCTGGTACTATCTGGGGTCGCCTATCGGCCGCAAACCGCTGGTCAAACTGTTCTCGGGTATCATCCGTAGGGATGGCGACGATTACTTCCTTGTGACGCCGGTGGAAAAAGTCGGAATCACCGTAGATGACGCGCCTTTTGTGGCCATCGACTTTGACGTGGAAAACCCCGGCCCCGACCAGCGCCTTACCTTCCTGACCCAAGTGGACGACGAAGCAACCGCCGGTCCGGACCACCCGATCCGCGTGGAACGGGATGCTGAAACAGGCGAACCCAGCCCCTATATCCTGATCCGCACCAACCTGGAGGCGCTGATCGACCGCAAAAGTTTCTACCGTCTGGTCGATCTTGGCACCCATTCGGAAATAGACGGGAAAAGCTGGTTCGGTGTCCGCTCGAACGGGGCGTTCTTCCCGATCATCCCGTCCGATCAACTGGACTAGGCTGATATGGCCCATCTGCACATGGTTTGCGGTCTGATCTGCGCGGGCAAATCAACCCTCTGCGCCAGCCTGTCCGAACAACCGGACACAGTGCTGATCAGCGAGGATTCATGGCTTTCAGCCCTTTACGGCCCTGAAATGGAAACCATCGCGGATTATGTGACCTATTCCCAGCGCCTGCAAACCATCCTCACCCCGCATATTCAACACCTGCTGGGCGCCCACATCAACGTGGTGCTGGATTTTCCGGCCAACACCCTGCCCCAACGGGCATGGTTTCGCGACCTGATAGACAGTACAGGCAGCCCCCACACGCTCCATCTTCTGGATGTTCCGGCAGACATCTGCAAACAACGCCTGACAGCGCGAAACAACGAAGGCACCCACGCTTTTAGCGTAACAGAGCGTCAGTTCGACCTGATTTCAGCCCATTTCACCCGCCCCACAGCCGACGAAGGCTTCAAGATCAAAACCCATCAGCCCTAAACCCGTACTGCGTTTCCATTTTCTACAAATATCCGCGCCGCAGGCCCTACACGTCCGAAAAGGAATGCCTTCTCAAGTCGCTCCTAAACGGCTTTTTCATATAAACGGCTCTTTCATGAAAACGGCTTATTCGTGCCAGGGCCCGTTTACCTTTTCACCGGGCGCATCCACCCGTTCAAATGTATGGGCCCCGAAACGGTCCCGTAAGCCCTGGATCATATTCGCAGTCGATCCTTCGGTGCGGCTGGTATTGTGATAGCTCAGCGCCGCATAGAGCGCAGGGGTTTCCAAACCCGCAGCAACCGCCTGCCCCACCACAGTCTGCAATGCCCCCGCGTTATCCCGCATCAAAGCGGTGAATTTCGGCGCGTGGGACAACCGGCGAGTGCCATCTTTTTCAAAAGCTTCGGAAATATCGTCCAGCAGGACAGATCGAATGATACAGCCCGCCCGCCAGACCCGCGCGATGGCGGCTAGATCAAGGGACCAGTCAAACGCGTCCGAGGCACGACGCAGCACCTCGAACCCTTGGGTATAGGCACAGGTTTTGGCGGCAATCATCGCGCCTTCAAGCGCCTTGATCCCCGCGCCCTGCGCCAGCACATCACTGCGGGTTACCCCGCCAAACAGGGCAGCCCCCGCAACGCGGCCTTCAAGATCGGCGGAGATATTGCGCGCCTCGACCGCCGCCTGCATCATGCTGGCAGGAGCGCCCAGATGCAGCGCCTCGATCACCGACCAGCGGCCTGTGCCTTTTTGCCCTGCGCGGTCCAAAATCATGTCGAGCATGGGTTTACCTGTCTGCGGATCGTCTGCGCGGCAGACCTCGGCGGCGATTTCCACCAGATAGGAATTCAGCGGCCCGTCCATCCAGCCTGCAAACACATCACCGATAGCCCCCGCATCCATGCCCCAACCATCGCGCATCACACCGTAGGCTTCGGCAATCATTTGCATATCGGCGTATTCGATCCCGTTGTGCAGCATTTTGATAAAATGCCCCGCACCACCCGGCCCGAACCAGTCACAGCAGGGATCACCGTCGAATTTCGCCGCGGCATCCTGTAACGGGCCTTTGACCCGTGCCCAGCTTTCCTGCGACCCACCTGCCATGATAGACGGCCCGTTGCGCGCGCCCTCGGCCCCGCCGGAAATGCCCATGCCTAAAAACAACAGGCCTTTGGACTCGCATTCCGCCACGCGGCGTTCGGTTTCCTTGTAATAGGAATTGCCCAGATCGGCGATCAGATCCCCTTTTTGCAACAGAGGGGACAAGCTGTCGATCACACTGTCCAGCGGCCCGCCCGAAGGCACCAGCACCAGCACGGATCGCGGCGCAGCCATGCCGGATACAAAGTTTTCAGCATCCGCGCAGGCGATCAACGTGCCCTTCAGCGCAGCCCCTGCGGTCACAACCTCGGTGGATTTATCAAGGCTGCGATCCAGCAGGCTGACAGTATGGCCCTTCTCTGCCAAATTCAGCGCAAATTCGCGGCCCATCACGCCGATCCCCACCAATCCAATATGCGCCATATCCGGTCTCCTTGCCATGTTTGCCCCAATCCAATGCAATCCCCCCCCGCTTGTCCAGCGCAAAACAGCCTTTGCCCCGAAGCAATGATTGACCGCAAAGTTATCAGTGCTTACATAATGTCTATGGGCGAGGCACATAAACTTAAACGCGGCGATCTGCGCGATGCGCTGATTGAATACGCACTTCAGGCCACGCGCGACGGGCATATAGAGGTCATGTCCCTGCGTCAGGCAGCCCGTGATCTGGGCGTTTCGTCAGGCGCGGTCTATCGCCATTTCGCTGACAAAGACACGCTGCTGGCCGAAATTGTCAAGATCGGGCATTGCGAATTGCGCAGCAAATTCCTTGCGATCCGCCCCGAAGGCGCCATTGCCAAAACCCCGAAACAGGCGATCGAGCGCTGTTATGAAATCGTGCGGGTCTACATCACATTTGCCCATGATAACAACGCGCTGTGGCATATGATGTTCGGGCGCGTGGGGATGATCTGCCGTGATGAAATGATCCAGGACCCCGAACTGATCCGCTACACGCCGTTTGATGTGGGCATGGAACTTGGCAATGATTTGTTTCGCCATGGGCTGCTGACCCGACAGCCTGATGTGGCCGACAACCGATATATCTGGTCCGCCATTCACGGCGCGGCGGATCTGGCGCAATCAGGGGCGCGGATGGATCATGCCCAGTTGGATCAAATCATCACAGACACAGTGACCCGCAACATGCGGTCCGTGGGGCTGGATCTGGACACCGTTAAATATTAACCCGCCCAAATTTTAACAACCGCCCCGCCGCACATGTCAAAAGCCGGCGGGGGCGGTGTTTGGTCTAATGTGCTTCTGCCCAGTTGGCGCCTTGGCCCGCATCCACAATCAGTGGCACGTCGATTTGCACCGCTGGCATGGCCGCGCCTTCCATGATGCCGCGCACCACGTCGATGGTTTCATCCACCGCGTCTTTGGGCACTTCGAACAGCAATTCATCGTGTACTTGCAACAACATCCGCGCAGGCAGATGCGCGATGGCGGCGGGCATACGGATCATGGCGCGACGGATCACATCCGCAGCGGTGCCCTGGATCGGCGCATTGATCGCCGCCCGTTTGGAAAACCCCGCATGCGGCCCTTTGGCGTTGATTTCCGGCGTATGAATCTTGCGCCCGAACAGGGTCTGCACAAAGCCGTGTTCCTTGGCGAAAGCCACCGTGTCATCCATATAGGCGCGGATTCCGGGGAAGCGTTCAAAGTAGCGATCAATGAAACCCTGCGCCTCTTTGCGCGGTATCCGCAGGTTGCGCGCCAGCCCGAAACCGCTGATCCCGTAGATCACGCCGAAGTTGATGCCCTTGGCCTGACGGCGCACTTCAGGGGTCATTTCATCCAGCGGAACCCCGAACATTTCCGATGCGGTCAAGGCGTGAATGTCGATCCCGTCGGCAAAGGCCTGCTGCAGTTCGGGAATTTTGGCAATATGGGCCAAAATCCGCAATTCGATCTGGGAATAGTCAAGCGACAGCAGAACATTGCCGTCTTCAGGCACAAAGGCCTCGCGGATGCGGCGGCCTGCTTCGGTGCGCACGGGGATATTCTGCAAGTTCGGATCAGTAGAAGCCAGGCGCCCCGTACTGGCCCCCGCAATGGAATAACTGGTGTGAACCCGCCCTGTTTCGGCGTTGATATGGGTCTGTAACGCATCCGTATAGGTGGATTTCAGCTTGGACATCTGCCGCCAGTCCAGCACCCGCGCGGGCAGTTCATGACCTTCGGCCGCCAGATCTTCGAGCACGTCCACACCCGTTGCATAAGCCCCGGTTTTACCTTTCTTACCGCCCGTCAGCCCCATTTCATCAAACAGGATTTCGCCAAGCTGTTTGGGAGACCCCACATTGAACGACCGCCCCGCCATTTGGTGAATTTCATCCTCCAGCGCGGCCATTTTCTGGGCGAAATTGTTGGACATCCGGCTCAGGTGATCGCGGTCCACCTTGATCCCGTTCATTTCCATCGTCGCCAGTACCGGCACCAAAGGGCGCTCCAGCGTTTCATAAACCGTAGTCACCTTGCTGGCATGTAGCTGGGGTTTGAACATCTGCCACAGACGCAGGGTCACATCCGCGTCTTCGGCCGCGTATTTCACCGCGTCTTCAACGGGGACCATGTCAAAGGTCTTGGCAGATTTGCCCGTCCCCAATAATGTTTTAATACTGATAGGTTTATGGTCCAGATAGCGTTCTGACAGTGCATCCATGCCGTGATTGTGCAGGCCACCGTGCAGTGCATAGGACAGCAGCATCGTGTCATCAATCGGCGCGACCTCAATCCCCTGACGGCGCAGGATTTTCAGATCGTATTTCATGTTCTGACCGATCTTCAGGATAGCGGGGTCTTCCAGAACGGGTTTCAACGCGGCCAGAACCTCGGCGGCATCCATCTGGCCAGCGGCAAGTTCCGCACCGCCAAACAAATCGCCTTCACCATCTTTATGGGCCAGCGGAATGTAACAGGCCTCCCCCGCCTCGACACACAGGCAGATGCCCACCAGATCGACAACCATTTCGTCGAGCCCCGTGGTTTCCGTATCCACCGCAACATGGCCCCGCGCTTTGATCCGGTCAATCCAGACCTGCAACGCCGCCATATCCCGCACGCATTCGTATTTATCCGCATCAAACCCTTTGGCAGCAGATGCAGGCACAGGGGCCGCGCCCAGAACCTCGGGGTCAGCCACAACCGGAGGCTCCACCCCCAGCTTGCCAGCAATACGCGCGGCCAGCGTGCGGAATTCCATCAGGGTCAGAAAGCCCAGACAGGCTTCGGGGTCAGGATCGCGAACTTCCATTTCCGCAAAGTCAAAGGGCGTGTCCATATCCTGCTTGAGCGTCACCAAATCGCGGCTGATGCGAATTTGATCTGCAAAATCAATCAGCGTCTGGCGGCGTTTGGGCTGTTTGATTTCGCCCGCCCGTTCCAGCAGCGTATCCAGATCACCATATTCATTGATCAGCAACGCCGCTGTCTTGATCCCGATTCCCGGCGCACCGGGCACGTTATCCACCGAATCCCCCGCAAGGGATTGCACATCAATCACACGATCCGGCCCGACGCCGAATTTTTCCTCGACCTGTTCGACACCGATCCGCTTGTTTTTCATCGCGTCGAGCATTTCGACCCCGCCGCCCACAAGCTGCATCAAGTCCTTATCGGATGAAATAATCGTCACCCGCGCGCCTGCATCACGCGCCTGCACCGCCAAAGTTGCGATAATGTCGTCGGCTTCAAAGCCTTCGGCCTCGATGCAGGCCAGATTAAAGGCGCGGGTTGCGTCGCGGGTCAGGGGGAACTGGGGCACCAGATCCTCGGGTGCAGGGGGGCGGTTTGCCTTATAAGCAGGGTAAATATCACTGCGAAACGTCTTGCCCTTGGCATCAAAGATCACAGCACAGTGAGTGGGCGCATCATGGCCCTTATTGTCCTCGACAAATTTGAACAACATATTACAAAACCCGCTCACCGCGCCGACGGGAAGCCCATCCGACTTGCGTGTAAGGGGGGGGAGCGCGTGATAGGCCCTGAAAATGAACCCAGACCCGTCAATTAAATGAAGATGATGCCCTTTACCGATGCTACCCACGACCCTACCTTTTTATGAACCAAACAGTCAGTGACCAGATTAGATGAACCTCCCCGTCAAAGCGATAGCGATTTTGCTTCTCGCGGCACCTTCTGCCCTAGCCCAAGACAATTCGAACACCTGTGTCTTTGACCCGGAGTCGCCACAAAGCTGTGTGCATCTGGTGGGCTGCATTGATGGTGAAGGGGAATACTTCTATGGCACCTCGATCGGCCAGCAATCCGGCACAATGACAGGACGCACCAGCGAGGGCGAAAGCTGCTTTGGTACATGGCAAAACGAAGCCAACAAAAACCGCGGTGAAGGCACGTTTACCTGTGGGCCGGAACAGGCAACCTTCAAATACTTCCCGCGGGGCAAGGATTTCAACGTGATTTCAGGGGTCGCAATATCGGACAAAGGCCGCCACATGATTACATGGGCGGGCGAAGACCTTGCAGGTTATCTGAAGGTGAAATTTCCGGACGGCAAACATCCGGGCTTTCAGTGTGGGACGCGCTGGATAGACCTGCCCGATCACGCAATCGCATCCCCCCGTCCCGCACCGGCCCTGCCGGCTGCAAGCGACGAGTGATGCTTTCCTGCGGGGTCAATGCCCTGCGTCAGCGCCGTCTTTGATCACATATTTGCAATCGCAATAGGGGCATTCGACCCAGCCATGCTCTGCCGGGATCTGCAGCCATACGCGGGGGTGTCCACCCTCGCCGCCATCACAGGCCACGCGGTAGCTGTCTACTTCTTTCACTTCCGGTGCATCGGTGGTCATATCAGTCGTTCCTGCAAATTGGCGTTTCCCTTCAAATACTGTCAATCCGCCCGAAGGAAAAGCGGATTTTGGTCCGGCCATGCGCCTTGATTGACGCGCAAACGGACCAAAAGCGGCTTAATCGGTGGCGCGGGCGATCATACGCCCGATGTTGCGGCCCGCCAGAATATGCACGTGCAGATGGGGAACCTCTTGCACACCGTGTTCCCCTGCGTTGGAAATCATCCGGTATCCCGCCCCGTCATCGGCGCTGACCCCCAGCATATCGCAAATCTTGCCGATGGCGCGGGTAAAATCCACAATTTCCGCATCGCTGGCGGAATTGGCAAAATGATCATAGGTCACATAAGGCCCCTTGGGGATCACCAGAACATGCTCTGGCGCTTGTGCCTGGATATCGCGAAACGCAAGGCTGTGGTCGGTTTCCAGCACAGTGGTGTTGGGGATTTCCCCGCGCAGGATTTTGGCAAAAATGTTCTGATCGTCGTAGGTATAGGCCATTCGGGGTGTTCCTCAGTCTGCAAACAAATAGGGCGTATGCGCGATCTCACGCGCTTTGTCTTCGGTGATATCCATAAACGTAGAGATTTGCATGATGTTTTCTTCAGGGTCATTGCGATCCGAAATGGAATAGAAGTTCGGAAAGTTCCGATCCCGCACCGCATTGCTTTCATGGGAAAAATCCATGCGGATAGTGGGAATGATCCGCTTGAGCGTGTCCTCGGAACTGCTGGGGGCGGCCAGACCTGTGCGAATGGCATGGCCCCGCAGATAATCCTCGTCGAAATTGCAGGCCATTTCCAGAACCCGAGTGGTGCAGCGGTCTGAATAAAAATCATCCAGAAGGTCGATGTTCGCCGGATCGGCACAGATCATCAGGCGATCGGTATGGGTCTGTTCAAACAACAGACGCATCACCGCACGGCGATGGCGCGCCCGCTTGTCCAGCGTCTTTTCAATACCGCCCAATTCAGGCAGCGCCGTATCCTGTTCGTCAAACAAATAGGCAAAACCGCGCACGCCCGCCACAGTTTCCGCCGCAGCCAGCAACCGCTTGGCCACATGCCATTTCTTGCACACCACCACCAGCAATTCCCGTTCCCGCCCGATGGTGCTTTCCCGTTCCCAGAAACGGGTGGCAAAGCGCCGCCCTTCACGGCCGCGGGTGGTCAGGAATTTATACAGTGTGCGCCCTTCATTGGTGACGTTTATGTCTATATCGCCGCCGGAATAAAGCTGGCCCAATTTCTCTTTCAGAACCAGCGCATCGGGAGAAATCTTTCGCGCGAACAGCGAATCCTGCGACAGCAGAAAATCATACTGATCGTTAAAAAACGATACCGGCATCCCGTAATCGGAAAACATCAGGAACGTCAGGGTGCGGTTGACCACTTCATCCTTGGGAACCAGATGCAGAACGAGGGTCTGGAAAAAGGTTTCATCCGGAATCCATGTGGTTTTGAAAAACCGCACCACATCCTTGCGGTCCTGAACAAAGCGCAAAACGGATTCGACGGTGCGCCGCCGCAGACACCACCACTGCGATCCGATCTTGATTTCGATGCCTTTGGGAATGTCCCGTTTCAGCCCCAGCTTCTTTTGCAGACGGTAGGCGTTGTAAAACAGTGCCTTATGCGCCCGTTCGTTGAAAAAGTGACGGTAATACAACCGGTCCTCTTTCATGCCTGTCTTGATCCAGTCGCTTTCGAAAAAATCGTTATTTTCGATGAAATCCACATCATTTTCATCCAGAAACCGCCGCGCATAGATGGCAGGTTTGATCGCCATGCAATCCCCCGACACCATGTAAAAATGCGTCGCATCGGGAAACGCCGTATCTGCCGCCATCATCGCATTCAGCGAGCCTTGCACCAACGACCATTCCCCCCAGCCGCATTTCACCCGTTTGGCAAAGGTCACATTGGGGTTATCCGCAAGCGCGCCGGTGATGGCTTTGTAATCTGCCGCACTGGCGCTGGCGTCGAAATGGATCGCAATACAATCCCCCGCCGAGGTCAGCCGCTCTGCCTGCTGGACGATTGCATCGGGATCTTTATGGCATAGAAGAATATAGGCAATTTTCGCCATCAGATACGTCGCCTGTTTGTTGTCATGCTACCTCACCTGTGGGTTTATCTTTAATAATCGCCTCAATAAACACTTTTTCTTGGCAACCTTCCGCCTAAAAGGTAGATCAGACACAACGAATAAACCGTAAAGGCTGGCACAATAAGTGCAAGAGCAGGAGACGTACTGATATGGGCTTTCCAGGAACCTGGATGACCGAAAGCGAAAGTTTGGTCTATCGTGTTATCCCCAAATGCGCCTGTTCGACCATCGGGCAGATCATGTATTACTCTGATCACGGGCGGTTTTTTGACGGGGATATCCACGACAGCACCGAAGGGTTGCACAAGTGGAGCCAGGAATATTCGCAACAGCCGATCACCGATCGTGTGACCGAACAAAAGACCTATACCTTCACCTGTGTGCGCAATCCGTATACCCGTATCCTGTCGGCCTATTTCGATAAAATTTGCGGTATTCAGCGCAATGGCAAACGCTATCGGGGCAATCTGGTGCCCAATATCATCCGAAAATACGGGGTAGAGGTTGAAGGTGACTTCGATCAGATCCAGTCCTTCCGCCGCTTCTTGCTGTTCGCGCGGGACACCATCAAATACCGCCGCCCCATGGACCCTGACATTCACTGGTCAGCGGTTGCGGGCCATGCCTCTACGCTGATTGTGAACGGCGGGCGTTATGACAAGGTGATCACCACGGAAAATTTCAAAGAGGGTATGAAAGACGTGATGAAAAACATCGAGGTGAAACACAGCCTTGATATCGACAACATGCCCCGTTTCAACGAAAGCGAAGGCCACGGCCCCAAACGCGCCCATCCGGTCGAAGATTATTTCGACGATCTGTCGATGCATCTGGTCTATGAAATCTACAAACGGGATTTTGTGCTGTTCAAATATGACGCCACCGACCCCAGCCGCAAGGAACCGCTGTCAGAACCTGATCTGGATGAAATCCACGCCAAACTCGGCGATTGATCCTGTTGGTGCGTGGGAACACGCACCAGATCCTAGGCTTCAAACCGATAGCCAAAGCGCGCGACATCTTCGGCAAACAAATCTCCGACCAGCGCTTGATCCGCAGCAGAATAATAGCCCTGATAAGCCCCGCGCGCGGATTTGTTTTCATGGGGCGCAACCGGCAACCGCACCCCGATCCCGTCCTCCAACTGCGCCATATCCGCGTTCAGATGTTCCAGCCGCAGGTATAGATCGCAGCGATCCACCCCGTCCCTGTCACTGACATAACGCGCCGCCCCGTCGTGGCGCAGGCTGGTGCGGGTGGACGCATCATTCACAAAGGTGGTGAAATCGCTGGCTTTGGCCAGATGTACGGCAGGGTGATCAAACCCCTGCCCCCGCAGCCAGTGGTAATAGCTGACCATTCGGTCCCAGGGATTGCGCACCAGCGTAAAGACGAAATACTGCTCGATCTGTGCCTGATCCACCGCGCCATAAACATCCACCAGCTTGGAATGCTTCCACAGGCGTCCGCTGGTTTGTACATCCTTTAACCGCTTGCGCCGCCGTTTCGCCTTGGGGGTGTCGCCGATCAGAATGTCATCCTTCATCGCCTTGGCTTCCAATGCCAAAGCCAGCGAGGTGCCGCCCGTTTTCGGGATATGCACAAAGATAAACTGCCGCCCGTGGGAAATAATCATGACAACAGGCTAAGCCTCTGCGGAGCGCAAGGCAATCACCCCGCCCGATAGAATAATCATAGCCATGCCAATCCCTCCAAGCAGATCAAGTTGATCGCCCCACAACACCCAGCCCCAGAAACTGGCAAAGATCAGGAAGGCGTATTCGAACACCGCAATATAGCTGGTTTCGCCGATCTGATAGGCCCGCGTCAGCATGCCGACCGCCAGCATGGACCCCACCGCCTGCACCAATGTCCAGAACCAGAAGGCCGGTGTCGGTGCCACCCACCCGCGCCCGAAAAAGCTGATACCATCGCCCAGATCGCTGAATTGCATCACCAGCAGCCCCACAGCGCCGATCAGACCAAGGGCGGCAAAGAACCAGAACAACAGGGTCACTGTGTCTTCCCCTTCGCACAGGTAACGGGTGCTTAGGGCGGTCAGCGCCCATGTGACGCCCGCCAACATAGGCAGGATTGTGATCAGGTTCAGCGCCGAAAAATCGGGGCGCAGCATCAACAACACCCCTGCGAAACCGACAACGGCCGCCAACACACGCCACAGGCCGATCGGGGTGCGAAACACCAGCACCGAAAACAGCAGGACAAAAATCGGCGCGGTGAACAGCCCCGCCCCCACCTGCGCCACAGGCACCACGGCCAAAGCCCCGAAATAGACCGCCATAGACACGGCGCCACAGCATGACCGTATCGCAACCCCCTGCCAGCGCCGCGGCTTGATCCGCCAGCCCATCCCCCAAGCCATCAGCGCCAAAGCCCCGCATACCAGCGCCGAGCGGCACAGATGGAACTGCCACAGCCCGGACTCTTTGGCGATCAGCACCACGTAGTTATCCACCAAACCGATAATCGCCATGCAAGCCACCATCATTGCGGCCCCCTTCGAGGTGTTGGAAACTGTGGGTATCATCTGGTGCGCCTGTCAAAATCTGTTGGCCTAATTAGGCACAGCCCCGCTGCGCGGGCAACGCCAATCCGCCTGTGTCCGGCTGGTGGTTAAGTTTGCGCCCTGAAACGCAAAAGCCGATTGAAAAACCACAAGGCACGGGGCATCGTAGCCCTGTGATCCGCTGAACGAGAGGCTTGAACATGGCACAAATGGCAGATGAAACCGGCTTGGGCAAAACACCCGCCAATTACGTGCCGTTGACCCCGCTCAGCCATCTGGCCCGTGCGCGCGATGTGTTTGCGACCCGCACCGCCATGGTCTATCACGACCGCCGCCACAGCTATGCACAACTGCATGATCGCTGCACCCGCCTTGGCGCGGCGCTGGCGGCCAAAGGTATCAAACCCGGTGATGTGGTCTCGACGCTCTGCCCCAACATCCCCGCCATCGCCGAGGCCCATTTCGGTGTGCCCCTGTGCGGTGCGGTGCTGAACACCATCAACACGCGGCTGGATGCGGATACCATCGCCTATATTTTCTCGCACTCTGGATCGAGGATCGTTTTGGCCGACAGCCAGTTTCTGCCCGTCGCCCTGCAAGCCATCGCCCTGATGGGCACCAAAGCCCCTGAAATAATCGAAGTGGCCGATCCGCTGGCTGGTTTCCCCGCCACTGGGGATTTCGTTGAATATGAAGACTTCATCGCTGCAGGAGACCCGAACTTTTCATGGTATCTGCCCGATGACGAATGGGATGCTATTTCGCTGAATTACACATCAGGAACGACAGGCCGTCCCAAAGGCGTGGTCTGCCACCACCGCGGCGCCTATCTGATGACCATGGGCACGGCGCTAAGCTGGGAAATCGGGCTTTACCCGAAATACCTGACGATCGTGCCGCTGTTCCACTGCAACGGCTGGAACCACACCTGGATGATGCCTTCGCTTGGCGGGCAGATTACCTGTTGCCGCGACATGACCGCAAAAGCCATCTTCGGGGCGATTGCAGCGGAGCGGATCACCCATTTTGGCGGCGCACCGATCATTTTGAACACGCTGATCAACGCCAAACCCGAAGACCGCGTTCCCTTCGATCACACCGTCAATGTGCTGACCGCTGGCGCGCCGCCTTCGCCTGCCACGATCAAAGGCGCGGAAACGCTGGGGTTCAGGATCATGCAGGTCTACGGGCTGACCGAAACCTATGGCCATGTCACCGAATGCGTGGAACCCGATGATTGGGCCGCCCTGCCCGCCGAAGAACGCTACGCCAAAATGGCCCGCGTGGGTGTGCAATACCCGATGATGGAAGACATCGACGTGGTGGATCAGGATAGCCGAAAACCCGTGCCCCGCGACGGAAAAACCATCGGTGAAATCGTCATTCGCGGCAATTCGGTGATGAAGGGCTATTACAAGAACCCCACCGCCACAGCCGAAGCATTTGCAGGCGGCGCGTTCCGATCCGGCGATATCGCCGTGCGCCATCCGGACGGCTATATCCAGATCACCGATCGCATGAAGGACATCATCATTTCTGGGGGTGAAAACATTTCCTCGGTCGAGGTGGAAAACACCCTGATGTCCCACCCTGCCGTGTCCTTATGCGCGGTTGTGGCGCGACCGGATGAACAATGGGGCGAAACCCCTTGCGCCTTTATCGAACTGAAAGAGGGCGTGGATCAGCCCACCCCCGAAGAAATCATCGCCCATACCCGCGCCCATCTGTCAGGGTTCAAATGCCCCAAAACGGTGGTGTTTCAGGAACTGCCAAAAACCAGCACGGGCAAAATTCAGAAATTCGAACTGCGCGTGGTGGCCAAGGCGCTTTAGCGGGGGCGGGCTGGCTTAATCTTCCTTGCGCATCACGTTGTCACATTCCCAGAACACATCGCGCAAGCAGCCTTCACAGATGTTGCGGCTCAGGTCGTTCATGGCGTCGCTGACAGCGTCGTTTTTATTGGTGTGCAGGTTTTCCTCGCCCAATTCGTCGATCACATGGAAGCGGTGCAAACTGTTCACCAATGGCGGGAACAGGGCAACGATGCGAAAGGAACCGCCCTCGGCTTTGGCATCGCGAATGGCCTGGATCAGGAAATCCGCCCCTGCCAGATCGGTCTTGCCGACGCCTTTCATATACATGATCTTATGGATCTGGCGCGGATCCCGGGCGCAGATTTTCTTGTAGGTTTTGGCCACATTTTCAACGCTGCCGAAATAAAGCGGCCCGTCGAGCCGAAAGATCAGTAACTGCGGACATTCCGTGACGCCCTTATGTTCCACATTGCGGAATTTGCGGGTGCCATCGGTTTGCAGCACAGGGGCTGTGACGGGCAGTTCGGGGTGTGAACTTTCGTAGATGAACACACACAGGGACGCAATCACGCCCACATAAATTGCGAAATCCAGCTCGATAAACAGACCCGCCGCCAGCGTCATCACAAGGATCACGGTTTCAGGACCGCTGCTTTTGATGATGTGGCGCAGCTCTGAAAATTCGATCAAGCGATAGGCCACCAACAGGATCAACCCCGCCATGGCAGGTTTGGGGATATAGGCCACCCAAGGGGCGATAAAGAACAGGATCAGCAGCAGGAAGATACTGGCGAAAATACCCGACAACGGCGTTTCCGCCCCTGCGGTCGCATTGACGCCACTGCGGGTGAACGACCCTGACCCCACATAACACTGGAAGAACCCGCCAACCACATTGGACAGGCCTTGGGCCACCATTTCCTGACTGGAATCAAAGGTTTCCTTGCGGCGTACTGCAAAGGCGCGGCCAATGGAAATCGCCTCAAGCGCGCCAACAACCGCAATCGCGGCAGCCCCAGGTGCCAGTTCGGCCACATCGCGGATCGACGGGGACGGCGGCGCCAGTTGCGGCAACATATTGGGCAAAGCCCCGACCATTTCCACCCCGTGGCTGACCGCATCCACGCCCCAGGCCAGCGCAGAGCCTGCCAGCAGGGCAATCAGAAACCCCGGCAAACGCGGGGTGAATTTTTGCATCAGGAATGCCAAAGCCAGCGTGAAACCGGAAATCAGCAAAGCATAGGGGTTCACCTCGGGCAGGTGTTGGGACAGGCGCATCAGCCGTTCCGCAATATTGCCACCCCGTTCCACAACAATGCCTGTCACCCCTGCCAACTGGCTGACCGCAATCAACAGGGCCGCAGCCATGGTAAAAGCAGTCATCACCGAATGGGACACAAAGGACACAAGCCCCCCAAGCCGCGCGAATCCCCCCGCGATCTGGAACAGCCCCACCATGATCGTCAGCGTCAGCGCCATTTCGATGTAATGTATTGTGCCTGGTTCGGCGAAATCCGACAATGTGGTGAACAACACCGCCGAAATCGCTGTAGCTGGCCCCGAGATCATGATCATCGAGGTGCCAAACATCGCCGCAATCACAGCCGTAATCATCGCCGTGTACAGCCCGTATTCAGGCGGCAGCCCCGCAATCGTGGCAAAGGCAACCCCTTGGGGCAACACCATGGCGGCGTTAATCAAACCTGCATAAGCGTCCGCTGTCACCGTCTTGCGGTTGACGCGGGTATACCAGTCTAAAGGTGGAAAATACTCTGAGTAACGCATAACGACTTCCGAGCGTTCAATGGTCAAAAATTGGGATTGCTACAGCCCCTACGCCTGTTGGATCATCAATGCAATTACCCTACGGTAAATGTTTTGCACTGGTCATGCAAAAATTTTACTCTGGCCTGATCCTGCGAATGCCCCCGCTTGTAACGTCTTCTTTGAAGGAATGGCCTGCGGGGTGCAAAATCGTCTACACAGCGACGACCAGAGCGTGTATGCTGATCGAAAAACAGGCCTAAGGCCGATATGGGCACGCAGTGACAGCGCTTAAAAAATATGACCGGCTCGAGGCAATCGGGCTTTGGAGGGAGTCCGATGCGGATCAAAGACGCGAGGTTATCGTGTCTTTTGGTGCATCAACTCTGGTCTTGTCCGATGCCAACGGCAAACCGCTGACCCATTGGTCTATGGCCGCAATCCGCACCCTGAACGAAGGCGAGACACCCACGCTTTATAGCCCTGATCGCAGCACATCCGAAACACTGGAAATCGACGACCCGACTATGGTTGATGCAATCCAGGTCGTACGCAAGGCGATCCGGCGCACTGGCCCCCATCCCGGGCGGTTGCGGTGGGTGCTAACCGCACTGTTTATGGCGGCAGCCTTGGGGCTGGGGGTGTTCTGGCTGCCATCCATTTCAGCGGATTATGCCACGCGAATTTTGCCCAATGCCAAGGCCATTCAAATCGGACAGAAAATCCTGAAGCAAACCGATTTGATGACGGGCACCGCTTGTAACGATCCGATGGGCGTGGCCGCGCTTGAAAAATTCGAAGACTGGCTGCTGCCGGATGGTGGGGAAATCCACATCGTCGATATGGGAGCGCGGTTTGCCGCCCATTTGCCCGCTGGCAACATCCTGTTGAACCGTGTGCTGGTCGAAGAAAATGCAGGCCCTGAAATTGCTGCCGGCTTTGTCTTGATGGAACGGGCCAACGGGGAACAGGAAAAACCGATGACCCGCATGTTCCGCGAAATCGGCAGCCTGCGCACGTTGACCTTTATTGCCAATGGCGTTCTGCCGGATGAAGCCTTGGCGGGATATGCCCGCACCGTGCTGACGGCGCCGATGACCCGCCCCGATGACGGGCGCCTGCTCGACGCTTTCAAAGAGGCGAAACTGTCCTCTGCTCCCTTTGCCTATGCACTTGATGCCACGGGTAAATCCACCGCCGCCTTGATCGCGCTTGATCCGTACAAAGAAGGCTACCAGCCGCAACTGACCGATGCGGACTGGATTGCCCTGCAATCCATTTGCGGCGACGACTGAACAGCAGGGCTTCTGCCCGCCCACGTCTGAAATAATAAAACATGGTACAAAGAAAAAGGCCGCTCCACTGGAACGGCCTTGAATTCTTGTTGGTGTCGGCGAAGATTAGTTCTTCGCGTAGAATTCCACCACCAGGTTTGGTTCCATCATCACCGGGTATGGCACGTCGGCCAGGCTTGGTGTGCGCACAAACTCGGCACGCATTTTGCCAGCGTCTACAGTCAGGTAGTCGGCAAAGTCACGCTCTGCACTGGACAGGGCTTCCATCACCAGCGCCATTTGCTTGGAGCTTTCACGGACTTCGATAACGTCGCCTTCTTGAACGCGGTAAGACGGGATGTTCACCTTCTTGCCGTTTACAGTCACGTGACCGTGGTTCACGAATTGACGGGCAGCAAAGACTGTCGGTACGAATTTCGCGCGGTATACAACAGCGTCCAGACGACGCTCCAGCAGACCGATCAGGTTTTCACCTGTGTCGCCGTTTACACGAACAGCTTCGGCATAGATGCGCCGGAACTGTTTTTCTGTCAGATCGCCGTAATACCCTTTAAGCTTTTGCTTGGCGCGCAGCTGGATACCGAAATCGGACAGTTTTTGTTTGCGGCGTTGACCGTGGACACCGGGTCCATATTCACGACGGTTTACCGGGGATTTAGGACGACCCCAGATGTTTTCGCCCATGCGACGGTCAAGTTTGTATTTGGCAGCTGTACGTTTGGTCACGGCTGTTCTCCTTCATATGTGTTTCGAAGGGCGTTGTCCTTTGGTCTGAAACGGTTTCCCGAAGCCCGACAGGGTTCCCCTTGCGGGGTCCACCAACACCAATTCCCGCTGACGCGGATGGGCGGCTTATAAGCCTTGTACCCAGAGAGTCAACAGCCGCCCCGCCCTAAAGTCTAGAAATTGAATTTCACATTCAAAGAGCCGGTCACCTGACTTTCTTTCTGGCCTTCAAATTCCTTGCCCAGCCAAGTCAGCCCGTAAAACAGCCCCGCGTTTTCGCCTTCGTAAACAAAGCCTGCCCGCGCCCTAGGCCGCATGCTTTCAACCGTATAACCGCGGCTTTCCGGCAGCAGTTTACTGTCCCCCACATAGGCCACATCGCCGCCCATCATAAAGCCGAAGCTGCGCTCATCACTGCTGCGCACATTTGACACCAGATGACCTGTGATCGGTTCGCGCACGAAAAAGTTGCGTGACAGGTTTTTGCCGAAAATCGCATCAATTCCGACCCGCGCATAGCTTTCCACGCCGACCTGCGCCTCTGCAAAGGGGCGGAACAGCGTATCGCCCGCCCGCATGTTACGGGAAATTTCGCCCTGAACCGTAGGATAGATATGATCCGGCAACTGGTCCGCCAGCATCATCGGGGTTTGCGCGCCGATCTGTTTGTGGGCCCATTTCTGGAACCGCCCGACACCGGTAGACGGGCCGACAAAGACCAGCTCGCCACCATAGGACACATTATAGGCGCCTTTTTCAAAATGGGTAAACGCCCCCAAGCCGATCACACCCGCATAAGGGCGATCCGGAAAGGCCGTGGCAAGGGACAGATCGGCTGGGGCCAGAATTTCACTGCGCAAGCGGTATTGCATCAGGGCAAACGCCGTTGTGGGCAGGCCGTCAAGAACCTGCTCGCCAAAGGTGACCGACACCTCGTAAGACCCCGTGCGCCAGCGGTCATTGCCATCGCCCAGAAAATCATTGTTGAACAGGCGCGACACGCCCACAATATTGTCCAGTTTTGGCCAAGCAAACCCTTCGGCCTGCGCCAGACCGGCGTGCATAACGCCCAGTGCTGCAAGAACTGCCACCCGCATAATATCGTCTCTGCTCTTTTGTTTTTTCCAACCCTAAAAGGATTTGCCAGGTCCGTGTAGCCGCAAAACCGGAAAGCCCGTTTTTTTGCCGCTGTGTTGCCCTGTTGCATTTTCCCTTGACCATTGCCGCCCCGCGCCGCCTTATCGCTGCTACAGAACGGGGGATTTATGACTATTTTTCGGCTGGCAGCCTTGCTGCTGTTGTCTAGCACACTGGGCGCACAGGCCCATGACAAGGCCACAGGCGTGGTCAAACAGCGGATGGATGCCATGGGTGTTCTGGCGGATTCAATGAAAGCTGTTGCGGGGCAGTTGAAATCCCCCTCCCCCGATCCAGCGGCCATTCAAGCCGCCGCACAAGCCCTGCGCACTCACGCAGCCGGTAATCTGACCAAAGATTTCCCCGAAGGTTCACTGGCCCCCCCGACCGAGGCCCGCCCCGAAATCTGGCAAGACTGGGACAGGTTCACCGCCCTTGCAAACCGGCTTGATCTTCAGGCCCAAGGCTTGGCACTGGCCGCCGGAAACCCGCCATCCAACACACCTCCCAAGGAGCAAAAGTCTCGCAGTCTGGAAGACTTTGCCACAATGCCCCCGAACGCCGTGTTCACCCTGATCGGCCAGACCTGCGGCACCTGTCACAAAGCCTTTCGCGCCAAGAAATAACCTGCCAGTCGCAGGGTATTCAAACACCACGCGGGGCCTTTAGCCCTGTCCTCACTGGCCCGAACCACACAAAAACGGCCACCCCGCAACCGCGAAGTGGCCGTTCAATTTCGTTACGTTTTACCTAACGGGCTGAAGCGAGATACCCCCCCCCTCAAGCCTTTACCCGCATTTAGAGTGGCCGCAATCTAGGCAGGTCATGCAGCCTTCGACCATTTGCAGCCCCATACCACCGCAGCTTGGGCAGCTTTTGCCCCGTGCGGGGGTTTTCATCTGGATGATCTCGGCGTGGGGGTCGGTTTTCAGGTGCTGGCCTTCGCCGTCGATAAAGTTGATACGGACCATATGTTCCTCGATCACGCTGCCGATCGCGGCCAGCATGGAGGGAATGTAGCGCCCCCGCACCCAAGCCCCGCCGCGCGGATCAAAGACGGCTTTCAGTTCCTCGACCACAAAGGACACATCACCGCCGCGACGGAACACTGCGGAAATCATCCGTGTCAGCGCCAAGGTCCAGGCGTAATGCTCCATGTTTTTGGAATTGATGAACACTTCAAACGGACGGCGTTGGCCGTTTTGGATGATATCATTGATGGTGATGTAAATGGCATGTTCGGATTCAGGCCATTTCATCTTATATGTGTGGCCGTCCAAAGCCTCTGGGCGGTCAAGGGGTTCTGCGATATAGACAACATCCGCGCCTGTGTCGATTTCCGGCACGGATTCGGATTCCTCGGAGACACTAAGAACCGAACCGGTCACATCGTTTGGACGATAGGTGGTGCAGCCCTTACAGCCCTGATCCCAAGCGGCCATATAGACCTCTTTGAAATCCTCGAATGAAATATCTTCGGGGCAGTTGATGGTCTTGGAAATCGAACTGTCGATCCATTTCTGGGCCGCCGCCTGCATGCGCACGTGATCCAGCGGAGCCAGCGTTTGCGCGTTTACAAAGTAATCAGGCAGTTCTTTGTCGCCGAATTTCTGACGCCACAGATCAACCGCGTAATCCACCACTTCTTCTTCGGAACGGGACCCGTCGTTTTGCAACACCTTGCGGGTGTAGGAATAGGCGAAGACCGGTTCGATGCCGCTGGACACATTGCCGGCATACAGACTGATTGTGCCGGTCGGGGCAACGCTGGTCAGCAGCGCGTTACGGATACCGTGGGCGGCAACCAATTCGCGGGTTTCCTCGTCCATGGACATCATGCTGTCATTGTCGAGGAATTTCTTCGCGTCATACAAAGGAAACGCGCCTTTTTCTTCGGCCAGTCGGGCAGACGCACGATAGGCGGCACGCGCAATCAGACCCATCCAGCGTTCGGTTACCGCAGCGCCTTCAACCGAGCCGTAGCGTTCGCCAACCATAAGCAAAGCATCCGCCAGACCTGTTACACCCAGACCGATGCGGCGTTTGGCCAAAGCCTCAACCTTTTGTTCTTGCAGCGGAAAGCGGCTGGCGTCGACCACATTGTCCATCATGCGGACAGCGGTTGCGACCAGATCATTCAATGCGGTTTCATCCATTTCCGCGTCGGATTCAAAGGCGTTTTTGACCAAAGTGGCCAGATTGATCGAGCCCAGCAAACAGGCGCCATAGGGGGGCAAAGGCTGCTCGCCGCAGGGGTTAGTTGCTGCGATGGTTTCGCAATAGTTCAGGTTGTTTTTCTGGTTTATCCGGTCGATGAAAATCACACCGGGTTCGGCGTAATCATAGGTGGATTTCATGATCCGGTTCCACAGATCCCGCGCTTCAACAGTTTTGTAAACCTTATCGCCCCATTTCAGCTCCCATGGGCCATCGGCCTTTACAGCTTCCATGAACGGGTCGGTAACCAGAACCGACAGGTTGAACATACGCAGCCGCGCACTGTCTTGTTTTGCAATGATAAAATCTTCTACATCCGGGTGATCACACCGCATGGTCGCCATCATCGCACCGCGGCGCGACCCCGCAGACATGATCGTGCGGCACATGGCATCCCAGACATCCATAAACGACAAAGGACCAGACGCATCCGCCGCAACACCCTTCACCACAGCCCCTTTGGGACGGATGGTCGAGAAATCATAGCCGATCCCGCCGCCCTGCTGCATGGTTAACGCAGCCTCTTTCAACATGTCGAAAATACCGCCCATGCTGTCCGGAACTGTGCCCATCACAAAGCAGTTGAACAGCGTCACAGAGCGTTTGGTGCCCGCGCCTGCCAGAATGCGGCCGGCGGGCAGGAATTTGAATCCTTCAAGCGCGTCATAAAACTTGGCTTCCCAAACTTCCGGCGTGTTCTCCACCTCTGCCAGAGACCGCGCCACACGGCGCCAGCTGTCTTCGACTGTTTCGTCAACAGGCTTGCCAGAGGCATCCTTGAAACGATATTTCATATCCCAGATTTGCTCGGCAATCGGAGCAGAAAAAGAGGTCATATTGGTAAACCTTGTGTTCATTGGCAGTGATGCGGCGGCGGAGAATGGACCTCGTAACTAAATGCTCGATCCAGAGGCGTCAAACGATTCTGGGAAGAAACTGATCTTTCGCCCCGATAGGAATCGCTGTAGTGTTGCTGAACATAGAATACTATATCTAGCGGTGCCATGTCAAAAACACACATCAACTTGATAAAGCTCTGCGTTGGCGCGGAAAGCTTTGAAGACCTGCTGGGCTGGATACAACAGCGCAAGGATGCAGGCGGGGACGACTATGTATCCAGCCATGTGACCCGTATGTGGCCCAAACAAGAGGCCGCTTTGCTGGATGGCGGATCACTGTATTGGGTGATCAAGGGGCAGATACAGGCCCGCCAGAAAATCCTGCGTCTGGACGAAGTTACAGGCGTTGACGGCATTCGCCGCTGCGCCATTGTGATGGACCCGAAACTGATCCGCACCACCAGTGCGACGCGCCGCCCGTTTCAGGGTTGGCGCTATCTCAAACCCGAGGATGCCCCCGCTGATCTACCCGAATCGCGGGTATCGGATGACGCATTGCCAAAGGAACTGGCGCTGGCTTTGGCGGACATCGGATTGCGTTAACCAGAAGAACGCGGGCCACCCCGTCAGGAAAACGGTTTGGCCGTCCATTTGCACAGCGCGGCAAACGCCTGCCAGACGGCCTGTGCTTCCGCGTCCCAATCGGCGGTTTTGCTGGCGTACATGGTTGCTTCGGACTGCAAAATCAGCCCGTCGGACAGAATACGCAAACCGTTGGCGTGCAGCGTGTCCCCTGTGGAGGTGATATCGGCAATCATTTCCGCTGTCAGGTTTTTAACCGTGCCTTCGGTCGCCCCCTGACTGTCCACCAGTTGATAATCCGCCACGCCCTGTTTGCTGAGATAGCTGCGCACCAGCGCGTGGTATTTGGTGGCGATCCGCAGACGAAAGCCGTGATCAAAGCGAAATTGCGTGGCTGCGGCGTCAAGGTCATCAACCGTCGTCACATCCACCCAGCAATCAGGCACGGCCAGCACCAGATCTGCGCGACCAAACCCCAAAGGTTCCACCTCGGTCACAATATCGGCCCAGCGCGGCATCTTTTCGCGGATCAGATCGGTGCCCGTTACCCCCAGATGGATGCGCCCAGCGGCCAGTTCCTTGGGGATCTCCCCTGCCGACAGCAACACCAGTTCCACATTATCCACGCCCAGAACCTGCCCCGCATATTCACGGTCAGACCCGGTACGCTGCACGGTGATGCCATGCTCTGCAAACCAGTCGATTGTTTTATCCTGCAAGCGCCCTTTGGACGGGATACCCAGTTTCAGGCTCATAGGTTTCCCTCCTGCACGGCGACAAGTGCTTCGGGGCGGATCACGCCCCCGACAGCCGCAATAGACCGCCCCTGCCCCAAAACGCGGGTCAGCGCATCATAGCGTCCGCCGCTGGCCACAACGGGCAAATCGGAGCGGTTTTCGGCGGTGAAGCCAAAGACAAACCCGTCATAATATTCCATGGATGTGCGCCCGAAGGACACTTCAAACGGCAGGGTATCCACATCGACACGCCGCGCCGCCATGGCCTTAAGCCGGTCTTCCATCGCATCAGCAGGTGCGACCAAAGCAGGGAAATCTGCCGCCATCTGGCGCAACTGCACCAAAGCATCCGACGACATGGCTTTAAGGGCCAGAACCTGCTCCAGCATCTCTACTTCTTCAGCCGAAATCGGGGCTGCGGCGCTGTCTTCCTGCAACACGGCAATCCGCGCCAGAACTTCTTTTGCGGATCGCATACCCTGCTGCACCCCTGCATCCGCCAGAACCGCATCGGCACCGCGTGCGGCCACATCGGCCAACAGCGCAACGCGGGTTTCGGGGGGCGGCGTCATGCCACCAAACCGTTCCAGCAGCCGCACAAACCGAGTTGGGCGCCAGACATGACGGCGCAGGGCCGCCCGTCTGCGATCCGTGGTCTTCAACCCGTCCACAGCCGCCAGCAAAATCCCCATATCGCCCGTTGTCACCTTCAACGGATAGGACGCCAACATGCCTGCAAACATGGCAAACACCTCGGCGTCGGCCCCTGCGGGATCAGTACGGTCGAACAGTTCATACCCCACTTGGGTGTATTCCGCCGCACGCGCCCCCGTCTGTTTGCGCCAGACGTTGCCGTTATAGGTGTAACGGGCGGGTTCCGCACCCTCGGCCATGTGACGCTGCACGATAGGCACGGTAAAATCGGGCCGCAGCATCTGTTCGCCGTGCAACGGGTCATGGGTCACAAAGGCCCGCGCGCGAATATCCTCGCCGTAAAGATCAAGCAGTACATCCGCAGGCAGCAGACTGTCGGTTTCCACCGGCAATGCCCCAGAGGATACAAAAACCGCCGCCAACCGGTCGGCGACCTCTTTGATGCGCGCGCGCCTGTCGTTTTTCATCACTCGCCCGCCCGCGCGATCATGGCACGGACCTCGGCAACCAGATCGCCCCGTGCAATTTCTTTCTGCGCAGGCTGGGCTTTCCATTCCTCGGCGGTCTCAATCTCGGCGGCGAGCCTTGCGCCAAGTGCCAGATCCTTGATCTGCACCACGCCGCGATCCTTTTCGTCGCCCCCTTCAATCACCGCCACAGGGCTTTCGCGCTTGTCGGCATATTTCAACTGGTTGCCAAAGTTCTTGGGGTTGCCCAGATACACCTCTGCGCGAATACCCGCAGTGCGCAGTTCCGCGACCATCGCCTGATAATCGCCCAACCGATCCCGATCCATCACGGTCACAACGACCGGCCCTTTGGCCTTGGTTTCCAAACGCCCCTTTTCCCGCAGCGCCGCAAGCAGACGATCCACACCAATAGACACACCCGTTGCAGGCACTTCCTGCCCCGTAAAGCGTTTCACCAGATCATCATAGCGCCCGCCCCCCGCGACTGAGCCGAACTGACGCTTGCGACCCTTTTCGTCGAGGATTTCGAAGGTCAGTTCAGCCTCATAAACCGGGCCTGTGTAATAGCCGAGACCGCGCACAACAGATGGGTCTATATCAATCCGGTCAGGGCCATAGCCTTGGGCCGCCAACAGACTGGCGATTTCCTGCAACTCGGCCACACCCGTTGCCCCGATGTCAGAGCCTTGAACCAGCTCCAGCAACCGCGCACAGGTTTCAGCGCCTGTATCCCGTTTGGCGTCCATAAAGCCCATGACAACATCTGCTTGCTCATCCGACAGGCCAGCACCCTCGGTGAAATCACCAGAAGCATCCTTGCGCCCGGCCCCCAGCAAAGCCCGCACACCGTCCAGCCCCAGACGATCCAGCTTATCAATGGCGCGCAGAACAATGCCGCGCTCGGCCTCTTTGTCGTCACCCGACAGGCCTGCGACCTCTAGAACGCCATTCAGAACTTTACGGTTGTTCACCCGAACAATGTAGTCGCCACGCGGAATGCCGACGGCTTCCAATGTGTCGGACAACATGGCGCAAATCTCGGCATCGGCGGCCATGCTTGCACTGCCAACCGTATCCGCGTCACACTGATAAAACTGACGATACCGCCCTGGCCCTGCCTTTTCATTGCGCCAGACCGGACCCATCGCAAAACGGCGGTAGGGCGACGGCAAATCGTTGCGGTGCTGGGCATAAACCCGCGCCAAAGGGGCAGTCAGATCATAGCGCAGCGCCATCCATGAATCGTCTTCATCCTGCCATGCGAACACACCTTCATTGGGGCGATCCACATCGGGCAGGAACTTGCCCAAAGCCTCAACCGTTTCCACGGCTGATGATTCCAGCGGATCAAACCCGTAACGATGATAAACCTCGGTGATCTGGCGCAGCATGGCGTTGCGTTCATCTACTTCGGCACCGAAATAGTCACGAAACCCTTTGGGCGGCAAAGCCTTGGGGCGGAGGATTTTCTTTTTCTTGTCTTTGGCCATCGGATTGATCCTAATTTCGGCTCACCCCGTAACGGAATTTCCCCGAATGGACAAGCAAATGGCGGCGCTCCGCGCCCGCTTTGTCAGAATTGACCGATTATTTTTGAAAACGTCGTGTCGATATTATACTGCAAAAGCCAAACCCCATCCGCCCGGGAATGGCTGACCACGTAGAAATAGACAGGCAGGCTATCGCTCCAATACACGTAAATCGCGCGGCGAAAGCCACCGCCAAGCACTTCCTCTTTCATCAGCGCCTGATGGGTCAGCGGCTGTTTGTAAAAGCTGGTCAAGCTGGTGACAAAGCGGTCTTTCTGTTCCGCCGACAGGCTGCGCCCTGCAGGATCAATCACCGCCAGCGCCCCTGCAAAATCCAGCGCCATAATCTTGTCGCCGATCTGGCGCTCCATGTCCTCAACGGATTGGAACGCACCAAACGGCGGGGCCGCCTGCGCATCGCTGACCTGCAAACCGAATAAAAGGGCGAAGAGAAGAATAAAACGTTTCATAACACACTCCTTTACCAAATATCTGTCACAAGCCTAGCACGACTGACGCCCTCCTTCATCTCTTTTTGATTGTCCGCCCGTCCAATGCCCGTTAGGAAAAGCCATGACCCATTCAGACCCCACCACCCTGCTGGAAGAACGACTCGCCCATACATCGAGGCTGGCCGAAGACCTGTCCGACATTGTCGCCGCACAGGCCAAACGGATCGACTTGCTTGAAAAACGTGTGGCGGCCCTGATGGATATGGCACGCGATCAGGCACAGGGCGACGGCGCGGTCAGCTTTGGTGACCAGCCCCCGCCCCATTGGTGACTACATTAGCGCGGTTGTCACGCTTATCTCGCTCTCCAAAGTCCGATGCACGGGGCATTTATTGGCGATTTCCATCAGCTTTTGCCGCTGTTCCTCGCTCAGATCCCCGATCAGGGTAATCTCGCGGCGGAATTCATCCACCTTGCCTTCGGTGGTTTCACAGGTGCTGCAGGCACTGGCGTGAATTTTGTCATGGGTGACAGCCACACTGATATCATCCAGCAGCCAGCCCTTGCGCCGCGCATACATGCGAATGGTCATTGACGTGCAGGCCGCCAAACCGGCGGACAGGAAATTATAGGGTGACATACCCAGATTGCTGCCGCCATAAGCCTCTGGCTCATCCGCCAGAACATGATGGTTCGGGCCTGCGCTGATATCCTGCAAGAACCCTGACGGGTCCGCCTCATCACTGCGCACAACACCTTCGGGCGCGCCAATCGGTGCCGCTGGCTTAACCAGCCCCAAATACCGCCCCGCCCAAGAAGCAATCACCTCGGCCGCATATTCCGCATCCGCACCGTCGCTGATCAGATGATCCGCATCATCCAGCGTGACAAAACTTTTGGGATGTTTCGCCGCATCAAAGATCTGCGCGGCATTTTCAATTCCGACAAGCTGATCCCGCGGCGCATGAAGCACCAGCAAAGCCCGTTTCAACCCGCCGATCGCCGCCTTCATATTAGTGGCCGACACGTCTTTCACAAAACTGTCCCTAATCGTAAAAACCCGCCCCCCAAGGGAAACTTCGGCCGACCCGCGCGCTGTGATTTCATCCAGAGAACTGCCAAAATTATGCAGCACATGGGCCGGATCAAACGGCGCCCCAAGGGTCACAACCGCCTTGGCACTGGGAATCTCTGCCGCCGCGCGCAACACGGCCGCACCACCCAAAGAATGACCGATCAACAAGCCGGGCGCCTTCACCCGATCCGTCAATGCCTGCGAAGCCAGAACCAGATCCGCCACATTAGAGCTGAAATCCGTATTGGCAAATTCGCCTTCCGAATGCCCCAATCCGGTGAAATCAAACCGCAAGACCGCAATCCCCATTGCTGCCAGCCGCTGGGCCAGACGCCGTGCCGCGGGAATATCTGCGGAACAGGTAAAGCAATGGGCGAACACCGCTGCTGCCAAAGGCCGCCCCACTGGCAAATCCAGCCGCGCGGCCAGTTCGGCCCCCGAATGCCCCGTAAAGGTAAACTTTTCACTCTTCATCCAACAGACTCCTCAGTTGCCCCATCGAACCACTGACATGGCCCGGAAACAAGCAGTCCCCAGCCAGGTCGCGCTGATGTGACCAGATTCACGCCCCTGTGATAGCACAGCCCACCTCCGGCTCTTTTTGTTTTTCAAATATCCAGATCCCGCCCTGTCACAAGGGCAATTCGGTGGCATGTTTGATCTCTTTCAACACAAAGTTCGACACAACGGTTTTCACAAAATCACTGCGCAACAGATTGTGGCTCATGAAATCCTCATAGGCCTCTACATCCGCCACCCGTACTTTGATGAAATAATCCGCTGCGCCTGAAATCTTGTGACACTCCAGAATTTCGGGGTGGCTGCGCACCATTGCGACGAATCCGTCCACCGCATCCTGCGTATGGGACTGAAGCCTGATCTGCGCCAGAACACATAACCCCAACCCCGCCTTCTTCGGGTTCAACAAGGTCACACGCCGCTCGATCAGACCCAAGGATTCAAATTCCTGAATTTTGCGCCACAAGGTGCTTTGCGCCATACCAACAGTTTCGGCAAGCTGTGCCAAACTCTGGCTCGAATCAGATTGTATCAGCCGTAAAATCCGCCTTTCCTGATCGGAAAATTCCATATTTGACCACCATGTGAAAAATTTTACCAAATCCTTACATTACATCCCCCAATCAGGCAAGTTCTTCCAGTCCAGCCGCGTAAACTGCTTCCAGATAAGGAGAACCCGCCATGGCTTACGATTCAAAATTCCCCGATGCCGCAGGTCGTTACGACTATACCGCCGAAGAAAAAGCCGTCTGGGGAGAGTTATTCACCCGCCAGATCGCCTTTCTGGACGGGCGCATTTGTCCTGAATATCTGGACGGTGTCGCGCAACTCGGCCTTGGCAACCACGAGGTTCCCCAACTGCTTGACGTAGACAACCGCTTGGCAGGACTTACCAATTTTGGCGTATCAGGCGTGCCTGCCATTATCCCGCCATCACAATTTTATGCCCTTCTGGCAGACCGTAAGTTCCCTGTCGCAACCTTCCTGCGCCGCCGCGAAGATATGGATTACATCGAAGAACCCGACCTGTTCCACGAGGTTTTCGGCCACTGCCCGCTGCTGACCAATCAGGCCTATACCGACTTTATCGAAGCCTTTGGCAAAATCGCGGTGGATTTGGGCAAAGGCTATCGCTGGCACCTGTTCCGCCTGTTCTGGTTCACCATCGAATTCGGCATGATCCGCACACCAGACGGTCTGCGCGGTTATGGCGCTGGCATCGCCAGCAGCCCGTCAGAAGCGGATTTCGCCTGTTCGGGCAAGGCAGTTTACACCCCCGCCGATCTGATGACCATGCTGCGCACGCCCTACCGTATCGACATCGTGCAACCCCAGTATTTCGTGATCGACAGCTTTGAAGACCTGCCAAAACTTCTGGAAACCGATCTGAAAGCCGCGATTGACGAGGCCAAAGCCAAAGGCGATCTGCCTGCCCTGTTTGAAAAAGCCGCCTAGCACAGCCAGCGTGCGGGATCAGCGGGCATAAACACCGCATCCGTGCACCGCCAGCCCGCTTCTTGCGGCAGGCTGGCTTGAAAAATCACAGCGCCATCGGGGGAAAGTTCTTGCAGCTTTCCCCCATGAGCATGGGTCAGAAACCGATTGCCCGACGGAGTTTCCACCACAGCACCCAAGCCGCCGTTTTCAGCGCCAAATCCATGTTGCCAGCTTTGATCGGCGCGCATGTTCACCCCATCAATCCGATAGCTTTGTGCAGCGCCGTTTGCACAGAACAACAGATCGCCATTTGCAGCGAAACTTAGATCACAAGGCGCAAAAAATGGATTGCCGCCATGCGCCAGCTTCTTATGGGCGCAGAAATCAGCAGCCCCCCCCAGCACCCAGTCCAGCCCCCCGCGCCGTGACAGCTTTGCGATAGCGTTTTGCGGCCCCAACGACAGGATAATCCCCCCATCCGTCGGGTCCATAATCGCGCAGGTGGCAGATACAGGGGATGACAGTTTTTCGCCCAGATCCCATTGCCAGTGAATGCTGCCGTGACGGTCGAACACCAGCACCGTGTCCCGTCCATCCGTATTGCCGGACCTTGCCAGTGACAGGTAAATATCAGGGGCGATTTCCTCAATACTGTGGTGCAAAGCGCCTGTGGCCAGCACTGCGCCAAATCCGTTTTCGGCTTGATAATCCGCCCCCTGCCATTGGCGCAACACCTGGCCGTTCAGACCAATATCCAGCGCCCGCCCGTCGGCAGCCATTGCCAAAATCGTGCGTTGCAGGGACAGGCGGCAGCTGCTGATCGCAAAGGGAAAGCCCTGCTGCCAGACGATCTGCCCAAACGGGTCCAGCGCAACCAAACCGCCTGCGTCAGCCCCCTGTGCCAGTGCCAAAAGCATCACACCGTCGTCGCGCGCCGCCCCGTTGCAGGTCAGGATATCCAGCCCGATCAACCCTTAGAACTCTTCGACCAGTTGCACCCCGGGCACATGTTTCAACGCGCCTTTTATCTGCGGGTTCAGCACATATTCCTGTTTCAAGGCGATCTCGACCTCGCCCGGCAAATCAGGGTGCATCAACACCAGATGCACAGGTCCACGGCTGCGCGGATTGCCCCCTTTTGTGGCTTCCTCCAGTCGCGTGGCAACCGATCCGATTGCGCCTTCTTCGCCGATATACACCCGCAACCCCATAGAGGCCGCATCCGCCACTGCGGAATCCACGCCGATCACGCTGCGACACAGCAGTTTCAACTGGTCGGCTTCCATCGTGGCTTCGACCGTCAAGACCACGTTTTCACCGGGCATCAAGGCATCGCGGAATTTTTCCAGCGTGTCGGAAAACACCGTGACTTCATACAGCCCAGTGGGATCAGAACATTGCACAAAGGCAAAGCGGTTGCCGCGTGCGGATTTGCGTTCCTGCTTGCCCGAAATCGCCCCCGCGATTTTCGCAGCCACCGCACCGCCACGGGCCTTTTGTTCCAGTTCCGCCAGCGTCAGCACGTTCTTGCGTTTCAGCGGCCCCAGATAATCGTCAAGCGGATGGCCGGACAGGTAAAAGCCGATGGCCTGATGTTCCTGCGCCAGCCGTTCTGTGGGCAGCCAGTCCTCGGGCATGGGCAGGCGGGGGGCGGGCAAATCTTCGCCGCTGTCGCCAAACAGACCGCCTTGGGCGCTGTTTTTCTGTTCATGGGTAGACGCCGAATAGGCCACCAGCGCATCGACACTTTCCAGACATTTGCGGCGGTTGGCATCCAACTGGTCAAAAGCACCCGCGCGGGCCAGCATTTCCATCGGACGCTTGCCCACCCGTTTCAGATCAACCCGTCGTGCCAGATCAAACAGATCGTTGAACGGACCATCCGCCAGCCGCGCATCCACGATCAACTTCATCGCCTCCCCGCCGACGTTTTTCAGCGCGCCCATGGCGTAATGGATTTTCCCCTCAGCCACACTAAACGTATCAAGGGACTGGTTCACGCAGGGCGGGATCACCTCGATCTTCAGCTTGCGTTTGGTTTCCTCGATGAACACACCCAGCTTGTCGGTCAGATGGATATCGCAGTTCATCACCGCAGCCATGAATTCAACCGGATGGTTCGCCTTCAGCCAGCCGGTCTGATAGGACACCACCGCA
>JAXMOF010000003.1:0-125936 GCA_034670045.1 Amylibacter sp. | reverse complement strand
TCGGATCCAGATTTTGAATGAAATTCGCCGGAGTGATCAGGATCGAGTCAAAATCCGCCTCGGAAAAGGACTCCGTTGAGGAATTCCACGCCTCATCCACACCGTCAAAACGCCACGACCAGGTCGCCTTCGGGGGCAATTTCTTAACGTGCTTTTCCAATTGGCCAAACTGGCCTGACACAGAAAAGCCAACCCCTGCTGCATCCGCGAAAGCATCCATCCAGTAAGGCACATTGGTCTGATCGGACCCCCCATGCGCTGCGTGGTGGTAAATCAGACTATGTCCGAAAACAAATGTCGAAAGTTCGGTTCTGGCAGCTGCATCATCATCTATGGACATAGTCGATCCCGTTTCAGAATTAAAATTATCATCAAATGGAAGAAATGATCCTGCTCTTACGAACAGGCTTAAGGAAATTGACTGTGCCATCTGGAAACAACGCGTTTCCGGATGGAACCAGCATTCAATATTGCAAGTTGTCCCAAATTTGTCTAAGATAATTCTAATTTAATTACAAAATTAGTTTAGTTGGGAATCATGAGATATTTTCACAAACCCATAGTTGCCGCCTGTCTGCTGGCTTGGGCTGCAGTTATGCCTGCACATGCAGCTACAGTCGATGTTACCTACGATCTGCGTCCGACCTATAAATCCATAGACGGTGTCGGAACCCGAACAGCCACGTATCGCTCTGATCTGGTCGGGGCAACCGTTTTGGCAAGGTTTGGCGATGGCACCACCGAAAGCTGGGAATTCATCCAACATACATCGAATATATTCTCGGTGCGTGTTGATCACGAAAGCCCTGACCTCTCCTTCACCTACGATAACAGCAACACCTTTTCGATGAATGCACAAAAGCTGGTCACAAACCTGACGGTGAATATGGGCGGGGCGAATGTAATTTTTGATGCCGGCGAATATCCCGACAGCGATGTGCGGAACTCTCCGACCACCAAAATCGGGATCGAGTTCAACGTAAGCGCTGGCGGCGACGCATTAACCGGGGTAATCGGTGCACATTACAGCGGTCATGTCCGGATTGGCAACCATATGACCGGCGAGGATTCATTCACACAGTTAGACCTCGATTTCACCGGACTTGACGGGGGCGGACAACTGGGCGGCATTTCATGGCGCACGGATCTGGACGTTCTGGCAACTCCGAGCGATCTAGCCCTGCTGTCACAAGTCCCTCTACCTGCCGGTATGGGACTGCTTCTAACCGGTATTGGCGCTCTAGCTTTTGCCGCCCTACGCAGGCGCCGAAAGTACGTTTGAAAACAACGTAGTGTGTCAAAGAAGGGAACCACTACCCAGCGGATTGCATCCAGAATTTCGCGGTATGGCCCCTGATTGGATGAATGCCTTTCCGGGATAAGATCTTTCGACCTGCTCTGCGGGAAGGAGATCGCTCTGGCAGCCCCCCGTACTGGTGCAAACTCGGGTGTCCCAGACAGAATTTCGCTGCCTAGTTTTAATTGACATAATTCTGCCTGTGGGCACAGATAGGTAGGAGAAAAGAGTGTTTTATTATAGACGGTTATTTGATGGGTACGGGTAGCAAACAGAATACATTCGCTGAAACCGACATCGCCATTGTCGGTATGGCGGCACATTTGCCCGGCTCTGATACTATTGCATCTTATTGGGAAAACTTGCGCAACGGCATCGAGTCGATCCGCTCCTATAGCTCCGAAGAACTGCTCGACGCCGGTGAGATGGCACATCGGCTGAACCGGCCCGATTACGTACCCGCCGCCTCCCCGCTGCAAGGCTATCAAAATTTTGATGCCGAATTCTTTGGGCTGTCCCCCAAAGAAGCCGCGATTATGGACCCCCAACACCGCCAGTTTCTCGAAGTCGCATGGGAAGCACTGGAGAATGCCGGACATATGCCGGAAAACGCGCTTGGCCCCATCGGCGTTTTTGCGGGATGCGGCATGGGAAGCTACTTCTACTTTAACATCTGCTCCAATCCGGATCTCGTTGATAACGTTGGAATGTTTCTGCTACGCCACACAGGGAACGACAAGGATTTCCTGTCTACGCGGGTCAGCCATATCTTTGACCTGAAAGGGCCGTCGGTAAACGTACAGACCGCCTGCTCAACCTCCTTGGTTGCCACCCATTATGCCACACAAGCCCTGCTCTCGGGCGAATGTGACACAGCTCTGGCGGGCGGTGTGACAATCGAACTGCCACAGGATCGCGGCTATATCTACAAAGAAGGCGAAGTGCTCTCTCCGGACGGTCATTGCCACGCTTTTGACCACCGCGCACAGGGCACGGTGTTTGGATCGGGCGCCGGCGTTGTGGTTCTGCGCCGCCTGAAAGATGCGATTGCTGATGGCGATCACATTTGGGCGGTGATCAAAGGATCGGCGATCAACAACGACGGTGCGGCGAAGGCGGGGTATCTTGCACCTTCAGTTGATGGTCAGGCCGAAGCCGTTGCCGAAGCACAGATGATCGCTGACACCCCTGCCGACACCATCGACTATATCGAATGTCACGGCACCGGCACATATCTGGGCGATCCGATTGAGGTAGCCGCGCTGACGCAAGCCTTTAACGAAACCACACAAGAGGTGGGGTTCTGCCGTTTGGGATCGGTAAAAACCAATATCGGGCATCTGGACACTGCTGCCGGTGTGGCCAGCCTGATCAAAACGTCACTAGCGCTGCATCACAAACAAATCCCGGCGTCCTTAGGATTTGAAAAACCCAATCCGGCGATTAATTTTGAAACAACACCCTTTCGCGTCAATGACAGACTGTCAGACTGGGTCAGTCACAAGGGGCCGCGTCGCGCCGGGGTCAATTCACTGGGTGTTGGCGGCACCAATGCCCATGTGGTTCTTGAGGAAGCCCCTGCCCGGGCAGCGGCGGAACCCTCGGACTGGCCGTTTCAAATTCTGACCGTGTCGGGACGCAATAAAGCCGCCCTTGATGGCAATGCTGCCCGGCTGGCGGCACATCTGCGGGCCCATCCCGAACAGGATCTGGCCGATATCGCCTGGACCCTGCAAAAGGGGCGCCGCGGCTTTGAACGCCGCCGAGTGATCGTGGCCGAAAGTCACGAGGATGCCGCCGAACAGCTGGAAAAGAACGATCCACGCCGCGCGTTTTCCCACAGCGTTGTGGGCGATAATCCCGATTACGTCTTTATGTTCCCGGGTGGCGGCGCCCAATACGCAGGCATGGCACGTGATCTTTATGAAACCGAACCTGTCTTCAGGGAATGGATGGATAAGGGTCTGGAAATTCTGCACCCCAAGCTGGATTACGATATCCGCGCGCTGTGGTTGCCTGAACCGGGCACAGAAGAAGTCGCCGACACCAAGCTGACGCAGCCTTCGGTGCAATTGCCGCTGATTATGATTGTGGAATACGCGCTGGCGCAGCTCTGGATCAGTTGGGGCGTCACGCCCACTGCGCTTGTGGGACACTCCATGGGGGAAAACACTGCTGCTTGTGTGGCAGGGGTGATGTCATTTGAAGATTGCATCGGCCTTGTTCACCTGCGCGGCAAGCTATTTGACACGGTTCCCGCCGGGGGCATGCTGTCCATCGCCCTGCCCGCAGCTCAACTCAAACCCCTGTTAGGGGATGATCTGGATCTCGGGGCGGTGAATGCACCTTCCCTTAGCGTGGCGACCGGACCGCAGGCCGCACTGGATGTTCTTGAGACGCGATTGAAAGCCGACGGTATCGACTGCCAGCGCATTCCGATTGATATCGCCGCCCATTCGCGGATGCTGGAACCGATCTTGAGGGATTTTGGCGACTATCTGCGCGCAATCCCCCTGAAGGCGCCGCAGATTCCGTTTACGTCCAACCGCAGCGGCGATTTCATCACTGATGCACAGGCGCAAGATCCCGACTACTGGGTTGGACACCTCCGCGGCACCGTACACTTTGCTGATTGCCTGAGCACCCTTGCGTCAAAAGACGAACGTGTATTCATTGAGGTCGGGCCGGGACGGGCGATGTCCGCGCTGGCGGGGCAACACGACAGGATACAGGCCAATCAGGTGGTGAACACCCTGCGCCACCAACAGGATGACGTGGCCGATGACGCCTATTTCATGGCGATGCTGGGCCGGATCTGGGCTGTGGGCGGAACATTTGACTGGGATCAGACCTGGGGCGGAGTCCCGCGTCACCGCGTGCCTTTGCCCACCTATGCTTTCCAGCATGCTGCCTATTTCATTGAACCCGGCATGGCCAAATCCGATGCCGATGCGGAATGGTTGACCCGTAGCGACACGCCTGAAAACTGGGGTTACAGACCCGCATGGCTGCCGCGCTATGCAGCCTGTGATGTGGATGTTTCCGGTGATCTGTACGAGGCGGAAAAACAGGTCTGGCTGGCCTTTGCCGATGAGGCGGGGCTGGTGGCTGCAGCCGCAACACGACTAAAAGCGGCAGGGCACAACGTAATCACCGTGTGCACCGGAGACACTTTTGCCCGCAATGGCGAAGACGGTTATTTCATTGCCCCCGAACGAGGCCGCGAAAGCTATGACACGCTGATATCAGACCTCAACACCCGCGATCTGATCCCCACACGCATCCTGCATGGCTGGTTGATCACCCCTGACGAAAGTTTCCGCCCCGGGTCCAGCTTTTTCCACCGGGTGCAGGAACAGGGGTTCTATAGCCTGTTTTTTCTCGCCCAGGCAATTGGCGGCGAAGACCTGCCTGGGGATATCCATATTCTGGCGCTCAGCAATGGCGCGGCACAGCACAGGGACGAACCCCTGAAACACCCCGAAAAGGCAACCCTAGCAGGTCCGGCCCGTGTGATCCCGCGCGAGTTTCCGCATCTGACCGTCTCTACGCTGGACATTGCCCTGCCGCCCCGGACCGGCCGCAAGAAATATTCCCTGCCCAAGGATCAGGTTGATCAACTGGTCGATCATATCCTTGAGGACGCATTGGCGGAGCCGGGCAATGACACCGCCCTGATACGGGGGGGCAAACGTTATGCCCTGACCTATCGCCCCGCCTTGTTGGATAAACTCCCAGAGGGAGATCTCCCCCTGTTGAAACAGGGCGGGGTCTATATGATCACCGGCGGCCTTGGCGGCATCGGACTAACGCTGGCCGAGACCCTGATCAAACGTGCAGGTGGAAAGCTTGCGCTGGTGTCTCGCAGCCCCCTGCCACCGCGCGAAACTTGGGAAAGAGTCCTGAAAAACACAGCGGTCACAGCCCCACTTGCCCGCCGGATTTCAGCCCTACAGCGACTTGAGGCACTGGGCGGGACCATCATGACCTTCGCTGCTGATATCAGCAATGTAGAAGACATTCGCGATGCGAAGACCGCGATTGAGTCCGAACTGGGCGCGATCAACGGTGTCATCCATGCCGCAGGCCATATTGACGATGCGCCGATCATGACCAAGGATGTCACCAGTATCGAAGACGTCTTTGCCCCTAAAATCCACGGCACCAACGTGCTGGACGAAGTGTTTCCGGATGGAACACTGGACTGGCTCGTGCTGTTTGCTTCCAGTTCCACAGTGACAGCCCCGATCGGGCAGGTCGATTACGTGGCCGCCAACGAATACCTTAACGCCTACGCCAAATCCCGTAGCGGCGACCAAACTCGTGTGCGTGCGATAAACTGGGGAATTTGGGCCGATGTGGGCATGGCCGCCGATGCAATGGAGGCGCGCACCGGCAATGCCACCCCCCCAGAAGTTCACGATATAAATGCCCCCATGCTGGATCAGGCCACATTTGACCGCGCCGGAAACAGGATCTTTACCGCAAGCTACACTGTGGCCGACCGCTGGTTTCTAGATGAGCACCGCACCAAGGCCGGCGATGCGTTGGTTCCGGGCACCGGCTATCTGGAAATGGCAATCGAGGCGCTGAATGCCATGGGGGAAACGGCAAACTTTGAAATCCGCGACCTGTATTTCCTGCGCCCCTTTGCTGTCGGCGATGCGGGTTCGGTTGATTTGCGCCTGACCCTGCCGCGCAGCGATGCGGGTTACGGGTTTCTGGTGGAAAGCGGCGGAAAGGGAGGGTTTGTGCAAAACGCCCAAGCCAGTTTGCAACTCCTGCCTCTGGCAGCGCCCGCACCACTGAATGTCGGGGCCATCACCGCCCGCTGCAACGCGCCGGTCGAGGCAGGTGCAACGGGCTGGATCACCTCCCCCCAAGAGGCGCATCTGAATTTTGGTCCGCGCTGGCGTGTGTTGCAATCTACTGCGTTCGGGAACGGCGAGGGCATCGCACGTCTGAAACTGCCTGCTGCCGCTGCAAAAGACACCGATCAGGGCTATCTGCTGCATCCCGGCCTAATGGATCTGGCTACAGGCTGGGCAATGGAACTGATTGCGGGCTATGCCAGCCAGCATCTCTGGGTACCGGTCAGTTACCGCTCGGTCAAGGTTCACGCACCGCTGCCCGGCGAAATTGTCAGCTGGGTGCGCAACGCGAGTGAAAACACCTCGGACGGGGATATCGCCAGCTTTGACATCACACTGGCAGCCCCCGACGGGACGGTCTGCGTGGAAATCACCGGTTTCTCAATCCGCCAGATGGAAGAAATCTCGGGCTTTGGTGCACAGGACGAAGCCGCGACGCATACGCCCGACGACACTGAACGTCCCCTGTCGCACACCGAAGAGCGGCTGCGCCACAACCTATCCCAAGGGATCCGGGCCGAAGAAGGCGCCGACTTGTTTTTGCAAGCATTGATGGGAACGCACCGCCAGATCATCCTGTCCTCGCTCGATCTGAACGCACTTATCACACAGGCCGGAAAATCTGACGATACCGACACCGAGGACGGGCAGAAATTCTCGCGACCACAACTGGACAGTGACTTCGTCGCTCCCTCGAATGCCATCGAAGAACGGCTCGCAGCCTTCTGGCAGGACCTTCTGGGTGTTGATCAGATCGGGGTTGAGGACAGCTTCTTTGATCTTGGTGGCCATTCCTTGATCGCAGTGCGGCTGTTTGCGCAGATCCGCAAAGCCTATCAGGTCGACTTCCCGATATCAGTGCTGTTTGAAGCGCCTACAATCCGCAAATGCGCCGAATTGATTGCCGCACGAGGTGTAACGGATGGCGATAGCGATGAGACGGCTCCAGCGGATAGCCCCAAAGCCCCACCACGCCGTTTTACCCATCTAGTTGCAATGCATCAGGGCGAAGGCGGGCATAAACCACCCTTTTTTCTTGTGGCAGGGATGTTTGGCAATGTGCTGAACCTGCGCCATCTGGCACATCTGATTGGAAGCGACCGTCCGTTCTACGGGCTTCAGGCACGCGGATTGCTAGGTGACGATCCGCCCCATCGCACGATTGAATCCGCTGCGGCCGACTACATCACCGAGATGCGTCAGGTGCAGCCCCATGGCCCCTATCATCTGGGTGGGTTCTCGGGGGGTGGCATCACCGCGTTCGAAATAGCCCGACAACTGCGCGCAGATGGCGAAGATATCGCGGCGCTGGCCTTGCTTGATACCCCCCTTCCGGTGCGTCCCGGGATAGAAAAAGCCGACAGGCTGAGGATCAAGTTACAGGATATCCGCAAAAGCGGGCTGGGGTATTTCCGCGATTGGGCCCGTGACCGCATTGCCTGGGAAATGCGCAAGCGTCAGAACCGCGAAGAAACCGCCGAAAACGGCCAACAATTCCACAACGTCGCCATTCAGGATGCGTTTCTGGAAAGCGTCGGCGCCTATCAGGTGCAAGCCTGGGATGGCACGCTGGCGCTGTTCCGCCCGCAACTCGTGCCCAAATGGACCGTGGGCGACAGGTTGATCAGCCATGAGCGCGTCTATCTTTATGACGACAACGACTGGAGTAAATTCGCCCCCGACATCCAGATATTCGAGGTGCCAGGTGATCACGATTCCATGGTGTTGGAACCCAATGTGCGCGTGCTTGCTGCCCGCATCCGCAGGTATCTGGAACGACCCCGCGATCAGATCCAATTTCAGAAAGCCGCCGAATAAATGTCTGACCCGACCATTCTGACCATCGTTCTGAATTACAAAACCGCTGAAATGACCCTGAAGGCCGTTGAAGCCGCACGCAAAGCGATGGAGGGTCTGCCCGGCGAAATCGTGGTTGTGGATAATGACAGTCAGGACGGGTCGTTCAAGATACTGAGTACCCGTGTGACGGCGCAGGGTTGGGACAATATCAGGGTCATCCAGTCGGGCCATAACGGGGGCTATGGCGCGGGTAATAACGTTGGCATCCGGGCCGGGTTCGTCGATGGGTCACGCCCGGATTACGTCTATATTCTGAACTCGGATGCCTTCCCCAAGCCGCAGGCCATCCGGGTGCTTTACGACCATCTGAACACCACACCCGATACCGGTTTTGCTGGCAGCTATATAGAGGGTGAGGACGAGATACGTCACATCACCACTTTCCGCTTCCCTTCCTTCTGGAGCGAGTTCGAACGGTCTGTGAAACTGGGGCCCGTCAGCCGCCTGCTGAGATCCCATCGCGTGCCCGATCCTCGCAACAGCTCTGGCCCTGTCGACTGGCTAGCGGGGGCCTCGGTGATGATGCGTCAGGACGTTCTGGACGAAATCGGCCTTTTTGACGAAACCTTCTTTTTGTATTTTGAAGAAACAGACCTGTGCCGCCGCGCCCAGAAGGCAGGTCACAGGGTGATGTTCCTGCATGGCAGCGTTGTCACCCATTTAGGGTCGGTGTCTACAGGGATGAAGGAATGGTCCCGCGTGCCGGATTACTGGTTCAACTCGCGCTGGCATTATTTCACAAAAAACCACGGCCGCGCCTATACCGCCCTGGCCACTGGTCTGCATCTGATCGGTGGCGGGCTGCACTGGCTGCGCTGCAAAGTGACCCGCAAACCACACAGCGGCGCGCCGCATTTCCTGCGCACCCTTGCCCGCCACGATATCGCCCAACTTTTTACCTTTAAGCGAGATCACACTGTCAAGGCCCGTCCGCAAACCGGAGAATGATCCCATGAGCTATCGCACCGTCGTCATTGGCAATGAAACGCTGGCCATTCAATGTGGTGAGATGCTGCGCGACGCGGGCCACGTAGTGGCTGCCGTCGTGACCCGTCATCCTGACGTGGCGGATTGGGCAACCGATACGGGGCTAACGGTGCTTGACTCGGACACCGATCTTGTTGCGGCACTTGCCGCAACGGAATTCGACTGGCTGATGTCGATTGCCAACCTTGACATGATCCCTGACGCTGTATTGGCGCTCTCCAAAGGCGGGGCAATAAATTTTCACGATGGCCCCCTGCCGCGTTATGCGGGCTTGAACGCCCCCGTCTGGGCGTTATTGAACGATGAATCCGAATATGGCGTAAGCTGGCATATGATTTCGGGCGGCGTTGATGAAGGCGATTTGCTGGCACAAAGCTTCTTTGATGTTGGTCCGGATGAAACCGCACTGACCTTGAATGCCAAATGCTATGCTGCTGCCATCGACAGCTTTGCCACAGTCATCGACAAGCTGGCAACGGAGGCCCCTGTCACCACGACCCAAGACCTGTCCCAGCGCAGCTATTTTTCCAAAAACGACCGGCCTGCGAACGCGGCACGGCTTGATTTTAACCAGAGTGCCCGAAAAATCACCACTTTGGTCCGGGCACTGGATCATGGCCCTTACTGGAACCCGCTGACCTGCGCCAAACTTGCCTCTGCCACCGGCGTCTTTCTTGTGGGCAAGGCGGAAGCCGGAAAAACCTCTGCGGGCGCCATTGCAGGAACCGTGACAGCCTTGGATAGGGACAGTCTAACCGTCGCCACAGCCACAGCGCCCGTAATTTTAAGCCAGTTGTGCGATGCTTACGGCACGCCCGTCCGTCCATCCCGGATCGCCACCGTAGGGGATGTGTTGCCACATCTGGATACCGCTGAATCCGCTGCTTTGGATGCAGCCCTGAAAGCCTGCGCAAAAACAGAGAAGAAATGGCGCCGCGACCTTGAGGCCATGTCCCCAGTCGCCCTGCCGCTGATCGACATGAGCGCCCCGTCTGGCGATATCACCGTCATTCCGCTTGCCGGTAATCCCGCCCATCTTGCGCGCGCAATGATGCATCTGGGCAGTGCACTGGCCGAAGACCCTGTCGATCTGGCTTTGGGACTGCCCCATGACCATCCCGGCCATCTGTCGGATTGGGTGCCGCTGCGCGCCGGCTTTGACCCCGCCGCAGCCAGAGCCCGCGGTCCCTTTGCTGCCGACTTGCTCGCCCGGATTCCGGGTGATGTCGCAGTCCCTGCCTTAGGGTTGTCGGATGACGCCTATATCTGCGGCACGGCCCTGACCGTTGCAGGTACGGCCCTGCACGCCGACACCGGCAAAATCACGGCTGAAGCCGCGACCCTTATGGCGGCCCGATTAACCCATATGGCCGACCAGATCGCCAAAGGCGACCGCCCCACGATCCTGCCCGACGCCGAACGCCAGAAAGTGCTGTTCGACTGGAACGCCACCGCAACAGACTTTCCCGAAACCCAATGTATCCATCAGGCGTTTGAAGCGCAGGTCGAACGCACACCTGAGGCAGAGGCACTGGCCTTTGAGGGCGAAAGCCTCAGCTATGCGCAGTTGAACGGGAAAGCCAATCAACTCGCCCGTATCCTGCGAGCCAAAGGCGTTGGCCCCGATGTGATTGTGGGCCTGCACCTGCCCCGCTCCTCGGCTCTTCTGGTCGCAGCCCTTGCGATCCTGAAAGCAGGCGGTGCCTATCTGCCACTCGATCCGGTCTATCCAGCCAGTCGTACAGAGTTTTTCATTGAGGACAGCGGCACCAAAGTCATCCTCACCGACAGCGCCTTGGCCGCCAACCTGCCCCGAACATCTGCCGAGATCATACAGGTCGATACATTGTCCGCAGAAAGCGAAGCCGGCAATCCTGTATCAGACGTTGCAGGCCATCACATGGCCTATATGATCTACACCTCCGGATCGACCGGCACCCCCAAAGGCGTGATGGTCGAACACCGCAATGTGGCAAACTTCTTTACCGGAATGGACGACCGTATTTCCCATTCCCCCCCCGGCGTCTGGATGGCTGTGACCAGCCTGTCCTTTGACATTTCGGTGCTGGAATTATTCTGGACCCTTGCGCGCGGTTTCAAACTGGTCATCTCGGGCGATGAAAGCCGCGCCCTGGTCTCAGGCGAAGGCTCCGCAGCCGGTGTCGGCATGGACTTAAGCCTGTTTTACTGGGGCAATGACGATGGTGTCGGGCGCGACAAGTACCGCTCGCTTCTGGAGGGCGCACAGTTTGCCGACAAAAACGGCTTTTGTGCAGTATGGACCCCCGAACGGCATTTCCATGCCTTTGGCGGCCCCTATCCGAACCCTGCGGTCACAGGGGCAGCGGTCGCAGCGGTCACCCGTAACCTTGCTGTGCGGGCCGGATCCTGCGTGGCCCCTTTGCACCATACCGCGCGCATCGCCGAGGAATGGGCCGTCATCGACAACCTGACCAACGGGCGAAGCGGAATTGCTATTGCCTCCGGCTGGCAGCCTGACGACTTTGTGCTGCGTCCCGAAAACACGCCCCCGAACAACAAACCGGCGATGTTTGACGCAATCCGTGACCTGCGCAAGCTCTGGGCCGGAGAAATAGTAGAATTCCCCCGTCAGAACGGCGAAATGCATGGTGTTGTCACCCAACCGCGCCCCGTCTCCAAGACACTGAATGTCTGGGTCACGACCGCTGGCAATCCTGCAACATGGAAAGAGGCCGGAGAAAACGGCTGCAACGTGCTGACCCACCTTCTGGGGCAAAGCGTCGATGAAGTTGCGGAAAAAATCACCATCTACCACACCGCCCTGCGCGAAGCGGGCCATAACCCCGATGATTTTTCCGTCACTTTGATGCTGCACAGCTTTCTTGCGGACACCCGCGAGCAGGCCCACGAAATTGCCCGCGAGCCTATGAAGGATTACCTGCGTGCCGCCGCCGGCCTGATCAAACAATACGCCTGGGCTTTTCCGGCATTCAAGAAACCCAAAGGGGTTGAAAACCCGATGCAGATTGATCTGGCATCGCTGAATGCCGAGGAAATGGAGGGTATCCTCGATTTCGCCTTTGAACGGTATTTCAACGATAGCGGGCTGTTTGGCACGGTTGAGGACGCGATTGAACGGGTCGCACAGGTCAAAGCCATCGGCGTCACCGAGATCGCCTGTCTGATTGATTACGGCATCGATGTGGATCACGTGCTGGAAGGCTTGAAGCCGCTCGCACAGGTGGTCGCTGCCAGCAACCAGACAGTGGCCGACGACGATTATTCCATTGCGGCACAGATTTTGCGCCATAAAGTCACCCATCTCCAATGTACCCCGTCCATGGCACAAATGCTGGCCATGAACGAAGAGGCAAGGACCGCTTTACGCCAGCTCGACCATTTGATGGTGGGCGGTGAGGCACTGCCCGGGGCGCTGGCCGACGAATTGCGCGCCCTTACAGGGGGGCACGTGGAAAATATGTACGGCCCGACCGAAACCACAATCTGGTCCACCACCCAGACAGTCGCGCCAGGCCAGGGCGCAGTGCCCATCGGCACCCCAATTGCCAATACACAAGTATATGTGCTGGGTGAGGATATGGAACCCCGGCCCATTGGCATGCCGGGCGAGCTGTATATCGCAGGGGCCGGTGTGACGCGGGGCTATTTCCAGCGTGAAGCGCTCACCTCGGAACGTTTTGTGACTGATCCCTTTAAGGCCCTTGACCCTAACTCTGCGGGTCGGGGGCGCATGTATCGTACCGGCGATCTGGTGCGCTGGGAACCGGACGGGCGGCTCTACTTTCTGGGGCGTGCGGATTTTCAGGTCAAACTGCGCGGCTACCGTGTGGAACTGGGCGAAATCGAAAGCGTCATGGACCGGTTTGACGGCGTCCAGCAATCCGTTGTTATTGCACGGGAAGATACGCCTGGGGTTGTGCAGTTGGTCGGCTATATGCTGACGGAAACAACCGTGGATGAAGCCGCTTTGCGCGCCGGAATGCTCAGATCCCTGCCCGAATACATGGTGCCACAGCATTTTGTGACGCTGGACGCCTTTCCGTTGACCCCGAACAAGAAAGTCGACCGTAAGGCCCTGCCCGCGCCTGTACCGGGTAAAGCCGCCCCAATCGTTGCGAAACCTACACTGACGACAGCTACAGAGGCAAAAGCGGAGCCGGAGACAGCGGCGGTCGATCTGGGCTCTGAGGCTGAAATCAGCCAGAAGATCGCTGAAATCTGGTCCGAAATCCTCGGGGTCGGGCAGATTGGCCCCAAAGACAGCTTCTTTGATTTGGGCGGTCACTCGTTGCTGGCGGTACAGGCGCACCGGGAAATCCGCACGCGACTTGGCGTGCAAAAACTCTCGATCACCGATATTTTTCGCGCCCCGACCCTTGGCGCCTTGTCAGAGATTGTTGCCAAGAAGGCTGGAAACGCTGCGCCCAAAGCCCCCCCGATCGCGGCGGTCCCCCAGCCCGCGCAAACCTCCACCGCAACACCCGAGCCCCCTGCAGGCGGCACGCTCACCGATGCCATGGCACGGCGGCGGGAGATGCGCAAACAGCGGCAAAACCGATGAGCCTTGCATGCGGGGCAACCCTGTGCGACCTGCCGGGCTTTTTTATCAGGCAGGGGCAAACCGGCTTTCCCCGGGAGGCGCTTTGCTTTGATCTGTTGCCTCTATCCGGGGGCAGCAGCATAATAGACGGTGTGATCCTGTCCTCGTGGTGGTGTCACAATTGAGCCGCATCAAACTCAAACTCGTGGCATTCATCCTCAAACCACTCTCCGGTCCATCATGCGCCACCGTCTGAAAAAGATCCTGATCGCCCCAGTGCTGTTCATCCTCGCAGCGCTCGGCCTTTACAGCCGCCAGCCTGCGCCGCTGGACCCACAGGCTTTTGCGGCCCTTTACGACACTCCGGCCCCTGCGCCGCAGGGTTCGCGCCAGGTATACCATCTGGGCCACAGCCTTGTGGGACGCGATATGCCGGCGATGCTTGCGCAACTGGCGGGCGAGGGGCACGGCTTTGCCAGCCAGCTTGGTTGGGGCGCGTCATTGCGATCCCACTGGGAACCGAATGTGCCGATCAAAGGATTTAAAACCGAAAACGCCCATGCCGCCTATCGTGACCCCGATGAAGCACTGGCCTCCGGCACCTACGACGCGCTGGTGCTGACCGAGATGGTCGAAATCGCAGACGCAATCCGCTACCACGATACCCCCACATATCTGCACCGCTGGACCGCCAAGGGCCAAGAGGCCGGTATGGTGGTGTATCTTTATGAAACCTGGCACCAGTTGACTGACCCAGCTGGCTGGCGGGAGCGGCTAGACCGCGACCGGTCTCTCTATTGGGAGGATAGTGTACTGCGCCCCGCCCTGGCCCGGAGTGATCAACCGCACCCTATCTATGTAATCCCAGGCGGTTCGGTCATGGCCGCCTTCTCCCGTGCACTAGAAACCGGAGGGGCCGTCGGCCCGCTGGGCCAGTATGGTGATCTATTCAAGGACGATATCCATTTCAACGACTACGGCGCCTACCTGATGGCGCTCACCCATTATGCAGTTCTTTACCAGCGCGACCCCATTGGCCTCCCCCATACCCTGCAACGGGCCGATGGAACTCCGGCGGACGATCCCGGCCCTGCGGCCGCGCGGCTGATGCAAAAGATCGTCTGGCAAGTGGTCTCGCAGGATGCCATGACGGGTGTTCCGAAGGGTTGACACCATGTGCGGGTGCCAATTTCGAAACGCTCGGTCTCTTAAACGAATCTTGACTTTTTGACCCCCGCAGTCCTTCCTGATTTTACTCAAACTTCATTTTTTATTGGTATATACCCGTGTCTGCATTTTTTCCACTCGACCCAGAAACCCTGACGATCACCCATCAAAGGGCAAAAGAAATCGGTGACAGCATTGCTGCTGATTACCAATCCAAGACGCCCTATCATTATACCTGTGTGGACAATTTTCTGCCGCCAGAAATACTGGAACAGGTGCGCGAAGAAGCTTTGGCTATGGGCGACAAGCCCGCGGAAAACGCCAGCGAGAACGAAAAGCTCAAGACCTCTTACAATCCTGATCGCCTGCCAACCTATTCCAAGTCTGTGTTCCACGCGCTCTCGTCGCGCCCTTTCATCCAGTTTCTGGAGAGAATGTCGGGTATAAAGGGGCTGATCCCAGATCCCTATTATCTGGGTGGTGGCATTCACCGCACCAACACCGGCGGATTTCTCGATATCCATGCGGATTTCAACCACCATTCAATCATGAATCTGGAACGCCGCCTGAACCTGCTGATCTATCTCAATCCCGACTGGAAAGAAGAATATGGCGGCTCCTTCGAGGTCTGGACCAATGACATGTCCAAGAAAGTCGCATCCTTTACCCCGGTGATGAACCGGATGTGCTGTTTTTCAACCGGCGACAACACGATGCACGGCAACCCCGAAGTGGTAAACCATCCCAAAGACGACCCGCGCCTGTCCATCGCACTCTACTACTACACCTCAACCTGGGACGACGCCCGCATCTCCCAGTCGACCGTGTTCAAGCAGCGCCCCGGCACCAATGATGCCCGAAGCTCGGAAGCAACCCAAAGAATGCTCCGCGAACTGGTGCCCCCTCTGATCTACCGCAAGTCCCGCAACCTGCTCCGCAAATTGCGTAAATAGAGTCCTCTGCGGACCTCTGTCAGGACACTCGGATGGCTGATGATACAGGACTTAACGCTGCACAAATTGACGCCTGCGATCCGCTTTTTGTCCCGATCCGCCTGCCTGTCGAGATTTGTACCCGTGATCCTTTGATCGTGGTGGGTATGCCGCGTAGCGGTTCCTCTTTTCTCAGCCATATCCTGTCGCAAATCCCCGACTGGTATGTGTTTGACGATCTCTATACCCAACGCAAAGCGCAAGAGATCAGGGTAGACACCCCAATGAACGCCCGGGATGTTGAAAAACTGACCTATTACCTCGGCTGGCAAATCCGGGCGCGGTTGCGCTTTGGTCTTTATGCGGTTCCCAATGTGACCGAAGATGAAGTCCCAGCACTGGACGGGGCCCTCGCACAGGCTTTCACAGATCGGCCCGGATCGTGGGCCGAAATGCAGGAAGAATTCATGCGCCGTCTGGCAAAACGTGCCGGCTGCACCCGTTGGGGCTATAAAATGCCCGGCGCGTTCCGCCGGATTCCCGAGTTGTTGCAGCATTACCCACAGGCGCGCTTCATGTTTATCCTACGCAATCCCTACAAGGTGCTGGCCTCTTACAAACATATACCGATGTCCTCGCAGGATGGCGATCCGCGACGCTATCATCCCATCGCCTATGCAATTTACTGGCGGATGGCTGTGCGATCCTATCAACGACACTGCAAAACACTGGGCGACGGGCTAACGCTGGTGCTGTTTGAAGATCTCGTAGGCCAGCCACAACAGACGGCCAACCGAATCGCGGGTTTTATCGGGGCCACACCACCCAAAGACGTAGATGTGCCGGAAAAGCCCAATACGTCCCATGCGACAGGCACACGAAAAACAGATGAGCTTACCGGACTAGAGCACTGGATCCTCAACAAGATTGCACATCGTGAAATGGCAGCACTGAAGTATGACCTGCAACAGACGCGGGTGCGGCCGAGGGATTTTGTCGACCTCACCCGAACCACCCTGCGCTTTGGCGGGTTCCATTTAGGAAGAGCTTTGGGGCGGATCAAAGCGCGGATCAGTTCTTCTTAAAGCGCTTCGCGTCACGTGATGGTCTTATAGATACTCATGCACCAGCCCCGCAGGTCTAGCTTTAACCTGCAGCGAGAAATCCATCATAGAACCGGCTGCCCGCAAGGGCGTTCAGGCAGTCGTCGTAATTCAAGACCGTATCGCGCAGCCGTGTGGTGTTGATCTTGCGCGCACGTATGTTTGCCGGTGCGCCCGGCAAGCCAAGAAAGTCATAAAGGGTCTTGATGGTGGCCTTCTGAGCCTGTGCGTCAAAAAAAAATTCCTCGTAACAGACCCGTTTAACTTGCGCTTCCGGCAGTTCTGACAGCATGGTCTCCAGCAGCGCAGACTCGTCCGCGACGCGTGTGATGTCGGCGAGAAGGGTCGTTGTGTCCAGTGCGATTCGGGCAGGGCCAGAGGTGTCATTCAGAGCGCGTTTGACGGTGCCGGTTTGATCCAGCAATTGCCAGGACACAAAGCGGGCAATAGTGTCGGCGCGATAAAGCCCGATCACCTTAAGATCGGGACGGTCCAGAAAATAGCGCCGCAGGTCGGGCGCCTGAAAAAAGGTCGCAAAATCCTTGGCCCCGATGGTGTGCAGGTCTATGCGGCGCTGCACCTCGCTGCCCTTGCCCGCACGGCGTTTGCGCAGATTGCGCAGACTGTTAACCACCCGCAAGGGCACACCATCCGACAGCAAAGCGTCCAGATACCCCGCATCATCGCCGCGCCACAGACCCAACCGGCCGCGTATTTTTCGAATCTGCATCCAGTCGCCCAGTAGTTCGCCATAGTTCAGCGCCTGCGGGTGCTGATTGATCACATCCACCAGCGCGTTGCTACCGGATCTCCCCAAGGTCAGGATAAAATGCTGCTCCATTAAACTTCCAATAGCCCGCGTCGATGGATTCGACAATTCATTTTATCATACTGAAATGCCAGCCACATCCACACCACCGGTTTCAAAGCCGCTTATCCGAGGGCTGCAAATCTGCCTTCCTGTCATCAAGAAAATGATAGGTTTCAATTTCAAACATATCCAGAATCCGCTGCCCGACGGCCAGCATCTCGGGTGTGACCTTGCTGCGCCAGTTATGCAGGATGTCCTGGGTATTTCCCGCCTTTATGGCCTCGTTCACGCTGTTCAGGCTCATCCGCGAGGAATGGGACGGCCTAGACAGAGTAGCCAGCATCCGGTCCCGTTCGGGCAGGCCGAATTGCGCGATCAGCACCTCATCCACAAAGCGGGTGGGATCAGTGACGATATCTTCGTACTGCACAATCCGGTCAGTGTAGCCGGTAAAGAATATTCGCGTCAGCACCGCGTAATCCAGGATAGCGATGGCCCAGGCGTCTTCGCCCGTCAGCACATCCGTGATCATCCCTCTCTGATCTTCGCTGAAATAATGCCCGATGCGATCCAGCTGGCGACCATAAGCTTCAACCGCAAAGCCCCAGTTCTGGCGTAGCACCGAAATCGCCTGCGCACCGGGGTGACGCACCAGTGGCAGCACATGGGCATTGGTATTCTGCGCAAACCAGTCGATCATCCAAGGCGCGTTCAGGACCTTCAGGCAGACCCGATCCGCCTTCAGAAACGGTTTAGGCCGCGCACAAGACCCGAGCTCCGGGTAATGTGCACCGAGCAAGCCCTTGGAAAAGCCGGCAAATTGGTCCAGCTCTTCGGGGTTCAGTTCAAAGAACTGCGAATGTTCACGCAGCGGCAGCAGGCGTTGTTTCAAGTCGTATCCCGGATGCGCGTCAAAAACGGCAAAGGGTTCATTAGCCCCCCAGACACCACGGTTGATCGAAATGGTATCAGCCACCATCGTCGATCCTCCCCGGCGTAACGCCATAACAACGATGGGTCTATGGGCCTCGTCAAAACGGATCAAATGCGCTTTGGCTTTGCGGGCCAATAGCCGGGCTTTGGAGCAGGCGCTCATGCTTTGGGTATAGAATGTGGCAATTCCCACATCACGGCAAACGTTTGCTCTGTCATAGCTCCTCCAGACAGAAACATAATCCGTTACCAAGACAGTCCGTCAACCGTAAACTTGTTCCGGAAATATTCTGCCAGAAGGCTCTGGTCGCAGCTTCAGGCCAGTGAGATCGGTTTTTTTGATGTCAAATCCGGCCCGTGATCTCGGGGCAAACATATCAGGTTTTAGGCCACGGCCTGCGGTCTGCATGCTTGACCGCTGCTCCCTGTTTTGTGACAAATCGACAGGTTCGGCCATCGCGCACGGCATGGCGGGATACTGCAATACCAACTGCGTCACCACCAACACCAACGCGCGGCGGGTCTGGGACATCAGTGTCCCAGTATTTTCCGTCTCAGGAGCAACTAGATGACACCACAAGATGCCCAAGCACGCCACTGGGATGTCATCGTAATTGGCGCAGGGATGGGCGGTGGTATGGCCGCGCGGCGGCTGGCCGAACAGAGTTTGTCGGTGCTGGTCGTGGAAAAGGGCCCTAGAGGGTACGCCCAAGAACAACAAGAACTCGACGAGACGATGTCCGACCCCCATGCGCGCCGCATCCGAGGTTACTGGCCCAAGCCGGCACAGGCCACAGTGAACCAGCGCCAGATACGGTTCTTCGCCCCGATAGGCTGCGGTGTAGGCGGCACCTCGGCCTTTTATGCCGGTACGCTGGAACGCCCCGAACGGCACGATCTGGAGGACACCGCCGAGATACCACATCCCACCGGCGGCTGGCCTGTCGGCTATGATGCTTTCACCCCCTACTTTGAACAGGCCGAGGCACTTTTGCACATCTCGGGCACCCATGATCCGCTTTCCCGCGAAGTGCTGTCAGACCTGGGCCCGCCCCCGGAGATCAGCGTCGGCGAGACCACAATGATAACTGAAATGCGCGCCGATGGCTTGCACCCCTACCGCCAGCATCTGGCCTTTCGCAATCTGCCCGGGTGTCTTGTCTGTCTGGGTCACAAATGCCCCCGCAAATGCAAGATGGACGGTCGGTCAGCCGGACTGGAGCCCGCGCTTGAAACCGGCAATGCAGTCTTGCTGGAAAACTGTGACGTAACAGAAATCAACTATGACACCCGGAGCGTTACCGGAATTACAGTCGCCCATGCCGGTGCATGTTATAGTTTGCGTGCGCGATATTACGTGCTCGCTGCCGGGGCGCTTGGTTCGCCCAGATTGCTGTTAATGTCGGACAGGGCGAACCCCAAAGGCTGTGCCAATTCCAGCGATTGGGTCGGGCGGGGCCTGATGTTCCACCTGAACGAACTTTTTGCTCTTTGGCCAAAACGGCATCAGCGCTTTGAGGGGGCCACCAAAGCTGTGTCCTTGCGTGACATCTATACGGTGGACGGCGCGCGAATGGGAATGATCCAGTCGTTGGGGCTTGAGGTGTCCTTTAATAATATCGCGGCTTATCTTGCCAGACTCTATGACCGGTCGGTCCTGGGTCGCATCCAAAAACTGCGCTATTTGACCAATATCCCCGCGCTGGTCGCCGCCAAGGTTCTGGGCAAGGCAAAAGTCTTTGTCGGAATTCTGGAAGATCTCCCCTACCCCGAAAACCGCGTGCTGGTAGACGCTGATGACAAAGAGGTCCTCAGCTTTGTTTACAGTCTGCCTACTGAATTGCTGCACCGCCGTCAAATTTTCCGACGCCGGATCAAAAAGACCTTCAAAGGGTATCGCACCATGTTGATGGGCCAGCGGCCCGAACTGAACTACGGCCACCCTTGTGGCACATTGCGCTTTGGCAGCGATCCGGAAACTTCGGTGCTGGATGCAAATTGCAAGACCCATGATCTGGACAATTTATATGTGGCGGATTCGTCATTTTTTCCCACATCAATGGGCGTAAATCCCAGTCTGACCATTGCCGCCAATGCGTTGCGGGTCGCTGATGTGATAACTAGCCGGATCAAGACCGGGCGGTAGAACACCGGATATCCTTCCCGCTAAAGACCCGTTGCACCGGCCCCACGGGTCACAACAAGGCCTCTATAAAGCCGGTTTGCACGCGGTGTTTTAGCATCGGTTTGGAAATTAGCGCATGGAAATACCGCTACGGGCTTTGCGGACGCCATTCAATCTGCTTTACGATATCTTTTTTAGGCCGACAAAGCCATCAAAGGCATCAGCTTGCCTGATGCGACTTTTAGAGACCGCTGATAGAACTGGACCACTTTGACGCTATGATATTGCTAACGCAAAAAATTGGAGACGATACAGTCCTTGGACCGCACTCTGCCTTGGGGATTTCCCGCGGCCGGATCAGTATCGGAACAGGTCGCGTGGTAAAGCGCGATATGTCCGCACAGATTCTGAAAAGAACGCGATGATTGACTCCGGCCCAACCGTCAGTGCAGTGATTATCGGGCGTAACGAGGGCGCGCGCCTGCTGGCCTGCCTCGCATCTCTGGGCAAGGGGCTGGAACGCATCATCTATGTCGATAGCGGGTCAAAGGATGGCTCGGTCGCCGCCGCCCGCGCTGCCGGAGCCGAAATTGTGGTGCTGGATACAGACACGCCCTTTACCGCAGCGCGGGCACGCAATGCCGGAATTGCCGCGCTAGAGCGGGGCACAAGGCCCGATCTGGTACAGTTCATTGACGGTGATTGCACGCTGGACCCCGACTGGATCAGAAAAGCCACTGCGTTTTTAATGCAAAACCCCAAGGTCGCTGTGGTCTGCGGGCGCCGGCGCGAACGCGCCCCCGATGTCTCGGTTTACAACCGCATGTGTGACGCAGAATGGGACACGCCGGTGGGTGAAGCCAAAGCATGTGGCGGGGACGCCCTGATCCGGATGCAGGCACTGAGCGAGGTGGGCGGCTACAATCCAAACCTCATTGCCGGCGAAGAGCCCGAAATGTGTTTGCGGATGCGACGTATGGGATGGATGATCTGGCGGCTGGACGCGGAAATGACCCTGCACGATGCGGCGATGACGACAGCCCAGCAGTTTTTCAGTCGCGCGCGGCGGGCCGGTTATGCAGCGGCGGAAGGTGCGGCGATGTATGGTGCCAGCGGGGAACGGCACTGCGTCGCGACCACAAGCCGAGCGCTGGTCTGGGGCTTGGTGCTTCCTGTAATAATTCTACTGAGCTGTCTTATATTCGGGCCTTTAGCGCTTTGGATGGCGATGATCTATCCTGTACAGGTGGCTCGGCTCGCGCTCCGTGACGGCGGCACAAGATTTGGATGGGAACGGGGATTGCTGCTGACCCTGTGCAAGTTTGCCGAATGCCGCGGCGTATTGGATTATTGCTGGCGCCGCTGGCGCGGCTATGATCCGGAATTGATTGAATATAAATGAACAATCCCACTCCCCCCCCTGCACACCGTCCCGGATCTCTGGGACAACGTATTCTCAAAGCGGGCAGCTGGAGCCTTATACTGGTGGTGGGCGGACGCGGTCTGCGGCTGGCCAGCAACCTGATCATGACGCGAATTCTCGTGCCCGAAGCCTTTGGCCTGATGGCGATGGTGGGTATTCTGATAGCAGGTTTTGGCCATTTCACCGACATCGGGATCAACCGCAGCATCGCCCGCGAGCCTGACGGTGATGAGGAGCACTTCCTGCATGTGGCCTGGGTGTTCAAAATCATTCGGGGGGCTACCATTGGTCTGGGGGTACTGCTGACCGCGCTGGCGCTCTGGTTACTGGCCCCCGCGATGGCCCCCCTAGGGTCGGTCTATGCCGATCCCAGATTACCTCTCCTAATTACGCTGTCAGCCCTTACGCCTATAATTATGGGCTTTGAATCCACGACCTACGATCTGGCCGCGCGCCACCTGAACATGAAATATATCGCCTTGATCGAAGTTGGCGGGCAGGTGCTTCAAATTGTTGCTATGGTGGCATTCGCTGCCCTGTCCCCAACGGTCTGGGCCCTGATGGCAGGCATGCTGACAGGAGCCGCGTTAAAATCGGCAAGCACCCACTTCCTGTTTTCCGGTCCCCGCATGACATGGGCCTGGAATACCGAAATCGCGGGGCGGATCTGGCACTACGGCAAATGGCTGATGGGGTCCTCTGTGTTCAGCTTTGTTGCGCAAAGCGCGGACCGGTTCGTTCTGGCAGCCCTCCTGAGCACCACAACCTTTGGCATCTATGCCATCGCGCAAACATGGATCGGAGCCGGAGGGATGATCATCTCGCGCATCAGCGACAGCGTCGGGTTTCCGGCCGTCAGCGAGATGATACGGACCCGCCCTAATGATGTCCCCCGCCTCTATCGCAAGTTTCAAAGCGTCATCGACGTAATGTGTATTCTGGCCTTTCTAATCGTGCTGTTTGGCGGACAGACCCTAATTGATCTGCTTTACACCCCCGTCTACAGCGAGGCTGGGCACTATCTGGCGATCTTGTCGGTCATCTTTCTGACGCTGCGCTTCAATACTCTCAACGGGCTGATTATGAACCTTGGCCACTCCAAGACGATGATGATAATCTCGGCCATTCGGGCCGTGTCGATCTGTATACTGCTGCCGCTGACCTATCATGCCCTTGGCCTGTCAGCGGCCCTGCTGGTGATCGCGGTCAACCCGCTAATAACAGCAGTTTATACCCTGTCAGTGCTGCGCCCGTTTCTGGGAAATAAGCAAATCCGTTTCGATATGCTCTGGCTGGTTTTGACACTTGTTGTAGCCGGTTGCGTCTACGTTTACGGGTAAACCCTGTCATTCAGACAAGAGCTCACAGCTTGCATTAACAAAGGCACCGCAGCCTTGGATTGCGCTCACCCTGTCGGAAAGAGCGCCCTCAGCTTGGCCGCATTTCGCGCCTGATCATGGGCGCGGATCACGCGGGACCGGCCCGTTTCGCCCAAAGCTTCCAGAGTGTCCGTATCCACCGAAAGAGCCGCCGCCAAAGCAGCGCGCAGAGCAGGCACATCGCCAGGCTCTACCAGCCAGCCACAGCCGCTATCCACCAGTTCGGGAATGCCGGTAATTCGCGTTGTCACCACAGCGCGGGCCATAGCGAGACTTTCCATCAGCACAATCGGGAGACCTTCGGAAAAGCTGGGCAGGGCAAAAATGCGAGCGCCCTTGATCGCGGCGCGGACCTCTTCGCCTGTGCCCCAGCCGCACAATGTCACATGGTTTTCAAGCCCAAGCTCGGCAATCTGTTTTTCAATTCCGGCGCGGTCCTCCCCATCCCCGATAAAGACCAGATCCAGCGTCGGGTGATCCTTGACAAGCGGCGCCACTGCTTCGACGAGCAAGGCTTGCGCTTTGGCTGGGCAGAGCCGCCCGACACAAACGATACGCTTATTTTGCGGTGTCGGCGTTGCCTCGAATTCATCCAGATCAATGCCGCAGCGCACCACCTTGACCTTATCCGCGGCCCCGGACCCTGTAGTGCCAAGGATTACACCCCGCGCGTAATCGGTGATTGCGGCAACAAAAGCGGCATGTTCGACTTTCACCGACAGAGCATTGCCGGTCGGGTCATCGAACTCATCCGGGCCATGGGCGGTGAAACTGTAGCTTGGTCCCCCCATACGGCGGGCCAACAGGGTAACAGCCGCGGAATTAGTTGAAAAATGCGCATGGACGTGATGCACCCCTGAAGTCAGCGCCGCCTGTTTAAAAAATACAGCTTCCACCAGATAGGCTGCGTTTTTTATCCCTGTGCTACCAGGACGCGTGGCCAGATAGAATGTCGTCTTCAACGCCTTCGCAAAGCCAACGGGGTTCATCACCATTTCGCGCAGCGTGCGCGACACAAGTTTTCCAGCCCCCTGCTTGAGAATATAGGTGGTCTTGCCAATCTCTGCGCGATCACGCGGGTCAACGGGAACCTCCGCCCAGTAGCGGATAGCGAAACGGGTGACGGGCACACCAGAGGCTTCATGGGCGTGAATTTCCCGCCGCACAAAGGTCGTGGACGTGATCGGATAGGTGTTCATCAGGTAGGCCAGCCCCATATCAGAGCAGCCCACGCAAGTAATCGCCATAACCCGTTTTGGCATAACGCTCGGCCAGCACGCTCAGAGCGGCATCATCAATCCAGCCGGACTCATAGGCGATCTCCTCGGGGCAGCCGGTTTGCATCCCCTGACGGCTTTGCAAGGTGCGCACGAAATTGGCCGCATCCAACAGGCTGCCGTGGGTCCCCGTATCGAGCCAGGCATAGCCCCGGCCCATGCGTTTCACAGTCAGCGCATCTTCGTTGAGATAGCTTTCCAACAAGGTGACAATTTCCAGTTCACCCCGCGAACTGGGCTGGATAGAACGTGCCCGCTCGGGCGCGGTGCCGTCCAGAAAATAAAGCCCCGTCACCGCATAATTTGAAGGGGGAATCTCGGGTTTTTCGATGATCTTCGTCACCTTCCCATCCGTATCCATCCCCACCACGCCATAGCGTTCGGGGTCAGCGACACGATAGCCAAAGACCGTGCCTCCCGCAGATTGCGTATCTGCCGCGGTCAGCAATTCCGGCAGGCCATGACCAAAAAAGATATTGTCCCCCAGCACCATAGCCGAGGATTCTCCGGCCAGAAACTCCTCCGCAATCAGATAGGCCTGTGCCAGACCTTCAGGGTTGGGCTGCACCAGCCAGGTGATGGTAATGCCCCATTGCGACCCGTCCCCCAACAGGTTCTGGAACTGCTCCTGATCCTGCGGAGTGGTGATGATCCCGATGTCACGGATGCCGGTCAGCATCAGAACCGACAGCGGGTAATAGATCATCGGCTTGTCGTAGATCGGCATCAACTGCTTGGACAGACCTTGCGTAATCGGCCAGAGCCGCGTCCCGGTGCCCCCGGCGAGAATCAGACCTTTTCGGGTGCTCATGAGAGGGCCTCCTTGATAACAACATCCAGTTCCGCCTGCCAATCGGGGCGGGAGATGCCAAAAGTTTTTTCAAGACTCCTGCAATCAAGCCGCGAATTAGCGGGGCGCATGGCGGGGGTCGGATAATCGGATGTGGGGATATCTGTGACCATGACACTGCGTCCGGCAGTGGCAAAAATCCTTCGGGCAAAATCAGCCCAAGTCACATCGGGTGCGCCTGAGAAATGATAAACACCCGGCGCGCCTTGCCCTGCGTGCAGCGCCTTGGCGATGGTCAGACAGGCCACAGCAATGGCTGCCGCCGGTGTCGGCCCGCCTGTCTGATCGCCAACCACGCTTAAGGCATCGCGGGTCTCGCTGAGCCCCAGCATAGTGGTCACGAAATTCCTGCCGGTCCCGTCAAAGACCCAAGCCGTGCGCAGGATGACACTGCGCGCGCCCGTGGCGGATACTAACTTTTCCCCCGCCAGTTTGGTGCGCCCGTAAGTGCTCAGCGGGGCTGTGGGGTCCTGGGGTTTCCATGCTGCCCCCTGTGCACCATCAAAAACGTAATCCGTTGATATATGCACGAATGGCACGTCGCGGTTCCTACAGGCTGCGGCCATCGCGCCAGGTGCTTCGGCGTTAATCACAAGGGCTTCGGTCTCGTGCTCCTCGGCCGCGTCCACCACAGTCCAGGCCGCAGCGTTGATAACAGCATCCATATCCATCCGGGCGATGACCCCGGCACAAGCGGCAGGATCAAGTAAATCAGCATCTTCGCGACCAAGCGCGGTGATCTGCACACCGGCGGCGGGGCCGGCGGCGATCAGGGCCCGTGCGACCTGTCCGGTTTTGCCAAAGACGAGGACCTTCATCGGACCCCCAGACGTGTACCCACGCCTTCCCGCTCCAGCAGAGGCTGCCACCAGTCCGCGTGGCCGAGATACCACACGACGGTTCTCTCAAGACCTTGTTCCAGTGTCACCGAAGGGTACCAGCCCAATTCCGTGTTGATCCGTGTGGAGTCAATTGCATAGCGCAGGTCGTGGCCGGGACGGTCGGCCACAAAGGTAATCAGATCCTCATGAGGGGCTGCATCAGGACGGTGACGATCCAGCAACCTGCAGATTGTTTCTACAAGATCAATGTTGCGGGCCTCGTTTCCCCCGCCAATGTTATAGCTGCGCCCCCGCGCGCCGCGTATCAGAACGTTCAGCAGCGCATCGGCGTGATCCTCGACATAAAGCCAGTCGCGCACATTTTCGCCCGCGCCATACACAGGAATGGGTTTCCCGTGCAGAGCATTCAAAATAACCACCGGGATCAGTTTCTCGGGAAAGTGGAAAGGCCCATAATTGTTGGAGCAATTCGTCAGCAGAATGGGAAGGTTATAGGTTTCGCCCCAGGCACGGACCAGATGGTCGGATGCGGCTTTGGAAGCGGAATAGGGGCTGCGGGGATCGTAAGGCGTCGTTTCGGTGAATTGCCCCGTCGCCCCGAGTGATCCGTAAACCTCATCCGTGGACACGTGATGAAAGCGGAAACTGTCGGGACAGCCCTGCCGTTCCCAATACGTGCGCGCGGCCTCTAGCAGGGTGTAGGTGCCGGTTACATTCGTGTCGATAAACGCACCAGGCCCGTCGATGGAGCGGTCCACATGGGATTCCGCTGCCAAATGCATGATCGCATCGGGTTGATACTGTGCAAGGATACGGTCCAAAGCATCGCGGTCCCGGATATCTGCCTGTTCAAAGGCATAGTTCGCCATGCCCGCCACGCTGGCGACATTGGCCAGACAGGCCGCATAGGTCAGCGCATCAAGGTTCACCACATTGTGTCCCTGTGCCACCGCCAGCCGCACAACAGCAGAGCCGATGAACCCGGCCCCTCCGGTTACAAGAATTTTCAAGGGTGGGCCTCATAGGTGAACGGCGTATTCAAATCAGCGAAAGCTGCGGCAGTAGCGTCTTTGTCGGAAAGCACAGCATCCTCGGACCTGATCCCCCAGTCGATCGCCAGATCGGGATCGTCGAAACGCACCGCCCTTTCTGTGGCAGGGTAATAGGGCGCGGAACATTTATACGCCACGTTGCATTTGGGGGTGCGTGTGATGAACCCATGCAAGAAACCGGCAGGGATCAACAGCTGATTACCTTTTTCAGCGGATAATTCGCACCCGACCCACCGGCCGAATGTAGGAGAGCCCGAACGAATATCCACGGCAACATCCCAAATTACGCCGCTCAGCACCCGCACCAGTTTTGCCTGTGCCGCAGGAGGCGCCTGAAAGTGCAAGCCCCGTACGGTGCCTGACTCTTCGCTGAAAGACTGGTTATCCTGCACAAAAGTGGTGGTGATACCAAATTCGGCCAAGGTATTAATATTATACGTTTCGCAGAAATAACCCCTGCTGTCGGTGAAGCGGCGCGGTTCAATAATAACAACGCCGTCCAATTCAGTCTTTTCAATCATTAATTCAAACTTTCTGCACCCTGAATACCCTTAAAAAACTGTGTCACGCTTCTTGTTTCCAAGACACCATAACACGAATGGGGAGAGGTTAGGTCATGTTTTAAGCGGACGCCGCTGAGGTTGCCTCCTTATTGAAATCCGTATCGCAAAAAATAGGGATTTATCCCGTTTTCATACAATCTATTTAAGGTATCTCAATATCGCAATTCTTCATTTCTGTCAAAAGCTTGTAGCACGTACGTCAGTGTTCGGCACGTCTGGAACCCAGACAGACAAGCCACATGTGCCTCTCCGTTTCAAAAGCAGCGCAGGATCACAAGTCATGATTTGTGGCATGCAGGGTATCTATTGGTTAAGATATCAACAATAGTATGACGTAATAGAGGTCTACCTGACATAAGCTGATGCCCAATCTGTTCGCATACATTGTTTTGTTCAGCTATCCGCTGGTTGTGATCGTCCTGTTCCGGCGATTCCCCCTGCCACAAGCACTGGTATGGTCAATTATGGGCGGTTATCTGTTTCTGCCCGAACGCACCGAAATAGACCTTCCACTCTTGCCCGCTTTCGACAAAGTGCTCATTCCCAGTCTGGTAGCGGCCATAATGTGCTGGTTAACCCCGCCCCCCTTGCAGCCCCGCCGCGCGCCGCCCGTCGCTGCGGGATCTTCGACCCCGGCAAGGCGGCCCCACCCGAAGGAAAAAGAGGAGAAACCCTTTCGGCACAACTGGATTGCGAACCTGTGCCTGCTGATGCTCTTTGTCACCCCGATCGGGATTTCGATGACAAACAACGATATCGTTGTCGCCGGACCGCGGGTGATCCCGGGTATCCGGACCTACGACATCTTTTCGATGATGTTGAATACCGCAGTGATGGTGCTGCCGTTTCTGCTGGCGCGGCGGCATCTGGCCACGCAGGAAGCGCATGTTCAGTTGCTGCGCGCCTTTGTCGCCGCCGGACTGGTCTATTCACTGCTGATCCTGATCGAGATCCGTCTCAGCCCGCAATTACATCGCTGGCTTTACGGCTTTCACGCCCATCTGTTTGGCCAGCAAGTGCGGGACGGAGGATACCGCCCGATGGTGTTTATCCAGCACGGGCTGCGGGTCGGATTGTTCATATTGCTGTCGGTTCTGGCTGCATTCACGCTTTACCGCGAACGGATTGCCAGCAGGTCTGCTGCGGGCAAACTGCGGGGCGCACGTAACGCAGCCGCCTCCCCACCCCAAAGTGCAGCACTTGCGTTTTATACGTTCCTGTGGCTCTTCTTCATCCTCTTTATGTCCAAAACCCTTGGCGCCTTTATGATTGCGTCACTATTCCTGCCGATCATGCTCCTGACCAAGGCGCGGCACTGGCGTATCCTGTCGGTGGTATTTGCACTGGCTGTGCTGGTCTATCCGATGATGCGCTCGGCGGGACTGGCCCCGGTGGACCGTATGTATGAGTTTGCCCAGTCGATCAGCGCCGATCGCGCGAAGTCGTTCAAATTCCGGCTCGACAACGAAGATATCCTGCTGGAACGTGCTGCGGAAAAACCCCTGTTGGGATGGGGGGGATGGGGGCGCAGTCGCGTTTACGACCCTGCCAGTGGCAAGGATCTGTCTGTCACCGATGGTACTTGGGTGATCGTTTTTGGCAATGCGGGGTGGGCGGGCTATCTGGCACAATTCGGGTTACTGACCCTGCCGGTCTTTTTGTACATGTCGAGCAGGGGCACGCTGGCAAATTCTTTCGTCACACAAGGACTTTGCGTAATCCTCGTGGTCAACCTGATTGATCTGATCCCCAACTCCGGATTGACACCTGTCACCTGGATGGTGGCGGGGGCCCTTTTGGGGCGATACGAACGACGGCCGCGCGGGAATCAGGTCAAACCGTCCCCGCGCAAAAAACCTAGGCAAGATGAATTTGCCGCTCCCGCCCCAAAATCCGGTTCACGATCCGCCGTTTGATCCCGGCGGGCGGTTGCACCGAATGGTCTCTCTCGAATGTCATTCCGGAAATCCCGCGGGCATGCATAAGCGCCAGCGCGCCCCCCCAACGGGCGGCATCGGCAGGGTCCAGTCCGTCGGGAATGCCCATCCCTGTGTTTAATCCACCGGGGATCCATTCATTGATGATGATGTCGGGAAACCGGTCGCCCAGATCGGCCAGAAGCGCCTTGGTGTAGATCCGGCAAGCCCCTTTGGACACAGAATAGGCCGCAGCCGCAGGGGCCGGTCCGTTGCCCGCATAGGTTGTGACATTCACGATCCGGCCCACACCGGTTTCCACCATATCCTGAAGCGCCTCGGCAGTGCAGGCGACCATGCCGCCCAGATTGACCTCCACCGTATGCATGAAGCTGTCGACCGTTTCCTCAAGGATATCACGGCGTGGATAGAGGGCCGCATTGTTGATCAATACGCTTACGGCACCCATTTCGCGGCGGATTTTAGCAAATGCTTCCGTGACCGCCACCGGATCGCCCACATCCACCGCAACTGGCAAAAACAGTCCCTCGGGCGCGTCTTTTGCCAACTGCTGCAAGGGGTCGTTTGAGCGGGCCAGCCCTGCCACCCGCACACCCCGCCCCATCAAGTTCTGACACAGCGCCCGCCCAAGGCCTGCGCTGGCACCGGTGACGACAACAACACCGTTTGCCAAGGTTCCACTATAATCCATCTGAAGTCTCCGATCTGGCGCGTGCGGCGATGATATCACCGACACGCAGGGAATTGGCGGCAATAGTCAGGCTGGGGTTCACCCCGAGGGAGGTCGGAAAGAACGACGAATCCGTCACGTAGAGATTGTTCAAATCATGGGTTTTGCAACTGGCATCCAGAACAGAGGTTTCCGGATCATGCCCGAACCGCAAGGTGCCGCAGGGATGACCGAAATTCAACTGGGGGGCCATCCCCGTCATCAGCCGCCGTTGCCCGGCAAACGCCTTTCTGATCCGGCGCCGGTAAGCCCGCCAGCGCGCCATCATCTCATCATGAATAGTATAATGAAACGTCGGCACATCAGGATCATTTTCATTTATCACCACACGGTTATCGGGATAGGGCAGATCTTCCATAATGGCAGAAAAAATCTTGGCATCTCCCAACATCCGCGCTGCAATTAGTGCCGGAATATTGGTCAACGGATAACGCAATTTTGGGATATGGCGCAGCGCCGAGCGATCGTAAACCCCACACAGGAATGTGGCTATATTGCCAAAGGACGCCTCAAGACCGACCGATTGGATGACCCCAAATCTTTCGCCCTTGTGACTATATAGATCCCGCAGGGAAATCGCCTTGGACGCCCCCTTGAACCGGTGTTTGCGCTGAGGCCAAAGTACGAACAGCTCATTCAGGTGAAACATCAGCCCGCGCCCCACCCAATCCGAAGAATTTGCGCAGCCTGCGGGGTTTGGTCCCTGCGACCGCAAAAGCAACCGAGGCGAGCCATAGCCCCCTGCGGCCAGCACATAAAAACGCGCACTTAAAATCGCGTCATGTCCTTCTTGGGTCAGCTTGACCCCTGTCACGGCCCTTTCGTCATAGACCAGCGCGGTGGCATCGCAATCGGTCAGCAACATGGCTTGGCCCGTGGCCAGAGCCGGTTCGATCCCGGCAGACCGCCCGTCCATCTTGCAGTGGCGCGGGCATTTATGCCCGATGCACATCATACACCCTTCGATATGGCGGATCGACAGCGGCAACCGGTAGGGGTGCAACCCGTGCTTCGCCATCCTGTCCATCATCCGCTGCTCGTCGGCACCAATCGGTAGCGGCGGTTTCAGCGGGAACGCAGCCTCTGCCGAAAGCGGGTCGTTTTCACCGGCGATATGCAGGATGGTTTCGGCCTGCGCATAATAGGGGGTAAAATCGTCGTAGCCGACGGGCCAGCCCCCTGTGGGATGGGGCATGGCCGGTGTATTTTCCAGATCGTGGCGTTCGGGGCGTTCCAGCGCGCCTGCATAAAACACCGAGGATCCCCCCACACCGCACCCAAGGGCGGCAAAACTGCGGCTGGTACGTCCGTTCAGCGTGACCTCTATCTGTGTGGGCCAGAAACTGCGCACACGCCGGGCCACCGGATCCAGCATCTTCTGGTTCAGCCCCTGCTGTTCCTGTGGATGATCCTGAGGACCTTTTTCAACAATCAGCACGGACAGCCCCTGTTCAGCCAGCCGGCGCGCGGCAATCCCCCCCCCCATGCCTGCACCGATGACGATCACGTCCCAGTTGCGGGTCTGTGCCTGCTGCAGGTTCATGGCGCACCTCCTGCAGCATCAAACGCAGGGGCAAAAATCCCGCGCAGACGTTTGGCAGTGGCATTAATCACGTGGTTGTTGTCCAGATATCCCGCACGACCCTCCCACATGGCCGAACAACTTGTGTCATCACAAAGAAACGGCCAGGGGTCGATTATCTCGGCCTGTCCTGACAGCGCAGCAAGCATCCCGTCGGCCTCGGCGTTGCGCAGTTCAAGGTCTGCCAGCGGGGTCACGGAAAGCCATACCACATCCTCCTGATCCATATGGCCATGGGCCAGAGCCCGCGCGACCACACGGGAATCATAGTCGAATATTTCCGGAACCTGACGCAACACAAAGACCTTGCGACCCTGTTCCGTCAAGGTCTCAATACTGTCCTGCATCGCTTGGCGGACCAACGCATCCTGCGGGGCTTCGCGCCCATCGGTGGCACTAATCTTGATCGTGTTTCGCGCATCGCGCCCGACACCAACCCCTTGGGAATAATAGGTCCAGCGACCGATCAGCAGCACCGTATCAAAGGCGCCTGTGTTCAGGGCAGCTTCAATCTGCCGGTTCTTCTCACCGCACGCCGTGTTTTGCACTGGCGTCGAAGTGTTCTCGAACTTCTCCAATCCGAAAGCCGGCACACAACCCGCCCGCCAGATGATGAGCGCAGGCACATCATGTTCAAAAGCCGCCTGTTCCAATCCTTCCTTGAAGGCACGCACATGACTGTCGCCCCAGATCAGCAGACGCGGTTCACCTTCTGGGCCAATGGGACAGACCTCAATCCCGGCAAAACCACCCTCTGCCGGTACGATACAGCGGCGCCAGTCCTGCCTAAACCCGCGCGTCGCTTCGATATGGGTGCGCACCTGCGGATCAAACCGCTCCGGCAGTCCGTCCCTGACAAACAACAGCGCCCCTGCCGCAACCGCCCCCGCCGTTGCAAGACCTGCTGCGGTGAACAACCACGCGGGGGGGATTCCGGCGCGTCGGGTAGGCCCTTCGATGAACCGCCAGCTCAGGTAAGCCAAGCCAACAGACAAAGCGATTTTCGCCAGACGCACCGGTAGCGGGTTTGCCTCGCCCCAGTAATAACTGGACAGCGTCACGATCGGCCAGTGCCACAGATAAAGCGAATAGGAAATCAACCCGATGAAGACCAACACCCGGCTGGAGAGCACCTGATTGATCAGATTGGCATTCTTTCCATTGGCGATGATCAGCACGGCACCCAGCACCGGCGCGGCGGCCTTCCAGCCCGGAAAACTCGGATCGGGAACGAGCAGCGTCACCCCCGCCCCCATCAGCGCAACGCCCCCCCAAGACAGGGCGGGGTGCAGATCCCATGTCAGCCCCCGCTGCACGCCCGCGACAGCCAGTAAGACACCTGCCAGCATCTCCCATGCGCGAAAGGGGAACAAATAGAATGTCGCAGGCTGGGACTGGGGGGTTACGACAATACAGGCAATAAACGAGACCAGCCCGACAAGACCCAACACAACTGGCAGGGAGGATCGCACAGCTTTGAGCAAAAGCAGTGTCACAGGCAGGAAGATATAAAACTGTTCCTCCACCGATAGTGACCATGTGTGCAACAGGATCTTTTCCTTGGATGCCGTGTCGAAATAGCCTGCTTCGGAAAAGAAATAGACGTTGGACAGATATACCGAGGAACTGATGATCTCTTTGCCAAGGGCGCGGAAATCAAACGGCAGCATGATCAGCCAGCCGATCACAAGGCAGGCCAAGATCACCGCAAAGTAAACCGGGGCCAGCCGCCGGATCCGGCGCATATAGAAATGCCCCAGCCGCACCCGCCCGGTGTCTACCAACTCCCCCCAGAGGAGACCGCCAATCAGAAAACCCGAAATGACGAAAAAGATATCCACTCCGACAAAACCGCCCGAAAAACCGGGAATATCGAAATGAAAGAACAAGACCGGCAAGATGGCGAGTGCGCGCAGTCCATCGATCTCTTTACGGTATTGATGCAATCAAATGATCCTTGAATATGTTCTTTACAAATACGATGCTATCGCCCACGGGTCCAGCCCGCAGGCGCAGGACGCGCGCGCACGCTCAGCGCCACGCCCACATAAACAGTAAAACTAACCGGATATCGCAAAGCGAGCGACACAAGTTCCTTCGGTCCCAAACCCACCTTGGCCTCATTGGTGGCCAGATGCGGATAGAGATCATGGATTTCACGCACCCCTGCATCCTGACGGCGGCGCACTTTGACCAGCCCGAACCAGCCTTCGATCATGGGCCAGTGATAGGCCGCTGGCACTTCAATCCGCTGATCTGGCTGAAAATTCAGCCGTACAAAGGTATCATCCGAGATAACCTCCGGGAAGTCCCCCCAAAGGGCACGGCCTACACCATTCACAGCAAACAGTCCCGCGCCCACAGCGCCGCCTTTGACAAACGGCAGTTGCTGCCAGAATTTGGCATAGGCCCGCGTAATCCAGCTACGGGCCGGTGTCACAACCAGCGTGCCAGTGGCATAAAGCGGACGCTCCGACATCAGGACAGCCCGAAGCTGACCGATTAGGGCAGTGTCACAGATCACATCCGCATCTAGGTAGACGCGCATTGCGCCAATGGCCACCTTGTCTCCTGCGTTCAACGCGCCCACCTTGCCAGGCCGGTCCAGTTGCAGACAGGTTAACCGCCACCCCCGCGCGGTGAAGTCGGGCACATAACCTGCGACGATGCCTTCGGTACGATCCGTGCAGGCATTTGCAGCTACGATGACGTCAAGCACACCGGCCTGCGCATCTTGCGCCAGCACAGCATCCAGACAGGGTCCGATATAATCTTCTTCATTGTTCGCCGCGATGATGATGCTCAACTGGGTATTCACTGCCACTGTCATACTCAAACCTCTTGCTCTGTCTTGCCGATCTTATCTGTTTCTGTCTAACTTGACGACACTTCGGGCATAAAGCGCTTCGCTGTGCCCTATTCTTAGCACAATGAAGCAACATACAAAGAGTACTAGTTACAGACCTATTCAAAGGAAGCTTTTGCCTCCTGCGAAGGCAAAATCGGAAGTTATTTACAAGGTTAGGCGGAAGATCATGGCGGATATTTATTGGGGGCAAAACGCGCCCGCAGGCAAAGTGCGTATCACGCACCCGAACCGCGACGCCCTCCTTGAGGAAATTTCGGACCGTCTGGCAAAGAGGCAGGGCTTTGCACTTGCCACTCTGAATTTGGACCATTGTGTCAAATTGCGCCAAAACGCAGATTTCAAAGCGGCGTACCTTCATCACAGCCATGTGGTCGCTGATGGTAATCCGATCGTCTGGCTATCCCGTCTGGCGGGGCGGCCGGTGGATCTCGTACCAGGGTCCGAACTGATTGCCCCTCTGGCGAATATTGCAGCCAAGCACGGCGTTCCGGTGGCACTGTTCGGCTCAACCCCGGCAACATTGTCAGCTACGACCACAGCATTAAAAGCGGCCCATCCTGGTCTTGAGATCGTGGCGCAGATTGCTCCTCCTTTCGGGTTTAATCCGACCAGCAAGGAAGCAGACGAACTGATCGCTCGTTTGGGGGCCAGCGGCGCAGGCCTGTGTTTTCTGGCCCTTGGCGCCCCCAAGCAGGAAATTTTTGCCATACACGGTTCAGATGCCCTGCCCGTCTGTGGATTTGTGTCGGTTGGTGCCGGTTTGGATTTCATCGCCGGATCGCAGCAGCGCGCCCCCCGTATCGTGCAACGATTGGCGTTAGAGTGGCTTTGGCGACTGGCTGGAAACCCTGCGCGACTGGCGCGACGCTATGGTGCCTGTTTTGCCATTTTACCGGGATTGGTGTGGACGGCCCAAAAAAATCGCCGCCCCCGTCCTGACTAACGTATAACGGTTCTTTTCCTTGCCAAATCCGCAGAAATAGGGTTTTGCCCGCCGGGCAGCATCGTCAACTTGCGGGGCATGATCTGAAATCGTACCAACGGATACGACAAAAGCCAAACATTCCGGTGCTTTAAAAGGCTACCGTTTCCCGAGTGGGGACTGCTGCATTAATTGACCCATTTCGCCAGTTTCGGGATTTAGGAGCGAGATATGCCGCGTAGTTCACCGTTCAAGCACCACCGTTTTCCCCGTGAAGTCATCCTGTGTGCCGTGCGCTGGTAACTCCGATATCCTTTGTCCTACCAGGATGTCGTCGATCGTCTCGAAGAACGTGGCGTCGCGGTGGATCGGTCGACCGTCTACCGATGGGTTCAGAAGTTTGCTCTGGAACTGACCAAACGAACCGAAAGATACCTTCGGCGAGCAAGCCTCAATTGGCACGTCGACGAGACCTTCAGCCTGCTTCAACACCGCCATTATCTGTGCGTCGCTAAATCGTCCGTTCTTCATCGTAAATCTCCTCAGATATCTTGCCGAGAAAATTCTACTATTGAACACCACTAATTTTAGGGGGGATTACCCACCTACATCTTCCGGAGGACACCACTCTAAAAGTTTGGCCTCTTACACGTAACTTCTGCTGTGACTTTCGACCGATTGAAAGCCAAAGCCCGACCAATCGAAAGTGAAGAGCCTCAGACCTGCGCTGTCCGCGCTGTCTCATCTGCATTTCCAACAGCCAAATCCAACTCTGGCAAGTCCCGCAGTGTCTGCAAATCAAACATCGTCAGAAACGTCGCAGTCGTCACGAAGGTATGCGGCGCGCCAGGCCGTGGCGCCGTAGGGCCACTGGCGATCAGATCCTTGAACCGGAGCCGCGCCAGCAAATCGCGGCTGACCTCCTTGCCAAAAATGTTCTTCAACCCTGCCCGATCTATGGGCTGGTGATAGGCGATCACGCAGAGCACGCCCATCTCCATCTCAGTGAAGGCCATCGACTGGTCGCCAAAGTCTGCCGCCGCCTTGATCGCCTCGGCAAACTGCCTCTTTGTTCGAAACATCCACCCAGCTGCGACCTCAGCCAGTTCATAGGGTCGCCCTACAAACTCCGCCTGAATATCTTCATCAGCATCTCGACCGAGGCCCCCTGCCCCACCACACGCGCCAAGTCGTCACGGCCAGCCGGCGTGGCACTGGCAAACAGCACCGCCTCGATCCGCCCCATCCATTCCCGCTAGCGCAGGTCTTGCGGCAGGTCCTCCAGCTCCCGATCAAAAACACTTTCGCGTCCGGCTTCCTTGGGTTTTGCGTTCTTTTGTTTGGCATTGGCAATCATGGCGGTGCGGGTCATCGCACAATCCCATAGAGCCGGAAGGTCGGCCGCCCGGTCAATTCGCGCGCAACACCAAGTTCGACGAGACGGTCGCAGAACCGGCGCGCAGCACGGTCTGTCAAAGGAATATTTGTACCCTTGATCATGGGCGCCAGCATCGTCGACGGCGCCACAACATCCTCGGATAGGAAGAGGGCAACCGCTGCCTCCGCCCCTTTGGCCCGGAGCTTGGGAGCAGCAGCTTGCAGCGATGTCGCAGGCACAGCCAGATCTCGCGCCAAACGGATCGAGTCTTCGATGGCGTTCAACAGGCGCGCTTGAACATTCAGGCCCGTCCCCTGCCCGTCACCGATCAGCTCGCACAACCTCGTTTTTGAGAGGTGTTGTGCTGTGACAGGCAGTACTGACGTCCAGTTTAATGCCCGCGCCACTACGATATCAGCAAGCATGCATGCGATCCGTTCCGCCCGATCATCCACCTCGAGCACCGCGCGCATCACGGCAATACATCCCGCCAACGGCCCATAGGCTTTTGCGCGTGTCGCACCAGTCGCTATCAACCTCAAGACATCATCGGCAAACGCCGCGCCAACCAAGCTATGCAAACCGTCGTGCCAATCCCGCCCCGTCAATTTGAGACACGCCGCATCCCGCCAAAATGCCAACAAATCACCATCGGGTCCACGCGCCTCTCCAGCCGGTGCCAAATGATAGGCGTCGCGGATATCCGCTTCTCGCGCCAAGCGCCCTTCCAGCTTCGAGGTTGCTGTCGCCGCGCTCAGCGCCAATTGGTTGGCCAGGAGTTTTACCGGCACGCCATGCCTCGGATCCGAGACCAAGCCCCAACACCGTCAATGCGGCGCCCGACCGGAAAGCCACAGTTTCTAGGGTTTCTGCACGCCCTGACGTGACCCAGGCAGGCAGATTTGGTAGGCTGATCAGGTTGTCTGAAACAGTGGCAGGCTGAAAAGGCATGCTGGAACACTACCGTATCGCGGCGCTTACCGCCAGTAAATAGCGTACAAACCGCCCCAACCTGCCGTTCTATATTACGTCCAATAAGTTTACATATTTGTACAACAAAAGTTAACGTGGAAAACGTTCCATCTCAAGGCGCGATAACCCGACTCCATCAAACTAAGGGTCATTTGGAATTGCTCAGCCTTCTTCTTTCACGAGATCGGGCATTCTCGATGGCCTGATCATCGGCTCACAATACAGTGGCAACAGCCCGCACTCAAGGGCTCAGCCCCTGCCCTATGCATTGCAAAATCCAGTTTGTCAGGATCACTTTTGTCCATGCCTTCGTTCGTAGATCTCATAGTGGGCTACGATCCTTCCGCTCTGGTGCAATGCCCATGCTTTTCTGGCAGTGATCGGCTGATATCAGTGTCAGAAAATTCCGCCGAAGTAACTATGTGCCTGAAGAAGTTTTCAGCAGTCGGCGTGGGCTGTTGAGCTTCAAAAATGTTGGACTTTGCAAGTGGTCGTACATGTGGGTTCTTCATTTTCGGTCACAAGGCGGTAGGATTAAATGGCATAGCTGGCGTTCAAAGCATTCAATGCCAAGGGCGGATTTCTTAAATCTTTAGGAGCCAATTTTGCCGGTTCGTTTGAAACACGGTGACCCGGCATGTGTTGACTTTGATAAAGCTGTAGCATATTCGGTCCTTGTTTTTCTCTTAGAGTTTAGTCTTGTTATCCACCATGACCGGCAAAAAGTATGCTGCTGGTGCTCCATGTTCTAGAGATTGTTCACTCTTCAAAGACCTGTCCACCGCGGTGGACAGCTTCTAAGCCGTTACTGTTGGCGCAGCCCTCAACTTGTTCAGTAATTGCTGCGGTCGGAAGTTTGCGCAATTTTTGTCATTGGTTAGGCTCGAAAAATACGCAGCAAAGTTTTTAATCCGGTGTCCCATTTGCAAAAGAATGAATATGGCGCTGGATGCTTTCCATGACCCAATTTTTTCTATGCTCTTCTGGTACTTTTGAATATCTATTCCCATCATTGGGGCCAGTGTTCGTGCATGAGTTTCTACATCATTCCATGTTTTGATCGGGTGTTGAGAGAAAGAACAGGCTTCTGTACAAACCGCTTTTAGATATTGAATTCTTGGTCGGGTTTCGCTTTGGCTGCCTTCTTTATCTATACTTTCTTTTTTAGACTTAGATAATTGGCGGGCATTTTGACCGTCGTTGGCGGACAAAATAGGTGTTTCTACCTTGTCCACCGCGGTGGACAACTGATCCATTTCATCCTCAATTTTGGCCCAAAGGTCTTGATAAATGGCTAAGTCCAGCTTTCTGCGCAGGATTTTACGCAGCCCAACCGTGTATTCTGTTTCGCCTCTGGCCTCGTCAAGTCGGGCCAGTTGGGCCAATATTTTTTTCCGCAAGAACAGTCTGTCCCGCTGATCTTGCTGGATTTGTCTCGCAACCTCGATAATTTCTGCGGCTCTTTTGAAGAAGGGGGTTAGCGACAGGCCGAAGCTGAGTGAGGCCCCATCCGAGGATTTCAGCCTGTAGCGTTTGTGGTTCGGGCTGCTGTGGCGTTGAATAAGCCCAAGCTTCACAAACCGTTCAATGTGTCTGCGCAAGGTCCGTTCGTCGATACCGCCGACACGACGACAAAGCTCTGCATTCGAGGCAAAGACCGTGTCGCCCTGTCCGGGTTTCAGGACACTGAGCATCGCCTGAAGGGTTTGTAATTGTCCTGCGCGAAGACCGTAATGTTGGTGTGCATCCCGCAAAGCGCGAAAGATTGTCCAGAGATCGGTTCTGGACTCCGGCGATGGATTTCGGGGGGAGGTTTGGGCCGGATAGGCCTGTAGTGCCGCTTTTCTAAAAGTCATATTGTTGTGGACGAGGGCGTGTTTGGCCACACTTTAAGAATCCCTTTCTGCAAATTATGCAAAAAAAGGTCGCAAAAACGGGTCCACCGACATGGTGACTCTTGACGACTGCTGGCGAGATTGCTACATCTAAGATGCTAATCAGACGATGAGGGCTCTCTAGGGGAAACTTTAGGGGGCTCTTTTCTTTTGCCTTCGCTGCTCTCCTCTGGTTGTGTTAACGTTTACGGCGGGTTCTAGGAACCGTTACCGTGCTCTTTCTGCCAGCGTTCAAAGATCGAGCGAAGCACGGCTTCTGCATTCTCTTCAATCCACTGACCGAATTCCGGGTGTTCTTTACGTGTGATCTTTAGCGCAATTGTGCGGCTGTCACGGCTTAATACGCCAAGTTTATTGCCGTCCGCAGCTCTCAGCGGGTCTTGTCCACCGCTTGTAGCTGCCTTTGGCGCGGTGCGCAGGGATTTCTGCGCTGCTGTAAGAACCGCCTTAAACCTGTCATTGCTAACAAGCGGTTCTGCTTGGTCGGACAGGGTCTGGCGTGCAATGTCGGGCAGGGCGGTTTGACCCGCAAGCACTGCCAGTTCGCCCCATTGCCGGCGACCAATGCCGTGGGCGGGGCCAATCAACTGGATGACCTCATCGGGCATTTGGTCGATAATGACCCGATGGTTCGACACCCCTTGCCGCGTCAGACCAAGCGCATCCTGAATAACCGCAGGCTTGTAATTCGCCGCCTGCATTTCACGGATAAACAGTGCCTTTTCAATAAAGGAAGGGTCCAGTCGCAGGTTGTTTTCCTGCCCTTGGGCTATCAGTGACGCATCATCGTCCAGCGTCCGCACAATCGCCTTTATGGTCCCGCCGATTTTGCGAATTGCGGCCAGACGTCTGCGACCATAGACAATGCGATAACGATCCGGTTTATCGGACGGTCGCACCATGATCGGCACCTGTTGCCCGTGCTTGCGGATACTTTCGGCCAGATCGTCAATGCTGCTGTCTTCCAGAACAAGCCGGTCCCGCAGGCCGTCCATGTCTATCCGATCCGGTTCGATGTCACGAATGGAATTCGCCGTAATTTCGCGCAGGCTGTCGCGCAGCCCGCCAACAGATCCCGGAAGTTTGGCAGGTTTCACAGCCGAAAGGGCAGGGGGTTCTGAGGGTTTGGTTTCTTTTGGCGGTTGGTTGAAAATATTCCGTCCCATTAGCGCCGCCCCCAAGCCAATTGTATGGTTTGTTCCAATTCATCTGCGACAGCGTTCATGCTGTTCAAGGCGCGGTCCAGTGTTTTGCGGATTAACTGGCTTGGATCAACCTCGTACAATGTTTGTTGGGTCATTCCCGCATCCGAAATCGCCGTCGATTTCAGCATGGGTTCGGTCATCACTTGATTGACCAGAATTGACCTTAGGTACCCGGCCATTTGCGTTTGCGGCCCGTCCGACGGTTCGTAGCGGGTGATCAGGAACTTTACGAAATCCCAGCTAACACGCCGACCAATGGCCTCTTCCACGGCATTTACGGTTTCCGAGGCAAGTTTCAAAAACTGGCTCATGGAGGCAATATCCAACATGCCAGGCACAACGGTTACCAACAGCCCTGTTGAAGCGGCCAAAGCTGTAAGCGTGATAAAACCCAGCTGCGGCGGGCAGTCGATCAAGACGATATCATAGTCTGCTTCGACTTCCTCTAAAGCCAGGGCCAGACGTTCGGCGAAAATCGGTTGGACCCGGCTTGCCAGGGCGTTCGCTGTTTCGGTTTCGTATTCGGACAGCATCAGGCCAGCGGGAACCATGTCAAGTTTGTTGAAATAGGTCTTCTTGATAACGCTGGACAGCGGACGTTGATCTTCATAGCGCAGCGCGTCGTAAATCGTGCCGCCATCCGCGAATTCCAGTTCGGGTCGGAAGCCGAAAAACGTGGTCAGACTGGCTTGCGGATCAAGGTCCAACACCAGCACACGGTATCCCCGAAGGGCATAGCGTTGCGCAAGGTGGATCGTTGCAGTGGTTTTGGAAGAGCCACCTTTGAAGTTCACCACCGAGATGACCTGAAGCCGGTCACCGCCACGCCTGCCGGGTTTATAGCTTTCGGCATTTTTTCCGGTTCGACTTAAGATGTCACGCATTTGGTCGACGTCTTCAGAACTGTAAAACCGGTGGCCCCGCTTGTCGGTGTGAACTTCGGGGAAACTGCCGTCTTTATGACGGTTGCGCAGATTTGATGTGCTGACGCGCAGGATTTCGGCAACCTCGGTAGAGCTGAACTTACGAAGATGTTTGCGCTCCTCCGGCTCGAACGCGATGCGCATTTGACGATCCAGAGATTCTGCCAAACTGTCGGCGAAGCGTCCGATATCATCGGAACCTATCCCGCGTTGAATTTCTAGGCTATGGTCATCCATATACTGCCGCCTCTCTTGGCCCTTAGGGCTCTTGTTCGTTCTGACGACAGATTGGGCCTCTGACGCCATTTATCGTCAGAATGACAAATGCCATGAAACTTGGCATACGACAAGAAAATTTTACATGTTGAAGTGAAGTTATCCACAGGGAGGATGTGCATAACTGAAGGGTAGTCTCTTAACATACTGAATATAAGGGTTAAAATAAATTTTCAGAGTGACGTTTCAGGCTATGCGCTATCGCCTGCATTGAGTGAAAGTCGACGTGAAGCGGGCGTTTACTAGAATCAGATGGCAGAGTCAGAGGGTGGATATTGTGAGTCTAACTTGGGAAATAATTGGGAAATATGGTTGATTTCGACCACATTTACTTACACATGTCTGACGAAAATTATTGGACGTAATCGCGCGTTACACAGTGCGGCGGTAAACAGGCAAAATTCTAGGAAAAAGCGCCGTAAACTGTGCTGATAGAGGCAGCAGTCCGTTGCCAAACAATCTCAAATCGCTGCGTGCTACGCAATGCGAATTTTGGAAATACTGGGCATCAGACAGGAACAGTTGCTTTTAAACACCGCCACAATTTGCATTATACGATGGTTAAAACGGCTACCCCCGTCAGACAGGCCATAACGCCAAACCCACTTTTCACCCAACCCCCACAGGCACCAAATCAATGGAGAGTGGCTGGGACATGTTACCAATTATAATCATATCCCATATAAAACCTGTCCATTATCAATAACCGTTTTCCCCGTCTCACAGGACAAAGCGCGAAAGTGAACGTTGTTTTCACCGTCCCACATTAAAATTCTAAGGGACTCGCCCGGATAGACCGGCGCAGTGAAACGGCAGGAAATTTGTTTGATTGCTTCTGGCGGGCAGGTGGATTCCCATACTGCGCGGGCGGCAATAGCCAGGGAACAGCGGCCGTGCAGGATCGGCCTGTCAAAACCTGCGGATTTGGCGTAGGCTGGATCTATGTGTAACGGGTTCAAGTCCCCTGACAATCGATACAAAAGCGCGGCGTCGGGGCGTATATTGACAGTTGCTTCACGGCTGGCGCGGGTGTCAGGAATCGAAGTGGTTATGGGGGAGGGGGCGCCAGCATTTCCACAGCCGCCGTCCCCACGGCAGAAGTTTTTCATTTCGACCGTAGCAAAGGCTGTGTCGCTGCCTTCCTGACGGGTGACCCAGCGGCAGTGCACCACAGCGCCACGGCCTTCGCCTTTGTCTTCAACGCTTACAATTTCAAACTTTGACACCACGCGCCCTGTGGTAGGGATAGGTCCGTGCAGGGTTATCCGGTCTTCGCCGTGCACCACACGGTTCACATCCAGCCCAAGTCCGGGTGTTAACACCCAACGGAAAAATCCCATTGTCAGAGGTTGTGTCGGAACGGCGCGAAAACCGATTTCGCCGCAGCCGTTTTCGTTTACAAACCTAAGCTGGGCAGGGTCCGTCGGGTTTGCCCCGATCCCGATACCAAGCGCATAGAGGCAGGCATCCCGTGGGGTCAGTTCGGTTACAATTTCGGGAAAAGGGTAATTTATCAACGTGTCTACATTTAGTGGCATGGTGCCCTCCATCTATTTGTGTCGCGGGAATTAGCGTCCGCTGAACACCGGTTCGCGTTTGTCGAAAAATGCGGCGATGCCTTCTTGCAGGTCGTCGGTGTCAAACAGGATTTGCACCGCCCGCCGTTCCAGCGCCAATCCGGTTTCCAATGGGGCGTCCACCCCTGCAAGCGTGACCTCTTTTATAAGGCGCTGCGAAATGGGGGGCAGTTTTGCGATCCGCGCTGCCAGAGCTACGGCCGCTGGAATGGCTGAGCTGTCTTCGACAATTTCGCTAATGACGCCAGAGGAAAATGCCTCTTGTGCGTCAAGCCTGTCGCCCGTCATCAACAACCGCATTGCGCGGGCTTTTCCAACGGCGCGGATCAATCGTTGGGTTCCTCCACCACCTGGCATCAAGCCTAAGGTAACCTCGGGCAGGGCGAATTTTGCACCGCGTGAGGCCAGTATGATGTCTGCATGCAGGGCCAGTTCGAACCCGCCCCCCAAAGCCAGACCGTTTACAGCCGCTATCAGGGGTTTTGGAAATTGCGCCACAGCCCGCCAATGGGATTCGATATTACGCAGCAACATATCCCGCGGGCGCGTTGCAGCCATTTCCCGCAAATCCGCACCCGCTGCGAAAATCTGATCGCCGCCCGTCAGGACAACGGCACGCACCGTATCGTCAATGGCACAATCTGACAGTGCGCGGGTCAATTGCGCGCGCAACTCAAGCGAGAGCGCATTTCGGGCATCCGGACGGTTCAAGGTTAGTTGGGTGACGCCGGAGGCAGGTGTTTCGATTCGGATGAGTGTCATGGTTTCACCTTATATTTACGGATATCGTAATTTATAACAAAGTTAGGCTTCTCTTGTTTGTGTGTGATTTTCATTTTTTACATAGAAGGGATTTCAGTTCGAATTTCACGGCAATTTTGTATAATGATGATTTTACTGCAATAAACTGCACTTTTGATACTCCTTTCAAGTCAGTTCCTCTGGTTTGACAGAGGGTATGGAAAAATTTCCTTACTGCAAATAGAAAAATTTCTTGCAGAATAAAAAACATCCTTTTACGTAATGGGTAACAAAACGTCTCGAGTATCTCGGGAAAAATTAAGGGGGGAGCCTTGATGACTGGACCATCTGACAACACCGGACCACTGGCCGGGCTAAAGGTTTTAGATGCAGCAACAATCATCGCAGCCCCTTTTGCGGCGGCGCTGTTGGCCGATTATGGCGCAGAGGTGCTGAAGCTGGAGTTGCCTGATGTCGGGGACGGTGCGCGGGATTTTCCGCCCTTCAAGGATGGAAAATCGCTCTGGTGGAAAGTGATCAACCGGAACAAAAATTTTGCCACACTGGATCTGCGCCAAAAAGAAGGGGCTGCTCTTTTTCTGAAACTGGTGGCACAGAATGACGTGCTGATTGAAAATTTCCGCCCCGGCACTTTGGATCGCTGGGGCCTGACCCGAGACGTGTTATGGGCGGCAAATCCGTCGCTGGTTATTCTGCGTGTCACAGGGTTCGGTCAGGATGGCCCGTATAGTACACGCCCCGGTTTTGCGCGGATATTCGAAGCGATGGGCGGTTTGACCTATCTGACAGGCGAGCCGGACGGGCAGCCGATGCATTCAGGCTATCCGCTTGGTGATGCGGTGGGCGGATTGTTCGGGGCGACCTCGATCCTTGCAGCCCTTTTGGCGGTGAAAAACGATCCGGAACGGCAGGGTGAGGAAATAGATCTGTCCCTGACCGAAGCCACGTTGAAGTTGTTGGAATTCCTGCCGATTGAATATGACCAAACGGGTGAGGTGCGGGAACGCGCAGGGAATGCGAACCTGTATTCCGCGCCTGCCGCTGTGTTTGAAACTGCCGACCACCGTTGGGTGTCCTTGTCTGGCAGCACCAACGCGGTTTTCGCGCGCAACTGCGTGGCAATTGGCCAGCCCGACCTGCCAAAAGACCCGCGCTATGCCACCAATTCGTCCCGTCTGGAATATACCAAACAGTTGAATGGCCTGTTCGCAGATTGGTTCGCAGGCCAGTCGCTTGATGATGCGCTGGACGCGTTTCAAAAGGCAGGGGGCACGGTTGCGCCAGTCTATGCCATCGACCAGATTTTCGAAGACCCGCAAATACAGGCACGCGATGCGATCACATCTGTGCCGGATGATGATTTCAACGAAGTACGGATGCAAAACGTGGTGCCGCGGTTTGCCCTGCGTAAGGCGGCGCATCGCCGTTCGGCCGGGGCACTGGGACGGGATACGGATGATGTGTTGCAGGGGTTGGGGCTGACGGGTGCAGAAATATCGGGGTTGCGTGCCCGCAAAACCGTTTAATCGCGGTTGCATAGATTTTGATGTCAGGGGAGGACACAAGGTGAAAACACAGGCTTGTAAAACGATGGGGATTGATCTGCCGATCTTTGGCTTTTCCCATTCGGTTGCCGTGACTGCGGCCATCAGTAATGCAGGTGGTTTGGGCGTTTACGGGGCAACCCATCACCAACCGGACGAGATTATCGAAATCGCAATACAGTTGCGCCAGCTTTGCGGCGACCGCCCGTTTGCGCTTGATTTGTTGTTGCCCCAAACGGTTGGGGATGAAACCAATTTACAGGCCGTGCGTGATGGGTTGCCTGCGGAACACAAGGCTTTCGTGGCGGGGCTGGAGCGGAAATACAACGTTCCCAAACGCACCGGGGCGGATTTCTTTTCTGATAATGTACGCTCGCAAAGCCTGTTTGCGGGGCAGGTCGAAGCCGCGCTTGCGTCCGAAGCGGATGTCTTTGCAGCGGCGGTCGGGGTGCCTGCCGAAGTGATCGAACGGGCCAAAGTGGCTGGAAAGAAAACCATCGCGCTGATCGGTGCACCGCGCCATGCCCGCAAGGCACTGGATGCGGGTGTGGATTTGTTGGTGGCACAAGGCCATGATGCAGGGGCGCATACCGGCAAGATCGGTACGTTTTCGCTGGTGCCTCAAGTGGTTGATATTGCTGGGGATATACCCGTTCTGGCAGCGGGCGGCGTTGGTACAGGACGTCACCTTGCAGCCGCACTGGCGTTAGGGGCGCAGGGGGTCTGGATGGGAACGGCCTGGCTGACCACGGTCGAGCATGGCATCGACGACATTGTGTTGCAAAAACTGCTGGCGGCGCAAAGCGAAGACACGCTGATTTCGCGGTCCTATAGCGGGAAAACCTTGCGTATGATCCGCACGGCTTGGTCGGATGAATGGAATGCGCCCGGTGCTCCGGAACCTTTGGCGATGCCATATCAACAGGCGTTGATTGGCGAATTTCTGGCAGGTATCCGCCAGAACCGTGTCGCCCCGTTGATGTGGGAAGCCGCAGGTCAAAGCATCGCCTATTTCAACGAGGAAACCACCGTAGCCCATATTATCAAACGGACTATGGTCGAAGCCAGAACAGCAGCGCAGGTGTTTCAATCCGCAGAAACGGTGCCGGCATGAACCGCGAGACAGCGCAAAACGCCGCGAAAAATGGTGACCGGACGGTGCGGGCCATGATGTGCCATGATTTGTCAGGTCCAGATGGCCTGACCTTAGACAGCATCCCCGTCGAAGGCCCAAAATCCGGCGAAATCCGCCTGAAAATCCGTGCCTGCGGTGTGAATTTTCCTGATCTTTTGATGAGCCGTGGCCTGTATCAGTTCAAGCCGGAACCACCCTTTTGCCCCGGCATGGAAGTATCAGGCGAAGTGCTGGAACTGGGCGCTGATGTCAGCGGGTTTGCGGTTGGGGATCGGGTCGTGGCCCGTACCATGTCGCTTTATCCGGGCTTTGCCGAGGAAATCACCCTTCCCGCCAGTTATCTTTTACCAATCCCTGATGCGATGGACGATGTAACGGCGGCGGCGCTTTTTGTCACTTATTATACGTCATACAATGCGCTGGTTGAAAAGGCGCGGGTGCAATCGGGTGAAACGGTGCTGGTGCATGGGGCGGCGGGCGGCGTCGGGCTGGCAGCGGTTCAGATCGCCCAAGCGCTGGGTGCCAGGGTGATTGCAACCGCAGGGTCTGCAGAAAAGATTGCATTCCTGCGCGATCAGGGCGTGTCTGATGTGATCAACTATTCAGACGAGGATATTCGTGCGCGGGTGAAAGAAATCACAGGGGGCGCTGGTGTGGACGTGGCGCTTGATCCTGTAGGGGGGGCTGCCTTTGACGCATCGGTGCGCAGTCTTGCACCGGGGGGGCGGCTTTGTGTTGTGGGGTTTACCTCTGGCAGCATGGGAACGGTTCCTTCCAATATCGTATTGATCAAAGAAATATCCGTGATCGGCATCCGTGCGGGCGAATTTGCCCTGCGCCATCCGGATCGCATGCGTGCAGGTTTTACCCAGCTCTGCGACTGGTTCGAGGCAGGCAAAATCGCCCCTGAAATCGCAGGCACATTTCCTTTGGAACAGGCCGCAGATGCTTTGCGCGCCCTTGAGGAACGGTCGGCCATCGGAAAGGTGGTCGTCACAATAAGCTGACCCTGCGGAGGAGTGGGGAACGCATACCAGCCGGAGCATACGGCGAAAACCAAACTAGGAGGAACACAGATGAAACTTACCAAACTGGTGACACTCGGGGCTGCAACCCTTGCGTTTTTTACCACGGCTGTTCAGGCCGAAGACTGGCCGACGCAGGCTGTTCACGTAATTGTACCTTATTCTGCGGGGGGCGGAACAGATACCACGATCCGCACCCTTGTCCCTAAAGCATCCGAGGCTTTGGGCCAGACGATTGTTGTTGAAAACAAGCCGGGCGGGGCAACCATTCCTGCCACTGAAGCGGTTTTTCGCGCCAAGCCTGATGGCTATACCATCGGGGCTGCTGCCGCACCTTATACGTTGAACACTGCAATGGGAAAGCCGACGCCGTATAATCCGGTGGAAGATTTCGAACATGTTATAAAACTGGTCGATCTTCCCATGTGTATTCTGGTGTCTCCGGACCATCCTGCCCATAGTTTTGCCGAATTCGTAGACTGGGCTAAAGCTCAGGAAGATCCGGTGCTTTATGCAACGGCCGGTGTTGGCAGCATGCCTCATCTGTGGGGGCTGGCTTTTGCCAAATCCATGGGTTTCCAAGTGGAACATGTGGGGTACAAGGGATCGGCACCAGCTATTCTTGATGTGATGGCGGGCAATATTCAGGTCATGTTCGACGGGATTACTCCTGGTTGTCTGAAAGGCAAAACCGGCGAGGTTCGTGTCTTGGCCAGTGCATGGGATACCCGCCTGCCCTTGTTGCCGGATACGCCAACACTGAAAGAACTGGGCTATGATGTGCCCCGTGGTTCTGCCAACTTCAGCCTGTTTGCTCCGAAAGGTACGCCTGCGGATGTTGTGGCAAAGATCAACGCAGCGTTTCAGGCAGCACTTGATGATCCGGAAACGATGGAAAGACTTGCCAACAGTGGCCTTCTGCCAGCTGGCGGATCCCCGGAGGACTATCATAATTTCGTCACATCCGAGATCGCGTTTTGGACCGAGATTTCCAAAGATGCCGGCGTGACGTCGAATTGATCCCGACAGGCGGCAGCGCATTAGCCGCCGCCTGTTCTTCTCGGCGTGACTGATAACGCCACTTTTAATGCTGGCCAGATGTTATCGCCACAGTCAAACAAGGGCAGACCCCGATGGATTTCGAATTTTCAGACCGCAGCCAAGACATCACCGCCCGCGTAGGGACGTTTTTTGAGACCCATGTGTTGCCGCGCAATCGTGACTGGCGTGAATGGAGCGAAAACAACAGCGGCGATCCCGTATGGCTGGAAGACCTGCGGGCAAAAGCCAAAAGCGAAGGTTTGTGGAATATGGGCTTGTCGGGTTTGCCAGAGAGCAAACCGGGGCAGGGGTTAAGCAATCTGGAATTTGCGCCGATTGCAGAGATCATGGGCCGTTTGGCTTGGGCACCTGTGGTGTTCAACTGTCATGCACCCGATGTGCCCAACATGATCACCTTGTTAGAGGCCGCAACGCCGGACCAGCAGGCGCAATGGCTTGACCCTTTGCTGGACGGGACAATGCGGTCTGCTTTTGCGATGACAGAACCGGCGACCGCTTCGTCTGATGCACGCAATATTGCCATGCGGATCGACAAAACGGCCACGGGTTATGTGATGAACGGACGCAAATGGTTTGCCTCGGGCGCTGCCCATGCGAACTGCAAGTTCATGATTGTCATCGGGGCGATGTCGGATGCGGCCCCGCGCAGCGGCCATACCGCGTTGATTGTGCCAATGGACACACCGGGATTGAAACAGGTTCGAAAACTGCGTTTCATGGGATGGGATGAACCATGCTCCCCTATGGCAGAACTGGAATTCGACAATGTAGAGGTGCCTGATTCAGCGCTTCTCGGGGCTGAGGGGCAGGGGTTTGCCGTGGCCCAGACCCGTTTGGGGCCTGCAAGGGTACACCACTGCATGCGCGCTATCGGGCTGGCGGAAACTGTGATTGAAATGATGGTGGCACGGGCCTCTGAACGGCGTGCGTTCAACAAGACTTTGGGGGAATATGACACGGTGCAGGGCTGGATTGCCCGCTCGCGTATCGAAATTGAACAGGCGCGGTTGATCGTGCTGAAATGTGCTTGGCTACTGGATAAAAAGGGTCACCAGTCTGCGTGGCGGGATGTGTCGATTGCCAAAGTCGCGGTTCCGGCCATGCTGAACGGGGTGATTGACCGCGCTGTGCAACTGTTTGGCGCGCTTGGGGGGACGGATGATACGCCTTTGCCCGCAGCAATGGCATGGGCACGGGCGTTTCGTATTTTTGATGGGCCTGACGAGGTGCATTTGCGCCAGATATTTAGACAGGAAACACCGGCATCCGGCCCGCTGGCCGACAGCCCGTATCTAAGCAAGCCGATCTGAAGATCACCGCTCGGGGAGGGCGCGCGTTCAGATCACAACTGAGGAGGAACATACAAGATGTTGAAGCAGGGGATGAAGCAATCGCACGTTCTGTCCGGTCTTGCCGGTCTTTTGATAGGTGCGTTCGCATTATTCGAGGCATGGAACTACCCCATAGGCAGTGTGACGCGCATGGGGCCCGGGTATTTTCCGATCATTCTGTCTGTGCTGTTGATGGTGCTTAGTCTTGGGGTGTTGTTCATTGAAGGGCGGAGCGTTGACGGTCCGGATATGGAGCGACCGTCTTGGCGTGGTCTGGTCTGGATCGTACTGGCGGTTATGGCGTTTGCGGCTTCGGTTGAAACCTTGGGGCTGGCCCCTGCGATCTTTGCTGCGGTGGTCTTAAGTGCGCAGGCAGATGATGACTTGCACCTGAAAGAAACACTGATCCTTGCGACCGGCTGTACGCTGGTTTGCGTTGTGATCTTTATTTACATCCTCGGGCTGCCGCTCGAACCGATCGAGTTTTAATCCCATGTCCATATTTGAAAACCTCGCTCTTGGTTTCAGCGTCGCGCTGACCACCAAATCCTTGTCCTACTGTTTCGTTGGCGTGACATTGGGAACCTTGGTTGGCGTTTTGCCCGGTCTTGGCACCCTTGCTGCAATTGCCATGCTGTTGCCTTTGACCTTTCAACTGGATCCGGCCACTGCGCTGATCATGCTTGCGGGCATCTATTACGGCGTGGCTTATGGCGGCTCTACCGCGTCGATCCTGCTGAACTTGCCGGGCACGCCCAATACCGCTGTGACGGCGTTGGACGGCTATCCGATGACCAAAGCGGGGCGCGCAGGTGTCGCCCTGTTCATGACCACAATAGCGTCCTTCTTTGGCAGTATTGTCGGTATTTTTGCGCTTGCCGTCGGGGCGCCCCTTTTGGCGAATGTGGCGTTGAATTTCGGCTCTCCGGAATATTTCTCGCTGTTGATCATGGGGCTTCTGGCGGCGGCGCTACTGTCGTCCGGCCGACCATTTCGGGCTGTTGGTATGGTGGTGATCGGCTTGCTGATTGGCACAGTTGGCATGGATTCCACCAGTGGCTATGCGCGTTATTCATTTGATATTCCTGAATTGTTTAACGGGTTCAATCTGGTGGCGGTGGTCATCGGCCTGTTTGGTCTGCCCGAGGTGATCCACAACGCGGGCAAAATCAAAAGCAGCATTCTGAACGCACAGGATGTAACCCTTCGATCCATGATCCCGACGCGGGATGACTGGCGGCGTTCATTCGCTCCGATGGTTCGTGGCACGGGGATTGGCGGGTTTTTCGGTGCCTTGCCGGGCACTGGTGGCACGGTCGCAACCTTTGTGTCCTACGCGGTTGAGCGCAAGGTCAACAAAGACCCCTCGCGGTTTGGGAAAGGCGCGATCGAAGGCATTGCCGGACCCGAGGCTGCGAATAATGCCGCGATCCAGACGGCGTTTATTCCCACATTGACCCTTGGTATTCCGGGCGACGTGGTGATGGCGCTGATCCTTGCCACCCTGATCATCCACGGCATCCAGCCAGGCCCCGCCATGATTCCCGAACACCCTGAATTGTTCTGGGGGTTGGCGGCCAGTTTTCTGGTGGGAAATGTGATGCTGCTTGCCCTGAACATTCCGATGATCGGTATTTGGGTGCGGATGGTGACGATCCCTTATAAATACCTGTTTCCGATTATTACGGTTCTGGTCTGTATCGGGGTCTATTCCATTTCGAATTCCACGTTTGATGTGTGGATGGTGGTTCTGTTTGCCCTGCTTGGCTATGCGTTCCGGCTGTTGAAATGCGAACCCGCGCCGTTGTTGCTGGGATTTATCCTTGGCCCCATGCTGGAAGAACATCTGCGCAGGGCCATGCTGATTGCGCGTGGCGACGCCACCGTATTCGTTACCCGCCCGCTAAGTGCGATATTTTTAGGTATTTGCCTTGTGTTGGTGGCTTTGATGCTCTGGAGCGGGCACAAGCAACGTAGATTGCTTAAGGCCCGCAAGTTGGCCGAACTCCAGGGGGAAACATGAGCGAGAAAAACTACCAACTGCAAACCCTGTCCCGCGCATTGGACGTTCTGGCGATGATTGAAGTGTCGCCAGAACCGCTGAACCTTACCGCTATTGCCAACCGACTGGGCGAGGCGGCACCCGTGGTGTTTCGTATACTCAAGACTTTGGAAACAAAGGGCTATGTGCGCAAGGACGGGTCCAGCAAGAATTACCTGCCAGCCGAAGCCCACGACCGGATGAAAACCGCGCGCCTTCTGGTGCGGACCCTGCATGATCTGTCAAACCGACCGGACCGCAGTATCGAAAATGTGGCCAGCGATCTGGAGTCGGATGTTCACACCACCGAAATGGTGCTGCGAACCATGAAGGATTCCGGCCTTGCGGTTGTGTCCGCTGACGGGAAATGGTCGCTCTCCCCCCATTTGCCCGCGATTTCACGGCCTCAGTCCACTGCAGAGCTGATCGAACAGGTGCGCCCAGTTATGGAAAACCTGCGCAGTGAAACCGAGGAATCCACGACCTTGTTTGTCCGCAACGGAGGATCGCAAGTTGCCCTGGAGGTGTTATCCTCACATCATCCCCTGCGTTATACATTAGAAGTCGGTGCGGTCTTTCCTGTGACACGGGGCGCGGCGGGCAAAGCGGCACTTGCCTGGTTGCCCGAAGCCGAAATCACGGCCATTCTGTCAGATCCGGCTTTAGCCGCCGAAGATATTAATCCGCCAGAGCTGTTGCAAAAACTGCGCAAAGTGCGGTCGCTTGGCTATGCCTGGTCTTATGGAGAGCGGATTGTCGGTGCCTCGGCAGTTGCGCTACCGATCCTTGATCGTGTGGGCGAAGTGCGTGCTGTTCTGGCGATTACGGCACCGGAATTCCGCACGCCGGAAGAAAAACTTCACAAATACGGTACGTTGCTGCGGTCGCAATTGTCCGCCGCAGGGCTGTTCGTTTCTGACACACAGCCTGAAATCACAAAATAGAAGATAGAAAGAGACTGACCATGATCCGGGATAGAGACAGACATAACGCTTTGCTGGATCGTGTGCGCCAATGGGTCCGTGACACCGCCATTCCTGCTGAATCCGCAGTGGCTGAAGCGGATCATATTGATGCAAACCTTGTGCAATCCATGAAAGACGAAGGCTTTTTTGGCTGGAGCATCCCCGATGAATACGGCGGAAGTGGCATGACGGCTGAAGAACTCGTCACGGGGGCTATCGAATTGTCGCAATGTTCCACCGCGTTTCGTGCGCGGGTTGGCACCAATACGGGCATCGGATCCGAAGCGCTGGTGGTGGATGGCACGCCCGCGCAAAAGGCACGCTATCTGCCCGCTTTGGCCGCCGGGGACAAAACCGGGTGTTTCGCCCTGACCGAAGTAGAGGCAGGTTCAGAGGCCACCAATTTGCAAACCACCGCCGTGCGTGACGGGGAGTCGTGGGTGCTGAACGGATCAAAACGGTTTATCACCAATGCCCCGATTGCCGATCTGTTCACAGTGTTTGCCCGCACAGACCCCAGCACCAAAGGGTCCAAAGGCATTAGCGCGTTTCTGGTGGATGCCTCGGTGGACGGGATCAAGGCAGGCCCTGCCTATCGTAAAATGGGGCAAGCGGGTTCACCCGTGTCCGATGTCCTGATCGAGAACTGCCGCATTCCCGCAGACGCCTTGCTGGGCGGTCGCGAAGGGGTCGGATTTCAGACAACTATGAAAGTGCTGAATAAGCAACGCCTGCATCTGGCTGCCCTGTGCATCGGTCCGGCCATCCGTATGCTGTCAGAAGCGATGACCTATGCCACAAACCGCAGCCAGTTTGGCCAACCCGTTGCGCAGCATCAACTGGTGCAGGGAATGATTGCGGATTGCCAAACCGAAATCGCGGCCGCCCGTGCGTTGGTTCTGGAAACCGCGCGGAAACGGGATCGCGGTGAGGACACCAGACTTGACGCGTCGATGTGCAAATATTTTGCATCGGAAATGTGTGGACGCGTGGCCGACCGTGCCGTGCAAATCTTTGGTGGCTCTGGCTATGTGGCCGATTTTTCCAGTATCGAACGGTTTTACCGCGATGTGCGTCTGTTCCGCCTGTACGAAGGTACAAGCCAGATACACCAGCTAAATATTGCGAAACTGACTTTGGCAGGGCATGCAGCATGACGGTGCCGCGTGATCTGAACCGTCTGTTCCATCCCCAAAGCGTGGCCGTTCTGGGCGCGTCGGCCAATCCGGCAGCTATTGGCGGGCAACCCATTGCCCATCTGCAAAATCATGGATTTGCAGGGTCGATTTACCCGGTCAATCCCAAATACCCCGAGGTCGCCGGACTCACCTGTTATCCATCTCTGGCTGACACGCCTACAGTGCCCGATGTGGTGATCGTCGCCATAGCGGCGCAGCATGTTGAAGCCGGGATCAACGCTGCAGGCGAAAAGGGTATCCCCTTTGCCATCGTGTTTTCCGCAGGCTACGCCGAGTCAGGAGAAAAAGGTGCACAGCGGCAGGCCGCACTGTATGAAACAGCCCGCGCCGCAGGTGTGACGTTGGTCGGGCCGAATTGTCAGGGTCTGATGAATATTTCCGTTCCGCTTCACATGGGGTTTGGCGCGCCATATGCGTTGACCTACCGCAAGGGCGGTTTCGCGCTGACCTCTCAATCCGGAGCCTTTGGCAATTCGCTGGTGATGGATTTGAATGATCGCGGCATTGGTTTTGCGCGCTATATTTCCACTGGAAACGAGGCAGACCTGAGTTCAATCGACTGCCTGAACGCTTTTTTGGATATGGACGATGTCACCGCAATCGGGGCCTATGTGGAAGGGTTTAAAGATCTGGACCGCTTTGAAGCCCTTGCGCAGCGCGCCCATTCCCTTGGGAAACCGATTGTTCTTTGGAAGGTTGGCAATTCGCCTGCAGGGGCACTGGCGGCGCAGGCGCATACTGCAAACCTGTCCAAGAGTTCGGATTTTGCGCCAGATCAATTCCGTGCCCTTGGCGTGATTGATGTGCAGGATGCGCGGGATATGGCCATTTGCCTGAAAGCCCTGGAAGCCCGCCGACGCCCTGCAGGCCCCAAAGTAGGGGTGGTCAGCGTGTCAGGCGGCGCGGGCATTTTCATCGCTGACAGATGTTGTGAACGGGGCCTTGATGTTGGCACGCTGTCCCAGAACACTGTCGCACGGATGCGGCCCCATCTGCCAGAATTCGCCAGCCTTCGAAATCCTGTAGACGTGACAGGGTCGGCGGTTAACGCACCGGAAAGTCTGGCAGAATCCTTGTCAGCTGTGTCACAGGACAGTGCCGTAGACAGCCTTATTCTGGCACTGGCCGCCGTTACAGGAACCGGCGCAAGGCTGGCAGCCGAGGAGATTGCACGCATTCAGGACATTTCGCCCAAACCTGTGGTGGTCTGCTGGAACGGGCCACGCAGCATGGCACAAGATGCTTATGACATCTTTGAAGCTGCCGGCGTTCCGGTATTCAAATCCCCAAGCGACGCCGTCCGCGCGGTTGAAGCCATGTGCATCTTTGCGGGAATTCCCCTTTCACCGCACCCCAACCACGGCGCTTTGGTCAGATGATCACGGGCGCGCCCCCGAATAAGGCAGACGGCTAGGCCATGGATGTCATTCTCGCAATCGCGCCTGTGTTTGGCGTTATGGTCTTGGGCCATATCCTGTTTCGACTTGGCCTGCCGGGTGACAGTTTTTGGGTGCAGGCGGACAGGCTGGTGTATTGGGTTTTGATCCCGGCCCTGTTGTTTCACATGAATTCAACCGCAGAATTTGGCGGCGAGCGGATACGCTCTTTTGCCATCGTTCTTATCAGTGCGTTTTTTCTGGTGGCCGCGCTAGCGTTCGTGACCTGCCGGATTTTGCGAATTGGGCCGGATGAGACCAGTTCGGTGTTACAGGGCTCGGTGCGTCATAACGCGTTTATTGCGCTTGCTTTATGCGAAAGTCTTTATGGCAAAACGGGTCTGGAAACGGCGACTTTGGCGACCGCAATTCTTGCGCTTGTGACCAATGTGTCCATTGTTCCGATGATGATCGGTCTGCTGCCAAAGCCCGAGGGCATGTCCATCGGGGCGCGAGTTCTGAAGGATACGGTGCGCAATCCGGTTGTGCTGGCGATCTGTCTGGGGTTGCTGACCAACCTTGTGACCGATGCGCGTATTCCGTTTGTGCATAGTATGACCGCACTGCTGGGCAATGCTGCTTTGCCGCTGATGCTGCTGTGTGTTGGGGCAAGCGTCAGTTTTAACGGGGCCAGAGGCAAAACCGTGCCGCTGGTTTTGTCTATGGTCGGTAAATTTGCAGTGTTCCCGCTGCTTGTTTTGGGGCTGGCTATGTGGGCGGATTTATCAAAGGCAGATATTATCATTCTGGTTATCTTTGGGTCGATCTCGACAGCGTCTTCCGCATTGACACTTGCGCGGCAATTGGGCGGCGATGCGCCTTTGATGTCCACGATCATAGCTGTTCACACAATTTTTGCGTTTGTTTCGTTGCCCGTCACATTGATCCTGACCGGAACTGTGCTAGGCTGACAGTGCAGGGGATTTTGCTGCAACGCGAAAGCCGACATTTCCGGTTGTTGTGTCGGGGGCAAGACCCTGGCGCGCAGATACCGTATAGCGAGAACAATAGGTCGCGTGACACAGATATGATCCGCCTTTGGCCACGAACTGCGCACCGTTCAATGCCCCGCGGGGGTTTTTGACGGGGCGGGGGGAATGCAGCGTGGTGAACCTGTCTGCAACCCATTCCCAAACATTTCCCGTCATGTTGTGCAGGCCGAAATCATTGGGCTGAAATGCGGTTACAGGGGCGGTTCCTGCGTATCCGTCAGCGGCGCTGTTGGTTTTTGGGAACTGGCCTTGCCAGACGTTGCATCTGTGTTCCCCGTCGGGTTCCAGTTGATCCCCCCACGGGAAGGGCTGGCGCTCCAGACCCCCACGGGCGGCGAATTCCCATTCGGCTTCGCTTAAAAGGCGGGTGCCGGACCACTTGCAATAGGCCAGCGCGTCTTGCAAGGCTACATGGGTAACAGGGTGGTCCGGTGTGGATTTTCCCGATCCCGCAACCCCGTCCGGTGCGTGCCAGCAGGCTGTTGGCACCAGACGCCACCACGGCGCATGGGCCGCTGCGGGATAGTCGGCTGAGGGGTCGGTAAAGCTGTGAAAAACAAAAGACCCGCCGGACCGTTCCGCCAGCGTTTCGTATCCTGTTGCCGCGACAAAGCGTGCGAAATCGGCGATTGTGACCGCTGCGGATGACAGGCTGAAAGGATCGACAAAGACCTTGCGCTCTGGCGCTTCGCCGTCTTCAGGGTGGGGGCTGGCGGAAGCTCCCATGTGGAACCAGCCGCCAGCAAGCGGGATCATTTCCCCAAGGTGCTGCCCTGTCGCCTTTACGTCAGCAAAGGCAGGGCGAACATCCCTGCACGGTGCGGCGGCGGGTGCGCAGCAGGGGCTTTTAGGGTGCAGTGTCATATGTGTACACAGGTTGCCAGTCCGGCCCCCAAGCGTCCCGCCACAACTCGTTGCGTTCGGAGTGTTGCAGTGTTGTGCCGCCTTGCCACAGGTCTGCTGCGGGGCGGGTGTGGGTGTTGAAAAACTCCACCAGCATCTTATCCAAGGTCTTCCGGATATCGGCGAATGCGGGATCGTCAATCAGATTGGTGGTTTCGTGCGGGTCGGTTTCCACATCATAAAGTTCATCCTGAAAATTAATCGCAGGCCCTGCGGTGAAACGTTTGAAATATGCCCATTTAGGGGTGCGCAGCACGCGGGTTTCCTCTTGTTCGGAATAGACCGCATCTGCCCCCCAATCCGCCACATCACCCGTGAAAAGCGGCTTTAGGGAGCGACTTGATACCGTCATGCCTTTTTGATCCCTTGGCTGGCCTGCGTAATCCAGAAGGGTGGAAAACACATCCATATTCGACACCATTGTATCCAGCCTTTGGCCTGCGGGAATGGTGTTGGGGTGGCGCACCATCAGGGGCACGGAATGGGCCGCGCGGTGCAGGTTTGCAGGATAGGTTGCCGCGCCGTGGCCCCAAAAACCGTGATGGCCCAGAGACAGACCGTGATCCGAGGTGAAGACCACAATTGTGTCGTCGGCAAGGTCCAGACGGTCGAGCGTATCCATGATCTGGCCCACACCGTCATCCACCATGGAAATCTGCGCATAATAACTGCGCAATGTGGCAAGATCGTTGGGCGCACGCAGCGGCATGGAATAATCCAGCCCGCCGCCCGAATATTTGGCACGCAGCAAAAAGGCATCAATGGCGGCTTTGCTCAGGCCTTCGCGCGGGATCGAATCCATCGGGCAGTCGTCGTATCTGTCTGAATGGCGGCAGCGCACGTCTTCTTTGGTGGCAGGCCAATGGCCATAGGGGGCAGGGTAGGGCAGATAGAGGAAAAACGGTTGGTCTTGGGCGGCTTGTTCCTCGATAAAGGAAATGCCTTTCTGGGTGAAGAAATCGACAGTATGGCCTTCATAATCGTAGGTTTCGCCATTTTCGGTGATGCGGCTCTTGTAAAAACTGCGCACATGTCCGTCGGCCATGGTACACCAGAAATCGAACCCCGCCATTGGGCTGCCCGGTTCCCCGAGATGGTATTTCCCCGACAAAGCCGTGGCATACCCTGCATCCCGCAACGTGGCGGGCAGGGTGCGCAGACCGTCCAGCGCATGCCAGTTCTGCGGCCACTCGTCCATGTTGCGATCGTCTATCCAGCTGTGCACCCCGTGTTGGGACGGCAGCAACCCCGTTAGCACCGAAGCCCGACAGGGAGAGCAGAACGCATTGGGGCAAAAGGCATTTTCAAACAGGGTGCCTTGGGCTGCCAGCTTATCAAGGTTCGGCGTATATACCTCGTCATTTCCGTAGCAGGCCAGCGTGCTGGCCTGCTGGTTGTCGGTGAAAATCAATACGATATTCGGGAGCTTTTTGCGGGTCATGATCAGCCTTTGCTTTCTTGAATGTCAGGGGTTTTATTCCGGCTGCGTTTTGACGTGATCACCACATAAAGGACCAAACCAAGGCCGGCAGCGATGAACCCGAGCGCAACGGGATAGTGCAGCATGCGCATGGGATCGCCTCGCGTCAGGATCATGGCTTGGGTCAGCGGGAATTCCCAGATCCGCCCCAGAACGAAAGCGATGATAAAGATCACAACTGAAAAATTCAGCACCCGCAGCAGATAACCGAATGCGCCGAACAGACCCAGCAGGACCAGCCCCACAGCGCCGCCTCCACTGACCCAGGTGCCGGCCATACACAGCAGGATCACCATGGGGAAGATGTAGATAGAGCTGACTTTGGCCACCAGACCGAACAGGTTCATCCCGAAATGGCCGATCACCAGATTGCACAGATTTGCGATGGCCATGCAGGTGAACAGGGAAAACACCAACTGGCCCTGATCACGCATCAGGGTCGGGCCGGGTATAATGCCGTGAATGATCAATGCGCCCATCAAAAAGGCGGCGGCAACATTGCCAGGAACGCCCAATGTCAGCAACGGGATCAGGTTTGCACCGGAAACTGCGCTGTTCGCGGCTTCGGTCGCTGCGACACCCTCGATGGTGCCTTTCCCGAAGGCTTCCGGTGTTTTTGACGCCTGCCGCGCCGCCGAATATCCAAGTGTCGCGGCAAGGGCCGATCCGATGCCGGGAACCGCACCAATGACCGTACCGATCAGGGCGGAGCGAACCATGGTCCCTTTCACGGACAGGTATTCGGCAAGTGACAATCGGGCGTCCTCTCCGATTGAGCGGGGCGTCATGCTGCCACGGGTGGAAAAACGGTTGCCTGCGATCGCGTGGACGATCTCGCCAAGAACCAGAACGCCCATACCGACGGCGACCAGTGGAATGCCGTCTTCCAGAACGGCAAACCCGAAGGCCAGACGCGGGGTGGCTTCCTCTGGTGCTTGCCCGACAGAGGCGAGGACAAATCCGAAGGATGCGGCCACCAAACCGCGCAAGGGGTTGTCCCCCACAAGGGCGGCCAGAACGCAGATGGAAAAGAAAACAATCGACGATTGTTCCACAGGCCCCATCATCATTGCCACAACAGACAGGGGTGCGGCGGCGACAAACAGCACAATGTCTGAAAAGGTATCGCCTGTGACCGAACTTAGATGGGCCATGCGCAGCGCCTTGCCCGACTGGCCTTTTTGCGCCAGCGGATAGCCGTCCAGCGTGGTAATCATCGCATCCGGCGTGCCCGGCGTGTTCATCAAAATTGCGGGAACCGCGCCGCCCACGGTTGATCCCTTCATGATGCCAACCAGGAATCCGATCGCCCCGATCGGGCTAAGGTAAAACGTGGTTGGCACCGCGATGGCGATGGCCATGGGGCCGTTCAGCCCCGGAATCGCCCCGACAAAAATGCCTATGGTGACGCCACCTGCAACCAGCAGGATGTTCAGCAGCGTCAGCGCGTCGCCGACACCTGCAAGGATAAGATCAAGACTTACCGGCATTGCGGATAATCCTTCATGGCAGTGGCCGCCCAAGCAGCAATTCAAACATCGCCCAAATTCCGACAGGGGCGAGACAGCAGATCAAAGCCACCAAACCCCAGCGGTTTTCGCGCATCAGCATCAGGGTGGTCAGGCAGATCATCACTCCGGCAGGGACAAAGCCCAGATAGGGGGTCAAAAACATGCTGCCTGCCAATAAAACCAAGGCAGCGATGAAATGAAACGCGGCGGTTTTCGGGGCTTCGTCGATGGGCTCCGGGTCTGTGAAAAATCCGGAAACAGCCAGTCCTGCCCCGGAGACCAGCAGCAGGGTTGATGTGAAGTCCGGATAAAATCCGGACGGTACGCTGGCGAAAATGGCGGGGACGGTTTGGGCCGGAACAATCCAGAAGATCAGCGCGCCCGCCAGTGCCATGGCCAGAAGTCCGGTTATGAAATTCGATAGATTTCGCATGATGACTTCCGTCTTGAAATCGGCGTCGCAGGATCGGATGTCTGACCTGCGACGCCAAGCGGTTATCTTAGAAAGCCGATAAGTGTTTCATTTGCACTGCGCCCGCCGACGATTTCATCGCGCAGGGTTTCGGCTGGGGTGAACACCATTTTCAGACTCATCTTATCCGTGATGAAAGCGCGCAATTCGTCATTGCCCATGGTGCTTTCCACAGCAGCTTTCCAAGCGGATTCAGCCTCTTGGGGCAGGCCGGCAGGGGCTGCCAACATCCATTTCGCCCGAAAGGTTGCGACGTCGACGCCGGATTCAGAAACGGTCTTGGCATCCGCACCGACCACCAGCCGGTCAGCTTCGAATGATGCGAGAACCTTCAGATCGCCCGCCCGAACATGGGGGGCTTGTGGCCCTGCGGCCAGCGTGGTGGTCACATGCCCGTTCATCACGTTGCTGATGCCCTCGGCCCCGCTTTTGAACGGGATCGGGGTGAAGGTGACGCCGAACTTCTTGCCAATGGCACGAACCGCCGCGTTAGAGCGGGGGCTGAACACACCAACGGCAATATCCGCGCCATCCTTTGCGGCGGCGACAAGGTCTTCGAGTGAATTATAAGGCGCATCGGCGGGGGCGATCCAGCCGATCTGGGTGTTTGCATTGGACCCCAGAAAAGTGAAGTCAGTAGCACCGTAGCCCACTTTCGGGTTCATAACCGGTGCAAAGGAAAACGTTTCACTTACGGCGAAGCCGATGGTCATGCCGTCCGCAGGGGAATCCTTGAGGATCTTGGCCATGGCCGCGCCACCGCCCCCTGGTTTGTTGTCGACCACTACATTCCAGCCCAAAGTGTCTTCGAAATGTTTAGCAACCGCACGGCTTAACACATCGCCGCCGCCACCCGGGGGAAACATGGTGACCATTGTGACCGGCCCGTTTGGTTTCCACTCGGCCAAAGCGGGGGCGGCGAGGAGGCTTAGAGCCACTGCGGCGCCGGTTAGTGCTTTCTTAAACATTACAACTCTCCCTGTGAGTATTTGCTTCAGATATTGAATGTCTTCCTGCTTCGGAACGGTCGGGCGATGCCCGGAATTCCGAGAAGGTGAATTCTTATTCTCTTTTGTGGGCAGAGTCTGATCCGCCTGTCAAGATAAGAGAATGCAGGTTCTCTTTCTGGGTTCTCAAGAAAGGAAATCCGTGTATGATTGGACTAAACTGGGAGTATTGATTTTGAGTTCAGAAGTGCAAGACGTTCAGGCCACTCTTGTTGGCGTGCATAAGACCGCACAGGATCGCAGCAGAAAATCGCGGGACGAATTTATTGAGTCCGGATTTATCCTGCTGAAAGATATGCGGTTTTCCGACTTGACGGTTTCAGGTCTGGCAAAACATTGCGGTCGGTCGGTCGGCGCTTTTTACAAACGGTTTGAAGATAAAGAGGGCTTTTTTCGTGCCCTGCAATTTGCCGCTGTTGAGCGGGATCAGAAAATAATCCGCGCCCGTTTGGCGGATGCGCCGCTGGCAAATCTTTCTGCGGCGGAGGTTCTGAATGCGCTGGTGGATACGCTGTCAGATATTTTTTCCAGCGAAGTGCGCGGGGTTTTACGCGAATCTTTGCTGCGGGTCCGCGAACCCGAAGACGGTTGGGCCCCCATGCGGGATTCGGGGCGGGTGATCCAGCAAACCGTGGTTGACCGGCTTAAATCCGAATATTCCCACCTCAGCGAAGCCGATGCAGAACGCAAGTTGCGGTTTTGCTACCAGATCGTCGTGGGGGTGCTGCAAAACGATCTGGTGAATGATTTTCACACGTTTTCAACACGGGATAAATCCATCCGCGCCGCCCTGAAAGCCACTGTGACCGATCACATGATGAGTTCGTCCCGCTACTGAAACCAAGCCGTTGCAATCTGCCTGCGGTGCTGTTTGGGTGTGTATCTGCGCTGCGAACGTCCAGCATAAATAATTTTAACGCGCCGATCATTTTTCACCGACGGAAGCGGAAACCAGCTTCGTGTAATGGGTTAACACTTCTTCAGAGGTCCGACCCGAAATGCGCATTTTTCTTAAGTTGGCTGTCTCGGCAGCTATTGTTGTCGGGGCCTATGTCATGACCTTTGGTCTGCCCGACCCTGTCTCTGCAATGCTGGGAAATCAAGCAAGCGCGCCCGCTGCTGCAACTGGAAATGGCAGCGGATCGGCTGCACAGGACGGCCCGCGCACGGGGCAGGCGCGGGGGCGAGGGGCTGGATCAAAAGCCACAACCGTGGTTACGACGCCGCTGACCTTGCAGCCCTACACAAGTGTTTTAAAGGCGATGGGAACCGCAAAGGCGTTGCGCAACGTCAATGTGGTTTCAACTACCGGAGACACGGTGATCGAGGCGAACCTGACCGCCAACCGACAGGTGGAAGCGGGTGAGGTTTTGTTGCGTTTTGATGCCCGTACCCAACGGCTGAACCTTGAAATTGCACAGGCTAATCTTGAACAGGTGAATGAAACCGTTGCCCGCTACGAAGGGCTGCGGGTGAATGGCAACTCAACTATCACCGATGTCGCCATGTCAGAGGCCCGTCTGAGCCAGAAACTGGCAGAAGCGGCCGTTGGTCTGGCGCAGGTTGCCCTGGACGACCGAACCATTCGCGCCCCGATTTCCGGACGGCTGGGTCTGAGCGATATCGGGGTCGGGGATGTGTTGTCTGCAAACAGCGTGATCACCAGCATTGACCAGTCCGACGCGGTTCTGGTTGATTTCGAACTTCCTGAAAGGGCCATTGGCCTGTTGCCCGAAGCCACCGAAGTTCTGGCCAGTACCTCCAGCTTTACGGGGCGGGTCTTTACGGGCGAAATCGTATCTTTTGACAGCCGCATTGACAGTGTGACCCGCAGCGTGACGGTCAAAGCGCGTATTGAAAACACTGACGGGCTGTTGTGGCCGGGGATGACCTTTAGCGTGCGGCTGATTCAGGAAAGCGAACCGCTGCCTGCCCTTCCGTCCACTGCAATCACTTGGTCCCGGGCAGGGTCCAGCGTGTGGATCGACGTGGATGGGACTGCACAACAAGTGCCAGTCACCATTTTGTTTCGGCGGGGCGAAACGGTCTGGATCGACGCCGAGATCAAGGAAGCCACACAGGTTGTGACCGAAGGCGCCCAGAAACTGCGCCTTGGCGCGCGGATTTCCACGCCGGACGGCGGAAAACCTGATCCCACAGCAGGGCTTGTTCCCGCTGCAAACGGAACGGATTGTAAAACCGCAGCGTCAGATGTTTGCGTATTCCCCACCCCCAAGGAACCGGCATGAGCACCCCTTTGTTGAAGCGGAAAACAGGTTTTGCCGATCTGTTTGTTGCCCGCCCGATCTTTGGGATTGTCATCAACCTTTTGATCCTTATCGCAGGTCTTGCGGCATTGACCTCGGTTGATGTGCGCGAAATGCCTGATGTGGACCAACCCGTGCTGTCGGTGCGCACCAGTTATGACGGGGCAGCGCCTGAAACCGTTGACCAGCAAGTGACACAGGTTCTGGAAGACGCGCTTAGCGCACTGGAAGGGTTATCCTATATCGAGTCCAGATCCACATCCGGTGAAAGCCGCATCACGATTGACCTGTCAGAAGGCACTGATGTGAATATTGCCGCAAACGAGGCGCGTGAAATCGTGTCTTCGACCCTGCGCCAATTGCCGGACGACATTGATGATCCTACCGTCACCAAAAGCGACAGCAACGCGGATGCGATCATTCGAATGGCGATTCTGGGGGATGCGACATTTGCCGAAATGACGGATCTGGCCGAAGGCGTGGTCTATGACCGGCTGTCCCTGATCGACGGTATCGCCGAAGTCACCGTTCGCGGCAACCGCGCCAATGAATTTCGCGTAACCCTTGATATGCCGTCCCTGCTCAGCCGTGGTCTGACGGTGTTTGATGTTTCCGAAGCGCTGACAACCTTGCGCGATGACACGCCGCTTGGCGAATTGGAGACCTCTTCGCAGACGGTGTCATTGCAGGTCGGAAATGCCGAAGTCACCGTGGATAGCGTCGGACAGGTTCCGATCAACGCCACCACCCGCGTGTCCGACGTGGCCTTCGTTCAGGTCGTTCCCGAAGACCGCGATGTGATTGCCCGCGTGAACGGCCAGCCAGCGATCGGGTTGGATATCAGCCGCCAGTCCGTCGGGAACACACTGGAAATTTCCAAGGCGGTGCGCATCGCTGTTGGAGAACTGCGCAGCGAAATGCCCGAAGGAATTGATATCATCGTCACCTCGGACGACGGTGTCTTTATCGAAGGATCTATCAACGAGGTGGTTACATCCATCGGTCTGGCCACCCTGATTGTCGTCGCGGTGATCTTTGCATTCCTTCGCTCGGCCCGGGCAACGCTTATCCCTGCCGTTACAATTCCTATGGCCCTTATCGGCACCATTGCGGCTATTTCGCTTGCGGGGTTTTCTGTAAACACCATCAGCCTTCTGGCGCTGGTTTTGGCCACAGGCATGGTTGTGGATGACGCCATTGTGGTGATTGAAAACATCGTTCGGAAACGCAAACAAGGTATGGGCGCTTTCGCTGCTGCTGCAGCGGGCACAAACGAGGTGTTCTTTGCAGTCATTTCAACCACTGCAACCCTTGCCGCTGTCTTTATTCCCATTTCGTTTTTGCCCGGACAGGCTGGCGGCGTTTTCAGCGAATTCGGCTTTGTGCTGGCCTTTGCGGTTACGCTGTCGTCGATCACCGCTTTGACGCTTGCCCCTGTGCTTTCGGCCTTTCTGGACCCTGGAAAGCCGTCCGCAAACCAGAACACCACACCTGCAGGCCCCAGCGCATTAAGCCGTGGATTCGATGTTGTGATGGATCATGCAATCCGCGCGCCCCTAGGTGTGCTGGCGGTTGCCATGGCCTTTGCAATCGTCGCGGCTGGTGCGGCAGGATCGCTTTCTTCCAGCATCACCCCTGCCGAAGACCGCGGTTTTTTCCTTATTCAGGCCAGAGGCACATCCGATACCACTGTAGAGTATCTTGAAACGCAGGTGGCTCAGGTTGAAACCATCCTGACCCCTTACCGCGACAATGGAGAAATCAGCGCGGTGCAAAGTATTATCGGTGTGGGCGGTGGAACCAGTGCCTTTATTATCGTGCGGCTTCCGGACTGGGCCGAACGGGACCGCAGCCAGCAAGATATCATTGCAGAGGTCAGCCGCCAGCTCTCAAATGTACCCGGCGTTCAGGTCAGTGCCCGCTCCACCAACAGCCTGAATATTCGGGGCGCAGGGCGCGGGTTGCAATTCGCGGTTACGGGTACGGATGTTGAAAAAATGACCGACGCGGCAGACGCTTTGATCGGTGAAATGGCACAGGGCGATACATTTGTGAATCCCCAACTGTCCAACGACAGTGTGTTGGCGCAATATGAATTGCGGGTGGACCCAGACATGGCCCGCGTCTTTGGTCTGACAGAGGCGGAAATTGCCCTGACGGTCAGCGCTATGGTCCAGGGAGATGTCGCAGTCAGCGTGTTCGAGAACGACACGGAAACGGATGTAAACGTGGTGCCGGGTGGCGCCCCGATCAACGATCCGACAGACCTTGAATCCATCTTCTTACGCCTGCCGGATGGTGCCTATGTTCCCCTGTCTGCGGCGGCCACGCTGGAACCCGTTGTTACCCAGTCGGTCATTGAACGACAGGGCGGATCGCTGGCGGTATCGGTTCAATCCAACCTGAACCAAGGGGTCGATCTTGGCGCAGCTATGGTGGCCCTTAACGCGCTTGCCAAAGACAGTTTGCCTGACGGAATGGGCATTACATTTACGGGCGAGGCCGCAACCCTGTCGGATGGACAGGCGGGCATGTATATGGTGTTCGGCATCGCTTTTGTGGTGGTATTTCTGGTGCTGGCTGCACAGTTTGAAAGCGTCGCCAGCGCGGTGGTCATCATGCTGACAGTGCCTTTCGGGCTGGCCGCTGCCTTGTTGGCAATTTCCCTGACGGGGGGCTCGCTTAACTATTACAGCCAGATCGGGTTGGTGATGTTGATCGGCGTCATGGCCAAGAACGGCATTCTGATCGTCGAGTTTGCAAACCAGCTTCGCGAGGCAGGGCAAGACATTGACAGCGCGATCCGCGATTCCTTGCGGTTGCGCATCCGCCCTGTGATGATGACAATGGTATCCACAGTGTTCGGCGGGCTGCCGTTGATCCTGACATCTGGTGCGGGCGCAGAGGCGCGCATTGCCGTGGGTTGGGTGATTGTCGGCGGCCTCGGCTTTGCCACCGTCTTTACATTGTTCCTGACACCGGTGTTCTACCGCTGGATCGCGGTTTGGGGCGCAGAGCCGGGAATGGCATCCAAACGGCTGGATCGGGAAAGCAATGTCGGGTTTTCGCAAGCGGTCAGCAGTGAATTGTGAAGCATGGGCCGACACGCAGGTTTAAAGTGGCGTGGTATACTAATGGAAAACCCTTGTGATCACGCCACTTTGCTTGGGGATGTCCGTGACGCGTATTTCCTGTGCGGAACCGTGTTTCAGGTGTGCATCCCCGACCCCTGAAACATGAAGAAGCCGCCGCCTTTAATCGGCTTTCAACTTTTCAAGCTCGTCGACCACCAATTGAAGATGGGGCCGCTCTCCGCCGTCCATACCTTCGTTCGAGGCGCGCAGAAGGGCTTCTTCGTTTAACTTCCACGCTTGCAGAATTTCCTGTTTCTGATCGGATGACCATCTGTCATCCGTCGCCACGTCCTTAGGGGTTTCATAGAATTTTTCGGGCGTCAGGCATATGTCTTTTAATGTGGCTTCATCCATTTCAAATTTCCTCCGATACGTGTGTCAGGCGCGGGCGGGGGATGCATCAAAACGGCAAACATCCCCGCGCAGGCTATTGCATAGAGGTATAACGCGCCCGACGGGTTTTGGTTCCGCCCCAGCTTTAAGCGCACAAGCGGCAAGCCAGCGCTGTTTGCTGCCTTGCCTATGGGATCAAGCCGAGAGTTGACCGTTTTTCGGAGCTTTTAGCTGTGCGGTTCCCAGCCAGCTCAGCGCGATCATTGCCGCAGCGGTGCCAAGACAAAGGGGAAGCCCGCCGATCTGATAGGTAAAGCCGGATAGGACTGTTCCAACCAATCGGCCAGCAGCATTTGCCATATAGTAAAAGCCCACATCCATTGTGACCCGTTTTGCATCCGTAAAGCTGAGGATCAGAAAGGAATGCAGGGCAGAGTTGACAGCAAATATGCCGCCGAAAACCAGGAGCCCCAGCACGATTGTCACTGTCAGGATGCCCGAAGGTTCAGGGACCAGCCAGACAAGACCAGCCAGAAAGGCAGGTACAATGGCCAACAGACCCACCCAGCGCTTTGCCAGTGCCAGAATTTGAGTTTCTGTGCGCGATGCTGCTTTCAGAATCCGCGGTGCCCAGCCTTGGACGATGCCGTAAAGGATCGTCCAGACGGCCATGAATGTACCGATCATGAAAAAGGCGGCGCGGTTGCCCTCGGGGCTGCCATCCGACAGCACTGCATAAAAATAGATCGGAATGCCGACCACGAACCAGACATCCCGTGCCCCGAACAAAAACAACCGTGCAGCACTCAGCCAGTTGATGTTGCTGTTCTTGGACAAAACTTCAGAAAATTTCGCGTCCTTGCGGCCGACAGGCAGGCCTGTTGGCATGCCAATCATCACTGCAATCAGGATGGCGCACAAAACGGCGGCCATTGTCAGGACCGATGGAACAAATCCAAAGATCGCCAATAGCGCAGCGCCCAGCAGAAATCCACTGCCTTTCACCGCATTCTTTGATCCGGTCAGAACGGCGACCCAGCGGAACAGGCCGTCCCCTGTGGTCGGGGCAAGGATTTTCACCGCGCTTTTCGAGCTCATCTTTGCCAGATCTTTTGCAACACCCGACGCCCCCTGCACCAACATCACAAACACCACAGAAACCGTAATGCTCCATGCGGGATCAAGCTGCGACAGTGCCAGCAGGGCGACGACTTGCAACGATAGCCCGGCATAAAGCGTGGCAGTCAGGCCGAAGCGTGCTGCAATCCACCCTGCGGACAGGTTGGTAATCACGCCTGCGATTTCATACAGCACAAAGAGATAGGCCAATTGCACAGGCGAAAAGCCGAGCCTGTGGAAATGCAGCAGCACCAGCATCCGAAGCGCGCCGTCGGTCAGCATGAACGCCCAATAGGCGGCTGTCACCGTAATGTAGGCGGCAAATCCGGCGGGGCGTTCGGAACCATGTGTCACAGCTTGCCGCCAACCATCAGGGCCACATCAACCAAACGGTGCGCATAGCCCATTTCGTTGTCATACCAAGCATAAACCTTAAGCTGGGTGCCGTTTACAACCATTGTTGAGGGGGCATCAATGATGCCGCTGCGCGGATCATTGGTGTAATCCGACGAAACAAGGGGCCGCGTTTCATAGCCAAGGATACCTTTCAACGGGCCTTCTGCTGCTGCTTGGAACAGGGCATTTACCTCTTGCACGGTTGTTTCGCGGGCCATTTCAAAAACGCAATCGGTGATGGATGCGTTCAACAGCGGTACGCGCACCGCATGGCCGTTCAGTTTGCCTGTCAGTTCGGGATAGATCAGCGTGATGGCTGTGGCGGACCCTGTTGTTGTCGGGATCAGGTTGGTCAGCGCGGAACGTGCGCGCCGCAAATCTTTGGCGGGACGGTCCACAATCGTCTGCGTGTTGGTCACATCATGGATCGTGGTGATAGAGCCGTGTTTGATACCGATCGCTTCCATCAGGACTTTCACCACAGGGGCTAGGCAGTTTGTGGTGCAACTTGCTGCGGTCACAATCCGGTGGGTGTCTGCATCGTAGATATGGTCATTCACCCCATAAACGATGTTGGCGGTTGGCCCGTCTTTGACGGGTGCAGAGACGACAACCTTTTTCACACCCGCTGCAAAGTACGGGGCAATCTTGTCCTGTGTCTTAAAGGCCCCTGTGCAATCAATCATCACATCCACGCCGTCAAGTGGCAGGTCTTCGATACTGCGGGTGCTGGTGACGGGAATGCGTGTTCCGTCAATGCTGACAGACTTTTCGTCTGCTGCAAACGTCGCAGGCCAGCGGCCATGGATGGAATCAAATTCCAGCAGATGCGCATGCATCGCGGGGTCTCCGACCGCATCATTGATAAACGCGATTTTTGCGCCACGCTCCAACAAAGGGCGAAGGGCAAGTTTTCCGATACGGCCAAGACCGTTAAGGGCATAAGTCGTCATAATAGGTTATTCCTGTTTGGCAGTGTCTTTGCCGATCTCGTCGACATGCTGTTGCAGTGACCCGCGGGTTAAATTTTCAAAGGACAAGGCGCTGAATGCTGCGATCCGGTTGTGCAGCGCGCCGTAAGCCTGATGAAACGCAAGACGCTTTTCCGCCTCGTTTCCTTCGGCCTTGACCGGATCTGGCAGGCCCCAGTGACCGGAAACGGGTTGGCCCGGCCAGGTGGGGCATTCTTCGTTGGCTGCACGGTCACAGACGGTAAAAACAAAATCCATCTGCGGTGCGTCATCGCCCCGAAACTCTTCTACATTTTTGGACCGCAGGGCGGATACATCATGCCCTTTCGATTTAAGCATTTCGATCGCAAAAGGGTTCAGTTCCGAACGGTGCGCCGTCCCTGCGGAATAGGCTGTGAACCTGTCACCCGCCATGTCACGCAGAATGGTTTCGGCGAAAATTGATCGGGCAGAGTTTCCGGTGCACACAAAAAGGACATTGTATGTCCTGCCCGCTGGCGCGCCGATAGCCCCGAGAAGTTCGGTAAATTGCGGCGGGCAAAGGTCTGCCCGACCCCGACAGCAATCCAGAAACAGGCCTGCAACAATTTCGCGGGCCGCGTTCAGATTGACCGAATACAGCAGATGGGTTCCTGCGCGGCGCTGCGAGATTAGACCCGTTTGCGTCAGGGCCGAAAGATAGACCGATGCCGTGCTGGCTTTTAGGGTCAGGGCCGTTGCGATTTCGCCTGCGGGCAATTCATCGGGGCAGCGCCGCATAAGCAGCCGGAACACAGCCATCCTTTGGGGGTGGCTGAGCATTGCGAGTCGGTCTGTCAGTTCTATTTCCATATTTCATGAATATTGGAAATAGTGATTGGCAGTCAAGCCTGTTTCAACCCGTAGAAGCCGAAATTATTGCATAGAGTTGCGCAGGCTTCCCAACAAAGTGAGCGCGGCAAAGATCAGGGCGGCAACACAGACAATAGACGGCCCCGCAGGAGCATCGAGCACATAGGCCGCACGCAGCCCGACCAAGGCGGAAACACTGCCAATACCTGCAGCGACCACCGCCATACCTTCGGGTGTGCGGCTGAGCGGCCTTGCGGCAGCGGCGGGGATAATCAGCATTGCGGCGATCAGCAAGACACCGACAACCTTGATCGCTACAGCCACCGTAATGGCAAGAGCAACTGTCAGAACAAGTTGTTCACGCTTGGGATTGATGCCACTGGCATAGGCCAGATCTTCGTTCAGGGTTGCAGTCAGCAGGTTCGACCAGCGCCAGCCGATCAGCGCCACCACAAGTGCCGCTCCGCCCCAAATGACCGATAAATCAACCCGCGATACGGCCAGAATATCACCGAACAAATAGGCCATAAGGTCAATGCGAATGCCCGACAGGAACGACACGGCCACCAGCCCGAAAGCCAAGGCGGAATGGGCCATGACGCCCAAAAGCGTGTCCATCGCATAGCCGCGGCCCGTTAACATGTTTACCGTAAGCGCCATGATCAGCGCGACAAGCATCGCCCCCGAAAAAACCGACAGGGACAGGGCCAGCGAAAGCGCGATCCCCAAAATCGAGGCATGGGCCGTGGCATCGCCGAAATAGGCCATGCGCCGCCACACAACAAAACACCCCAACGGGGCAGCTGCAAACGCCACACCGACACCAGCCAGTGTTGCGCGCACCATAAAATCGTCCAGCATTATTCGGCAGCCTCTGTTTGGGTGTGATTGCATGTGTCGTGCCCGTCGTGCCCGTCGTGGTCGTCGTGACCGTGTCCATGACCATGATGGTGGTGGTCGTGATCGTGACGGTACAGGGCCAAAGCCCCCATGGTGCCTGATCCGAAAAGTGCACGATATTCCGGTGCCGAGGCGACGACCTCGGGCGCGCCTTCGCAGCACACATGGCCATTCAGGCAAATCACGCGGTCCGAGGCGCTCATTACCACGTGCAATTCGTGGCTGATCATCAAAACAGCGCAGCCTGTTTCGCGGCGCACGGTGTCGATTTGCCGGTAGAAGGCGGCGGAACCGGGTTGATCAAGGCCCTGTGTTGCTTCATCCAGCAGCAGTATCTGCGGCTTTCCGATCAGCGCCCGTGCCAGCAGAACCCGTTGAAACTGCCCCCCTGACAAACGCGACATCTGTGAATTAGCAAGGTCAGGCACACCTGCCTGATTAAGGGCGGCTTTTATTCCGTCAAGGGGTACGCCCTGTGGCAGTGCCAGAAAACGCGCGACATTCATGGGCAGCGTCGGGTCGATATGCAGCTTTTGCGGCACATAGCCCAGTTTAACGTCGGCCCCGCGCATCACCCGCCCTTTTGTGGGCTTCACAGCCCCGATGATAGCCCGCAGCAAGCTGGTTTTACCGGACCCGTTCGGCCCGACGATGGTCACGATTTCCCCTGGCTCCACTTTAAGTGAAACATTTGAAAGCACTGTGTTGCCGCCGTAGCGGATGCTCAGGTTGTGAACTTCGATCAGGCTCATGCGTCGGTCTTTTCTACACAGGTCGGGCATAGGCCCTCAGCTTCGACCGCTGTGCGCTCGATCTGGAAACCGGTTGCCTTTGCAGCAGAGTCCAGGGCGCTGCGGGCTGTTTCCGACTGCGCTTCTGCAACAGAATCGCACAAGCGGCAAATCATAAAAGCGGGCGCATGGGTCACATTGGGATGCGCACAGGCGATAAAGGCATTCAGACGTTCAATTTTATGGGCAAGCCCGTGGGAAACCAGAAAATCAAGCGCACGATAGGCAACAGGCGGCTGCGAGCCGAAGCCCTCTGCGCGCAATCTGTCCAGAATAACATAGGCGCCAAGCGCACGGTGATCCTGTAGCAAAATCTCGAGCACCTTGCGCCGGACGGGGGTAAACCGCAGACCCTCGTCCGCGCAGCGTGCTTCAGCAGCCAAAAGCCCGTCCGTCACACATACCGTATGATCATGCCGCGAAAAGCCGACAGGGCTTTGTGCAGAAATATTCGAGGAGTCACTTGTCATGTTATTACATTTCTCGTACGTAAGCTGTAATGTTATACAATCACATGGAAAGAATAATGTCCAGAACACTCCTGCCGGTTTCTCTCACGGCTGCCTTGATCGGCAGCAGCGCATTTGCCCAAGCCCCGAACGTGGCTGTCGATATTGCCCCCGTACATTCCCTTGTTGCCCGTGTTATGGATGGCATTGGCATGCCGAACCTGATCATTCAATCCGGCGCAAGCCCCCATGAGTATTCCCTGCGCCCCTCTGAAGCACGCGCATTGCAAGACGCAGATGTGGTTTTTTGGGTCAGCGAGGGTCTGTCGCCCTGGCTGGAAGGGGCGCTGGAAAATCTGGCAACAGATGCCGCAGTTGTAGAACTGCTGGAGACCGACGGCACAACCGAGCTGGAATTCCGTGAAGGTGCATTGTTTGAAAAACACGTACATGGTGAAGAGGACCATGAGGACCACGCCGACCATGAAGGACACGGCGACCATAAGGATCACGAAGGGCATGATGATCACGCCGACCATGATGGACACAGCGATCACGCTGGCCATGAGGATCATGAAAAGCACGCCGACCACGATGACCACGCAGGTCACGGACATGGTAAACACGATCCCCACGCATGGCTTTCGCCGCAAAACGCGTCAAACTGGTTGAATGTAATCGCAGGTCAGCTTTCTGTCGCTGATCCAGACAATGCTGGCGCCTATTTTGCAAATGCAGCGGCAGGTCGCGCTGAACTTCTTGCCCTGTCCAGCGAAGTCAATGCGGTGCTTGACCCGTTGCGCGGCGGCAAATTTATCGCTTTCCATGATGCTTACCAGTATTTCGAAAAAGATTTCGATTTCCCTGCGTCCGGCGCGATTTCCGTAAGCGATGCTTCAGATCCCAGCCCCGCCCGTATCGCCGAAATCCGCGATAGAATAGCCTCTGAAGGAATTAATTGTGTGCTTGCGGAACCGCAGTTCAATCCGGGTCTTGTCGCCACCGTGCTAGAGGGTACGGAAGCAAAAACCGCCGTAATTGATCCTTTGGGGTCCGATCTGGAAACAGGCCCTGCGCTTTATCCCCAAGTTATCCGCAACCTTGCGGCATCGCTTGCAGAGTGCCTTTGACCCGCTGTGTGAACTATAACATGCAGCCCACAAATTGAATCTCTATCGCCACAGATGCGCCTTGCCTGCTTTGGCTATTGTGACAGAGTTGACGAAGGCAGATGAAAACGGGTCATCCCTTGACCCGTTTTCAAGGGCGGTAGAGACAAGCCCGAGGGCAACATAAAAGACGCCCCCCTGTACTGTGGCGGCGGTTCCGCTTCCGTAAGGCAGCGTGATTAGGAAAACAGCAAAGCCGCCAGACCCGCATTTCTGGATGCCACGATTTTCGACACCCGCCCGATCAGTGCGACCTTGCTGGCCCAATTGTGCCGTTAAATCCAAGCCAGCACTGCTGCGGCCAAAATCAGGTATCTTGTGCCTTTGGCTAGGGTGACGAGCAATAAAAACGGCCCCAAAGGCTCGCGCATCAGGCCCGCAACAACAGTCAGCGGATCGCCGACCACGGGCAGCCAACTGGCCAGCAGGGACCAGCGCCCATAGCGTCGATACCATTGCTGGGCCCGTAAAAGCTGGGCTTGGGAACTGGGGAACCAGCCCCTGTCTTTGAAGCGCAGCGCGAACCGCCCGAGATACCAGTTTATAACAGACCCTAAAACATTCCCGACGGTGGCAACCAACAGCAGCATTATCGCAGAGTGGTTTGTGCCTGCCAAAAGCCCGACCAGAACCGCCTCTGATTGCATCGGCAGGATGGTCGCGGCGATCAGTGCGGAAAGGAACAGGCCAAGATAAGCAATCACAGCACAGCCAAATCCCGAGACCGCAAAAAGGCTCGTGTTCGGGTGGAGGAATGGGGCGTGTGGTGGACAGTCATGGCTGGGATATACACAGAAATTCGCCACTGTCCCATCGCAGGGCTATGAATTTTCCGCTGAAAGATAAAGTGACCACACAAAGCGATACAGGTGCCACAAACCTAGCCGACTGTAACCTGCGTCGCACATTGTGCGCGGTTGCAGCGGTCTGGGAACTGGCAGCGCTATCCGCTGCCAGTTCTGTTAGATAGTCCGCTTGGATTAATAAACGGTCACGTCAAAGCCGAACCATTTTTCGGACAGTTTTTTCGTCGTCCCATCCGCTTTGGCCGCAGCAAGGGCTTTGTCGAACATGGCTTTCAGCTCTGTGTCTGCCTTGCGCAGGCCAACAGCGCTGCCGCGGCCCAGAATGCCGCCTTGAAAGCGGGGGCCAGCCATGATCATGCCTGATTCAGGGTCGGCTTTCACCGCTGTCATCAAATAGGCGGGGGAGGCCATGATCACGTCGATACGGCCTGCTTTCAGGTCCAGATCATGCTGTTCGGTGGATTTGTATTCACGGATGTCCGCGATGTCGCCAAAGCTTTGTTCAATGAATTTTGCACCGATGGACGAGCCTTGCACGCCGATCACTTTGCCTTTCAGCAAGGGGCGCAGGGCCTCAACTGCTTTTTGTGCGCCTTCGGGGTTTTTAACCAGTGAGAACAATTCGTTCTGCATGGGCAGGCTGGCGAGGGGGCTGTCTTTGAGAACACCAAATCCCTGCCCTGTTGACCCGTAGGACTGGCTGAAGGCGATGACCTCTTCCCGTTTGGCTGTGGCGGACATGCCAGCCATGATCGCATCGTATTTTCCGGCCAGAAGACCCGGAATAATGCCGTCCCAGTTTTGCGCGACCAAAGTGCATTCAACCGCCATACGGGCGCAGATGTCGTGGTAGAGATCCACTTCGAACCCGTCGAGCGTGCCATCCGCTGCGGTAAAGTTCCAAGGGGCAAAAGCGCCTTCGGTGGCGATGGTCACTTTGGACCAGTCTTTTGCGGCAATCGGGCTGGCAGCCAAAGCGGACAGGCCCAAAGCAGCGGCGAGGGTGAAAAGTTTCATGGAAGTCTCCTTGTTGTATGTTGGGGTGTTGAGATCGGGGAAATGGTGAAATTATGATGTGGCAAAGCGTTGGAACCGCTCCGTTCCGCCGCCGTTGAACAACTCGGCAGGGGCGCCTTCGCAGTCGATCTGACCGTCGTGCAGAAAAACCACGCGGTTGGATACATCGCGGGCAAAACCCATTTCATGGGTGACCACCAGCATGGTGCGGCCTTCTTCGGCCAGACCGCGCATCACGCGCAGAACCTCGCCCACCAGTTCGGGGTCAAGCGCCGAGGTCGGTTCGTCAAACAGCAGCACTTCGGGGTTCATCGCCAAAGACCGCGCAATGGCGGCACGTTGTTGTTGCCCGCCTGACAGATGGGCGGGATAGGCATCGCGTTTCTCCGCGATGCCGACTTTTTCCAGCATGGCAAGGGCCTCGTCCTGCACCTCGGCTTTGGCGCGGCCCTGTACGTGGATCGGGGCCTCCATCACGTTTTCAAGGATGGTTTTATGGGACCACAGGTTAAACGATTGAAACACCATGCCGACCCGTGCGCGCAACTGCTGAACCTTTTTGGGGTTGGCGGGTTTGACGCGGCCTGCGCGATCCGTGACCAGTTCGATCTTTTCCGACCCGATCCAGACCTCGCCGCCTGACGGGGTTTCCAGCATGTTGATGCAGCGCAGCATGGTGGATTTACCTGATCCCGATGACCCGAGGATCGACACAACATCCCCTTCAAACGCATCAAGATCAATGCCGCGCAGCACGTCATGTGTACCGAAAGATTTACGCAAATCGCACATACGGATGGCAGGTTGGGTCATTTTTCGGCTCCGGTAGGGCAGGAAGTAGAAGTCGGTGTGCGGGGGCGCAGATGGGCGGTCAGGCGGAAATCCAGCGCTGCCACCATGCGGGTGAGGACGAAATTGATCGCAAGGTAAACGCCGCCTGCTGCGGTAAACACCTCGATCACGCGGTAGGTTTCCGAGATCAATTTTGCCGCGATGCCGGTGATTTCCATCAAAGTGATGATTGACGCCAGAGAGGTGGCTTTCACCAGCAAGATCAATTCGTTGCCATAGGCGGGCAGGGCTTGGCGAACGGCCTGGGGCAGCACGATGCGCAAAAACGCGCGTCTTGGGGACATGCCACAGGCGCGGGCGGCCTCGACCTGACCTTCTGGCACTGACAACAGCCCGCCGCGCACAATTTCCGACCCGTATGCGCCTGTATTCAGGGCAAGCGACAGGATCGCGCACCAGAAGGGTTCGCGCAACACGGGCCACAAAAAACTGTCGCGCACGGCTTCGAACTGGCCGATGCCATAGTAGATCAGGAACAGTTCCACCAGCAGGGGGGTGCCGCGAAACACAAAGACGTAAAACCGTGCAATCCGCTGCAACCAGATACCGCCCCACAACCGCGCAGAGGCAATGGCGATGGCAATGAACACCCCGATTGCGACGGACAGGCTGGCCAGCAGCATGGTTTGCGGGATGCCACGGGACAGGGTTTTGAGGGTCTCGAAAAAGAAGGGAAAATCCATTGTGCCTATCTCCGAATGCCACGGTTGACGTGTCGTTCAGCCCGATTGAGGATCAAGCCCGAAGCCCATGTGATGACCAGAAACAGGATGGCCGCCGCGAAGAAAAAGTAGAAAGGCTGGCGGGTCGATCCCGCGCCGATCTGGGCCTGACGCACCAGTTCAACCACTCCAGTGACGGACACAAGCGCGCTTTCTTTCAGGGTGATCTGCCAGACATTTCCCATGCCAGGCAGGGCGTGGCGGGCGGTCAGGGGCAGGATGATACGGCGGAACAGGGTGGCACGCGACATGCCAACGGCCTGTGCGGCCTCTATTTCACCTGTGCTGACAGCGCGGTAGGCGCCGCGAAACACTTCGGTGTGTTGGGCGGCAGATACAATCCCGATCGCCATGGCACCTGCGGCAAATCCGGGCAGGTCCACAAAGCCGTCATGACCCAGCGTGCGCATCAGTTTGGTCAAAAGGATCGAGCCGCCAAAATAGAACAGATAGATGACCAACAAATCGGGAATGCCGCGTAACACCGTGGTGTAACAATCCGCAAATACGCGCAGCACCCGTCCGCCTGAAATCTTAGCCCAAGCCAGCAGGATGCCAAGCGTAGAGCCGATGACATAGCCACTGCCTGCCACCGCCAAAGTCATCAAAGCGGCCCGCAGCAGGGCGGGGGCCCAGCCTTCGGGGCCAAAGTTCATCAGGTCAAAGAAACCGGGTCTGTCCATGGGGCACTTTCGCTAAAAAATCGGGGCGGCAGAGGCGCTTGCCGGGGTGTTTTGGGTGCAAATCCGTCAGGATCAAGGCTTATTCGGCGCCTTTCGGGAAATCCGGCTGCACATCGTCGGGCAGGGGATTGATAAACGGGCGTCCAGCGCGGCGGCGGGTGAAATCCGCCTTGGCTTCGGCTATTTTGGTTGGGTCTTCGAACAATTCACGCACCGTGGCGGCCATCACTTTGGCGGCATGTGCCATGCCTTTATGGGCGATACCCGACTGGCCTTGGGCGACCAACTGCCAACTGTGGCCGGGCGTGCCAATGGCATAGGTTGCACCGCGGACCTGTACGGTTGGCACCACCCAGCTGACCGTGCCCACATCGGTTGATCCGACACTGGCGCCGTTGCCTTGGGTCAGCGGGGCTATAAAATCGCACAGCGGCACATCCATGCGCGGCTCTACCCCGAAACGGGCAAAGGCGGCGCGGATTTCTTCAGGTGTCAGCGTCTGGCGGATTTCTTGGGCAAAGGCGCGGTCGGCATCGTCAAATTCAGGCGCGCCAAGCCGTTCCAACTGGGCATGCATCAGGGTTTCAAGCGGAGAGTTTCCGATCAGGTTGGCATCCCCTGACAACACGCGATCCTGCACTTTGGTTTCGGTCATCAGGGCCGCCCCTTGAGCCACTTTGCGCACACGTTCGACCAGCGGGATCAATTCGTCCAGCTCACGGGCGCGCACCAGATAGCGCACAGCGGCATAGGCCTGAACCACATTGGGCGCGGTGCCGCCGGCATCAATAACCGCATAGTGTATCCGCGCCGATGACGGCATGTGTTCGCGCATGTAATTCACGCCCACATTCATCAACTCAACCGCATCCAGTGCGGAGCGCCCCAATTCCGGTGCTGCCGCCGCATGGGATGATTTTCCTTCAAATTCGAATAGTAATTCATTGCAAGCCAGAGAAATCGGCGTGTTCACAGCAGCCAGCGGGGCAGGATGCCAGCAAAGTGCAACATCCACGTCGTCAAACAGGCCCGCGCGCACCATAAAGCCTTTGGCAGATCCGCCCTCTTCGGCGGGGCAACCGATGTAACGCACACGGCCGGGTTGGCCGGTTTCTTCCAGCCACGCTTTGACGGCAGCGGCCGCCAGCATAGAACCTGCGCCCAGCAGATTGTGGCCACAGCCATGTCCCGCCCCACCCGTTTCCACAGGGCGTTTTTCCGCCACGCCAGCCTGTTGGCTCAGTCCTGGCAACGCGTCATATTCCCCGAGAATGGCAATCACCGGCCCGCCTTCGCCGAATTCCCCCATCACCGCAGTGGGCAGTCCTGCCACATTGCGGGTGACGCGAAACCCTTCGCAGGCAAGCATTTCGGCATGGGCTTCGCAGGATTTATACTCTGCGAAGTTCAGTTCAGGTGTTTCCCAGACCCGATCGGAAAATGCGGTGAAGTCATCCTGTCTTTCGTCTACACGATCCCAGATTACATCTCTGTTGATTCCGCTCATTTCTCTGGGTACTCCTGCCGCTGCACATTATTGGTAACAAAATTGGCACCAATAATGTGCCATGGCAAGGAATGAGGGGCGTAAAACAGAATTTTTTATAAAATTCTGCATTATTTGCTTAATATTTAATCAAAACAGGCCGTGCGAGAACGAATTCCACTCTGCCGTCAGGTGGGGTAATAAGGCCGCAAAGGGAAGATTAACTATATGTCTGACGAATCCGATTCCATCACCGAACGTTTGGCCGAGGATTTGCGTGCGGGTCTGTTCACACCCGGGTCCTGGCTGAAGCAGGTGGACTTGCAAGATCGCTATGCCGTCGGGCGCGCACCTGTGCGCAAGGCACTTGAAGCCCTCGCGGGGCGGCGGTTGATCCGATACGAAAAAAACCGCGGCTATTCGGTGCATCCCACGGATAATGACGAAACCGCGCAAGTGCTTGCTATTCGGCTGGCTATCGAAACGGGCTTTGCCGAAGAAATTTGCGCTGGTGCCCGCCCCGAAACGATTGCCGAGTTGCGCGAGTTGGCCGAGCAGTTCGCCCGCATTGTTCGTGATGGCCCGTTCGAGCGGCTTTATGATACAAACCTCGCCTTTCACCGAAAGCTGCTGTTGTGTACCGGAAATCTGCACATGGTGAATCTTGTGGATGACCTGCGGCTGCGCACCTCGCCTGCGCCTGCGTCCCAATGGATGGATCGCGCGCGGATCGAGCGATCTGCGCAGGAACATCTTGAAATGGTACTGGCGGTTGAAATGGACGACAGCCTGCGACTGGCCAGCCTGATGCGTCAGCATATCTTGCAAAAAGTGTAATGCGGCGCGGTTGAATATCCCTTCAAAATGTTAACGCCAGTTAGGTCAGGCATCAGACACGACTTTCATTCTCGGGCGCATAGCGTAAAGGAGGGGGCACCTTATGGAGAATGAACGATGGGAACCGAACAATCAGTGCCTGAACTGGTCGCTGCGGCCAAGGCCGATATAAAGGCGTGCGATGATCGCGTTTCTGAAGTTCTGAAACTTGCGGAGGATCAAAAGGCGTCTCAAGCCGAACTCGATGATCTTCGCGCGGCAACTGTTGCGCTCGAAGCTGCGGCGGTGGATGTCTTTTCGCTGTTCGAAGCGCGGATGCAGCACCATTTCCGGCGCGGCCCGTTTTCGCGTAAATTGACAGCATTGCTGAAGGACGCGGGCCAAAGGGATTTGGCCAACAGGGTTCACCACTATTATCTTGCGATCAACGTGCTGAAACACGGAAAAGGCGCAAGCTATCGGGAATTGCGCTATAACCCGACCCCCTTGTTCGGTGTGTCCGAAAGCGATGCGCAGAGCGCCGAGCAAACCAACGGGCCTTCGAGCCTAATTGATATAACGGTCGCGGGCTTTTTTGACGGGCTGACTGCGACCATTCTTGAAGCCTATGATTTCCTAGAAAACAGATAGGTTTTTAGGGGCTGCAGGTCTAAATTCAGACAGGGCGCGCCGTCCGGGGTTTTGATGTCTGCCTTTTGCATGTCTGCCCCGAACGTGCCTAGTCCAGCGATGCCCAATCGCTTGAAGCTGCCACCAACGCGGCTTCCAGTTCGGCAAGGCCGGGCAGGTTTTGTGTTTCTTTCAAAGTCACAAAGCCGATCTGGATAAGCGACAGATCCAGATCCGGAACGGACAGGGCGCACATGGTACCCGCAGCGATTTCGGTTTCAAGCGCAATGCGCGGTACGCAGGTCAGCACACCAAGTTTCCGAGAGAAGGTCATCAGGGAATTTGGTCCGGCAGTGATTTCAACCACAGGAACCGGAGGCTTGCGCCCCGCATTTAAAAAACAGGTATCAAAGGCACCACGGTTGTTGGTTTCCGGCGATGACAAGGCCCAGCCAGCGGCGCAAAGGTCATTGATGGACACGGTTTTTTGCGCGGCAAGCGGATGGGACGCCCCGCTGGCAAAGACCAGTTCGCTGTTGTACAGCGGTGCAGAGCGCAGGGCGCTTGCTTGTCTGCCGGGTAAATTCTCCCAGTTGATCCGCCCCACGTAACAATCGACTTCTCCGTCCAGCAAGGCATGGACCATTTCGTCAACCATACCGATGCGGATACCGAAGCGCAGCTTGGATAACACCGGGTTTAAACTGGTAATCGCGTCTGGCAGCATTTGGTACAGCACTGCGGGATTGGTTCCGATGCGCAATTGCAAAGGCTGTTCCGCAGAAAGTTCAGAAGCCAGATTATCAATCGCGGCGAGACTGGCACGGGCCCGTTCCAATGCATAAATTCCGGCAGGGTTCAGCGCCACGCCGCGGGCAGATCGTTCGACAAGCGCAACGCCAAGGGCGAATTCCAGATCCTTCAGCATTTGGGACACAGCAGGTTGGGTCACATTCAATTCCATCCCCACAGAGCGTAGGGAGCCAAGCTGGTCAATCAGTTCCAGCAGACGGAAATGGCGCAGGCGCAGGCGATCAAGGTGTTGTGGCGAATAACTCATAAGCTGTGCTTATCACGTTTAAGAAAGTTTTGACTATTTGTTTTAACAGCGGTCGGGTAGTTCAGACCCGAGGAGATGTCCCGGGTTTTGGGGCAGAGAGCCAGGCAGACCCCTTCGTGGGTGACGTCTTGGCGGGGAGGAAATATGAAACGCGCGAATATCGCGTCCGGCTTGGTTATGGGCGCATTTGGACTGTTGATGCTGCTGGTGGTTATTCCCGCCCAGATCGACGCGGCGCCTGACGGTTTTGTCTCGCCCCGTCTGGTTCCCAACATTACGATGGTTCTGGTGGTCGGACTGTCTGTTCTGATGATCATCAACGCGCTGCGTACCGGTCCTGATCCGCAGTCCGACGCGGTGACCTTTCAACGATCCGAACTTGCAGCACTGGCGAAAATCAGCCTCGTGTTTGCCCTGTCCCTTGGCAGTTTCCTGTGGATATCACCGTTGGTGGCTGGGGTCGTGCTGGTCTCTGGCACGTTACTGGCCCTGGGGGAGCGGAACATCCTTGTGCTTGTGCTGATGCCTGCGGTTTTGATGTTTGCGGTCTGGCTGCTGTTTTACCGTGTTCTGGGCACTGCAATCGTATGAGCGGGTTTGAACATCTTGTGATCGGATTTCAGCACGTCCTGACCCCGATGACCCTGTTGTGGGTCACGGTGGGCGTGTCTCTTGGGTATGTTCTGGGCGCATTGCCGGGGTTGGGTAAGGCAACAGGGGTGGCAGTGACGATTCCGTTAACCTTTTACCTAAGTCCCGTAGCGGCCATTGCCATGCTGATCGGCATTGCCAAAGGCAGTGCGGCTGGCAGTGCGGTTTCGGCTATTTTGTTAAACACCCCCGGAGAACCGTCATCCGCCCCGACCGCATTGGATGGTTATCCGCTGGCGCGGCAGGGCAAAGCGCAAAAGGCGCTGAAAATGGGGTTGTTTGCCTCGGTCTGCGGCGACTTTTTTTCGACGGTTGTACTGATCTGTCTGGCCGCACCACTGGCACGCTATGCGCTGTTGATCGGCCCTGTGGAAATTTGCGCGATCCTGTTGTTTTCGTTAACTTTCATCGGCGGACTGTCGGGAAATTCCATGACCAAAGGGTTGATCGCAGGGGCCTTTGGCGTGTGCTTTGCCACTGTGGGCATTGAAACCGAGACCTTCATTCCGCGCCTGACATTTGGATTGTTAGAGCTGGATGAGGGTATTTCGCTGGTGCCGATGGCGATCGGCATGTTGGCGGTGGCTGAAATGGTGGTGCAGGCGGGGAATATGCGCCGGTTGGACGCTGAAACCGCAAACATTGTACATGGGTCCAAGCGCGAAGATCGGGTAATTTCAGGCTCAGAGTGGCGTCGCTGTGTGCCCGTGATCCTGCGGGGATCGTTCATCGGATCGGCGGTCGGTATCCTGCCCGGCCTTGGGGCAAGCGTCGGGTCGTTTCTGTCCTATGGGGCTACACAACGGGCATCAAAAACACCCGAAAAATATGGCACTGGCATGATCGAAGGCATTGCTGCGGCGGAAAGTGCGGATAATGCCGTGGTTCCCTCCAGCCTGATCCCGCTGTTTGCGCTTGGCATTCCGGGCAGTGTGATTGCCGCCATTCTGATCGCGGCATTGACCCTGCACGGGTTAACACCGGGGCCGTTGATGTTCAAACAGCAGCCCCAGATGGTCGCTGATCTATACGCTGCCATGTTATGCGCCAGTGTGATCCTGCTGATCGTGGGCTATGCAGGCCAGAGGATTTTTGCACTGGTGATCCGCGTGCCGATCCGCCTGATTATTCCAGTGGTGTTATTCCTGTGCTGCCTTGGCGCCTATATGGAAACCAGCAGCGTGTTTTCCATCTATGTGATGCTGTTTTTTGCCGTGGTGGGTTTTGTGGCGCGTAAGCTGGAGTTTTCCTTCGTTACGTTTCTGATCGGCTTTGTAATCGGTCCGAATCTGGAACTGACCTTTCGTCAATCCATCCAGATTCTGGACCGCACCCCGACCAATCTGGTCAGCCACCCCATTGCCATCGTCTTTATCGTTTTGACCGTCCTGACCATTTTTATGATCGGGCGCAGCCATCGCCGTGCAGCGATTGGGCATCGTCAAGACGCACATCAAACAAAACTGCACAGTCAATAGGGAGGTTATCATGAAAAAACTGAACAGAAGGCACAGTTTAGCGGCGATTATCGCGGTGACGCTGGGGATGATCGGGCTACAATCGACGCCCGTTGCAGCCGAAGACTACCCGAGGCAGCCGATCACTATGTTGGTGGGATATAAGGCAGGCGGGCAAACCGATCTGGTTGCGCGCGCCTCGGCCAAGGTGTTGTCCGAACAACTGGGCGTACCGGTCAATGTGGTGAACAAACCGGGGGGCGGTGGTGTTCTGGCGGCCCATGAGCTGAAAAAAGCGACCCCTGACGGCTATACCCTGTTGTTTCATGCAAATTCCGTGATCAACACCGAACCCTTCCTGCTGAAGCGGGTGGATTTCAAACCCGAAGACTTTGAATATGCGGGAATGATCACTGCCTATCAGGTGGGACTGGCCACACAAAAAGACGCGCCTTTTGATACGCTGCCGGAATTTGTCGCCTGGGCCAAAGAAAACCCCGGTTTCCGCTACGGCGCACTTAGCCCGACCTCGCGGATGTATATGGATGAAATCGCCAAGAAAGAGGGGCTGGAGGTGAACATCGTTCCCTTGAAAGGCGGCGGCGACATGATCAATGCTATCCTTGGCAAACAGGTTACGCTGGCGCTATCGGGCGGGATTCACAAGAAATTTCCCGACGAAATGAAGATGATCTCTGCCCTGACTACCTTTCGCCATCCCTCTGATCCGGATGTGAAAACCATCGACGAAGAAGGTTACACCCTGTCGATGGATTCCCGCACCACGCTGATCCTGCCCAAAGGCACGGCGCGTCCTGTTCTTGAAAAACTGGCCACGGCATTAAAAGCGGCACAAACGGATGAAACCTTTAAGACCGTTGTCGATACCGCCCATATTCCGATCATGTATCTGGACGTGGATCAATCCTACGCGGAAATCGAAACCAGCTACAAAAACAACGGCGCGATTATGAAATCCGCAGGAATCGAACCCAAGTAACGACGTTTTTCGGCGGGTGGAAAGCGCCCGCCGAAACCACCACCCATTCCCCAAAAAACCAAACGAGGCCGCGATGTTTCAGCCCCTGAAAGACGTTCGGATAGTGGACCTTAGCCAAGTTCTGGCTGGTCCCTATGCCACCTACCAATTGTCCCTGATGGGCGCGGAAGTTCTGAAGATCGAAAAACCCGGAGAGGGGGATTGGACCCGCAAGGGTGGGGGAATCCCGCATTTATCGGATCAGCAAATGGGTCTTGGCTATATCGCCCATAATGCGGGTAAAAAATCGGTCACGCTCGACCTGAAATCCCCCGAAGGGCTGGAGCTGGCCAAAAAGCTGATCGCCACGGCGGATGTCTTTGTCGAGAATTTCAAACCCGGCGTTGCCGAGGGGCTCGGACTTGGGTTCGAGGCCTTGCGCGGTATCAATCCGAAAATTGTATATTGTTCCATTTCAGCCTATGGGCAGGACGGCCCGATGCGCGGGCGGCCTGCTTATGATCATGTGATACAGGGCATGTGCGGTATTATGTTGACCACCGGAAAACCGGGTGACGGCCCGACCAAAGTGGGCGCGCCTTATGTGGATTATGCCACGGGCATGAACGCCGCCATGGCCGTCATGGCAGGCCTGCGCGAGGTTGATCGGCTGGGTAAAGCCGTTCAGGTGGATGTGGCAATGCTGGATACAGCCTTGATGTTGATGGCCTCTTTGGTCAGTCAGCATCTGACAACCGGCTGGATCCCTGCGCAAAACGGCAATGAGGCATGGAGTCAAAGTCCGTCATCAGGCGCTTTTGATACCAGTGACGGGATGTTGATGTTGGCGGCCAACCATGACGTGCAATTCGCCAAACTGTGTCAGGCGATTGGACGCCCTGATATTCTGGCTGATCCGCGCTGGCAATCTACTGCGGCACGCACGGAAAACGCGGCCAGCCTGCGGGCCACATTGGAAGACACCTTCCTGACCCGATCGGCCAGCCATTGGGAAACCCTTCTTGAAACAGCAACCGTTCCTGCCGCCCGTGTTCGCGGTTTGGAAGAAGTTCTCGCCGAAGATCAAATCACCGCACGCGGACTGACCAGCGAAGTGCAGGTGGCCGGCCATAACGGTGCGATCCATGTCCCGAGCATGAGCTTTAAGGCCGATGGTTGCAACGTGGTGCCAAAAACAAGCGCTTCAACTCTTGGCGCGGATACCGATGCGGTTCTGCGGGATTTGGGGGTTGATGAAAACAACCTGCTGCGTTTGCGGGGCGCAGGGGTGATCTGATCCTGGTTTAACTGCCCGCAGTATTGACCGGGCGGTGTTTCGTCGGAGGGTCGTAAAACCGCCCGACGTCAGCGCCCGTTACCCGACCAGTCGAAAGTTCTTAGCAGGGCGGCGCGCCTTGGTATCAATTGCGGATTTCGGCAGTGACACCGTGAATTTGGTGCCTGACCCGACCGTGCTTTGAACCGATATATCGCCACCGTGGGCGATAGACAGCTTCTTACAGATAGCCAACCCAAGACCTGTACCGCCCTCAGAGCGGTTATCGGCGTCTTCCAGTTGCTGGAAGGCGTCAAAGATAAGATCAAGATGGTCTTCGTGAATGCCGCATCCGTTGTCTTCGACTTCGATTGTGAAGCCGTTTTTCCCACGACGCGCGCGAAGTGCAATTTCTTCTGCCTTTGAGAATTTCAGCGCATTTCCAACCAGATTGATGAGAATTTGCAAGCACCGCCCACGATCGGCAAAGGCGATGATGTCGTCACATTCAACCACAAGCGAGATTGATTTTTCTTGGGCAAGAACCTGAAATTGATCTTCGACCTCGGCCAAAATCTCTTCCATTGGAAAAGAGCTTCTGGACAGTTTTGCATCGCCCAGTTCCATGCTTGTGTAATCGAGAATTTCGTTAATCAACGTCAGCAGATGATTGGCGGAAAACGAGATCTTCTGGCCGTAAAGTTCAGCCTGATCACCAAGTTTGTTGGTCGTCAGGTCGATCGGCTCGCCCGTTTTGCGCAGTTTATTGGCGTGACTTTCCTTCAGTTTCGTCAGGATGCCAGCATACCCCAAAACAATCGTTAAAGGTGTTCTCAGTTCGTGGCTGAGAATGCTCAAGAATTCGGATTTGGCACGGCTGGCATTTTCAGCGGCGTTGCGCGCAGCGGTCAGTTCCGCGATGCTTTCCATCCGGGCCCGGTTTTCGATGGCATAGCTGAACAGGCCGCACATTACGATCAGCAAGGCCGTTCCTGCAACGGTCAGTGCCAGCATTTTAAAGGCTTCGGGGTTTACAAAATCGCCGGAAATATCCAGCGGCGAGACCCGAAACGCGGTCATGCCGATGAAGTGCAAACAGACAATCGCAACAGTCAGCGCACCAGCCATGCGATATTCGCCCCATTTGTCGAGCTTATTGCCGAAATGCAATGCGATGGAGGAAAAGACGACGGACAGCAGGACAGAGGTGAACAAATAGCCTTCCTGCCATTCCACAAGCCCCTGTACGCGATAGGCAATCATGCCCGCGTAATGCATTCCTGCAATCGCAAGACCAAGAATAGCGCCACCGAGAGCGGATGCAAATCGCATCTTGACCAGGGCTGCGAACATGATGCCGATGGCACTGCCAATCACAGCGATCAACAATGACCCGAAAGTCAGTGCCAGATCGAAATTCACCGGAACGGGGGGGCGAAAGCCAAGCATCGCTACAAAATGTGTACACCAGATCGTGACACCGGCAGTGGCTGCAGAAAGCAAATGCCAGGCAATGGCCTGACGTTCTGATCTGTTACGCGCGCTTCTGTAAAGTTTGGATGTGACCCAACTGCCAAAACCGCACAGAATTCCGGCCAGTAAGACCAAAGTAATGTCGTGCTCGACAGTAATACACGAGATGATTGTCATCATTTTTGTTAACCCGGACCAATTAACTTTGGCCTCAATTCATTGGAAACACTGGCGAAACTGCTCCACCTGCTGGACCCTTAATGCTTTTGCCCTGCGCGGGGTTAATGTCAAGTGAAACGGAAAGCTTTTATTTTCCATGTGTTTTGTAAGTAGCGATCAGACAAACGGGCCGTTTTGTCCCGGGACTGGTACAAAAACGCCCGTTTTCGTTAGTAGACTATTGATCAGAGGGGGATTTTTCAGTCTTCGGGCTTGATTTGTGCTGGTTTTAAGGTTCCCGAACAGTGTGTTAGCCTTTTTGCAATATTTTGGACTGTTGCGATTTAGCCCCAGTTTTTTGCGGCCTCCGCCAGTTTGGCACGCAGAAAAACGGGAGGAACCGGCGGGTTGGACAGATCAGCCGTTCAACGTCCTCTCTCTGCCTTGGGCGTATTGTGCCAATCGGGTTGCCAGTCGACCCACCGCCAGATGTAAAATAACAGTCAGGCAGGCCAGCACGATCAGGCTGGCGAACATCAGGTCGATTTTTGCGCGGCCATTGGCCAGCAGCATCAGATAGCCCAGCCCTTTGGACGCCCCGACCCATTCGCCGATCACCGCCCCGATCGGCGCATAAACTGCGGCCAGTTTCAGCCCCGTGCCAAGGCTTGGCAGGGCATTCGGAATCTGGATATGGCGCATGAACTGCAACTTCCCCGCGCCCATCGCAACAGCCAGATCACGGTAGCCCTGATCAACGCGGGTCAACCCGTCGTGAAAGGCAGATGTGACGGGGAAATAGATAATCAGAACAGCCATCACAATTTTTGACCCCATTCCATAGCCGAACCAAAGGGTCAGCAGCGGCGCAAGCGCAAAGACAGGCACGGCCTGGGTGAACACAAGGATCGGCAGCATCAAACGCTCTGCGGTTTTGGACAGGGCCAGTTGAATAGCCGTGACTGCGCCTAAAACCGTACCCAATATCAGGCCCAACAGGACTTCGACGCCCGTGACCCCGGCATTTTCGGCAATGACAAGGCGGCTTTTGTAAGCGGCCTGCGCGACGCGCCACGGGGATGGCAAAATGTAATGGGGGGCCGAGGTAAGCACCACAAGGGCCTGCCAAAGGGCCAGACCCAAAAGGATGGCTAAAACAGTGTCGCGGGTTTTCATAGGTTCGTTTTCCGCAAATAGGCCAGCAGGCGGGACTGGCAGTCAAGCGTCCGGGGATCGTTGATCTCTCGCAGGGGCGGGGTGTCCGGTGTGGGCCAGACTTGGGCCTCTTTCGCGGACATGACGATGATATGGTCACCCAGACGGGTTGCCTCTGCGGGATCATGGGTGACCAGTAACACGGTGCGCCCCGTCAGGACTTCGGCGGCCAGTTCCTGCATATCCGCGCGGGTTCCCGCATCCAGTGCGGAAAACGGTTCGTCCAGAAAGACAATGGGGCGATCCTCCATCAAGGTCCGTGCAAGGGCGGCCCGCTGGCGCATCCCCCCCGACAGCGCATGTGGCTTTTGGTCGGTCTGGCCGGACAAGCCAACACGATCCAACAGGGTTTGCGCGCGGGACACATCAGGGGGTTCGCCCCGCAGACGGGCGCCGATACAGATGTTTTCAAGCACGCTTAACCACGGCAACAGCAGGTCGGACTGCGCCATATATCCGATACGCCCCGCCAGCGGTTTGCCATCACGCGCAGCGATCATGCCGTCAAACTGCCCGCCGGTTTCAAGATCAAGGATCAGGCGCAGAATGGTGGATTTCCCAACGCCGGACTTCCCCAGCAAACAGGTCCATTGCCCGCCGGGGAGGTGCAGATCGGCATCAAACAAGACGCTGCCGTTCAGGCGATGGCGACCTGTCAATGTGATGGCCGGTGCAGGTATCATTGTGCGTTCAGACCCATCTGCCAGAAGCCGACCTCTAGGGCCGTGGCTTTCGTGAACCGCTGTTGCAAACCACTCGCACGGGGCGATGATGCCAGATCACCGATCCGACGCGCCACTGCGGTGTCAATCATGGCGCCAACCGTGGCACAGACGGATTGATATTCGGGATCCGCATATGTGTTTATCCATTCAGAATAGGGCGTATCAGCGGATTTTTCTTGCGCCAGACGCAACCCGATTTCACCATATCCCATCACACAAGGCGCAAGGGCCGCCATCAAATCGAGGAAATCCCCTTGCAGCCCTGCATCCAGAACATAGCGCGTATAGGCGAGGTTTTCGACGTCTTCGGCCGCGTTGAACAGCGTGGCTTCGTCGATGCCTTCAGCGGCGCAGGTTTTCACATGCAAGGACATCTCGTGATTGACCAGCGCATCGACTGTGCCTGCACAAACGCGCATTTCCTCTTGGGTTTCGGATTTCACAACGCCCAGTGACCATGCCCGCGCGAAATGCACCAGAAACACATAGTCCTGAATAAGATAGTGCAAAAACGCCTGACGGGGCAGCGTCCCGTCGCCCAGACCCGCGACAAAGCGGTGGTGGGTATAGTCCTGCCACACCCCCGCCGCCCCTTCACGCCAAAGCGTGAAGGTCTTTCCGTAATCCGGCGCGCTCATCGTGCTGTCACATCAATTGCGATTGCGGACACAGGGTTTTGCTTCGGTATCAGACCCGCCGCGTGCAGGAAGGTTTCAAACGTTGCATAGCGGCCTTCGTCCATTGCCGTTGGGCGCAGGGCAAAACGCGGGATCGTGTCAGCCCAGGCGCGGGCGTTCAACTCGTCTTGTAATTCAGCCGAGGTGCCCGAGAAGGTTTCCCAGCTTTCTTCAGGGTGATTGACGATATACTGGGTGGCTTTTTCAGTTGCCGCCAGAAAACGTGCGATCTTGTCCTGATCCATCGTGTCGGGATTGGCCACATAGATCAGTTCGTCATAGGGGGGAAGACCTTCTTCTTCTACAAAGAAACACGTGCCTTTTGCGCCTTCGATGTCCATCTGGTTCAGTTCAAAATTCCGATAGGCCCCGATGACCGCGTCCACCTGTCCCGACATCAGGGAAGGTGACAGCGACCAGTTCACGTTGACCAGTTCGATGTCATCCAGTGACAGATCGTTGTGGCGCAGGATCGCACCCAACACTGCTTCTTCCACACCGCCGACCGAAAACCCGACCTTCTTTCCCGCCAGATCCGCAGGGGATTTGATCGGGCCGTCCTCTAGTACCAACAGGCAGTTCAGCGGGGTGGCAACCAATGTGCCGACCCGTTTCAGCGGCAGGCCTTCGTGGATCAAAAGGTGTAACTGGGGCTGATAGGCAATGGCCAGATCGGCTTTGCCAGCCGCCACCAGTTTGGGCGGATCGGAAGGATCGGCGGGGGCGATGATTTCAACCTCCAGATCCTGTTCGGCGAAATAGCCTTTTTCCTGCGCCACAATGATCGGTCCGTGATCGGGGTTCACAAACCAGTCCAGCAGCAGGGTCATTTTATCCGCAGCCAGCAGGGGCGATGCCGTCAGCATCAGCGCCCCGACAAGGGAGGCCAGTTTCATCGGTTTTTTCATAAGGTTACCTTTCGATTTTTGATGTGTCGCCAAGGGCGATCAAAGAGATGTCTCCGGCCCAGCAAGACCGTAGATGGGTTGCCGCATTCCATGCCCGCAGACCGGATCGACAGGCGAAAACCGCTCTTTGATCGTGGGATGGCATGGGGGTGTTTCGGGTGAACTCTGCAACGCTCAGCCGCTGCGCGGTCGGGGTCACAGGGGTCGGGGCCTCTATGCTGTCGCGCAGTTCCACCACAAAATCATTGTCGGAAATCTGGCTGGCCGCGATAAAGCCAAGACCGGCATGGGGTTCCGGCGCACTGTCAAAACGAAAGCCGCTGGTGCGGAAGTTTTGCAGATCAAAGCTGATCAACTGGCCCAGAGGCGACGGGGCCTGCCCGATCAATACCGCCAAAGCCATTTGCGCCTGCGCGGCCCCGATCATACCGACCAGCGGCCCCATCACCCCCGCCGTTGCGCAGGTGGCCGCGCGATCCGGCAGGTCGGGGAACACCGCCCGCAAGGACGGCGCTGTGCCGCAAAACCCTGCCACATAGCCCGCAAACCCAAGCGCCGAGGCGCTGATCAGCGGAACGCCCGCCCCGTGGCACAGATCGGACAGGGTGTAGCTGGCGGCAAAACTATCGGCGCAATCCAGAACCAGCGTGCTTTGCGCCACAAGGGCTTTGGCATTTTCAGGGTCAAGGGGCGCGGCAATTGCGGTGATCGTGCAATCCCCGTTCAATTCGCGCAGGGTTGCTGCGGCGGCTTCGGCTTTGGGCTGGCCTATATCGGTTTCGCGAAACAGGGTTTGGCGGTGCAGATTGGACAAAGACACATGATCCCCGTCCACTAGGGTCAGATGGCCGACGCCTGCGCCCACCAGATATTGCAGCACAGGTGCGCCCAGGCCTCCGACCCCAACCACCAGAACACGGGCGGCGCGGATGGCGGCTTGGCCTTCGGTGCCGACTTCGGGCAGGATCATCTGCCGTTCATACCTGTTCATCGTGTCGCCGCCAGCCACGCACGGATGCGGGCTTCCGGGTCCGGGTTCAAGGTGATGTCGGTAACAGCCGCCACCACATCCGCGCCTGCATCAAACGCCCCCGCCGCGCGGTCAATATTCATACCGCCGATGGCAATCAACGGGGTCGCGCCAATCCGTTCGCGCCAAGTGGTCAGCTTTTCAAGGCCCTGTTCATGCCATTTCATCTTTTTCAGGATGGTGGGATAGATCGGCCCGAGCGCGATGTAATCGGGGTTTAATTCAAGCGCACGGGCCAGTTCTGCCTTGTCATGGGTGCTGATCCCCAGACGCAACCCGGCACCGCGAATGGCCGCAATATCCGCGTCGTCCAGATCTTCCTGACCAAGGTGGATATAGTCGCAGCCTTCGTCTATGGCGATTTGCCAGTAGTCGTTGATAATCAGCGTGCAACCCTGATCGGCACAAACCGCCTTTGCCCGCCGGATATGGTCGCGGATTTCGGCGGGGCTGGCGTCCTTGACCCGCAGTTGCACCAGTTTGATGCCCAGTGGAACCAGCCGTTCCAACCAGTCTGCGCTGTCAAAAATAGGGTAAAAACGATCGAGTTTCATTCCAGAAACGCCTTTCCGATAACAGGGGTAGAGGGTACGGCCATGTCGCGGGGCTCCATAGGATCAGCGGTTGCGGCCAGTTGCCCTGCGTGAATGGCCAGCGCAAAGGCTTCGGCCATGGCGGCTGGATCCCCCGCTTTGGCGACTGCGGTGTTCAACAGGACCGCGTCAAACCCCAGTTCCATCGCCTGCGCCGCTTGTGAGGGCAGGCCAAGACCTGCATCAATTACCAAAGGCACATCGGGGAAATGGGCCCGCATGGCACGCAGGCCGAACAGGTTGTTCAGCCCCAATCCCGAACCAATCGGCGCGCCCCAAGGCATCAGAACCTCACAGCCGGCATGCAGCAGTCTGTCTGCAACCACCAGATCCTCGGTGGTGTAGGGAAAGACCTGAAACCCGTCTTCGGATAAAATCCGCGCGGCTTCGACCAGTCCGAACACATCGGGTTGCAGCGTGTCTTCTTCGCCGATCACCTCTAGCTTGATCCATTTTGTGTCAAACACTTCGCGCGCCATATGAGCGGTGGTGACGGCCTCTTTCACACTGTGACAGCCCGCAGTATTTGGCAGGATATGCACATCCAGTTCGCGGATCATTTGCCAGAAGTCCTGTCCCGCACGGGTCTGCCCGCTTTCGCGCCGCAAAGAGACCGTTGCAACGCTGGCTTTACTGCGCCCGAATGCATCCGCCAGAATGGCAGGGGAAGGGTATTGCGCTGTGCCAAGCATAAAACCGTTGGCTAGGGCGGTTCCGTAAAATTCCCGCATGATCTAGCCCCCCTGCATGGGCGCAAGAACTTCGACCATGTCACCCTCGGCCAATGGATGATCGGCGCGGGCAGGGGCGGGAACGAATTGCCCGTTCACCGCGGTGGCGACTTTTGCACCGCCAAAGCCCTGCGCTGTCAGCAGATCGTCTAATGTGGTGACCTGAACATCCAGGGTCGTGCCATTAAGTTGCAGTTTCATCCATTACCTCCGGTGTTGTGTTGTCGAAGATCAGCTCTGCCACCATCCGCGCCAGCGCAGGGGCCAAAAGAAAACCGTGCCGGAACAATCCATTGGCGCGGATCAGATTTCCGCTCCGGCGAATGCGGGGCAGGTTGTCGGGAAAGGCAGGACGGCTGTCGACGCCGATTTCAAGCACTTCGGCCTCGCCAAAGGCGGGGTTCAGCGCATAGGCGGCGCTGAGCAGTTCCAGCAGGGCGCGGGCGGTGACATGTTTGCCGGCACGCCCCTCGATCATGGTGGCGCCCAGCATGAACACACCGTCACCGCGCGGCACAATGTAAAGCGGGATGCGGGGGTGCAGCAGGCGGATGGGGCGGTGCAGCGTGATGTCCGGACAGGACAACACCAGCATTTCGCCTTTGACGCCGCGCAAATCGGAAATCTGCTTTCGCGCCTGAAATCCACGGCAATCCACGGTCAGGCCACGCTGCGCATAGTCATCGGGATCGGCATCCGCCTGTATGAATTCCGCACCATCGGCTAGGACGCTGGCCCGCAAGCGGGCCAGGGCTTCGCGCGGGGACAGATGGGCCTCGGCTTCAAAGAACAGGCCTTTGGAAAACCGTCCGCCCAAATCGGGTTCCAGATCGGAAATCTCATCCGCGCCAATCTCTCGGTACTGTGTGGTGCGGCGGGCAAAGCGGGCCATATCTGCCTTGTCCCGCGCTGGCGACACCACAAGCGATCCGCGCTGGTGCACGGCATCGGTTTTTGACGCCCACCATGCAGCGGCTTCCTGTCCCAGACGGATCACTGGTTCTTCGGCACTTTCGCCTTCACAAAAGGGGGCGAGCATACCGCCTGCCCACCATGAACAGGCCGCAGGGCCAAGGTCGGGCTGACGATCCACAAGGGTGACACGGGCACCGCGATCCAGCAGCCCGCGGGCCACACACAGGCCCGCAACCCCTGCGCCGATGATGGTGACGTCAGCCATTACCACTGCCCGTGAAAGTGATGGACAGGCCCGTGGCTTGCGCCGATGTGCAACTGATCCGCAGCAAGGATTGCGCCCTGCAAATAGGTGTGGGCTGCGCTCACTGCCTCTTGCAAATTCAGCCCTTTAGCCAGTTGCGCCGCGATAGCTGCGGAATAGGTGCAGCCGGTTCCATGGGTATTGCGCGTTTCTACCCGCGCCGCAGACAGGGTTGCGAGGACTCCGCCGGTGCCGATCAGAACATCGGTGCAGGTTCCACCTTCGGAGTGGCCACCTTTCATCAGAACTGCCTGCGGGCCCATATCCAGCAAGCGTTTGCCCTGTGCTGCCATTTCTGCGGGTGTTGTGGCTTGGGACGTGCCTAAAAGGCGGGCGGCTTCGGGTAAGTTCGGGGTTAAAAGCGTGGCCAGCGGAAGAATGTGCCGTGTCATTGCGGCAACCGCAGACTCTTGCAACAGCGCATCACCGGATTTGGCAATCATCACCGGATCAACAACAATTGGCCCTTTGAAATCCTGAAGACCCTGCGCAACCGCATCAATAATCGCAGGCGAAAACAACATGCCCAGTTTGATTGCCTGTACGGGAATGTCTGACAGCACCGCCTTGATCTGGGCGGCGACCACATCGGCGGGGACTTCATGCACCGCAGTCACTGCCACTGTGTTTTGCGCGGTAATCGCGGTGATCACAGTCGCGCCATAAACACCATTGGCCGACATTGCTTTCAGGTCGGCTTGAATGCCTGCTCCGCCACCACTGTCAGAGCCTGCAATCGTCAGGGCAATCGGGGTTTTTCCAGTCACTGCTGTCTCCATCGGTTGTGGGACGAGCAGCGAAAGAATGAGCCTGCGCATTACAAATGCAGTGACGCAGTGTACCCGTTCCCTACGCCGGCATGACCCGGATCAGGTTCGACGGGTCGGTGCGTACACCTCTCAGCCCCTAAGGACTCCCCGACGGATAAAATTTCTACCGTGCGGCTTTCGAGGGCCGCGACCGGATTTCACGAACGAGGTTAATTTGGAATGAACCGGATCACAACAGCCGATTCACCACTTGCCGAATTTTCCGAAAATCCACCTTTGTTCCGGTTTAATATGCGCAACCCTTGCCCTGAGGCGGGTTTGGACAAATGGGAATTGCAGTTGTCTGGGCGTTGGGTTAGGGAGCGTATGTGATGTAATAACATTACGAATCATTTACCGAACCAATCACTGGATGGAGACCCACATGTACCTTGCATTTCCAAAACAGCTTTGCGCCCTGACCCTTGCCGCGCTGGTTGCCGTTGCAGCGCCTGCCACTGCAGAAACAACAACCAAGGCCGCGCAAAATACGTCGCACAGTCACGCCCATGACCACAGCGCCGATGATATATACAAAGGGATTTTCGACGACGCGCAGATCAAGGCCCGTTCATTGTCGGATTGGGCAGGGGACTGGCAATCTGTCTATCCGCTTTTGCAAAATGGCGCTTTGGATAGCGTCATGCAGCACAAGGCCGAACATGGGGAAAAGTCTGCTGAGGATTACAAAAAATACTACGAAACCGGATATGCCACCGACGTGGATCGCATTCTTTTTGACGGTGACAGTGTGACATTCTTTCAGAACGGGGAGCCGGTTCAGGGGCATTATGCAAAAGACGGTTATGAAATCCTGACCTATAAAGCCGGCAATCGCGGGGTGCGTTATGTGTTTAAAAAGGTAAGTGGCGACAGCGCTGCGCCCGCCTTTATCCAGTTCAGCGATCACAAAATTGCGCCTGCACTTGCCGATCATTACCACCTGTATTGGGGGGATGATCGGGCGGCTTTGCTGAAAGAAGTGACAAACTGGCCAACCTATTATCCCGCCAAACTGACAGGGGCCGAGATCGCGGCAGAAATGGTTGCCCATTAGGCGCAGCCATACCGCTGGCGACGTTTTTTGTCAGTTGGTGACGATGGTTTGAGTCTGGCGATTCCGCTTCAAGTCAAGCCGCCAAGACGCAAGCAGGTTAAGACGACTGCGCCTATATTATAAACCCGTCCCTGCCAGTTCACAGGATTGGCAGGGACGAACTTTGGGGATTGTTCGAAAATCCCGCTTCGTGGGGGCAGGTGTCTTAAACCCCACTTAAATCGTTTTGGATTGGCGCGCGGCTTCAAGATTTATCGCCTTTGCGACGCCCTGTTCCAGGATCGTGTTAAAGATGTCGACAACACAGTCGCGCCATGCAGAATTTTCGACAAGCGCCTTTGGAATAAAGGCAAATTCGTCATGCAGGGCTGTTGAAATCCGCCCTGCGTCACGAGGGATGTCTTTCAGGGCGCGGGTAATTTCCGCTTCTCGCGGGTCGCGCAAGGTATAGGAATCCCCTGCATCCGATACCCCAAGGCAATACCGCATCCAAACCGCGGTGGCGAAAGCGAACGGGCGCAGATCATATCCGTTTTCAATGGCATCAAGCGCGGGGTCAAAGATCCGTTGTGGCAGTTTTTCCGTGCCATCCATTGCGATCTGATAGGTCTCATGTGCAATGGACGGGTTGTTGAACCGCGCCACAAGATCATTGGCATAGGTGTCAAAACTCAGCGCTGGCAGAGGGTCGAGCGTTCGGGCAGCCGCCGTTAGATGACGGCGCACCAATTGCGCAAGGTCGGGATCAGCCATGACATCGCGCACGTAACGGTGCCCAGCCAGAAAACCGGAATAGGCCAGCATGGAATGGGCCCCGTTCAACATGCGCAGTTTCATCCGTTCATAGCTGTCAACATCCTGCACAAAAAGCGCCCCGCCGTGTTCCCACGCCGGGCGGCCTTCGGGGAAGTGGTCTTCAATGACCCATTGGGTGAATGTTTCGGTTTCAATGGCACCAAGGTCGATACCTCCGGTCAGGCGTTGCGCCTCGTTTCGGGTTTCAACCCCTGCTGCGGGGGTGATACGGTCCACCATACAAGAAGGGAAAGCCACGTTCCTGCTGATCCAATCGGCCAGACCGGACTCCAGCAGGCGGGCAAAGCCGACGAGCCCTTTTTGAAGAAACTGCCCGTTGTTTGGCAGGTTGTCGCAACACAAAACAGTAAACGGCGCCACCCCGTTGGATTTTCTGTAAGACAGCGCTGCATGTAATAAACCAAGGACAGATTTGGGCGCATCGGGCGCGGCAAGATCAGCCGCAATAACAGGGTTTTGCGGATCAGGAAGGCCCGTGGCGCGGTCAATCCCGTACCCTTTTTCCGTGACCGTCAGCGTTACAATACGAATCGCAGGATTACATAATGCTTTCAGGGTTGCCGCCGGATCAGCGGCGATAACCTGTGAAATTGCGCCGATCACGCGGCCAGACACACCTGTTTCACCCCGTTCGATCAAGGTATACAGGCCGTTTTGCGGTTCAAGCGCGTCGACAACATCACGATTGCGCAGGCTGACTCCGACAATGCGCCAGTCGCCGCCGGACTCGGCCAGCGCTGCATCGGTCATGGCGGCCTGATGTGCCCTGTGAAAGGCCCCAAGTCCAAGATGTACAATGCCAGCACCATGTGCATCAGGGTCATAGCGGGGCGGCACGGCTGCGCCGGAAATATCCGCAATGCGGGAAAGTCGCTTCACAGTCATATCCTGTCCCGAACCCCAGAGTGGGACAGCGCAGTGACGATGCCGCGCAATTCCGCCAGACCTTTCAGCCGCCCGATCGAAGGATACCCCGGTTGCGCATTCCGCCCCAGATCGTCCAGAATATCCTGCCCGTGATCGGGTCGGAACGGGATTGACGCATCATCCCTGCCGGATGCCCGACGGTGTTCTTCCTGTTTCAGAACCGCTGCAATCAGCGCCACCATGTCAGTGTCACCTTCGAGATGGGCCGCTTCGTGAAAGCTGCCGCTGATTTCAGAGGTTTCCCTCTTAACATTGCGCAGATGCAGAAAATGCACCCGATCGCCCAGACGTTCCATCATGCCAGGCAGGTCGTTATCCGGCCGCGCACCCAGAGAGCCTGAACACAGGGTTACGCCGTTGGCCATCAGGTCAACCGCATCCAGAACCTGCCTGTAATCCGCTTCGGTGGACATGATTCGCGGCAGGCCCAACAAAGGGGTTGGCGGATCGTCGGGATGACAACACAGACGCATCCCCAGTTCTTGTGCCACTGGGGCGACCTCGGACAGAAAATCAATCAGATTCGCGCGCAGCCCGCCTGCGCCCAGACCAGCATAAGCGGACAGGTGATAGCGCAGATCTTCGAGCGAAAAATTCTCGGCAGCCCCCGGCAAGCCGAACACAACATTGCGCACAAGGCTTTGGATGTCCTCTGGCTGCAAGGTTGCAAAAACCTGATCGGCCGCAGTTGCGATATGGTCGGGATAGCTTTCGGCAGCCCCTTTTCGTTTCAGAATATGAATGTCAAAAGCCGCAAAGACCGGAAGTTCAAACCGCATACAGGTGGCGCCATTGGGCAGTTCAAACGCAAGATCGGTGCGGGTCCAGTCCAGCACAGGCATGAAATTGTAACAGATCACCCTAAGCCCTGCAGCATGCAGATTGTGGAGTGATTTTTTCCATGCGTCCAGATGGTTACGCCAGTCACCGGTTTGCCGCTTGATGTCTTCGGACACAGGCAGGCTTTCGACCACATCCCATTTCAAACCCGAAGGACCGCCCGCCGGTCTGGTTGCAATTTCCTTTTGTCGTTTGGCAATTTCTTCGGCTGTCCAGACAGCGCCAGTGGGGATGTGGTGCAAGGCCGAGACGACTCCTTCGACCCCCGCCTGCAACATAGTGTCGACCGAAACTCGGTCTTGCGGTCCAAACCAACGCCAAGTCTGTTTCATATGCATTCCTTCCGATTGCAGCGGGTGCCATTCAAAGCTTAAGCAGGGGATAGCACAAATTTTTAGTGTTGACTAGTATGGTAGTTGTCCTGCAAGGTCGGGACGAGGAGAAAAAATGACTGAGACTTCTAACGTCAATTCCAAAGCAAAGGCGCAGCTTGAAGCCAGCGGACCTGTGGGGGCGCAGCTTTATGCCCGTTTGCGGCTGCGCATTGTCCAGGGAGAGTTGGAGCCCGGAACGCGTTTGTCCGAGGTTGATGTGGCGTCCTATTACGACACCAGCCGCCAGCCCGTCCGCGAGGCTTTTATCAAGCTTTCCGAGGCGGGATTGATCGACATCCGCCCCCAAAGGGGCAGTTTTGTCAGCCGCATCGACATGGCGTCGGTTCTGGCGGCGCAATTCATTCGTGAAGCGGTCGAGGCAGACATTGTCCGTGCTGTGGCCACCCGTGCGGATGCGCAGATGCTGGCAGAGCTGGATGAAATCCTCGCTTTGCAAAGGGATGCCGCTGAAACCGACAATCCCCAACCGTTTATTGATCTGGACGAAGCCTTTCATCGCAAACTTGCAGATATTGCAGGGCAGGGGGCAGGCTGGGATTTTCTTCAGCCGCTGAAAAGCCAGATGGACCGTGTGCGCCACCTAAGCGCCAGCCAGTTCCCCCGAAGCATTCTGGTAGAGCAGCACACACAAATCGTCGATGCAATCAAAGCCGGAAACCCCGCCGCCGCCGAAGAAAAAATGCGCCTGCATCTGCGTCGCATTCTGGATGATGTTCCCGTTGTCGCTGCGGCCAAACCTGCGTTTTTCATTGCGGAGCCTTCCTGATGGCCAGCCCGATGTTGCATCCCGATCGCTTGTTGCCCGCCGATCCGGCAACCCGCAAACTGGCGCGCGATCTGTATACGGCGGTTGAGGGGCTGGCGATTATTTCCCCCCATGGCCACACCGATCCCCGCTGGTGGGGTGAAAACCCTGCGTTTTCCGATCCCGCAGCCCTATTTGTGACGCCGGACCATTATGTTACGCGGATGTTGACCAGTCAGGGCATCCCCTTTGAAGCGCTTGGCATCGGTGCGAACTGCGAAAAAGACCCCCGCAAAATCTGGCAAACTTTTGCGGATCATTACTATCTTTTTGCAGGAACACCGTCGCGGATGTGGGTGGATGATGCGCTGTCCCGTCTGTTTGGCGTTACCCGACGTCTGGGCCCGAAAACCGCCAATGACATTTACGATGCCATTGCCGAACGCTTGCCCGAGCCCGATACCCGGCCGCGCGCGCTTTATGACCGCTTTGGCATTGAAGCCATTGCGACAACCGACAGTGCTTTGGACGATCTGGCTTACCACCGCATGGCACGCGAAAGTGGCTGGCAGGGGCGTGTTGTTCCGACTTATCGCCCTGATGCGGTGATTGATCCGGATACCCCTGATTTCAGCGCCAATCTGGAACGGCTGGCCGAAGTTTCAGGTTGTGATACCCGCACGTGGGAGGGCTATTTGGACGCCCACCGGTCCCGTCGCGCGGCGTTTCGCGCACTTGGGGCAACGGCCACCGATCACGGCCACCCGACACCCCGCACGGCAGATTTACCCCTGGCGGAAGCGCGCGCGCTTTATGAACGGGTGCGTTCCGGCAAAGCGGTACAAGGGGACCGTGAATTGTTCCGTGCACAGATGCTGACCGAAATGGCGCGGATGTCGGTTGAAGACGGGCTGGTGATGCAGCTTCATTCGGGGTCTTTGCGGGGCCATTCCAGCGCGGTGCGTCGGGATTATGGGCCGGATCACGGGTTTGATATTCCCGTGCCTGTCAGCTTCCCCGAGGCGTTGCGCCCCCTGTTGGATGCTGTGGGACTGGACCCGCGTTTGACCCTGATCCTGTTCACGCTGGACGAGACCACGTATTCCCGCGAGCTGGCCCCCTTGGCAGGGGTCTGGCCCTGCTTGCGGCTTGGCCCGCCGTGGTGGTTTCACGACAGCTATGAAGGCATGCGCCGCTTTCGCGAAATGGCGATGGAAACGGCTGGGATCTATAACACGGTCGGCTTTAATGACGACACGCGGGCTTTGTGTTCCATTCCGGCCCGTCATGACGTGGCACGGCGTGTGGATAGCGGCTGGCTTGCCGAAATGATCGTAACCCATCGGCTTGAGGAATCCGAGGCATTCGAGATTGCCGAATTGCTGGCCCACGGGCTGGCGAAACAGGCGTACCGGCTTTGAAAGATTAATCGTGGTCGCGCTTTGGCACGATCAAACACTTGCTGATCCGGAATTTACGCCGGTTCGCAGAAAACCAAGGGAGAGAGACATGACAACCAAGAGAACCACTTTCGCACGCCGCAGCGTGCTCCAGCTTGGGGCCGCAGCACTCGCGACGCCTGCTTTGATGCGCACAGCTTGGGCACAGGATAAATTCGTCTGTAAAATTGCCCACTCCGAAGCCATCGGGTCACCGTTTACCAATGCGTTCGACAAATGGACCACCATGCTGAACGAACGTAGCGAAGGGCGCATTGACGCGCAGCATTTCCCGGCCAGCCAGTTGGGTGGCCTTGCACAGCTTCTTGAAATGAGCCGCATCGGGACAATTCAGGTCACCGCCGCAGGCCCTGACAGTGAAGAAGCCATCGCACCTGAAATCGCCGCAACCGCAGGCGCACCCGGCTTTATCTACAAAAACGAAGCCCACGTTGATGCGGTTCTGCAAGGCGACATCGGGCAGGAAATCAGCCAGATCGCACGGGAAAAAACCGGCGTCGAATTCATCGCTTATGGCGAAGTCGGCTTCCGACACCTGCTGACCAAAGTTCCGGTAACCGATCTGGCCAGCCTGCAAGGGGTCAAGCTACGGGTGCCTGAAGTGCGTATCTGGGTGGATTTCTGGAAAGCCCTTGGCGCAAATCCCACACCGCTGCCCTATTCCGAACAGTATTCCGCCCTGTCTACCGGCGTTATCGACGGTCTGGATTCCGATTACTTTTCTATTCTCGGGTTTAAATGGCACGAACAGGCAAAATACGTTCTGCCGACCTATCACTGGTTCCTGCCCAAAGCGATCCGGATGAATGCAGCATGGCTGGATAGCCTGCCTGCCGATCTGCAAGAGTTGTGCCGGACGTCTGCCAAAGAAGCCTTTGCAGAACAACGCAGCATCAATCGGGCAGGGGCGGATCAGGCGCTTGAAGACCTGAAATCCGCAGGCTGTATCGTGAACCCGTTCCCCGCTGCTGAAAAAGCCAAATGGGAAGAAAAATCCGCCGGTCTTTTTGAAGAGTTCGGCGCGACCAGCCCTGAAACTGCCGCAATGATCGCAAAGATCCGCGCGCTTGGTTAATTGGTTTTGTTTCTGTCCCGCAGCGCAATCTGCGGGGCAGAAAACAAAGAGGAGAGAGTTTTGGACCACGTGACCCCGACAGGAAGCGCGCCAGCGCGCCTGTATCGCATGCTTGATCGCACGCTGGAAACCATCGCCGTTGTGCTGATGCTTTGCGCAACCTGTGTGGTCGTTTTGCAGGTGTTCTGCCGCTATGTTTTGAACGCATCCCTGCCCTGGCCGGAAGAGGCTGCGCAATTCTGTTTTGTGTGGGCGGTTTTCCTTGGTATGGCGGTGCTCAGTTTTCGGGATCGACACATTGCAATTTCCCTGTTTGTGCCAAAGCTGTCCCTAAAGACACAAGCCATCCACGGGGTTTTTCTGAAGGTTATGACCGTGATTGCCTGTATCATACTGGTGATTCACGGCATTGATTTTATGAACCGCACCATGCAGGTCATGCCCGCATTACGTGTGCCACTGCGCTATCTGTTTATGGCTGTGCCTGCGGGCGGAGTCGTCGCTTTGGTGTTCCTAAGCGCCCCGCTGCGCGGCTTTGCGTGGTGGAGCGGCCTGGCGACCTTGATCGCCGGGCTTGCCGGATATTACGCCCTGCGCGAAGCAGGCGGCGCCTTGTTCGGTGAGGCCAGCAGCACGGCGATCCTGATGATTGTCACCATGTTCCTGATTTTCATCGAGGTTCCGATTGTTTACGCACTTGTCATCGGATCATTCGCAGGCCTGACCCCGTTGCCGCCCTTGATGCTGGTGACGATCACCCAGAACATGTCCGGTGCGTTGAATTCCTTTACGCTGCTGGCGATCCCTTTCTTTATTCTGGCTGCTGCGGTGATGAATGTGGGCGGGATTACGGTGCGGATTGTGGATCTGGCCTATCACCTTGTCGGTCATTTCCGCGGCGGTCTGGCGCAGGCGAATATCGTGACGAACGTTATGCTGGCAGGGGTGTCTGGGTCGTCAACGGCAGATGCTTCGGCCACGGCAAAACTGCTGGTGCCCGAAATGGAAAAGCACGGCTATAGCCGGTCATTCAGTTGCGCCTTGACGGCGGCGTCTTCTACTTTGGCGAATATGATCCCGCCCGGTCTTGGGTTGATCATCTATGCGGCCCTTGCGTCTGTATCTGTGGGCGCCTTGTTTGTCGGTACTATTTTACCCGGCCTGATGGTGGCGCTTGCCCTGTCTTTTGTGGCCTGGATTCTTTCCGTGCGCAAAGGGTTTGGCGGCACCAAAGAGCGGTCGAACAGAGCAACGCGCTGGCGGTCTTTCTGGCTGGCAACCCCTGCATTGTGCCTGCCTGTCATGATCGTTGGCGGTGTGCGCTTTGGTATTTTCACAGCCACTGAAGCGGGTGCCATGGCTTTTGTCTTCGCGCTGTTCTGCGGTGCGGTCATCTATCGGGGCCTGACCGCTGCGAACCTGTCAGAGGCGTTTCGCGAAGCGGTCGAAGATACGGTCGCAGTTGCGGTCATCATCGCCGCAGCCTCGCCCTTTGCATGGATTTTGACGTTCGAACAAACACCACAAAAGATTGCCGAATGGCTGGCGGCGCTGACAGGTAACAAGTTCTTCCTGTTGTTGCTGATCAATCTGTTCCTGATCTTTGTGGGCCTGTTCATTGAAATGATTGCCGCCATGGTGATCCTTGTGCCCATTCTTGTACCCGTCGTAATTGCCGCTGGTGTCGATCCGCTGCAATTCGGGATTATTATGGTGATGAACCTTGTCATCGGCGCGCTGACACCGCCTTTGGGGGTTCTTGTCTTTACCACAGCCCGTGTGGGCGGGGCACCTTCAACTTCGGTCTTTCGGGCGATCCTTCCCTTTATCGGCGCACAACTGATCGTGTTGATTTTGGTCACGATGATCCCGCAAATTACTCTGCTGCCGATCCAGTGGTTCGGTCCTTAAGGAACGCGATATGACAGATAAACCAATTGCCCGCCTTGCCGTGATCGGCCTTGGCATGGCGACAAAACCCCATTTGGATGCATTAGCCGAACTGAAAGGCCGCGTCACCGTTTCGGGCGTCTACAACCGCACGCGCGCAAAAGCAGAAGCGGTGGAACAGGCGTTCGGATTCCCGGTCTTTGACAGCCTTGGTGCCATCGCAGCGGACCCGAATACCGACGGTGTGATCATCGCAACCCCGCCAAACCAACGGGTCGAGATCGTCAGCAAAATGGCTGCTGCGGGCAAACATGTTCTGATGGAAAAGCCGATTGAACGCACATTAAAGGCGGCACAGGATATCGTTGCGGAATGCGAAGCACAGGGCGTTCTGCTTGGCATCGTCTTTCAACACAGATTTCGCAAGGCAGCGCTGCGGTTGCGTGAGTTGATCGACCAAGGTGCACTTGGGGAACTGGCGCTGGTGCGGGCGGAAATCCCGTGGTGGCGGGATCAGGATTACTATGATGTTCCGGGGCGTGGGACGCTTGCGCGGGATGGGGGCGGCGTTCTGATTTCTCAGGCGATTCACGTGCTTGATCTGATGCTAAGCCTGACCGGACCTGCAAAATCGGTGCAGGCCTTCACCGCAACCACCCGAATGCACCAAATGGAAACCGAAGATTTCGCTGTGGGCGGCATTCAGTTTGCCAGCGGTGCAGTCGGGTCTGCTGTTGCAACCACCGCAACCTACCCCGGCGAGGAAGAACGTCTGGTTCTGGACGGTACTCTTGGCACTGCGGTTCTAAAAGGCGGGCATCTGACGGTGACTTGGCGCGATGGCCGCACAGAAACCGTCGGGGATGTTTCCGGCACAGGGGGCGGGGCGGACCCGATGGCCTTTCCCTGCGACTGGCACCGCGATCTGATAGAGGATTTTGCCACCGCTATTCGCGACGCAGGCGCCCCGCGTATTTCAGGGCGCGAAGCCTTGCAGGTGCACGCGTTGATAGATGCGCTGATCCGCTCGGGTGCGACAGGAACAATGGTTGAAGTAGGGGTCGTCTGATGAATAATCCGCGTTTTGCCGCCTTGGGGCTGGATCACCGCCACATCTATGGCATGTCCCAGGGTATGATCGACGCAGGGGCAGAACTGGCCGGATGGTGGACCGAAGGCGAACCCCAACCCGTAGAGGGTTTTGTCAAACGCTTTCCCGATGCGCAGCGCATACAGGATCTGGATGCGATCCTGAACGACCCGGGTATCGCTTTGGTCCTGATCGCCTGCCGGCCGGACAAACGCGCGGATTTGGCCATCAAGGCCATGCGTGCCGGCAAAGACGTGATGGTTGATAAACCCGGCTGTATCACTCTGGACGAGGTTGCGCGCCTGCGCGAGGCCGTGCGCGGAACGGGCCGGATCTGGTCGGTCAACTTTTCGGAACGCTTCGAGGTTCCCGCCGTCACCGTTGCCGCCAAACTTGTGGCCGAAGGCGCGATCGGCACAGTCATCCACACCACAGGGCTTGGCCCGCACCGCCTGAATGCGTCGTCCCGCCCTGACTGGTTTTTTAACGCGGCCACTTACGGCGGCATTCTAACCGATATTGCATCACACCAGATCGAGCAGTTCCTGCATCTGACTGGCAATGAGGACGCCGAGATCACCCTGTCCACAGTCGGTAATTTCGCCAACCCCGACCACCCCGAATTCGAGGATTTCGGCACGCTTGCATTGCGTTCTGGTACGGCCCAGGGGTTCATTCGGGTTGATTGGTATACGGCAGATGCCTTGCCGAACTGGGGCGATGGACGGTTGTTCATTACCGGAACCCAAGGCACAATCGAGCTGCGCAAATATGTGGATGTAGACGGGCGTTCAGGCGACAACCATCTGTTTCTAGTGAATAAAGATCGCTGCGAATATATAGACTGCGCCGATGCGGAGCTGCCGTATTTTAGCGATCTACTGGTAGACATGCGCGACCGATCTGAAACGGCCTGCCCGCAATCGCGCACCTTCAGGGTGTGTGAACTGGCAATTCAGGCGCAGGCGCTGGCCACACGAACCTGATGCCTGCGGCGGCCCTGTTACATCACCCACAACCAACACAATACGGAACCCCGCTTTGCCTGACCCATTGAAAATTGCCTGCATCGGCGAGGCCATGATCGAGTTGTCCTTTGACGGGGCCATACCTTGTGTCAACTTCGCCGGAGACACGCTTAACACAGCCATTTATCTGCGTCGCAATCTTGGCGCGGAACACAGGGTTTCTTATGTCACCACACTGGGCGTAGACAGTTTTTCAGACCGTTTGATGGCATTCATCGCCGACGAAGGGGTCGGGGTTGACGCCATCAGTCGGCATCCCAGTCTGCTTCCGGGGCTTTATGCAATCGACACCGCCCCTGACGGCGAACGTTCGTTTCTGTATTGGCGTGAAAATTCCGCGGCGCGATCCTTGTTCTCCGATGGTTTTGAAAGCCTTTTGCCTTTTGACGTCATCTACTTTTCGGCAATCACACTGGCGATTTTACCTGCAAACGTCAGGGCTGCGTTTTTGGACTGGCTGGACGGTTCCGGAAAAACGGTGGTTTTTGATTCAAATTACCGCCCGAAACTTTGGCCCGATGTGGCAACAGCACAATCCGCGATCAAAACCGCGTGGCAGCTCACGGATATAGGGCTTCCCTCTGTGGATGACGAAATGCTGCTCTTTGCGGACAGCACAGAACAACAGGTTCTGGACCGGTTGAATAGCTGGGGAGTCACTTGCGGCGCATTGAAACGGGGCGCGCATGGACCTTTGCCTTTGGACACGGGGCTTGGGATCTGCGGACCTTATCAAAAAGCGGCAGTTGTGGTGGATACCACAGCGGCCGGAGACAGTTTTAACGGCGCGTTTCTAGGGGCGTTTCTTCAAAACGGCGACATAGCAACAGCGCTTGAAGCGGGTCATCTCTGCGCGCTAGAGGTCATTGGAACAAGAGGCGCGATCACAAAACGCGCCTAAGCCTTGCAAACCACCCCTAAAGCGCAATTTCTATGATGTTCGCTTGCACTGATGCTATTCGCGATACGCGCTGGCAAAGATATGATGCCTGCACAGCAATAGAGCAGACCCGTCAAAATCCGGCGGCATCGAGCATTTCATAGAAAAAGGTTGTTGAACGAACCCCAATGGCGCGCATCGGATAGAAAGGAACTTTGGGGATGGTTTCTCGCATAATCAGGCCAAGGTCTTGGGGCTGCCCCGTCATACTTCGGGCTATTTGATCCCCGACGAAACCCGACATGGCAACCCCCGCACCATTGAACCCCGCCGCATATCCGATGCGGTCTGACATCATTCCAGCCTGCGGCAGACCGTCAAAGGTTAGCGCTACCTGACCCGACCAGCGATGCGCGGTTGGAATGTCCTTTAGTTCCGGAAAAATCTGCGCCATTGCCTTTTCAAGCCGCTGAAAAGCCGCTGGCGCATCCACTGCCCCCAGCGCACCGCGCCCCCCAAAGATTACCCGCCCGTCCACTTTGCGAAACCAACGCATCATGCGGCGTGTTTCGGTATAGCTGCGTTCTTTGGTCAATAACCGCGTTTCCAGTTCTTCGGGTAGACGTTCGGTTGCAATCATGGCGCTGCGAAATGGCACAAGACTTCGAGAGACAGGTTTTCCCGCAGGTGTCAGCCAAGAATAAGCGTTGGTCGCCAGTAGAACACGATCTGCGGTGACACGCGCGGCTGGTGTGGTCAAGATAACGCGACCTTGTACGTCCTGCAGGGATTGCACGGGGGTTCCGGCATACAGCCCAATGCCACGCGCCTGCACTGCAGACCAAAGGTGTTGAAGATAGGCGAGCGGTTGAATTGTGCCCGCGCCGTCCTGCAATACACCCCCTACAAAACTGGACGTTCCGGTTTCTTCTGCAACTGCCGCAGCGTCCAACACATGCAATCCGGTATCGCCAAGTTTGTTGCGTAGCCAGTCTGCTTCTTCACGGGCATGATCGAAAGCCTTTTGCGAATGCGCGCATTTTAATGCCCCGACGCGTCGAAAGCCGGTTTCTTGCAGGCCAAGCCCGCTGATCGTTTCCGTCAAGTGATCAACACTGCGATTTGCAATGGAATGCATCCGTTGCGCCATGTCCAACCCGTGTGAGCGTGCAATATCGCCAAATCCACGCCGAAACTTGGCCGACACCACACCCCCGTTACGCCCACTGCCTCCAGTGCCGGGTGCTCCGGCCTCCAACAGGATGACGCTTAGGCCTGCCTCCGCAAAGGTCAGTGCCGCGTGCAACCCTGTGTAGCCGCCGCCAATGATCGCGATGTTACATGCACTGTCTTGCGTCAGCGCCGGATAGTCTAAGCTGTCGAGACGCTGATCAAGCCAAAGCGATTGTGCAGGCGGCGGTAGCTGCATCATTCTTGTCCAAACACTGCGTCGGCCAGCGCGCCAAGGCTGGGCAGGCGCAAATCAGGTTCGGTAAATGCCACAGGATCGGGGGTGGCACCGTACCCCGCTTGGTCATGACGCCGTTCAATCCAACAAGTGCTGTACCCAAGGTTTTTTGCGACACCAATATCATGATGCTGGCTTTGGGCGACGTGCAGGATTTCACTTTGTTTGTAGCCAAACGTCGATTGCCGCCCCCTGTTGAATGCAAAAAATTCTGGGTTCGGTTTGGCGCACTGGGCTTCGTCACATGTGACGGCATCATGGAAGGGAAGGCCGAGGCGTTGGGCATAGGCGGAATAGGCGGTGCGGTCGGCATTCGTCATGGCCACCAGTCGGAACCGTTTACGCAAACGGTTTAACGCTTCTACAGAATCCGCAAAAGCAGGCCATTCCAGCACCGAAAGCTGAAAATCGCGTGCAGCATCTGGTGTGGCAATCAGATCCAGTTCGCGGGCAAGATGCAAATATACATCGCCGAAAACCTCGCTTGATCGGCCATAATTCAGATCGCGGCCCGTCATGTAAGGCCCGAAAATATCATCATCAGACAAATTGGCAGCGGCACTGCCGCCGATCCGGCGCACAGCGTCCAGAACGCCTTTTTCAAAATCAATGCAGGTGCCAACAATGTCGAATGTCAGCACTTTAAACGAAGAAAAATCCATGGGACCCTCATTTTGATTGCCCGCTGGGGCGTTTGTTTCGCGGTAATAATGAGCCAAATTCCCACGTTTGAGCAATTGTCAAATACTGAGGCTTTCCATAACATGAGCATATGGATGGATTGCGACGAAAATTACCCTCTGCCAATGCGCTCTTTGTGTTTGAAGCCGCTGCGCGACATGAAAACTTCACCCGTGCGGCGGAGGAGTTGAATGTAACGCAGCCCGCTGTCAGCCGGACACTTTCCGGTCTGGAACAGCATTTGGGCACACAACTGTTCCTGCGTGGAAAGCCCGGTGCAAGACTGACTGATGATGGAAAACTGTTAAAATCCAGTGTGGAATCCGCATTTTCGCAAATAAATCACGTTCTGGATCAACTTGAGGAGCGCCGCACAGGCAAGGCACAGGTCACTTTATCTGTGTCGACCGCCTTTACCACACATTGGCTGATGCCCCGCATTGCACGGTTCCAAACGGCATTCCCCGACGTCGATCTACGCTTTCAACTCATTTCCGGCCAAGTGGGCGGCCCTACGGACGGCGTCGATATTGCAATGCGCTATGGTAGTGTATCTGAAACAGCAGGTCGATTCGTCATGCGTGAGGCTTATGTTCCGATCTGCGCCCCCGGCTATCTGAACCCGCCGCCCGCGGATGGACCTGCCTTGATCCGGCTGGACGGAGAACCCCCTGATGGCGTCGCATCCTTGATGTCGGGCTTGGGGCTGCGGCGCGTGGCGCAACTTGGTTTTTCCGACTACGCCGTGGTGGTTCAGGCTGCACTTGTGGGGCAGGGAATTGCCGCTGGCTGGATGAATATTGTCAGTTACTGGATCAACGAATCCCGTCTGGTTCCTGCTGTTGAAAGATTGGTTTGTCCGGGGCGCGAATGCCGGATGCTGGCCCGAAGCGATGGCCCGCATGTGGATGTGGTAAAGGCCGTCAGCGACTGGCTGGTGGATGAAATGCAAACAGACCTTATGAACATCGCCACACGCTATCCAGCGCTGGGAGTCGAAACGCTTTTGGAATCAGGAAACCAAAAATGAAACTTCATCCGTCGGTCTATGAAGCGTTTCAGGTTGTCATGCGGACTGGCACTATGTCGGGGGCCGCAGGCTATTTAGGCCGCAGCCAGCCAGCCGTCAGCCGGATGATCGACAAGCTTGAAAGCAGCGTTGGCGTCAAACTGTTCGAACGCCGGAAGGGGCGCGTCGAGCCCACCCATGCGGCCCATTTGTTGTTGGACGAGGTCGAGCGGTTGTTTGTGTCTTTGTCTTCGCTTGATGATTTCAGCCGCCGCATGGAAGAAGGACAGGACGGCGGTGTCGGGGTTGCTGCCTTGCCCGCACTTGGTGTGGATTTTATGCCAGAAGTCATTTCACGTTTTTTACAGGACAGACCGCAGGCACGGGTAAAGTTGAACGTCCGCATGTCTGTCAGTGTGGAAAAATGGGTCGCCACCCAACAAGTTGATTTCGGTCTTGCGGAAACCCCGTTCCAACTGTCTGGCTTTAATACACGCATTTTTGCGGATACGGTCTATATCGCGGCCATCCCTTCGGATCACCCGCTTGCGCAAGAAGAGGTGGTGCATCCTGAACATCTGCGCGGTGAGCCTTTGATCGGATGGACCATCACTGTTTCTGCGCGTCGCATTTTTGACGACATAATGCAGGGGGCGGGGATCATTCCCGACCTGCGGGTCGAAACCACTATTTCAGCTGCCATGTGCAGCATGGTCAAACGCGGAATGGGTCTGGCGGTGGTTGATCCGTTCACAGCTTGGGCCAATCCTGACCCTGGAATCGTCTATCGCCCGTTTCTTCCCCAGATTCCGTGCCGTTTCGCATTATTGCAACCTGACACGCGTACGCCAACCTTGCTGGCCACTGAATTGATAGGTCATGCAGAAGCCCTGCGCGATGAAGTCCTTGCGACAATGACTTGAGCGCCAAAGCCTTTCAATATGCGTCAAACGCATATTGAAAGGCTAACTTTGCATTTTGATTCTAATGACCCTTCGTTGTTAATGGTCTCTATGATTAAAAAGCCTTACGCCTTTCCTAAAGAAACAGACTTTGATGTTGTCATCATAGGTGGCGGCGTCAACGGGACTGCGGCTTTGCGTGAACTGGCCCGCGCAGGCTACAAGGTTTTGCTGGCAGAGGCCGAAGACCTGGGTTCCGGCGCAAGTGGTCGCTCTTCCCGAATGTTGCACTGTGGCTTGCGCTACCTTGAAACACCCAGTCCGGTCTGGGATGCTTTACGGCATCCCGTCCGCTTTGCCCGCGCTTTGGGCATGGCGCGTGATGCGATGATTGCGCGCACGGAGCTGTCACAAGACGAAAGTATCAGAACGCGGCCAATCGAACTGTCTTTTCCAGTGTGGCGCGATGGACCGTTCCCGCGCTGGCAACTGGATGCCGGTCTGCGCCTGCTTGGGCTGATTGGGCCGTCAAAACCCTCCCTTAACCGCCATTTGCGGGACGCCAAGGCCACACGCTCCCATCCCATAGGTCGCTTACTACGCGATCAAGATAGTCTGCTTGGAATGGTCAGCTTTCAGGAATATCTGTTTTCAGAACCTGAACGGTTGTGCGTCGACAACGCGCTCGACGCCGAAGCACATGGGGCCGAACTGCGCCTTATGACCCGTGCCAAATTGGGCAAGCAGGGTGAAAACGGTCTTTGGCATGTGGCCCTTGATGGTCCAAATGGCAGCACCGAAGTGCGCGCCCGTATCGTGCTGAATATGGCGGGAAGCTGGGCCGATGATGTTGCCGATTTTGGCAAGCGGCTAATCCGGGGCACCAAAGGTGCACATATTATAATCCGCCTGCCCGAGGGCTTTGCCAATCGCGGAATTGCGACGGTTCACAGGCACGGACACCCGTTTTACGGCTTGCCTTTGGGTGATGACAGATTTTATTTCGGCCCGACGGAAACTCCGTTTGAAGGCGATGCACGGAACGTTCATGCAGATCGCGATGATCTGGAATTTTTGCTTGCAGAGGCGAATTACATGTTGCCGGGCTTGGGGTTGACGGAGAAACATGTGGAACAATGCTGGGCCGGCGTGCGCCCGTTAACCCAAGACCCCGACCGCCCGATGGGGGCCCGCGAACGCCGTGTGCATGATATGGCGCCGCAAGGATTTGAAAACGTTCTGGCGATGACAGCAGGCCCGATCATGAGCCTTCGCAGCGCCGGACGGCGGATGCTGTCAGAGGTTTCAAACCGTATCGGAGAACCGACTGCGGCGGCACCGGTGACATGCCTGCCCAAAACGCCCCGTTCCAATAAGGCCCCGATTCCGGAACAATTCGCGGTGACCCATGAGCATGCGCCGGACCTGTATTCAGTGTTGACCCGACGGACTGGTACCGTCTGGACAGGGCTGGTAAGCCGCGAAAAAGCGACACAAGTTGCCGACACTGTTGCACCGCTGTTCGGATGGTCCACCACCCAAAAGATTTCTGAAGTCGACGCATTCCTAGCGCGACAGAAAACCGAATTTTACGTCCCTTAAGGCCAGAGGAAAATTCGGGAAGACCGGCGAAACCATAATAGAAAAACCAACAAGGAGAGACTGATGAACATTATAAAAACACTTCTAGGTACGATTGCACTCGGCGCCATCACTGCGACAACAGGGTTTGCGCAAGATGTCCAAAACGATCGCTTCAAGGAAGTTCTGGACCGCGGCGTTCTGCGTGTCGGCGTCCAAGGGGCGTTTAAACCTTGGGCCTTTCGTGCGCCTGATGGTGCCGTTCAGGGTATCGAAGTGGATCTTGCCCAAACCGTGGCCGACAGGATGGGCGTTACCCTTGAAACGGTTGTGATTTCTTCTGCGAACCGCATGGAATTTCTGCAACAAGGCAAGATTGACCTGCTGATCGGTGCTATGTCTGATCGCCCTGACCGCCGTAAAGTGGTTGGCATTATCGAACCGGCCTATTGGACGTCTGGTCCGACCTTGATGGCCAAAGAAGGCGTTATTTCATCATGGGATGATATTCGTGGCAAACCGGTTTGTGGTAAACAAGGCGTCTTTTACAACAAGATTGCAGAGGTCGAATTCGGCGCGAATGTAGTGGCTTTTGGCGGTAATACCGAAGCCAAAGAAGCCTTGCGTTCCGGTAAATGCGTGGCTTGGGTCTATGATGACACCTCTATTGCGGCCGACATCGCGAGTGGTGACTGGGAAGGCTACGAAATGCCCGTGGAAACCGTATTTTCCAACCCTTGGGGCCTTGCTGTACCGCTTGACGAAAAAGACGGCATTTGGGGCACGTTCATGTCCGGCATGGCCTACAACTGGCACAAAGAGGGCACTTTGATCTCTTTGGAAGAAAAATGGGGCGTCAAGCCGTCCCCGTGGCTGGCCGCACTGCATGATCAACTGCAGTATGATAGCTCCTATCTGGAAAATTGATGATACCCGGGGGGACTGGCTCCCCCCGACTTTACTGATAGGATAACACCCTTGCTGGACCTCATAGCGCCCTTCTTTGAACGGCTTTACGATACAACCGGACTCAACTTTTCACCGTTTTACGATTCTTATGACTGGGGTCGGCTGATCGAGGGAATGTGGATTTCCGTCAAACTTATCGCTGCCATCATAGCACTTTCGCTAGTGATCGGTGTAATTGGCGCTGGCGCACAAACCTCGCGTTTCAGACCAGTGCGTTGGATCGTTTCAGCCTATATCGAAATCTTCCGGAACACGCCTCCAATTGTGCAGCTTTTGTTCTTTTACTTCGGGCTTGGCGCGATAACGCCACAGGTTGATATGGGGGGCTGGTACGAACCGATGATCGGCTCTTTTGGCTGGGCAGTCATTGCGATCGGCATTTTTGGTGGCAGCTACAACGTCGAGATTTTTCGCTCCGGCATCGATGCGGTCCCGGATTCCACAAAAGAAGCCGCAGAATCTCTGGGGTTTTCTGGGGTCAAGATTTTTACGTATATCACCTTCCCTCTGGCCCTGCGCATCTGTCTGCCTGCACTGACCAATAACCTTGTATCGCTCGCCAAGACCTCGTCACTGGCCTACGTGATTGCGGTGCCGGAAATCACATACTCGTTAAGCGCCATCTGGTCGGACAGCGTAAACGTCTCGGAAATGATGTTGCTTCTCTTCGTCTACTACATCGTTTTGATCGCGATCATTGCCCGCATTATGGCAGTTATCGAACGCAAACTTGCATTACCGGGATATGGCCAATGATGTCGAACTGGACTGTTACCCGCCTGACGTGGCGCGCTCCTGTACTTGTTGCTGGTCTTTGTCTTGTCAGCGCTATTGCTGCGATGGCGCAAGATGGCGCAAGCGGACGCCCTTCGGCCTTGGCCACGCTGGTGATCTGGATGCCGTTTATCCTTAAAGGATTTGCGCTCAACTTGCTGATGAGCGTTCTTGCCATGGCCTTTGCGACTGTATCAGGGGTCATACTGGGGTTCATGCAAATCAGCCCCATCGCCCTGATCCGTGTGCCTGCAAAACTGGTCACAAACCTGTTTCGCAACTCGCCTTGGCTGGTGATCCTGTTTGCGATCATGTTCCTTGTCCCGTTCCAGATCACACTGCCAGGTGGTGAAAAAATAATGATCCCCGATTGGGTCAAAGCGACCTTTGGCTTTGCTTTGCCCGTCATGGCCAATGTGGCGGAAATTCTGCGGGGCGCGGTTATGTCGATCCCTTCGGGCCAATGGGAAAGTGCCGAAAGCCTTGCCTTTACCCGTGCGCAAACCCTGCGGTTTATCATTCTGCCCCAATGTATCCGCCGGATGCTACCGCCTTGGATGAACTGGTACGCGTTGCTGACGTTGATGACTCCAATGGCCGCAATTCTGGGCGTGGACGAAGCGCTTGGAAACACACAGGCAGCCATGGAAGCAGCAGGTTCGCGCCCCGAATTCCTGATCCCTTTCTATCTGTTCCTGATGACGATCTTCTTTGTCTTCATCTATCCGATTTCCATATACACCCGCTCGATTGAAAAACGATTGGCGGTAGCATCATGACAGGAGACCCTAGCGTTATGTCCCCCACAGAGAACTGGTCCCCAGAACAACCAATCGTGTCCTTGCGGGGCGTCCACAAAAGCTTTGGCAACTTGGAGGTGCTCAAGGGCATCGATATCGACGTCATGAAGGGCGAAGTGGTTTGTATTATCGGGCCGTCTGGGTCGGGAAAATCCACCCTGATCCGCACAATCAACGGGCTGACCCCTATCAGCAAAGGCTCCGTCAAGGTGGAAGGGCTAGAAGTACACACCGACAAGCTGGACAAACTGGCGCTGCGGCGCAAGGTGGGGATCGTATTCCAGCAATACAATCTTTTTCCCCATCGCACAGTTTTGCAAAACGTCATGATGGCACCGCTTCTGGTGCTGAAAGAAAACCGGAAAGAAGTCGAAGACCGCGCTCGTGCTTTGTTAGCAAAGGTAAAGCTGCAAGATAAAGAAAACAGTTATCCGAATGAATTGTCCGGCGGCCAGCAACAGCGCGTCGCAATTGCCCGCAGCCTTTGTATGCGACCTGATGTGATGTTGTTCGACGAGGTGACGGCGGCACTTGATCCTGAAACGGTTAAAGAAGTTTTGGTGACCATCAAAGATCTAGCCCTTGATGGTATGACCTGCGTGTTGGTCACCCACGAGATGGGATTTGCCCGCGAAATTTCCGACCGTGTGTATTTCACAGATGCCGGGCGTATCGTGGAAAGTGGGCCGCCGTCCCGGATATTTGAAGCCCCGCAAGACCCTCGCACGCAAGAATTTCTTTCAAAAGTGCTCTAACGCGAAGTTTTAGCGACATTCAAAACATCGGCAGGTCCAAACCGCCACGTCCTAACCAGAGATAATGCCATGACATTCCAAAGCCCGACCCGTGCCAAAGACCCGCTGCTACAACCGCTCCACCTGAAAAAGCTGGTTCTGCGCAACCGCATCATGAGCACATCGCACGCCTGTGGGCTGGAAAAGGACGGCTTTCCGCAAGAAAGTTATCAATCCTACCACGAGGAAAAAGCCAAAGGCGGGATTGGTCTGTCCATGTTCGGCGGGTCTTCGAATGTGGATATTGATAGCCCGAACATCTTTCAGCAACTTAATGTGGGCACGGATGGGATCATTCCACACTTGCAGCGTTTTTCCGAACGGATGCACGCACAAGGCGCGGCATTGATGTGTCAGATCACCCATCTTGGCCGGCGGGGTGATCCATATGCACAGGACTGGCTGCCTCCCATTGGCCCGTCCCCCATTCGCGAAACCTTGCATCGTGGCATCCCTCGGGAAATGGACGAACACGATATTTCACGAGTGGTAAAAGCCTATGGGCAAGCCGCGCGCCGCTGCGAAGAGGGCGGATTGGATGGAATCGAAACACTGGCTGCCGGACATATGATCGGTCAGTTTCTATCCCCTAAAACCAACCATCGCACGGATCGGTTCGGTGGCTCGCTTGAAAACCGTGTGCGGTTTGCTTTGATGGTGCACGATGAAATCCGCCGCTGTGTCAGTGACGATTTTATCGTTGGTATGCGCTATGTTGTGGACGAAGGTGTCGACGGCGAATTGTCAGCAGAAGAATGTCTTGAAGCGGCGCAGATACTTGAACGGGAAGGTGCGGTCGATTTCTTCAACGCGCTGTTCGGCTCGATGGACACCTCGCGCTCGCTATCAGAGGAAGTTTTCCCCGGCATGGGTATGCCTGCAGCCCCTTGGGTTGCGGCAGTGGGCCGGTTTAAACGTGCGGTGAATCTTCCCGTCTTTCATGCAGCAAAGCTGTCAGACATGGCATCGGCCCGTTTTGCAGTATCCGAAGGACATGTGGATATGGCCGGACTGACCCGTCCCCACATCGCCGATCCACATATGGTGAACAAATTGATGCGCGGTGAAGAAGACCGCATCAGACCCTGTGTCGGCGCGGGTCATTGCCAATCCCAGCATCGCCCGAAATGCCTGCATAATGCGTCAACGGGGCGCGAACTGACCATTGGTCACCAGATCACCCGCGCGCAAACACCAAGAGATGCAGTCGTTGTGGGTGCGGGGCCTGCAGGGGTGGAAGCCGCGCGGGTTCTGGCCGAACGTGGCCATAAGGTGCGCCTGTTTGAAGCTGCTGCGCAACCCGGCGGGCAAGTGCTTATGGCTGCGACCGACTGGCGGCGTGATCTGATCGGGATCATCGACTGGCGCTTGGCCGAGTTGGAAATTCTGGGCGTTAAGGTGGAATGCAATCGGTATATGGAGATGGAAAATATCGTGGCACTTGACCCCGATCTAGTCATTCTGGCAACCGGCGGTATCCCGCAGACAGAATTTGGCGCCGGTGACGATCTGGTCCAATCGGCTTGGGACATCGTCGGTCGTCAGGTAAAACCTTCCGGAGACGTTCTAATCTGGGACAACACAGGCAGACATCCTGCACTGCTGGCAGCTCAAATAGCGCACTCCGAAGGTGCATCTGTGCGGTTGGCTACGATCGACGTAAATATCGGGCAGGATCTTGTGTATCCTGAATCTACACGCTGGCATAAAGAGTTCGCCAAGATTGGGCTTCGCCCGGAAGGAAACATTCGTTTGATCGGTGTCGCGCGCAAAGGCAACAAACTGGAAGCGACTTTGATGAACGAACTGACACATGCCACCGAACAGCAGCTTTACGATCAGGTGATCGTTGAAATGGGTACGCTTCCAATGAACGACTTGTTTGATACATTGCGCGGCCAATCCGCCAATGACGGCGTGACCGACCTTCACGCTTTGCGCGACCTTAGCCCGCAACCAAGGCAAGGTAGCGGCTTCGAACTCCACCGGATAGGTGATGCGCAATCATCGCGCAATATTCACGCGGCGGTCTATGATGCACTGCGACTGTGTGCGGTGTCTTAACGCTGCATTGTAGGGGGATTTACAAAGGACCACACCAGACATGGTTCGGACGCGTGATTGGCAGCATTATTAGCCAATAGGGGCGGATCAGGTGCTGCGGCCTTAAACTTGCCCGAAAGGCTGCGGCCTGCGTCAATTGTGTATCCTGTCGTCAAGTTTGGATACATCTGCAGGCTTGTTGGGTTTCGCCGAACCACTTCACATTTCTTTGGACAATCTGGCGTGATGCGCTGCGATTGCAGATCTGGGTTCTCGGCACAGTTCAGCGACAGTGACTTTGGCGATGCGTGCCTCAAAAACGGCCCTCGCTGCCTCAAGCGCTTCGAGAACGGCGGAATCCGCTGCTCGTTCAAGCAGGCAGTCGGGTGTGTCTCCGGCCGGACCGAGTGCAAACAGTGTCGGCGTGCCCAGTGCATCGTAAACATCCGCAAGACTGATCTTATCCAGTTCTTTGCCGAGCACCCAGCCGCCACCATGGCCTTTGGTGGAACTGACCATCCCTGCCTTGCGCAATCCGGCCATGGTGCGTCTTACAAGAGAGGGGTTCATGCCTAACATCTGACCAATCATGTCAGACGTCACGGGGGATCCGATTTCATCGAGATGCAACAAAACATGAAGGACGCGGGGCAGGCGGTTATCGGTGGGCATTGGTGTTCCTTTCAAAGCGACACTAGCTGACATGTATTTATGTTACAAACAAAAGCACAAAAGATTGACGATCATTTTTACGCAACATATAAAGTTACAAGAATCACTCAAATGTGCCAGTCAGGCCGAAACCCGTTCCAGGATGATCGTTAATCTGGTTTTGCCAGCCCGCCACGATACTCCCGCAGGTTCTGGCCATTATCCATGGGACGTTTGGTCTTTTGACATTGACAGAAACAAAGATTGGAAAGTTCAAAATGAAACCTGAAACTGAAGGCAAGTCTGCGGAAGAATTCTGGGAAGAGCGTTATGAGGCCCAAAGCGGTGAAACCAGCGGCAAGCCAACCCGTTCAGTTGAAACCTACGTTAGTGGCCGTGCGCCGGGCGATGCGCTTGATCTGGGCTGTGCGCGGGGGGATGATGTGGTCTGGCTTGCAAAGCAGGGATGGCAGGTTCTTGGGGTCGATATAGCAGAGGCCGCGCTGGCACATACCGCTGCAAACGCTGCGCGCAACGGGATGAATAACCGTATTCGACTGGAACAACACGATCTGGCGCAAAGCTTCCCACAGGGTCACTTTGATCTGGTCACAGCCAGTTTTCTGCAAACACCTTTTGAATTCCCATGGGAGAACGTTATCCGGCAAGCCGCCGCATCCATCCGCGCTGGCGGGATGTTGCTGACGGTGACACACCAACGTGTCGCGCCGTGGTCATGGCAACCCCCGAAGCAGGATTTACCCGGAGCAGATGAATTGCTGGCTCGGCTGGATCTTGATCCGGATGGTTGGGATCGGATCTTTGTCGGTCCCGTTGAGCGTATCGCCAAACTACCTGACGGACAAAGCGCAGAGGTTACGGACGCTGTGATTGTGCTCCAAAGGAAATCGAAATAGCGCGGAAATGAGGCCTATTCGGTGGCAGGTTCTGTTCGGATGATTTGGTGTCGATCATCAACGAGCCTGTCACTGTTGTCGGTGTCATAAATGTAATCGCATCCCGCTGTTCAGCGTGCAGAGGGTCCAGATTCCCGTGGATCGGATCACGCCAGGTCCGGTAACCTCCCTGTATTTTGGTGGGAATATCATTTGCGGGCGAGAGCACCAAACAACGGGCAAGATCGGAACTGCGAAGCGGAGTCATTGATCAAGGCCAAACCGCCAACGGATGACCAGAGACACCTGCCGTTGCCTGTGCGTTTGAACACATCTTGGCCTTGAAAATTTGGGGATTTTCGTTTTTCGCCGAATGGAATCTGAATTTTAGACACATATTTTCAACATCTTACCTCCGCCAAACCCCTGCATAGCAATTTTCTATTTTACGGATACCCTGCCGCTATTTGCATATTTCTCGGGCTGCGTGTTTGTTGCTCGCAATAAAAACACCGCAACAGGAGAACCCAATGAAACCTCTGAAATTCGCCTCTTTTGGCACCCTTCGTGCCACTATGACGGCTGGCGTTCTGGCGGCTGCCATGCCGATCGCCGCACTTGCCGATACTGTGACCATTCGCCTTGGCCACGTCCTGCCTGAAACCCACAGCTGGCACCAAGCCGAACTTGGTTTTGCAGGCGACGTTGCCAAAGAAACCGAAGGCCGCGTCGAAATCAATGTCTTCCCATCTGGCCAACTTGGTTCGGAAAGCAAAGTGATCGAAGGTCTGCAATTCGGCTCTGTTCAAGCCGGGATCATCGGCAGCGGGTCGTTCCAATCCATTGAACCGAAAATGGGCATTATCGAAATGCCTTATGCCTGGGCCAACCGCGAACAGGCGTTTGCCGCGTTGGACGGCAATCTGGGCGATGCGCTCGAAGCGTTGATCGCACCGAAAGGTATGGTCATTCTGGCATGGTGGGAAACCGGCTTTCGCAACATTACCAACAACGTGCGCCCGATTGTCGAACCAGCCGATCTGGACGGTCTGAAAATTCGCGTAACACCTGACAAAGTTCGTCTGGCCACTTTCGAGGGTCTGGGCGCCGAACCTGCCCCGCTTTCGTTTGGGGAACTCTATTCTGCCCTGCAACAAGGTGTGTTTGATGCGCAGGAAAATCCCCTGTCCATCATCGATTCCGCGTCTTTCTTTGAAGTGCAGAAATACGTTTCCATGGCGGGCCACATCTGGGGGGCTGCAAGCCTGACAGTGTCGCAAGCCGTTTGGGATAAAATCTCGCCAGAGGATCAAGCTATTGTGCAGGCAGCAGCGCAAACCTGGGCCGAGAAACAGCGTGATATGGTTGCAGCAGCAGATGCTGAACTGGGGGCCAGGCTGGAAGGCAAAGGCATGGTTTTTAACGATGTGAACAAAGCTGCGTTCATCGAAGCCGTAGAACCGATTTGGCAAGCACAGGCGGATGTCTATGGCGCTGACCTGCTGGCCATCCTGAACACATACCGCAAATGAAAACCGCTCATCCGGAAATAGTAGAAGTTGCATCGGTCGATCCGGTGCAACTTTACGACTTTAGTCAAAAGGTACTGTTTTCCCCCGCACAACGGGGCGAAGGCTTTATCAAGCTGTCCGTCACTACAGGAAAGAAAGGCGCGCGCAGCACGCCCCATTTCCACCCCCGCGACGAGGTCACTTTGACCCTGAGTGGTGAAGCGGTGTTGCGTGCAAATGGTCAGGAATACCACATGACCAAAGGCACGGCCCTGCGCTTGCCGCCCGGATGTGTTCATGAAGTAGAGGTTCTGTCTGACGAATGGACCGTGGTTGCGGCTTATTGTGACGAATGCATGTTGTGCCGTCCGGCAGGAGAAACGTCATGATCCGATTGGCGCGAATAGCAACACTGATTGACGAAACCGCCCGCCGATGCGGGGCGGCGTTAATTGTCGTGTTCGCCGGTCTGGTCTTCTACGTCGTTGCCTCGCGCTACCTGTTTTCGTCGACCCCGCGTTGGGCCGAGGAACTGCCACGGCTGTTACTGGTCTGGGTAACGTTTATCGGCGCGGTTTCCGCCTGTGCCCGCGGCACGCATTTTCGCGCAGGATTGTTGCAATAGATGGTCCCGAAGGGCCGTCTGCGCAACTTTATCCTGATCTGTGCCGCACTGGCCAGCGGGCTTTTCTTTGCCATTCTAGGCCTCAAGGGTGCAGAACTGGCACAGATGACTTGGGATCATAAAACCACTGCGCTCGATCTGCCTGTGGGGTTGTTCTACCTCTCACTGCCGCTGACCTGCGTGTTTGGAATTCTAGCTTTAGCTTTTGACGGGTGGCGCAAATGAGTATCGCATTAATCCTGCTTCTGGTTGTCTTTATTGCCTTGGTCCTGATGGATGCGCCAATTGCGGTAGCCTTGGGGTTGTCGTCGGTTTTCTATCTTGCGATCGCGGACCTGGCCCCGATGATTGTTGTGGCCCAGCGGGCTGTTGCAGGCATCGACAGCTTCACCCTGTTAGCCATTCCCCTGTTCCTTTTGGCGGGGCTTTTGATGGTCCACGGCGGCCTTGCACCCCGTATCATCGCGCTTTGTGCCGCAATTGTCGGGCGTGGCACCGGCGGTCTGGCGATTGTGATGATTGCGGCCTGTATGTTGTTTGGGTCTTTGTCGGGATCAGGCGTGGCGGATGTTGTGGCCATCGGCACAATGATGATGCCGTCCATGAAAGACCGCGGCTATGATCCGGGATTTTCGGCGGCTGCCCTTGGTTGTGCCGGTTCGCTTGGAACCGTTATTCCGCCGTCCATCGTGTTGATCGTCTATGGCACTGCAACCAATACATCCATCGGTGCGCTGTTTGTCGGCGCAATTATTCCCGGTGTATTGCTGGGCGGTGGCCTGATGGTTGTGGCTTGGTGGATTTCGCGCAAGAACGGCTGGAAGGGGGGCGAGCCCTTTACGTGGCCCGAGCTGTGGCGTGCGCTGAAAGACTCTGTCTTTGCGCTTATCGCACCTCTGATCATCGTGGGCGGTATTCGCGCCGGCTTCTTTACCCCGACCGAGGCCGCAGGCATCGGTGTCGCATATGCACTGTTCGTCGGTGTTTTTGTCTACCGCGCTTTGTCGTTCAAGCGGATCAGGGAGATCCTGTTTGAAACCACGGAAATGACTGGCGCAATCCTTATCGTTATTGTGTGAGCTCAAGTTAGGTTGCGACATTTCTCTATCCTAGATTTCTTAGCTCTTTGGCGAATGCCTCGGCTGGTGTTTGCCATTCCAAGCACTTTCTTGGTGTTCCGTTGAGGCGTTCACAAATCGCCTTCATGTCGCTATCTGAGAGCGTTGAGATCGGCGTGTCGCGTGGCAAATACCGCCGGGCTCGTTTGTTCAGGTTTTCGACGGACCCTTTCTGCCACGGCGCTTGCGGATCACAAAACCAAGCCTCAGTTCCGATCCCTGGTTTCAGTTTTCGCCAGCCAGAGAACTCAATCCCACGATCAAATGTGATCGACTGGCGGGCTGTTTGGGGCAGGGGCAACATGACATTCATCAGCCGTGTCATGAAGTGGTTTGAACTGCGATCATTGTTGCGGAACAACACTGCGTAACGCGTCTTACGTTCCACCAAAGACGCCACATTGGTCTTGCCGTGTTCGCGCCGAAAGATC
>JAXMOF010000002.1:0-148144 GCA_034670045.1 Amylibacter sp. | reverse complement strand
CGGGGCCGCGCCGATTGATCTGTTTTATGACATCCTGAAACAAATGCACAGCGGCGCCTATTTTGTGTTTTCTTTCAACGATCAAACCTTGGAGCGCCGCGAATTTGAAGGGGCTGTGATGAACGCCATTGACGGGTGTCGGTTCGATTTGTTGTTTAAGGACTACGGCCCCCATTTCCCGGATCGGAACATCAATTCCAAAGTCTATGTGTTGCGCAAACGGTGAACATCGAACGTTTTGCCCCTTCGCCCACGGGTCTTTTGCATCTGGGTCATGCATTTTCCGCTCTCACGGCCTTTGACGCTGCAACCCGCTGCGGCGGCGGTTTTCTGCTGCGGATCGAAGACATTGACACAGCCCGCTGCAAACCCGCGTTTGAACAGGCGATTTCTGACGATTTGCATTGGCTGGGTCTACATTGGCCAACACCCGTGTTGCGCCAATCTGAACGGATGCAATCCTATGACGATGCGCTAAACCGCCTGACCGATATGGGCCTGTGTTATCCCTGCGCCTGCACCCGACGCGACATAACCGATGCGCTTTCCGCCCCCCAAGAAGGCGCCGCCCAACAATTCGGGCCTGACGGGGTGATTTACCCACGGACCTGTAGCGCCCGTTTGATGGTGGAACGTACTGCAGGAGATGCGGTTCGGCTGGATATGCGCAAGGCGGTTGCCCTGTGTGGCGATTTGGCGGAACGGGGCTATCGGGAAATCGGCGCGCACGCGGGATGGACACCCCTTAAGGCGGCATATTTAATAGAGCGCTGCGGTGACATCGTACTGGCGCGGCGCGATATCGGCACGTCTTATCACTTGGCGGTGGTGGTGGATGATGCGGCCCAGCAGATCACCCATGTGACGCGGGGCGCAGATATGGCCCTCGCCACGCCGATCCATGTGCTGTTGCAAACCCTGCTGGATCTGCCCACGCCTGTCTATCGGCATCATCGGCTGATCCGCGACGATACAGGCAAACGGCTGGCAAAACGCCATGACGCTTTGGCGCTGCAAACCCTGCGTGAACAGGGTTGGACCCCAACAGACGTGCGTGCGGCGCTTACTCCATAGGTTTGCTCAACTCGACCTCGCCGTCCAACACACTGGTGTAAAAACAACTGCGCCGGTTGGTGTGGCAGGCTGGGCCCACCTGATCCACCAGCACCAAAATGCAATCCCGATCGCAGTCAATCCGCATATCCACCAGTTTTTGTGTGTGGCCAGAGGTCTCCCCCTTGATCCAGAATGCGCTGCGCGAGCGGGACCAATAGGTCACTTTTCCGGTTTCCAATGTCTGTGCCACCGCATCCGCATTCATCCAGGCCAGCATCAAAACCTCGCCCGTGTCATGTTGTTGGGCAATGGCAGGCAGCAAACCACGGTCATCAAATTTCAGCGAAGATGGATCAAATTTTGTCATGTCGGACGGGTTCCTCTTTCCAACGGGGGGCTTGGGGCCTAATTATAGGGGTAACTTGAAAAATAGAAGGGCTGCGCGATGACTGACGCATCCGAAATGGTAAAACTCTATTCGAACCGCATTCTGGCGCTGGCCGCTGACATCCCCCATGCCGAACGGCTTGATGCGCCGCAAGCCAGCCAGATGAAACGCTCGCCGCTGTGTGGCTCTACTGTGACGGTGGATGTGTGTCTGGAAAACGGGGTGATTTCCGCGTTTGGCCAGGACGTCAAAGCCTGCGCTTTGGGGCAAGCATCAGCCAGTGTTCTGGGGGCGGCGGTGATCGGGCAATCCCTTGAAACCGTGCGCAAGGGCCGCGATCAATTGGCCGCCATGCTAAAGTCAGACGGCCCCGTGCCCGATGCCCCTTTTGACGGGCTAGAAGTTCTGCAACCGGCAAAGGCCTATAAAAACCGCCACGCCTCTATCCTGCTGGCTTTTGAAGCCACGGTAACCGCGCTGGAATCCCTGTCGCAAGCCGCATAAAAAAAGCGCCGCAAGCTGTTAAGCTGCGGCGCTAAAGTAATGCGGCCAGGACAATCGGGTACAAAGAAACGAGGCAACGTTTCCAGCCGTTAAGGGAACGGCGGGTGTCAAACGGACGAGACATCCTGACACCCTGCGTGCAGCCGACAAACCGCGGACAGAAAACTCAGAGGGTGTAACCAGGCAGGTGCAGGACAACGACCAGCATTACAAAGATTGCGGAAACACCGGCGATATCTTCGATAACGGATGTTGTGTTGTAGCTTAGAATTCGGATCATTTCGCGGATCATTGTCAAACCTCAGTGGTTATGTTCTAGTCTGTTCCCACAATGTTCCTCAAACGTTCCATCAAATCAAGAACTAAATGAGAACATTTAACGAAATTTTAACCAGAACCAGTTAACCCACTGAAATATAACGAATAGATTTATCCTGCTCCATGAGGTACAAAAGAACACGCGCGGCCTGCCCCCGGTCAGAGGTTAAATCAGGATCCTGACTGAGCAACAAACGCGCATCATCCTGCGCGGTTTTCATCAGGTCCGACTGGCTCTCTAAATCGGCAATCCGAAAGCGCGGCAGCCCGGATTGGGCCACACCCAATACATCACCCGCCCCCCGAATTTGCAGATCCTCGTCGGCAATCCGAAAGCCGTCATTTGTGTCGCGCATGGTTTTCAAACGGCGCTCGGCAGTTTTGCCTAGGGTGCCATACATCAGCAAACAGGTTGATGCTTCAGACCCGCGCCCGACGCGGCCCCGCAACTGGTGCAACTGGGCCAGACCGAAACTCTCTGCCTGCTCGATTACCATAATGCTGGCTGTGGGCACATTCACCCCCACCTCGATCACCGTGGTTGCCACCAGCACCTTGCTGCGCCCTGCCACAAAATCCGCCATGGCTGCGTCTTTATCCGCAGGTGGCATCTGGCCGTGGACCATCCCAACATTTTTTTCGCCCAAAGCCAGCCGCAACAGACGATAGCGTTCTTCGGTCGCGGCCCAGTCTTTTGTCTCGCTCTCGCCGACCAACGGGCAAACCCAATAGGCCTGCCGCCCGTCTTCGATGGCTTTGCGCAGGTGGGAAATCACCTCTTCAAGCCGCTTGTTGGACACCAGAACCGTTTCAATCGGTTTGCGGCCTGCGGGTTTTTCGTCCAGCACCGACACATCCATATCACCGTAATTTGCCAGCTCTAAAGAGCGGGGAATCGGCGTGGCGGTCATCACCAGCACATCCACAGCCGCGCCTTTGGCCCCCAGATCAAGCCGCTGACGCACCCCGAAGCGATGCTGTTCATCAATCACCGCCAGACGTAAATCGGCAAATTCCACATCCTTTTGGAACACCGCATGGGTGCCCACAAGAATCTGGATGTTCCCCTTGGTCAACGCCGCCAGTTTATTGCGCCGCTCTGCACCGGAATCCCGCCCCGTCAGGATTTCAAGCACCACGCCCGCTTCAGCCGCCAAAGGTTGCAGGCCTTCAAGGTGTTGCCGCGCAAGGATTTCCGTCGGTGCCATCAACACACCCTGCCCGCCCGATTCCACCGCGGCCAACAGCGCAATCAACGCAACCAGGGTTTTGCCCGATCCCACATCCCCTTGCAAAAGCCGGTTCATCCGGCGCGGGGTTGCCATATCTTCAGTGATTTCGGAAAACGCCCGCAATTGCGCATTGGTTGGGGAATACGGAAGCGATTTCAGCACCTTATTGCGCAAGGCCCCGGTGCCTATGGTGGAAATACCTTTGGCCCGCCGAATGGAATTACGCGCCAGCGCAAGGGTCAGTTGGTGGGCCAGCATTTCATCATAAGCCAGTCGCGCGCGGGGTTTGGCGCTAGCATGCACATCCCCCCCTGAAGCAGGCGCATGAGCCGTTTCAATTGCCGTTTTCCAATCGGACCACTGGAACTTTTCCATGACCGAGGGATCAATCCATTCGCCCAGTGCAGGAACCAGCCGCAACGCGCTTTGCACCGCGCGAAACATCTGTTTTTGGGTAATTCCTGCGGTCAGCGGGTACAGCGGCTCGTTCTGGGGAATTCCATCAGCGGCATCAGGGTGCAGAATGTAATCCGGGTGAACCATCTGGGCGATACTGTCAAAGATTTCCACCTTACCCGACACAACCCGCTTTTGCCCGCTTGGCAATTGTTCGTTCAGCCAATCCGCGCGGGCATGAAAAAACACCAGTTGAAAACTGGTCTGTGCGTCCTGAACCGTCACACGGTAGGGGCGGCCTTTGACGGCGTTAGGCGCGTGTTTTCCGACCAATACTTCGACTGTGGCGACGGCGGGCGGGATAACATCCAGAATACTGGCGGTGATCTGTCGATTGATCAGGCTATGTGGCAGCAAAAACAACAAATCACGTGGCCGCGTTACGTCCATTTTTTCGAAATTCAGCGCGGTTTTTGGCCCGACCCCGTCAAGAACAGGCAGATCCGCAAACAGCGGGAACAGGATTTCTGGACGGCGGCTCATCTTGCGACCCTAACGGCTTGTTTCGATCAGTTCGAGCCAATCATCCTCTGAAATCAACTCAACCCCCAAATCCTGCGCTTTCTTGGCCTTGCTACCGGCCCCCGGCCCTGCAATCACCAGATCGGTCTTTGCCGAAACCGAGCCGGACACTTTGGCGCCCAAAGACTCAGCGCGGGCTTTAGCCTCTGCACGGGTCATTTTTTCAAGCGTTCCGGTGAACACGACAATTTTGCCAGCAACCGGACTGCCCGAAGTATCGGGCGCAGCCACATCTTGCACGTCCAGTTCCTGAACCAGCCGCGCAATGGCGTCCCGCGTAGTTTCGGTGTGAAACGCATCAACAAGGGCCGTGGCCATTACCGTCCCCAGCCCGTCAATGTTCAACAATTCGTCCCAAGCCGCACCGGATTTTTCCCGCGCATTTTTCATCGCAGTAAAGAAATTGTCCCAACTGGTGTAATGCCGCGCCAACATGGCCGCGCTGGTTTCACCCACATGGCGGATGCCGAGCGCGAAAATCAGGCGGTTCAGCGGGATTTTACGTTTTTCATCAATGGCAGCAAACAGGTTGGTAACAGATTTATCACCGAATCCGTCGCGATTTTTCAACTTGGTAAACTGGGAGTCATCCCGCTGCTGCAAGGTGAAGATATCAGCGGGTTCCTTGATTGGCAGACTGTCGTCCCGAAAAAACATTTCAACCTGCTTCGCGCCAAGACCATCAATGTCAAATGCCGATCTGGAAACAAAATGCTTCAGCTTTTCAACGGCTTGCGCAGGGCAAATCAAACCGCCCGAACAATAGGTAGCGCTGTCGCCGTCTTCACGGACCACATCGGATCCACATTCGGGACAATGGGTCGGGAACTGATAAGGGGCAGAATCCGCAGGGCGTTTGCTGATGTCCACATCGCGAACCTTGGGAATGACGTCACCAGCGCGGTAGACCTCTACCCAATCGCCGACACGCAAATCCCGACCTTCGCGGATCGGATCGCCTTTGCTGTCGCGCCCCGCAATGTAATCCGCATTGTGCAGGGTCGCGTTTGATACCACCACGCCGCCAACCGTAACCGGATGCAGGCGTGCAACAGGGGATAACGCACCAGTGCGCCCGACCTGAATTTCGATAGCTTCAAGAAAAGTATGGGCGATTTCGGCGGGAAATTTATGGGCGATGGCCCAACGGGGCGTGGTCGAACGAAAGCCCAGCCGCGATTGCAGGATCAAATCGTCAACCTTATAGACCACGCCGTCGATGTCATATCCAAGGGTCGCACGCTGTTCTTCGATGGATTTATAATGGGCCAGCATATCCGTCGTGCTTGTCAGGCGGCGTGTCAGCGGATTGGTTGAAAATCCCAGTGTTTCCAGCCGTTTGATTGAATCAAACTGCGTTTCGGCCAAAGGTTCGGAAACTTCGCCCCAAGCATATGCAATAAACATCAGCGGGCGTTGGCGGGTGATTTCGGAATCCAGTTGGCGCAGGGAGCCTGCGGCCGCATTGCGCGGGTTGGCAAAGACTTTCCCCCCTTTTGCGGTCTGATTGACGTTCAAGGCTTCGAAATCAGAATGGCTCATATAGACTTCGCCGCGCACTTCCAGAACTGCGGGCGCGCCGATTAATTTTTGCGGGATATTGGCGATTGTGCGGGCGTTTCTGGTGACGTTTTCACCGGTTTCCCCGTCGCCCCGCGTAGCAGCCTGAACCAAAACGCCGCTTTCATAGCGTAGCGAAAGCGAGAGTCCGTCAATTTTGGGTTCCGCCGTAAAGGCAATCTGATCGGTCTCGCGCAGGCCAAGATATTTACGCACCCGATTGGTGAAATCTTCAACATCGTCATCGTTAAAAGCATTGCCAAGGGACAGCATCCGTTGGCTGTGTTTCACTTTAGCAAAGGCATCGGACACGGGTCCGCCCACTTGATCCGAAGGGCTATCCGCGCGTTTAAGGTTTGGAAACAGCGATTCTATATCGGCATTGCGCAGTTTCAGGCGATCATATTCAGCATCGGAAATCTTCGGGGCATCTTCGGTATGATATGCGGCATTCGCCTGTGCCAGCACTTTGGCCAGACGGGCAAGTTCGGCCACTGCTTCTGATTCTGTTAATTCTGATACGTTTTGATCTGCTGACATGGCTGATCTACCCCCAAAGCCTGATGGTCCGAATTCGTTTTTATGAGGGGCTGTAAGGCGGGTCCAGTGTTCAATTGGATTGCCTTGTGATTTTCACAACAAGGGCAATTTCACGAAGCAAATGGTGTTACAAACAGAGGCCCCCGCAGAACGGCGACCTCTGGTTGGAGCTATGGAGGGTAGCTACGGTAAGAAACGAGCGTTGCGCGTTGCGGCCGTGTCAAGCGGATGCGACCATTTGGGGGGCATCTTCATCTGAAATTGGGTCACGTAAAACATAGCCGCGGCCCCAAACGGTTTCGATGTAATTTTCCCCACCCGTCGCCTCAGCCAATTTTTTGCGGAGTTTACAGATAAACACATCAATGATTTTTAATTACGGCTCATCCATACCGCCGTATAGGTGGTTCAGGAACATCTCTTTTGTCAGCGTCGTGCCTTTGCGCAGGGACAGAAGTTCCAGCATCTGGTATTCTTTCCCCGTCAAATGAACTGTTTCCGGCCCGACGGACACTGTCTTAGCGTCAAGGTTCACCAAAATCCGGCCGGTTTCAATCACCGATTGTGCGTGTCCTTTTGAACGCCGTACAATTGCGTGAATTCTGGCAACCAATTCTTCACGATGGAACGGCTTTGTCAGGTAGTCATCGGCCCCGAACCCCAAGCCTTTTACCTTTTCCGAAGCATCGTCATTGCCCGAGAGTATCAGGATCGGCGTCTGAATTTTTGCCACCCGCAACTGGCGCAGAACCTCATGGCCGTTGATATCCGGCAGGTTCAGATCAAGAAGGATAAGGTCATAGTCATATAGCTTTGCGAGATCTATGCCCTCTTCCCCGAGGTCCGTCGCATAGACATTAAGGTTGGCATTGGCCAACATGAATTCGATACTACGAGAGGTCGTCGGGTCATCTTCGACTAGTAGAACACGCATAATAAACTCCAGGTAAATTCGTTTCTGTCAAACCAGTGTCCCACCAGATGGTTAACTATACGTTACGCTCTTAACCTTTTTTAACAATACACGTTAAGGTTGTCTATTTATTTTATTAAATACTTCCCCCGACCTGTATCTCCGGCCAGTCACCTGTATTTCTGGATTGCGGTCACCCTAAGCGCGGCAGGCCCGTGGCTTTTGACAGCGGTGATCCAGCTGGTTAACTCATCCTGTGTCAGATCATAGGTGTCACAAGCCTCGCGGTCAGTGATCAGACCGCCGACCACAGCCGCCACAACCTTGGCCTTACGCCGCGCCACCCAGCGAGAGGTGTTTTTAGGCGGCAAATCAGACCGACTGAGGGTGCTGCCGTCAGGCAGGGTAACAAAAACGGGTCCGGTTTCTTTTCGTATATACATACGGCACCTTTTTGGGTTGTTTTGGTGTGGTCAAATTCTGTCCAAACTCCTAAGAACTCATGAACCCGGCCCTTGAGAAAACATAGGGTTTTACTATATTCCATGATAAACCCGATATATCGGCCCTCCTCTAATGATTGGCGATGCAATGGCACTCGACACTCCTAAAATTGCTTTAAATTCTATGGGTTTTGCCAAAGCCCCGAAGGACACACGCGTATTGGTGGCCATGTCGGGCGGCGTGGACAGCTCTGTTGTGGCCGCCCAACTGGCCTCTGAAGGCTATGATGTGGTTGGCATTACACTACAATTATACGACCACGGTGCAGCACTGGCCAAAAAAGGCGCCTGTTGTGCGGGGCGTGACATCCACGATGCCCGCCGCGTGGCCGAGGAAATGGGCTTTCCTCATTATGTGCTCGATTACGAAAACAAATTCCGCGAAAGCGTGATTGACGAATTCGCAGACAGCTATCTGGCAGGGGCAACCCCCGTGCCCTGCATCCGCTGTAACGAGCGGGTCAAATTTCGCGATTTGTTGGAAACCGCCAAAGATCTGGATGCGGATTGTATGGCAACAGGCCATTACATCCAGCGCTTCATGGGCCCTGAAAAGGCGGAATTGCACAAGGCTGCGGACGGGGATCGGGACCAAAGTTATTTCCTGTTTTCCACCAAACAAGAACAGCTCGATTATCTACGGTTTCCGCTGGGCCACTTGAAAAGCAAGGCGGAAACCCGTGCGCTGGCCAAGAAATTCGGCCTTCCTGTGGCGGATAAGCCGGACAGCCAGGACATTTGTTTCGTGCCGAACGGATCTTATGCGGCAGTGATTGAAAAACTGCGTCCGGGGGCTGCTGATCCGGGGGATATCGTGCATCTGGACGGCTCGGTTCTGGGCGAACATAAAGGTGTGATCCATTACACGGTCGGTCAGCGGCGCGGTCTTGGGATCGGCGGTCGGGAACCCTTGTATGTGGTCAAACTGGACGTGGACAAGAAACATGTCATCGTCGGCCCGAAAGAGGCGCTCGCCACACGCACGGTGCCGATCCGCGAAATCAACTGGCTGGGCGAAGAACCCTTTGAAAGCCGCGAGGAATGGCATCTTTCCGTGCGCGTTCGGTCCACGCGCGCGCCCAAAGAGGCGATCATCCGCCCGATTTCCGCAACCGAAGCCGAAGTAGACCTGCTCTCCCCCGAAGAAGGCGTCGCCCCCGGCCAAGCCTGTGTATTCTACGAATCCGAAGGCACACGCATCTGGGGCGGTGGCTGGATCTGGCGCGGCTATTAAGCCGGCTTGCATTAGGCACATTTTAACGTCCTTCCCCTAGCCTATGGTTCAATGCAGCTATGGAGGGCCTTATGAAAGGTGTCGTTTTTGTTGAATTGCTGGCCATGGCCGAATCCCTGATTGGCGAAGAGGCGGTTGATGACGTTCTGGATTCAGTCGAACTCGCCTCGGGCGGGGCCTATTCCAGCGTCGGAAATTATCCTTGCAGTGAATTGATGACACTGGTTGATGCGTTTTCACGCCACACTGGTCATTCCCCGACTTTTCTGCAAATCGCCTTTGGGAAGTGGATTTTTGCCACATTCGCCAAAGGCTACACGGTATTCTTTGAAGGCAAGACCGATGCTTTCACCATGCTCGCTTCAATCGAAGGCGAAGTGCATGTAGAAGTGCGCAAACTTTACCCCGAAGTGGAACTCCCCAGTTTCACAACGCGGCGGATTGATAATCAAACCTTTGAAATGGTGTATATTTCCGAACGTCCCTTGGTAGATTTCTGCCAGGGGATGATTGAAGCCTGTCTTGAACATTTCAACGAGGAAGCCACCATATCAAAGACGCAAACCCGCACGGATGACGGATTTGGCGCGGTGTTCCAAATCCGTTTGGCCTCACAAATGGCAGCTTAGGGCATACTGTGAATACTCCGACCCTAAGCCCTCATGTTTCCCGTCGGCGCTACGAACGTGAAAAGAAAGCCCGTCAGGAAGCAGAAAACCTGCTGGACGATAAAAGCCGCGCCCTTTGGGAGGCCAATCAGCAGCTTATTAGTCAAGCCGACGCCTTGGAACGGACTGTCACAAAACGCACCGCAGAGTTGAACAAAGCCATGCAGGCGGCACAGGCCAGCAATCAGGCAAAAAGTATTTTCCTGGCCAGCATGAGCCATGAAATCCGCACCCCTTTGAACGGCGTCCTTGGCATGGCAGAGGCTTTGAGCGATACCGACCTGTCGTGCGAGCAGGCTGAAATGGCTGCCACAATCGTGGAATCCGGTGGCATCCTCCTGTCGGTTCTCAACGACATTCTCGATGTTTCAAAGATCGAGGCGGGGCAAATGGAAATTGAAAATATCCCCTTCGATCTCACCGCTCTTTTCGCCGCCACAAAACAACTATACGCCCTGAAAGCTGCAGAGAAAAACCTGTTGTTTGACATCCGGCTTACCCCTGCTGCGCAAACCTGGGTCACCAGTGATCCCGTGCGGCTGCGACAGGTTGCGGGGAATCTTATTTCCAATGCGATTAAATTTACGGCCAATGGTCAGGTTCTGGTGGATGTGGATCTGGCGCAAACCGATCTGGAATTAAACCTTATTGTGCGGGTTGCAGACAGTGGCACAGGTATTTCCGAACATAAGCTGAATGATTTATTCCAACCGTTTCAACAACTTGATGCATCAATCAATCGCGAATACGGCGGAACCGGACTGGGGCTGGCCATCTCTCGGCAGATTTGCAACCTGATGAACGGGGACATCCGCGTTGAAAGCGAATTTGGTACGGGATCCGTCTTTACCGCCACAGTGCAGGTCGCCCCTTCCAAAACAATAAAAACCGCCCTACCCCAGACGGACGACCGCTCCAAAGAAGTTCTGAACAGTCAAAAATGGCGCATTCTTGTGGCAGAAGACAATCGCACAAACCAGTTGGTTTTAACCAAACAACTAAAGGAATTTGATCTGGATTTGACTTTTGTAACCGACGGACAACAGGCTGTGGATCGCGCCTTACAGGGCGAATATGATATGATCCTAATGGATATAAACATGCCCCAAATGGGTGGCGTGGATGCAACCATCAACATCCGCCATCACGAAACCTGCCTCGGACGCGCGGCCATACCGATCATCGCTTTAACGGCAAATTCAATGACCCATCAAATCACCGGATATCTGGCCAGCGGCATGAACGGGCATCTGTCCAAACCTTTGAAAAAGGCAATCCTATTGCGCACTTTGGCAGATACCCTGCAGCCAAACGCCTAAAAAAAGCCCCTGAAACCGGATGGAAACAGGGGCAATAATCAAAATGTTTGTTCAGACAAAAGCATCCGGTTCAGACGCTTTGCGCTGGGCCACAAAAGCTCGCAGCGCTTCGTCTACAGCGGGATCGATCGGCGGTTGGGTGTATTCTGACATCATCCGCTCGACCCGTTCATGGGCCAGTTGCATTGTGTCTTTCGACCCCTCATCCGACCAGGTTTCAAAGGGTTTGTAATCCAGCAACTGTGTCTTCCAGAAGCTTTCCTTGAAATTGGCCTGCGTGTGTTCGCAGCCCAGAAAATGCCCGCCCGGACCAACTTCACGGATTGCGCCCATGGCCTGACCGTTTTCAGAAATATCCACACCTTTGGCGATGGAATGCAAAACCCCCAGTTGATCCGCATCCATGACGAATTTTTCAAAAGAGGTCACAAGCCCACCTTCCAGCCAACCTGCTGCATGCAAACAAAAGTTCACACCGCCGAGCAATGCCGCATTCAACGTATTGGACGTTTCATAAGCCGCTTGTGCGTCAGGCAGTTTCGAGCCGCACAGCGCTCCGCCTGACCGGAACGGCAGGTTCAGCCGTCGCGCCAGTTGCCCCGCACCATACAGAATCTTGGATGCTTCGGGTGTCCCAAAGGTCGGCGCGCCTGAATTCATGTCGATACTGGCCACGAATGCCCCGAAAATCACCGGCGCACCGGGATTGCACAATTGGTTGTAGGCAATTCCTGCCATCGCTTCGGCCAGAACCTGCGTCAGCGTCCCCGCAACAGACACAGGCGCCATGGCCCCGCCCACAATAAACGGCGACACGATACAGGCTTGGTTGTTTTTGGCATAAACCTCCATCGCGCCCATCATGATATCGTCAAAGGTCAAAGGCGAATTGATGTTGATCAGCGAGGTCATCACCGTCTTGTTCTCAAGGCTCTCACCAAAGAGGATTTTAGACATTTCAACGGAATCAACCGCCCGCTCAGGTGCCGTCACCGACCCCATATAGGGTTTGTCCGACAGGGTCATATGCGCATAAAGCATATCCAGATGCCGTTTATTCACAGCAATATCAGTTGGTTCGCACACGGTTCCGCCCGAATGGTGCATCCATTTTGACATATAGATCAGCTTCACCATCTTCTGGAAATCAGCGATGGTCGCATAGCGCCGCCCGCCGTTCATATCGCGCACGAAGGGGGGGCCGTAAACCGGTGCCAGCACCATGGAATTGCCGCCGACCCGAACACTGCGTTCCGGATTTCTGGCATGCTGGATGTATTCGGACGGCGCAGTTTTGATCAGCTCACGGGCCAAACCACGGGGAATCCGCACCCGCTCGCCATCAATATCAGCCCCCGCATCTGCCCAGCGTTTCAACGCGGCGGGGTTATCGGGAAAGTTAACACCGATCTCGGCAAGAATGGTTTCTGCATTGGTTTCAATGACCTGCATCGCTTCTTCATTCAGAATCTCAAAATTCGGAATGTTACGCTCGATGTATTTAACGGCCTCAAGGCGCACGGCTGTGCGATCGGCGCGGCGGGCTGCGCCGCCTCCGCCACGCGTACGACGTTGGGGTTTTGGGGCTGCATCGGACATCTGGGATCACCTTAATTTCACATCTTTGAAAGCTGGTTTAGAGGAATTGCCCCCTTGTGAGGGTGCAAATTCGTCTATTTCGGGCGCAAAGCGACATCCTGTGTCGGAAACTCTGCTCAAAGGGTTGGATAAAACGCGCCGCGCCGCGCCAAAAGCCCTTTTCACGTTCAATATAACCGCCCTGCGGCACCAAAGCAGCCTTGCGCGAATCCCAGCCATTTACTATTGGCTTGCCATGACAGATCACGCCCCCCTCCCCGCCGAAACATTTGACCACGAAAAGCTGCTGATTATTGATTTCGGCTCTCAGGTCACACAATTGATCGCCCGCCGCCTGCGCGAGCTGAACGTCTATTGTGAAATCCATCCCTTCCAAAAGGTCACCGAGGCATTTCTGAAAGAATTCGCCCCCAAAGCGGTGATCTTTTCAGGCGGCCCCGCTTCGGTCATAACCGAAGGATCTCCGCGCCCGCCCGAGGCTGTGTTTGATCTTGGCGTGCCGATCCTTGGCATCTGTTACGGCCAACAGGTGATGATGCATATGCTGGGCGGCAAAGTGGAACGGGGCCATGGCACCGCCGAATTCGGACGCGCATATGTGCAACCGACAGAACAGCGGATAGACCTGCTGAAGGGCTGGTTTCTGGAAGAGCGCGAACAAGTCTGGATGAGCCACGGCGATCACGTCAGCGCCATCGCCGACGGGTTTGAGGTTTACGGAACCTCCCCCAACGCGCCTTATGCAATCACGGCGGATCTAGAGCGCAATTTCTTTGCTGTACAGTTCCACCCCGAAGTCCACCACACACCAAACGGCACCACTTTATACGAAAATTTCGTGAAACTGGCAGGGTTTAGCGGTGACTGGACCATGGGCGCCTACCGTGAACAAGCCATTGCCGCGATCCGTGAACAAGTCGGCGACGCCAAAGTGATTTGCGGTCTATCGGGTGGCGTTGACAGTTCGGTCGCAGCGGTCCTGATCCATGAAGCGATCGGCGATCAATTGACGTGCGTCTTTGTGGACCACGGGTTGCTGCGGCAGGGTGAAGCCGAAGAAGTTGTTAAAATGTTCCGCGACAATTACAACATGCCGCTGATCCACGCAGACGAGCAAGACTTGTTTCTGGGCGAACTGGACGGCCAATCCGACCCTGAAACCAAGCGTAAGATCATCGGCAAGTTGTTCATCGACGTTTTCCAGAAACACGCCGGCGAAGTGGGCGGGGCAAAGTTTCTGGCCCAAGGCACATTATACCCCGATGTGATTGAAAGCGTGTCGTTTTCCGGCGGGCCTTCGGTCACGATCAAATCCCACCACAATGTGGGGGGACTGCCTGAAAAGATGGGCCTGAAACTGGTCGAACCCCTGCGCGAGTTGTTCAAAGACGAAGTGCGCGCCTTGGGCCGTGAGTTGGGCCTGCCTGCCAGCTTTATTGGGCGTCACCCCTTCCCCGGGCCAGGTCTTGCCATCCGCTGCCCCGGTGAAATCACCCGTGCGAAACTGGAAATCCTGCGCAAAGCGGATGCGGTTTACATCGACCAGATCCGCAAACACGGTCTTTACGATGAAATCTGGCAGGCTTTTGTTGCGATCCTGCCGGTGAAAACCGTTGGCGTGATGGGCGACGGGCGGACCTATGATTTTGCCTGCGCATTGCGGGCTGTGACCTCGGTAGACGGGATGACGGCGGATTATTATCCGTTCAGCCACGACTTCCTTGGGGAAACCGCCACACGGATTATCAACGAGGTTGAGGGGATCAACCGCGTGACCTATGACATCACATCAAAACCTCCGGGCACGATTGAATGGGAATAGGCGCAAAGCGCCAATAGTCTACTGCGCTCCGCGCGGGGATATTTGATCCAAAAAGAGGCTCGACGTGGTTAAAAGAACCGCTTCGGGCCTTTTTGCTGTTCGAAAGCCGACCTGAACGCGCCTAGAATTCAAGTTCCCGCTGAAGTTTGTAATAGCGTGCCAGCATGGTAATCGCAGCCAGAGACAGGCCGATCACCAATCCGCCCCAAACCCCCTGCGCACCGTATCCCATTGGAAATCCGAGCAAATAGGCCATGGGCGCACCGACGCACCAATAGCTGAAGATGGCCAGCACCATGGGAACGGTTGTGTCCTTGATGCCCCTGAGCATACCAAGGGCGGCGACCTGTGTGGCATCCACAATCTGAAAGGCCGCCGAAACGACCAGCAGCAAGACGCCCATTTCGACGATCGCATCCAGATTGGGTTCGGACGGATCCAGAAACAACCGCATCAAGCTGCGCGGTATGGTCAGGTAAAGCGTCATAGTCACCAGGGCAAACAGGAACGCCCCAAGGATAACCACCATCGCAGCCCGCGACAGGCCCAGCTTGTCTTTACGCCCCAGCGCGCGGCCTGCCCGGATTGTACCCACATTTGAAATGCCAAGGGGCACCATAAACCCGACAGAAGTGATTTGCAGCACCACCGCATGGGCCGCCAGCGCCACGGTGCCCGACCAGCCGATCATGATGGTGGCGGCTGAAAACAGACCCGTTTCCGCCAGCAATGTCAGGGAAATCGGCCAGCCCAGCTTGAAGGTTTCCACAAAAGCCTCGCGGTCAAAACGCATGGGATTGTGGAACAGTTGATATTTTTTCAGCGCAGGCAGAACGCCGCAATAGACCAGCAGAAACAGGAAATCGATGCTGATTGTCAGGATGGATGCCCAAGCCGCCCCGCGTGCGCCCATCGCAGGAAAGCCGAAGTTCCCGAAAATAAGCGCATAGTTGAACACCACATTGGCGCCTGCTGCGATCAATGTGGCAATCAGCACCACTTGCGCCCGTTCGAGCGACGACAGGTAACTTTTCAACACCATGATCCAAAGCGCTGGAAACAAACCGAAAATCGCAATCCGCATGTATTCCGCGGCAATCCTCGCTAGATTTTCCTGTTGGCCTAACAGGATCAGGATCGGTTCGATATTCCACAGTGGCACGGCCAGAAGGATACCATAAAGCGTTACAATCCAGCTGCCCATGCGCACCGACCGGCGCACCTGACGGTCATCCCCTGCCCCGATTGCCGCCGAACACAATGGCATCACCGCAAAAGCGAACCCCGATCCGACGATAAAGATGATAAAATAGGCCTGTGTCGCCAGAACCACCGCCGCCAGAGCATCCACCGAATACCAACCCAACATCGCGACATCGGTGATATGGGTCAGCATCTGCGCAATATGGCTGCCGATCAAAGGCAGGCCAAGCACAAGGGAAGCGCGTATATGGCCACGCCAGGTCATGGGTGGAGTCGTTTTCATGGGCCTTGCTTTCAGGACTAGCAGCGATTTTTAAAAAGGGCTTAGTCTGGCGCAATGCCGATGGAAAGCCTAGTGGCAGCGCTTCAGAGAGAGGCTTGCCAGAACACCATGGTGGTCCGAGCCGAGAAGATCAAGGGTTGAAACGTCCCCTCCGCACGCCTTTGGGGCCAGCACATGGTCGATGGGCAACATCATCCGGTGTTCTAACAGGAATGTTCCGTTTGTGCGCCCGATCCGCTGGGTGCGCGTGGCCTCTTCGATGCGGGTCATGGAATAGGACCAGGGCACCATATTGAAATCCCCTGCCAGAATCACGGGACCCGTCAGGTTTTCAAGCACTGGCACGATCAGACCGACCTGTGTTGCCTGATCAATTGGATAGGGCCACCGCAAATGGATCGAGACCAGCCAGACCGGCCCATCGGGCGTCATCACTTGTTCCGCCAGAATTCCGTCTTCGGGGTGACATATCCTGCTTCCCAAAACCGGTGGAAACCGGCTTGCCAAGGCAACCCCGCGTCCCCGTTGCGAAATACAGGAACTTTGGGTCGGATACATGTCTCCCAAGGCTGCCAGAACACTTTGGGTTCGGGGGGTCATTTCCTGCAAGGTTATGAAATCCGGAGCCTTTTCCTGAATGTCGGCAATAAGGGGCTTTGGATTATCCAGAATAACCAGCATGTTCTTTTGATAAAGTGTATCACCAAAATCCCCGTCAGTCGGGGCCGGTCGATAGCTCCACCAGATCGCGCCACTGGCTGCAATGGATAAAAGCGCAATACCTTCGGCAACCCGCTTCAATCCCAGTAAATAAATACCAACCGCTGATACAAACGATGCCACCCCGATCGGGAACCGGAACACCGCCAGACTATCCCCAAGCGGATGCACAGCGCCCCCCGCACTTGCCACAAGCAAGACAGGTGCAATATACAGGAGGCACAGAAGTATTATTTTCATCGCAACCTCCTGCATCAACGCATTAAAAGGTGCAATGCTTTCTTATAATTGACACAAACTTATAACAAATAGTCGGCGCTGCCTGTCGCAGTGTGTCTTTGATTATGTACCGGGGTTATTATGAACCTGTTTTTTCGTTATTTCGGCTTTTTTGCCGTGTCTTTAATGCTACCCGTGGCGGTCTTACTGCCATGGAGCGATACCAGCGGCGTGCTGAATCTTTTGGTGCGTCTGATGATTTTGCCGTCTTATTGCTGCGTGATCGTTTTTATTCTGATCGGTTTTCGCCCGCCCAGCCTGCGCCGCGCTTTACAGGCGACGCCCAACCAGATCGACGATCTGCACCTTTGGCTGGCCCCTTTGTTTACCATCGCCGGCTTTTTATGGGCCGGTTTCCATCTGGTCGGCTTGCTTGCGATCGAAGAATTCAGCGACCACTATCCGCTGATCTATCTGTGCCTGTTCTTCGGGGCCATCGCCCTTGCAATCTGGATCGGAGTGCGGGTTTTTTCGGCCCTGCGCAGCGACTAGGCCCGAATTGCAAAGGGATTGCGCACACACCATCTTGCGCCGCACTGCCCCAAATGGTCTAATGCTGCCAACCAAAGAGCCAGCAGGAATCGAGCAATTATGGCCGCAGAAGACCTCTTCCGTGAAAAAGCGGAGCAATCCTACGACGCCTCCAGCATTCAGGTGCTGGAAGATATGGAACACGTACGCCTGCGCCCCGGTATGTATATCGGCGGTACAGATGACCGTGCGCTGCACCATATGGTTGCCGAGATTGTGGACAACTCCATGGATGAAGCCGTAGCAGGCCACGCCAACTGGATCGAAGTGGAACTGAACGCCGATTTCTCTGTGACCGTGCGCGACAACGGGCGCGGTATTCCAATTGATCCCCACCCCAAAGATCCCAGCAAATCCGCGCTGGAAATCATCTTTTGCACCCTGAACGCAGGGGGTAAATTCAACGGCGACAACTATGAAACCTCTGGCGGTTTGCACGGGGTCGGCAGCTCGGTTGTCAATGCGCTAAGCGATCACGTCCGGGTCGAGGTCGCGCGAAACCGTGAACTCTTTGCCATGGAATTCAGCCGCGGCATTCCACAGGGCCAGTTGCAAAAACTGGGGCCGACACAGAACCGCCGCGGCACATCTGTGACCTTCCACCCCGATGCGCAGATTTTCGGCGCAGGCGCACGCTTCAAACCCAAACGTCTGTATGATATGTCAAAATCCAAGGCCTATCTGTTTTCAGGCGTTGAAATCCGCTGGAAATGTGATCCGGCCTGCCTGTCAAAAGACGACACAACCCCGACCAGTGACAGCTTTCATTTTCCAAACGGTCTGGCCGATTATCTGGCCGAACGGCTGGAAGGATCATCCACCTATTCAGACCGTCCTTTTGCAGGCCATGTGAATTTCACAGAGAAATTCGGCGCAGGCGAAGTGGGCAATGTGGACTGGGCGATCAACTGGACCCCGTCGCGGGATGCCTTTACCCAATCCTATTGTAACACCATCCCCACCGCCGAGGGCGGCACACATGAGGCTGGTTTTTGGGCTGCGATCCTGAAAGGCATCAAAGGCTACGGCGAATTGGTCGGCAATAAAAAAGCCGGCCAGATCAACCGCGACGATGTGATGGGCGGTGGCTGTGCCTTGGTGTCGGTCTTTATTCGTGAACCAAAATTCGTGGGCCAGACCAAAGACCGTCTGGCCACCACCGAAGCCATGAAACTGGTCGAAAACTCGGTCCGTGACCATTTTGACAATTGGCTGGCTGCGGATACCAAAGCGGCGGGTGCGATCCTTGATTACATGGTTCTCAAGGCCGAAGAACGCCTGCGCCGCCGCGCCGAAAAAGAGACCCAACGCAAATCGGCCACCAAACGACTGCGCCTGCCCGGTAAACTGGTGGATTGCACCAACAAGGACCGCAAAGGCACCGAATTGTTCATTGTAGAGGGTGACTCTGCGGGGGGCTCGGGCAAAGGCGCGCGGGATCGTAAAAATCAGGCCCTGTTGCCGCTGAAAGGTAAAATCCTGAACGTTTTGGGGGCGGCCAGCAACAAGTTGAGCTCCAATCAGGAAATCAGCGACCTGTGCGAATCGCTGGGCGTTGGCATGGGTACACGGTTCAACATCGAAGACCTGCGGTACGAAAAAATTATCATCATGACCGATGCGGATGTGGATGGCGCCCATATCGCGGCGCTGTTGATGACTTTCTTCTTCACCCAAATGCGGCCTCTGGTAGACGGCGGCCACCTTTATCTGGCCTGCCCGCCCTTGTTCAAACTGGTTCAGGGGGCCAAAACCGTCTATGTTCTGGATGAGGCCGAGCGGGATCGTCTGTTGGAAAAAGGTCTGGGAGGACGCGGTAAAATCGACGTGTCACGGTTCAAGGGTCTGGGCGAAATGAACGCTGTTGACCTGAAAGAAACCACGATGAACCCGAAAACCCGCCAGTTGATCCGCGTTTCTGTGGATGACGACGAACCGGGCGAAACATCCGATCTGGTGGAACGTTTGATGGGCAAAAAGCCTGAATTACGCTTTGAGTACATTCAACAAAACGCCCAATTTGTCGAAGAACTGGATCTGTAACGCATTTTCTGACGCTGGTTGCCCTGCGCTGCCAGCGCCCTATCTTTAGAAGACCTGTTTACGACAAGGGGACCGCCCATGGGCCAGATCGCGAAACTCCTTTTGGCCTGCACCAGCCTGCTGGCCCTTGCCGCCTGTGAAACCCCGCAGGAAAAACAGGCCCGCCTGACGCAACACAACGGCAAAACTGTCGAACAGGTCATCGCATCCCTCGGCTCTCCGATCAGCCGCACCGCCAGTCAAGTGGTCTGGGAACGCACCGACAGCTATGTGGTGCGCCATCCAGAATACGAACGGTTGGGCGGCGTGGTTATTCTGGTGGGATACGACAACCAGATCGTAAACCAGAAATGCCTTTACGTAGCCGACCTTAAAAACAATAAGGTCGTCTCCAGCACGCTTTCCGGCACAGGTTGCTATAAAATGCTGCCCCCGCCCACAGGCTAACCCACACAGCTTTCTTTGAGCCCAAATTCGTAAAACCCCCATTTTCCAGATATTTAACCTATCCAAATCATCACTGAACCAGACCTTTGGCTCGAAAAGGACAGGTACCCTAGGTAGTAAAATTCTATTCCGCCTTTAAAATGAGATTAAGAATGAAATTTATTCGCCCCCTTTGGACCGCCACCGCTTTCATCGCAACCCTGTCGGCTTTAACAGCATATGCCGACGAAATACCTGCCCCAACAGAACCGCTGCCTGATTTGGCGACCATCTTTGAAAACTGGGGGCAAACAGCTTTCTCCATCGATGCCACGGCCACAATAGACAAACGCTCCCCCAATGGTTTCAAATTTTCCGTCGAAAACGTGGAATATCCGGTGGTTTTTGATGCAGGCCGCGAAAAGCGCCAAGGCCTACTGGAGTGTCTTGAAAAGGCCGATACCTGCAAAGCCACGGCAACCGCTTTTATGCTGTTTGAATCCGGCAACATGCAACTGAATATAACCGACATCCATCAAGCTTTTGTGCCGCCTGTGAATTTCGAACAAGAATCCCACAAACTCACCCAATGTTATGCTATGGAAAATCGTCGGGTCAAAGGTGTCCCGGGTGAAATTGAGGTGAAATTGACCGTCGCGGATATCAACTTTCCGCAAACCCACCTCTTTGAACCAGTCATGCCAGTTGAAATCAGTCCCCAATTCGATCTTCTGGTCAATGCCGTAAAAACGTGCAGCGGCAACCGATACCGCCTTCCCGTGGGGGAATATCGGCTGAAAGTGCAGACCCTCACCGGCACCACGTTTTTGACGAAATAGGCAAATTAACCACGCATTCAAACAGCCTTAAGTAGAGCGGTCAAAATCCGCTTTATTTTCGGCGATTTGCAGCTTATTTTTTGCGCTTGCCCGCCCAACGAGCATCGGGCCAAGGACTAAAAGGGACGAATTTATGAAAATGCTGCTGAGTTTTGGATGCCTTGCCGTAATGACGGCGGGGTCTGTGCAGGCCGAAACCATTAATCGCCGCGCTGAATGTGACAGATGGGAAGCGATCCCCGCCTCCGAAACCATCGGCACACCGCCCACTGCTCTGTTGTTTTGTAATCAGGATGATCAAAAATGGCTGGCCCTGCGCATCGAATGCAATGTGCCAGAGGTGCGCATGGTTCTGCGCTATCGTCCGGGATTTGCCTATACGCCACCCAAACCGGTTGATGACGCCAAAACAGGTGGCCAGGGCGGTGATCAGCTCAGCGCCGAAGACCGCGCAGCAGCCGCCCTTGTTGCTGCTATCCCCTATGATGACGGCGGCATCAAGACGGTTCCGACCACCGATGACGGTCCTTCGGAAATGGTCTTTATGGATTTTCAATCCTTTGGCTACACGGGTGTTGCCCATTACCATTTTGAAAGCAAAGACTGGGAATTCGTTGAAAAAGAACCCCTGTCGCCGATTTTCAGCCGCCTGATCACAGGCAATTACGCCGATATCAAACTGCTTGGATATGGCACAACAGAACGCTTCCCGCTGCGCGGGTCCAGCGATGCCCTGCGCCCCGTTGTCGAAGCCTGCCGCATTGCCAAACGGGACTCTGAAAGAAACTAACCCTGCCTAGGCGCTTAGGTTTTTACAGCGATCCCAAAGGGTTGCATCAATCTGAACCTCTGTCGGCAGCACACGTCCAGCCCCTGGCAACCGCGCTTCCGGCTGGGCGGCAACGGCCTCTGACACCCGCGCAAGCCGTTCATAAAAGCCGTCACCGGAATACCCTGTCGGGTCTAACAGGAAATAAAACTGCCCCAGATCATGGGGCGGTCCATCCGCCAGTTTTAACCCCTTCACGTCCAGCGAATTGACCGATCCGGTCACCGCAGCCGCCAGAATTTCAACCATCAAACCAAATCCCCAGCCTTTGTAGCCCCCCGTTGAGACCAGTGACCCTTTCAGGGCCGCGTTCGGATCGGTTGTCGGGTTGCCATCCGCATCCACTGCCCAGCCAAGCGGAATATCTTCGCCCGCGCTGGCCGCCATTGTGATTTTCCCCAGCGCCACCGCCGATGTGGATTGATCGAACTGAAACGCCACCCCGCCGTCTTTGGCAGGCACCGCCAGCGCCATCGGATTGGTGCCCAGCACCGCAGCATTCCCCCCCGGCGGTGACACCACAGCCGAGGCATTGGTAAACCCGATCCCGATCAGCCCCGCCTTGGCGATCTGTTCGGTGAAATACCCCAAAGACGTACAGGTGTGGGAATGACAAACCGCAAGGCTTGCCGTGCCCATTTCCCGCGCGGTTTCAAGCGCGACAGGCAGGCCGCGTGCAAAGGCGGGTTGGGCAAAACCCAGCTTGGCATCCACCATAACCGATGCAGGTTTTGGTTTGGAAACAACAGGTTCCACGTCACCGTTCACACGCCCTGATCGCAACTGTGTGCAATAGCTTTCCAGATAATACAGCCCGCAGATCAGATTGCCTGTGGCCTCTGCCATCCGCACAGCCTTGGCCACCTCGGCAGCGATCCACGGGGCGGCACCATGGGCAACCATGGCCTGTGCAGCGGTTGTTTCAATATCTGTCAGGGCGACTGTGATCTTGCTCATGCGGAACCCCATTTGCTTAAAATATCCTGAACATTCAACGCCTCGGATTGCGAGGCTTTTTGAATCGCTCCGGGCGTGCGCGACAGTTTTGGCGCAGGCGTCGGCTCGGCCATTTGGCCACCTTTTTCAAACACGCCGCGTGCCTGATTATGCGGATTGTCAAACGCTTCGGCGATTGTCAGCACGGGGGCATAACAACAATCCGTTCCCAGCAGCGCACTGTCCCACGCGTCACGGGTCTTTTGCGCAAAAATGGCGGCAAATTCATGCTTTACCGCGGGCCAGGTGCTGCGATCCATCTGGGTTTTAGCCAGTTCCGCATCCGCCCCGATCCGCGCCAGCAATTCCACATAGAATTTCGCCTCAATCGCGCCGATGGCCACCCAGCCACCGCAGGCACATTGATAAACATTATAAAACGGCGCCGCCCCGTCGAGGATATTGGACTCCCGCCGATCCGCCCAAGCTCCGCCTTGGTTCATTGCATAGATCATCGACATCAGATGCGCCGTGCCATCGGTGATCGCCGCATCCACCACCTGCCCCAGTCCGGAACGGGTGGCCTCCAACAGGGCACAAACCATGCCATAGGCCAGATACATGCCACCGCCGCCGAAATCCCCAAGTAAATTTAACGGGATAACAGGTGTGTCTTGCGGACCGATTGCATGCAAAGCCCCCGACAGCGCGATATAGTTGATATCATGCCCCGCCGCATGGGCCAGCGGCCCGCTTTGCCCCCAGCCCGTCATTCGACCATAGACCAGCCGCGGGTTCACAGCGTGGATTTCCGCTGGGCCAAGCCCCAATCGCTCCATTACATTGGGGCGCATCCCCTCTATCAACGCATCGGCGCTGGCCAGCAGGTCTTTTACGGTTTCGATATCTTTCGGGTTTTTCAGGTCCAGTTCAACAAACCCGCGCCCGCGATCAAGGATGTCATACTCCAACCCCATCAAATTCTGCAGTCCGGGGCGCTGGATGCGGATCACTTCGGCCCCCATATCCGCCAGCGTCATAGCTGCAAAGGGCGTCGGGCCTAGGCCCGCGAATTCCACTATTCTGATCCCGCTCAAAGGTCCGTTTGACATGCTTTCCCTTTCCAGTTTTTTCCTTTTGATAGCCAGATTGTCCGACACTCGCCAGTAAAAAGCGGAATTTCGCCCTTTCTGACGCTACGGGTTGCGCATTTGGATGACAGCCCCCACAAAACCCTGTATTGTCTTGCGCAGGACCGGCATCAGACCGGTTGAGCAGATTATTAGGAGACATCCCATGACAGGATGGAGCAGGCGCACTTTTATGATGGGCGCAACAGCAGGCGGATTAAGCGCCTGTGCGGGTGGCACAAACAGCACGGCACGATTCAAGATCGACGACGACGTCAGCGCAGCCATGCGCAAGATGCAAAGCGAATTGCCTTTCACCACCTCTCTGATCCAAAACGCCGCCGGCGTCTTGATGATGCCAACAGTCACCAAAGCAGGTTTGATCGTTGGCGGGGCATATGGTGAAGGCGCGCTTTTGGTCGGGCAAGCCCCTGTTGATTACTATTCCGTCGCCGCTGCCAGCTATGGCTTGCAAGCAGGCGCGCAGCAGTATTCCTCGGCGTTGTTCTTTATGGATTCCGAACACTTGCGCAAATTCCGTGCGCGTCCCGGTTGGACCTTGGGTGCAGATGTGGAATACACATTGATCGACAATGCAGGCGCCGCAGGTGTGGACAACAACACCATCGACGACGCGGTTTATGCGGTTGTGTTCAATCAGGCAGGTATCTTGCTCGGGATCTCGATCGAGGGATCAAAATACACCCGCATCGTGCGCTAATTTACGCAACAGATCGCAGGCTCAGCGGGGTTATCCCCTACGCTGAGCCTCTTTTTGGGTCAAATATCCAAATCCGACCCTATTTTTCATACCACCACACATCAGGTAAAAACCCCGGCCAGTCCCCGTAAAGCGAGATTGTTTCAGGGTAGTGCAAATGCCTGTCATGGGCCAGAAAACTGACGGGATTGTACCAGATCGGAATCACATACCGCCCCGTGGTCAACACCCGGTCCAAAGCCCGCACCGCGGCGTTATATTCCGCGCCGTCCCGCGTTTCCAACATGGTGGAAATCATCGCTTCCGCCGCAGGACTGTCCATGCCCATATAGTTGCGTGTCCCCGGCACTGTGACCCCGTCCCGTCCCCAATACAGCCGCTGCTCGTTGCCCGGTGACAGGGACATGTAACGGGTGAAATAGACCATATCATAGTCATAGTCCTTCAGCCGCTCGCGATGCTGCACAGGGTCGATCAGTTTCAAACTGGCCCGTATCCCCAAACGCTTTAACGTATCCACATAGATACCCATGATCGCTTCGTTTTCGGTGGCTGTGTTTTTCAGAAGGATTTCATAGGTAAACGGCTCTCCTGCCGCATTTTTCAGTACGCCGCCCTGTACCGTCCAGCCAGCCTGTTCCAGCAGCTTTGCTGCCTTGCGCAAATTGCCGCGATTCCGGTTCGACCCGTCGGATGTGGGCAGGTCATAGCCTGTCAGTGCATCTGCGGGCAGCGTATCTGCAAAAGGCTGCAACAAGGCGCTGACGGCCTCGTCAGCAGCGCCATGGGTCATGGAAAGCTGGCTGTTGGCGAAATAGCTGGTGATGCGCGGCAGTTCCCCGCCGTTCAGCGCCTTATTGATGAATTCAAAGTTAAAGGCGTGGATCAGCGCATCCCGCACGCGGATGTCTTTGAACATCTCGCGGCGTGTGTTCATCACAAATCCCGTCATCCCCGTCGGCCGCTGGTGCGGGATTTCCGATTTCACGATCTGCCCTGATGTGATTGCCGGAAAATCATAGGAATCCAGCCAGCGCTGTGCGTTACCTTCACGAAAAGCAGACAGAGCGCCGGCTTTAAACGCTTCAAATATCACGCTTTGATCGGTGTAGTAATCGTATTTGATCACATCCAGATTGTTCACACCCGCATTCAGCGGCAGGTCCGCGCCCCAATAGTCCGGGTTACGCCGGAAAGTAATATAGCGCCCTGCTTCAAACTCGGCGATCTTATAGGGGCCTGATCCGGTGAGCGAGGTTAAACCGCTTTCTTCGAAAGCACGCCCCTCCCAATCCGCTTTGCGCAACACGGGGCGCAGGCCAAGGATCAGCGGCAGTTCGCGGTCTGGTGTGTTAAAGGTAAACTTCACACTGCGCGGTCCGGTGATTTCAGAACTGGCCACCTTGCGCCAGCTGTTCAGATAGCGCGGATGCCCCTTTTCGCCCAAGGTTTCAAACGACCAGATCACATCTTCGACGGTGACCGGATCGCCGTTGGAAAACCTGGCCTCGGGGCGCAGGGTAAACTCCACCCAACTGCGCGCATCATCGGTTTCAACGGTTTCTGCCAACAGACCATACAGGGAGAACGGCTCGTCGTAATTCTGGCCCAGCAGGGTTTCAACCACATGTACGCGGATCCCCCAAGGGGCCTGCCCTTTCAAAATATACGGATTAAGCGAATCAAAACTGCCGGATTCGGGTAAAACGATGGTTCCGCCCTTGGGCGCATCGGGATTCGCATAAGGAAGCGCGGTAAAATCCGGCTTCAAGGCCAAATCGCCGTTCATAGCAAGGCCATGTTGCGGCGCTGATAAGGCGAAATGTGGTGTTAGGCAGGCAACGGCTGCCACAATAGAAACAATGATACGGGCTTTACAGAACAGACGTGACATCGGCGCAACAATACACTCTCGGTTTTGGCGTTTTTCCATATGTATCAAGCCTGTCCAAGAAATACTTCAAAATTTTACTTGGCGGGTGTGCGCATATTTTGTATAACAAACTCACTGCTCGATAGGTTTCTTGCCTGTATGAAACCTGCCTCAATAACTTAACGCCCTCCTTGTGAGGGCGTTTTTTTTTGGCCTGTTCCAGCGGCAATCCACCTATACGCAAGAGATTCACCTTATTCTATTGAGGTATAGCAACCTCTCTCCACAGCGAATTGGCGGCTGTCCCCACACATTCCTCCCGCCCGGTTCTGTCAAAATCACCTCCGGCGACACCGACTCGAATCGATTCCTTTTTCCGTCAACGGCAGAGAAGACCGCGCAGATCACATTCTATTGACCATTCGGCAATGCACACCTTGGGTTGAATAAGCGGAAATTGGCCGCGTAAACCGCCCAATTTCAAAACCTTACAGTCCGTTGCAAATGTAGAATTCTAAACGCGTGTCGGGCGGAAACTGGTCGCGCGCCAAGGTATAGGCAAAACCTATCCCCCCATCCGACCAGCTTGATCCTTTGATACGGGCGGATTAAGCCCGACTAACAGACATCCACGACAGGACTTCAGGCTCGCATGACCACTCTCGCCGTTTTTGACCAAGGCCGCGCTGCGCCCTGCCCCGAACCTTTCAATCTGACCCGCTATATTCTGGACGCTGGCGCAGATGACGCCATCGCACTTGAGGTCATCGGCACCACCACAGAACGCTGGCGCTATGCCGATCTGCGCGATGCAGTCTGGCGCACGGCGGGGGGGCTGCTGGATATGGGCCTGACCGAAGGCGACCGCCTGTTGCTGCGCATTGGCAATGACGCCGCCTTTCCTGTGGTATTTCTGGCCGCTATCGCAGTGGGTGTTGTGCCGGTCCCGACTTCAGCCCTGCTGACCGATATAGAAGTGCGCCGTATCGTGGCTGAATTAAAACCCGCTCTGGTGGCTTTTGCGGGCGGGCTGGACCCGATTGCAGATCTGGGTGTGGCCACATTGGATGCCAAAGGCGTGGCCCATCTTCGTGCGTCGGAACCCGCGACCGCTGTTATGGGTTCTGCGGATCGTTTGGCCTATATGATTTACACCTCCGGCACCTCGGGCAAACCGCGGGCGGTCATGCACGCCCACCGCGCGGTCTGGGCGCGCCGTATGATGTGGCAGGGCTGGTACGGCCTGCGCAGTGACGATCGTATGCTGCATGCGGGTGCGTTCAACTGGACCTACACCCTTGGATCGGGATTGCTGGATCCTTGGGCCATCGGTGCCACGGCTATGGTATACACCGGCCCTGCGGATCGCAGTGTCTGGGGCCGCTTGGTGGCAGACCATAAAGCCACGATTTTCGCCGCTGCGCCGGGTGTTTACCGCCAGATCGTTGAAACGGGGGCACAGGGGTTTGACGGGCTGCGCCACGGGCTAAGCGCGGGTGAAAAAATGCCCGCTGCAGTGCTGAAAGCCTGGCACGAGCAAACCCAAAAGCCTGTCTATGAAGCCTTGGGCATGAGCGAGGTGTCGACATTTGTGTCCTCCAGCCCTCAAACACCTCCCAAAGCTGGCACCTCAGGACGGGTTCAACAGGGGCGGCGCGTGGCGGTTCTGGGCGAAGACGGCCCTGTGGCCGTGGATCAACCCGGCGTTCTGGCTGTATCCAAAGATGACCCCGGCCTGATGCTCGGCTATCTGGATCAACCCGACGAAACCGCTGCTAAATTTCGCGGCGACTGGTTTTTGACGGGTGATACTGTGTCGATGGATGCAGACGGCTACGTCACCTATCTGGGTCGCGACGACGATATGCTGAATGCTGGCGGCTACCGCGTGTCCCCGATAGAAGTAGAGGCCGCCATGCTGGCCTGTGACGGTGTGCTGCAAGCCGCCGCCGCCGAGGTGGAAGTCCGCGCAGGTGTGCGGGTTATCGCCGGTTTTTACGTGTCAGAGACCGATTTAGAAACAATGCTCACGGAAATTTGCTCTGAAACGCTGGCAAAATACAAAAGGCCGCGTATGTTTGTGAAAATGGATGCGCTCCCCATGGGCGCGAACAATAAGGTGCAGCGCAAAGCCTTGCGCAGTTGGAAAACCTAGAACCGACCCGCGGGGCAACTGGGGCTTCGCCTTACCGAACCGAAGACGACCCTGTGACGCCGCAGCGGATACAAACGCAGCCCAAAAGCCTGAAGTGACTGAGACCACATGACAAAACTTGATATTATTTCCGATCCGATCTGCCCGTGGTGTTACATCGGCAAAACCAAGCTGGACCGTGCGCTGGGCAAACACCCCGAACATGATCTGGTGATCGAATGGCATCCGTTCCAGCTGAACCCGACCATGGCCCGCGAAGGTATGGACCGTCGGGAATATCTGGAAACCAAATTCGGAGGTAAAGATGGCGCAGTCAACGTTTACGGCGCCATTGCCCAAGCTGCCGAGGATGCAGGGATCGAGATCAATTTCGAAGGCATCAAACGCACGCCCAGCACGCTGAACGCACACCGTTTGCTTCATTGGGCTGCCCTTGAAGGCCGTCAGAATGCGGTGGTGGACCGCCTGTTCAAAGCCTATTTCAAAGACGGCCAGGATATTTCCGACCATGACGTGCTGGTCGATATCGCCAGCGGCACGGGGCTTGACGGTGACATGATCCGCCGCCTGCTGGAAAGCGAAGCAGACGTGAGCGAAATTCAGGAACGGGATGCCGCGGCGCGTGAACAGGGCGTGACGGGGGTTCCCTGTTTCGTAATTGGCAAACACTACGTGGTTCAGGGCGCCCAACCCACTGAATTATGGGAAAAAGTCATCTCTGAACTTAGCGAAGCCCACACCAAGGCCGCCGCTCAATAACACCAGACGCCCCCTTTTTCGGGCCGTTTCGCAAGACGGTTCAAAGTCCGCTTTTCGGGCTTTGAACCGTCTTTTTGCACGACATACCGCTGCACCCCTATCCGAGCGCCGAAAGCCGCCGCACCACATTGGAGTTACACTATGGGGAAACGTCTCCCGCTGCTGGAATTCATCATCCTGACGGCTTTGTTGTTTTCACTGATCGCCTTTGGCACCGATGCCATGTTGCCCGCCTTTGGCGAAATCGCCGCCGATTTGCACACACCGAACGTCAACCGTGTGCAACTGATTGTGGCGGCTTTTGTATTGGGCACGGGTTTTGGCCAATTGGTCAGTGGCCCGCTGTCCGATGCCATCGGACGCAAGCCGGTTTTGCTGGGCGGTATCAGCGTTTTTATTGCCGCCAGCTTTTGGGCATGGGGCACGCAATCGCTTGAAATGCTGCTGCTGGCGCGGTTCATTCAGGGGCTTGGCATTTCGGCCCCGCGCACCGTTGGTATGGCTATGGTGCGCGATCTCTATGCGGGGCGTGAAATGGCGCGGGTGGTATCGCTGGCGATGATGATGTTCGTTCTGGTGCCCGCCGTAGCCCCGCTGATCGGTCAGGGCATCATGCTGGCCTTTGGCTGGCGCGCGATCTTTTTGTCCTTTGTGGTCATGTCCGGTTGTGTGGGCCTGTGGCTGTGGGTTCGTCAGGAAGAAACCCATATTCTGGAAAAACGCCGCCCTGTCAAAGTGTCCACCATGCTGGCCGCCGTAAAGGAAATGGTCCGCTCCAAACGGGTCATCGTTTCACTTTTGGTGCTGTGCATGTCCTATTCGATAATTTTTTCCTATATTTCCAGCGCACAACAGGTGTTTGTGGACTGGCTGGACGCTGGCACCAGTTTTCCCACCTATTTCGCGATCATCGCCCTAGTGTCGGGAACCGCCAGCGCGCTGAACGCGGCACTGGTGGTGCGCCTTGGCATGTGGCTGATGAGCACAATCGGACTGGCCCTGATCGCCATTTTTTCGCTGACAGGCGGTACGCTGATCTATCTTGGCCTGTTTGAAGGCCACGCCCTGCTGGTCTTTTTCATCGGCTGGTCGATGACCCTGTTTTTCCTAAGCGGATTGGTGTTTTCCAACGTCAATGCGCTTGCGATGGAACCCATGGGCCATATTGCAGGCACCGCCAGCGCCATTATCGGCGCGGTGTCTACTTTGGCCAGTATCCTGATCGCCGTGCCCATCGGACAGATGTTCAACGGCACAGGCCTGCCACTGATGTTCGGCGTGGGCACCTGCGCGGTCATCGGCTTTGGCTTGAACCTGACCAACCCGCGCAATGTTTAACCATAAGTAACGACGGCAGGCGGGGGAAACCCCGCCCTAGGCTTTGGCGAATTTGGCAAGGTCGCGGGCGATGATATAAGCGCCTTTGATCTTGGTGTCGTCGCTGTTCCAGTCCCGCCGCACGATGATCTTATTGTCTTTGACCTTGGCGGTGCCCCGTTGGTTTTGCAGGAATTCCACCAGACCGGCGGGGTTGGCGTATTTGTCGTTGTGAAACTGGATCACAGCCCCTTTCGGCCCGCCGTCCAGCTTTGCAATCCCTGCCCGTTTGCACATGGATTTCACCCGCACAATGCGCAGCAATGTATCGACCTCATCGGGCAGTTTGCCAAAGCGGTCGATCAATTCGGCGGCAAATCCTTCCAGTTCCACTTTGGTTGATAGCGACGACAACCGCCGATACAGGCCAAGCCGCACATCCAGATCAGGCACAAATGTATCGGGGATCAGCACAGGAACCCCCAGATTGATCTGGGGTGACCATGAACCGTCCCCATCCGTCAGACCTTCAAGCCCGCCGGATTTCATCTTGGCAATCGCCTCTTCCAGCATCTCTTGATACAGTTCGAACCCGACCTCGCGCACATGGCCCGATTGTTCATCCCCCAGCAGGTTCCCTGCCCCGCGAATATCCAGATCTTGCGATGCCAGCGTAAAGCCCGCGCCCAGACTGTCCAGACTGCCCAGTACCCGCAGGCGCTTTTCTGCGTTTGGCGTCAAGGGCTTGCGCGGTTTGGTGGTCAGATAGGCATAGGCGCGGGTTTTGGAACGCCCCACACGCCCCCTGATCTGATACAGTTGCGACAGGCCGAACATATCGGCGCGGTGGATGATCATGGTGTTGGCGGTCGGAATATCGAGCCCGCTTTCCACAATAGTCGTGGCCAGCAACACATCGTATTTGCCGTCGTAAAAGGCGTTCATCCGGTCGTCCAACTCTCCGGCCGCCATCTGGCCGTTGGCGGTGATAAAGCTGACCTCGGGTACCTGGCTGCGCAGGAATTCCTCGATTTCCGCCAGATCGGTGATCCGTGGCACCACAAAGAAGCTTTGCCCGCCGCGGTAGTGTTCCCGCAGCAAGGCTTCCCGGATGGTGATGGTGTCAAATTCCGAAACATAGGTGCGGATGGCAAGGCGATCCACTGGCGGTGTGCCGATGATCGACAGTTCGCGCACCCCTGACAGGGACATCTGCAAGGTGCGTGGAATGGGTGTGGCGGTCAACGTCAGCACATGCACATCCGAGCGAAGCTGCTTTAGCTGTTCCTTGTGGATCACCCCGAAATGCTGTTCCTCGTCGATCACCAACAGGCCGAGATTGGCAAATTTAACGCCTTTGGCCAGCAAAGCATGGGTGCCGATGACAATTTCCACCCCGCCGTCCCGCATCCCCTTGCGTGTGGCTTCTGCCTCTTTGGCGGTCACAAACCGGGACAGTTGGCGCACGCGGATACCTGTGTTGCGGAACCTTTCAGAGAAGGATTTAAAATGCTGGCGGGCCAGCAAAGTGGTCGGCGCAATGATCGCCACCTGCGTGCCTGCGGATGCCGCCACAAAGGCTGCGCGCAAGGCCACCTCGGTCTTGCCAAAGCCCACATCGCCACAGACCAAACGGTCCATAGGCGTCCCCGATGCCATATCCGCCAACACATCTTCGATGGCATGCAACTGGTCGTCGGTTTCCACATAGGGAAAGCGCGCGCAGAATTTGTCCCAAGCATCAGCGGGAGGTTCCAGCACCTCGGCTTTGCGCAGGGCCCGTTCTGCGGCGATGCGGATCAGCTTATCCGCCATCTCGCGGATGCGTTCCTTCAGCTTGGCTTTTTTCGCCTGCCATGCCCCGCCGCCCAGACGATCCAGCATGCCTTCGTCGTGACCAAAACGGGACAGCAGTTCGATGTTTTCAACAGGCAGATACAGGCGGTCGTTGTTGGCGTATTCCAACAGGATACAGTCATGGGGTGCACCCAAGGCAGTGACCGTTTCCAGCCCCTGATAGCGCCCGACCCCGTGATCCAGATGCACCACCAAATCACCAGGCGACAGGCTTTGCGCTTCGGTCAGAAAGTTTTCGGCCCGCCGTTTGCGGCGGGGACTGCGGATCAGGCGATCTCCCAGCACATCCTGTTCGGAAATCACCGTCAGGCCTTTGGCTTCAAACCCCTGTTCCAGCGGCCAGACCGCCAATGCAATTCCGGCTGTTCCCGTCAGATCACCCAGTTTGGCAATCGGCACAGCGCCCGCAATATCCTGATCTGCCAACAGCCCAGAAAGCCGCTCTCGCGCGCCTTCGGAATAGCTGGCGATCACCACGTTTCCGTCTTTTTGACGTGCTTTAATATGATCCGCCAAAGCACCGAAAAGGCTAATGTTTTCCTGCTGACGTTCCGGCGCAAAGCTGCGCCCCAGCCGCCCGCCGGCATCCGTTACATTCGGACCGACCCCTTGGGGAAGCACCGAAAACTGTCTGACTCTCATATCCGCGATGGCCGCTTCAAATGCGGTGTCATCCAGATATAACAGATGTGGGGGACAGGGTTTATACACGCTGTCCATACGGGACTTGTTGTTCAGCGCCTCTTTGCGGGCATCATATTGATCTGCAATGCTTTCCCAGCGGGACAGTCGCGCCTGTGTGGCGCGGTCATCCAGAAAAACCTGCGCTTCTGGCAGATAGTCAAACAGGGTTTCCATACGGTCATGGAAAAACGGCGCCCAATGCTCGATGCCTTGATGTTTCCGCCCTGCACTCACCGCCTCGTACAAAGGGTCATCCGTGCCAGCCGCGCCAAACTCGATCCGATAGTTCTGCCGAAAACGCTGGATCGAGTCTTCGTCCAGCAGGATTTCGGATACGGGGGCCAGTTCCAGCCGTTGCAGGGATTCTGTAGTACGCTGGGTTGCCGCATCAAAGCGCCGCGCCCCGTCCAGAACATCACCAAACAGATCCAGACGTACCGGTCCGCTTTCCCCTGGCGGATAGAGATCAATCAATCCCCCCCGCACAGCAAAATCACCAGGTTCCGTAACGGTGGGCGCCTGCACAAACCCCATCCGCGCAAAAAATTCCCGCAGGGCTTTTTCGTCAATCTGACGACCCACCTCGGCAACAAAACTGGCGGTTTGCAGGGTTTCACGGGCCGGCACACGCTGGGTTGCGGCTGTAACTGTGGTCAGCAGGATAAACGGACGGTCGAACCCAGCCGCCAAAGTGGCCAGCACCGCCATCCGCGCGGCCGATATCTCGGCGTTGGGAGAGACGCGATCATAGGGCAGACAATCCCATGCGGGAAACACAAACACCGGCACGTCAGGGGCCACAACCCCAAGCGCGGTTTGTGTCGCTGCAAGGCGCGCATCATCACGGGCGATATGCAGAATTGGCCCGTTTCCTTTGGCCAGCGCATTCGCCAGTAACTGTGCATCAAATCCCTCGGGAGCGCCCCCGACGGTGCTGTGTTTTTCGTTATAGTGCTGTGCCATCCGGCGGATTTAGCGCAGGTGGCGCAAGCGGACAAGGCCGTAAAACACCGCGTCTTTAGAAGGTTCCGGCATAGGGCGAAAACAAAGTCTGTGAAACACCCCAGAATGCCGCGAAAAAGATCGAAAACGCGCCGATTCCCTGTTTGATCCTGCGATGCCGCACATAGGCCCCGTAAAGATCATCACCCTCTAGATGCAAGGTGCGCAGACGCTGTGCCAGATGGATCGACATGCCCGATACAATGGTCAGCGGGAACATCAGCAAAAAACTGGCCTGCATGAACTGGATGTTAAACGAAAACCCCAAAACAAAGACCGTCGCCAGAAAAAACGCCGCGATTGCAGTGAATACTAGGCTGTGCCCTTCAAACACCTCTAGCGTTTTACGGATGTTGATTTCGATCTGGGTTTCAAAATCCAACTGGTACTGACCGCCCAGTTTCTTGGCATTTTGCGCGTCTTCATAGGGCACGCCCAAGGTCCAGTGCGTGGTTCGGGTCCAGACCACGGCAAAGACAATCCAATACCAAATGCTGGCAAAACTGCGGGATCCGATAACTTCTTTGTAAAACCCTTCCATGCGGGGTCCTTTTTGCCTGTCTGGACGCGGTGTTAAATCATTGCGGCAATAATTCCAATTGCAGTTTGGTGCTTTTGTGGCGCAAGTGGGGTGAAGTCTTGCAAGGAACCCCACATGGTACACACTCCCGCCCCCTTTCCTATCGCCCGCCCGCGCCGCAACCGGCGCACTGACTGGATGCGAGATCTGACGCGGGAAAACACATTAAGCGTGTCTGATCTGATCTGGCCGGTGTTTGTGCGGGACGGCGACGATGTGGTCGAACCGATTGACAGTATGCCGGGTGTGAACAGGCTGAGCATCTCACGCGCGGTCGAGGCCGCCAATGAAGCGGCCAATCTGGGGATTCCCGTGATCGCGCTGTTCCCTTACACCGATCCAGCAAAGAAAACCCCGGACGCAGCCGAAGCATGGAACCCCGAAAATCTGGTCAATCAAGCCACCCGTGCAATCAAGGCGCAGGTGCCCGATATCGGTGTGATGCTGGATGTGGCTCTTGATCCCTATAATTCCGACGGTCATGACGGCATTGTGCGCGACGGGCTGATTATGAACGACGAAACACTGGGCGCGCTGGAACAACAGGCGCTGGCGCAAGCCGAAGCAGGTGCGGATATCCTTGGACCGTCGGATATGATGGACGGGCGCATCGGTATAATCCGCCGCGCCTTGGAGCAGAATGACTTCCCCGACACCGCCATCATGGCCTATTCGGCGAAATTTGCTTCGGCGTTTTATGGGCCGTTCCGCGATGCGGTCGGGGCCAATGGCGCGTTGAAAGGGGATAAAAAGACCTATCAGCTTGATCCGGGCAATTCGGACGAGGCCCTGCGCATGGTGGCGCGGGATCTGGATGAAGGGGCGGATATGGTGATGGTCAAACCGGGGATGCCTTATCTGGACATCTGCCAGCGGGTCAAACAGCAGTTTGCCGTGCCCACCTATGCCTATCAGGTATCAGGTGAATACGCGATGATTTCAGCGGCGGGCAACAATGGCTGGATTGATCGGGACAAGGCCATGCTGGAAAGCCTGATGGCATTCAAACGGGCCGGATGCGATGGCATTCTAAGCTATTTCGCGCTGGAAACGGCACAACACCTGCAGCGGGACTTTGATATTTTCTAAAGCGCGGCGCCGTCCGAGTACGACGGTTTCCCAAACACAAAAGCGGCGCCCTGAGGCGCCGCTTTCAGTTTATCTGTTTGGTGTCAGGCCACATCTAGACATTCACGCAGCAGGTTCTTGTATTTGCGGGCTTCGGCATAGGTGTCGCGCCCGCCTCGCATGGTTTCAAGCGATTTCAACGCCCGTTCCAGCAAGCGCAAGGAACTGCCGAAAGACCACATGGACGCCTGTACAGGTTCCCCCGCGATCAGCGTTGCTTTGCAGCTGATGCCGTTATTATACACCAGCTCCAAGTCGTTAACCGCTTTTTGAACAAGCTGTGCAATATTATGGCGGTTCTCTTTATCCCCTTCACGGGCCACCACGATAAACTTGCCCGACCCGCAATAGGTCAGCAAACTATTCTTGCTGGGAAAGCAGGTTTGCAGCGCACTGGCGATATCGCCGATAGTGTAATACAGATCAAACGGTTCTGTCCGATCATAGATTTCGTTGAATTCCTTAATGCCGAAAGCATAAATCTGGGTGCGCGAGATTTCCAGACGCGAGAGCTGCAAAATGTAGTTTTCCATTTCCAGCTTGTCGATCATATTGGGAACGAAGTCGATTTTCAGCGCCGCTTCGCGGGTGATTTTCATGTCCCGCTCGATTTGGGCCTTCATCGCTTGGGCCGCTTCAAAGTTGTTTTCCGCCTTACGACGTTCACGCAGCAGATGGGTAACAGAGTGCATCCGCGCGGCCAGATCCAGCGGTTTCACCGGTTTACACACATAATCGGTGGCCCCTGCGGTAAAGGCTTCGCGCACGGATTCTTCTTTGGTGATAGTGGTGACCATCAAAATGGGGGTTGTGGCATAATCATGCAAGCGGCGGATTTTGCGGCACAGGGTAATGCCGTCCATCTGGGGCATGTCGATGTCCAAAAGGATCACATCGAAAGGGTTCCGCGCTTTCGCAAGAACAGCCAAAGCATCCGCGCCGGATGAAGCGCATTCAAGGCTTCTGAGTCCCATGTCGTCGAAGTTATTCTTAAACACTTCCAGGATCAGGGGATCGTCGTCTACTGCAAGAACTCTCATTTTACTCTCTCCACTCTAGGTAATGCCCCCGGATGGCGTTGGCTTGGGGAAATTGCACTCATAACGTGCATCCTTTTTTGCCTACAATTGTTCTGAAAATAAGGTTGAAATCAGGCAACATTAAGAAATGTTTAACCAATACGCAAAAAGTTACCCACGACTGTGGATAACTTTTGTGGATAACTTCAGCGTGTTGTTTTGGGAAAGGTTGTTACTTTTCAGTTAGTTGACGCTATCCAGCACGTTCTTCCAAGGTCAACCACTCCATTTCAGCGGCCTCTAGGGCGGCCTGCCGCTCGGTCAAGACTTCTGTCGCTTTTTGAAATTTCACCGGGGCTGTGGAATACAACTCGGGATCAGACAAATAGGTGTGCAATTTGGCAATCTCTGCCTCTAGGCGTGCAATCACCGCCGGCAGCTCTTTCAACCTATGCTCATCCTTAAAGCTCATCTTTTTGGCGGCAGCTTTGGGTTTTTCAGCGGATTGGGCTTTGGCAGCAGGCTTTTGCGCCTCTTTGGCGGCTTGTTTTTCGGCTTTTTCGACGTCTTGACGCTGGGCCTGATAGTCTGACCAGCCCCCCGCATAGATCGTTGCGGTGCCGTCGCCTTCCATCACAATAGATGTGGTCGCCACGCGGTCCAGAAAATCACGGTCGTGGCTGACCAGCAGCACAGTGCCTTCATAGTCGTCCAGAATTTCCTGCAACAGATCAAGTGTTTCTACGTCCAGATCGTTGGTCGGTTCGTCGAGCACCAGAAGGTTGCTTTCCTTGGCCATCAACCGCGCCAGCAACAGGCGAGCTTTCTCGCCGCCCGACAGGGCAGACACTGGGCCACGAGCCTGATTTTCACTGAACAGGAATTCTTTAAGGTAGCCCACAACGTGTTTTGGGGTGCCGCGCACCATGATCTGGTCATTGCTTCCGGAAACGCCCAATTCCCGATCTTCGGTCAATGTATCCCAAAGCGAGGCTTTAGGGTCCAGCGCAGATCGGTTCTGGTCAAAGATCGCAGGCAGCAGGTTGGTGCCCAGTTTGACCGTGCCCGTATCGGGTTCCAAAGCGCCCGTCAGCATGTTCAGCAAGGTGGTTTTACCCACGCCGTTCGGCCCGATCATCGCAATCCGTTCGCCCCGCGCAATGCGGATTGAAAAATCGCTGACGATGGTGCGATCGCCAAAGGTTTTGGAAATATCCGCGGCTTCGATCACCCGCTTGCCGGATTTCTGTCCGCTGTCAAAGGCCATTGCCGCAGCGCCGGCACGTTTGATCTGTGCCCCCCGTTCGGAGCGTAGGTCCGCCAAGCGCCGAACCCTGCCCTGATTGCGTTTGCGCCGTGCGGATATACCTTCAACCGCCCAACGGGCCTCGGCCTTGATCAGGCGGTTCAGTTTGTGGCGCTGCATGTCTTCGTCTTCGAAGGTCTTGTCGCGCCATTCTTCAAAGGCTTCAAAGCCTTTGGGATTCTGGCGCACCACACCGCGATCCACCCACATGGTATCCCGCGTCAAAGACCGCAAAAACGCACGGTCGTGGGAAATCAGAATGAAAGCATCACGGGTCTGGCGCAAATGGTCTTCGAGCCATGAGATGGCTTCAATATCCAAGTGGTTTGTCGGCTCGTCCAGCAACATCAAATCAGGCGCTTCGGCCAGAATTTTGGCCAGCGCGGCACGGCGGCGTTCGCCCCCTGAGGCGGCTTGGGGTGTTTGATCCGGATTCAGCTTCAACCCTTCGGCGGCCATTTCGACCTTATATTCCTCACCGATTTGCAAACCGGACATGGCGAAATCGCCCAAAGTGGCGAAATCCGACAGATCGGGGTGCTGGTCCATATAGCCAACGGACACGCCGGGCTGGACAAAGCGGTTGCCCGCGTCCGGTTCCACCAGACCTGCAATGACTTTCAGCAGGGTTGATTTGCCAGACCCGTTACGCCCTACAAGGCAGATGCGGGCCGCTTCATGCACAGTCAGGCCAACCCCGTCAAACAACGGGTTGCCGCCAAAGGTGAGCATAATATCAGAGAGAGTGAGTACAGGAGGATTAGCCATGCCGCCCCTATCGGTGATGCGCATTGCGCCGTCAAGTGCCGCTTGCTAGGCTGGCGCGGATTAACAAGGAAATCTCTGATGACGGCAGCAAATTCCAGCCCGATAAACCCGCTTTTGGCCGCAACTATTACCTCTCCGATCGTAGAATCGCGCCGTTGGGTGGAAAATGCAGAGTTTCGCGACGACATGCCTTTGATCAATGTCAGTCAGGCCGCCCCCGTCGATCCGCCCCCTGCCCCGATGCGCCAAGCCATGGCCGAAGCGGTTCTGAATGAGGTCGACTCTCATCTGTACGGTCCGGTTCTGGGCCTGCCTGCCCTGCGCGACGAAGTTGCACGCCAATGGACCGGCGTTTACGGCGGCGCGATCAAGCGGGATAATGTCGGCATTACTTCGGGCTGCAATCAGGCGTTTTGCGCAGCAATTTCATCCCTTGCCGGCCCAGGTGACGCGGTGATCCTCCCCGCGCCGTGGTATTTCAACCATAAAATGTGGCTGGATATGGCGGGCATCGAATGCCGCGTGCTGAACTGCGGTGACGATATGCTGCCCGATCCGGAACAGGCTGCCGCCATGATTGATGATCGGGTCAAAGCCATTGTTTTGGTCACTCCGAACAACCCCAGCGGCGTGGAATATCCAGCCGCGCTGACCGCTGCCTTTTACCAACTGGCCCAAAAACGCGGCATTGCCCTGATCATCGACGAGACCTACCGCGATTTCCATTCTGCCCTTGGTGCGCCCCACGGGATTTTCGCTGATCCTGATTGGCAGGATACGTTGATCCAGCTTTATTCCTTTTCCAAAGCCTACCGCCTGACAGGGCACCGCGTCGGGGCGATGATCTGTTCGGCCAGTCGTATGCTGCAAATCGAGAAGTTTCTCGACACGCTGACCATCTGCCCCAACCAGCTTGGCCAGCGCGGCGCGCTGTTCGGAATGCGCAATCTGGGCAACTGGCTGGCCCGCGAGCGGCAGGAAATTCTTGACCGTGGAGCCGCCATGCGCGCAGGGTTTCCCCAACTGGACGGCTGGCACCTGAAAGGCTGCGGCGCCTATTTCGCCTATGTCTCGCATCCGTTTGACGCGCCATCAGATGTGATCGCCAAAGCTCTGGTGGATAAAGCCGCGGTTCTGGCCCTGCCCGGCACCATGTTCAGCCCCACTGTGGCCGAGGGCGGCAGCGGTCACGCAGAACGCCATTTCCGCATCGCCTTTGCCAATGTGGACCGCGCAGGCATCGCCACATTGTTCGATCGTCTGGCCGCATTCACCCCTTAAGCGGCCAATCCCCTTTGCCTTAACAGGTTCATTTCCACAGAAAACACGCAAAATGTTGATCTCTATAGCCTATCGCACGTGCGTTGCCGCTTGCTCTTCGGCCCGTTGCTGCCTAAAACCTGCCACCAGACTAGGGAGCAAAGGGTCCGTCAAATGCTAAATTCTATGCGCGGAAAAGGCCAAAGCAAGGTCATGTGGGTCATCATGGGGTTGCTCATGCTGGGCCTGACAGGTTTTGGGATCGGCGGCATTGGCGGCGGGAACATCCGGTCGATCGGAACCGTGGGGGACGAACCCATTGAAACAAACACCTACGCACGCGCCTATCAGAACGCCGCTGCGCGGTTGAACCAGCAGGCAGGCCGCACCCTGACCGCTGCGGAACTTGAAAACTTCGGCGTGCAGCAACAGGTTCTGGACGCAGTGGTCGGTCAGGCCGCCCTGAACAACGAGGCCGCAACCCGTGGCCTTTCTGTGGGTGATGAAACTGTCCGCACCACGATTCTGCAAAGCACCCAGTTCCAAGGGTTGGACGGCACCTTCGACCGTGAAAGCTATAATTTCTATCTGGAACGCCAGCTTGGCATCACCGCCAGTGAATTCGAAACCCTGATCCGCAAGGAAAACGCGCGTGCGCTGGTTGAAAACACCATAGTCAGCGGTGTCAGCGGCGATCTGACGGTGCCTACAACACTGATGAAATTCGCCCAGCAGGAACGCTCTTTTGAATGGGCCGCCCTTGGCGAAGACAATCTCGGCACACCTATCGCCACCCCGAGTGACGAAGATTTACAGGCCTATTACGATGCCCATGCGGCCAATTACCTGTCACCTTTGACCCGCAACATTACCTATGCGTGGCTGAACCCGACCGATCTGCTGGACAAAGTCGCCGTGGACGAGGCCGAAATCCGCGAAAGTTATGACCTGCAAGCCGACCGCTTTAACAAAGTGGAACAACGGGCTGTGGATCGGATTATTTTCCCCACAACCGAAGACGCACAATCCGCCCGTGATCGTCTGGATGCCCAAACCGCCACTTTCAGTGAAATCGTGGCCGAACGCGGTCTTGAAGACGCCGATGTCGATCTGGGCGAAGTCAGCCGCAGTGATCTGGGAACAGCCGTCGCAGACCTGTTGTTTGGCGCAACCGAACCCGGCGTTGTCGGCCCTGTTCAATCCGATCTTGGCCCTGCCCTGTTCCGGATCAACGCAGTCCTAGCCGCAGACAGCACCCCCTATGAAGACGTGCGCGACGAGTTGCGCAATGAATTGGCAGGCGAATCTGCACGGCGTCTGGTGTCTGATCGGGTCAGCGAAATCGACGACATGCTGGCAAGCGGCGCCGATCTGGAAACACTGGCCAAAGACACTGAAATGACCCTGAACACCGTCGCCTTTTTTGACGGCACCGACGCTGCTATCGCCGGATACGACGAATTCCGCGCCGCGGCACTGGACGCCCAGCAAGGGGATTTTCCAGAAGTGCTCGACCTGTCGGACGGCGGCGTGTTTGCCCTGCGACTGGACAGCATTGACCAACCCAAAGCCATCCCGCTGGAAGACGTACGTGAAAAAGTCGCCGCCGACTGGCGCGCCGATCAGTTGAACACAGCGCTTAAGGCACTGGCGGAACGGCTGAAACCCGGTCTGGAAAAAGGTGGCGACCTTAGCATCATGGGCCTGAACCTGACGCCGGTCGATGGCATCAAACGCAACAGCTTTCTGGAACAGCTTCCCCCGACAGCAGTGCTGGAGGCCTATAAACTGGACAAAGGCGATGTTGCAATCGTGGACGGCGGCGACAGTGTTGTACTGCTGCGCCTGACCGACATCACGGAATTTGACCCTGATCTGGGCGGCAATGATGTTGTGCTTGAACGGATCAAAGGCCAGTTGGACGCGCAGATTTCCATCGACATGCTCAGCTATTACACCGACGCCCTGCAAGCAAAGGCCGGCGTACAGCTGAACCGCGCAATCATTTCGCAGATCAACGCACAGGTCACCGGATTTTGAGCACCCTCATCCCATCATACGAGTCCTTTGAAGCCGCACATAAAAACGGACAAAATCAGGTGGTCTACACCCGTCTGGTGGCGGATCTGGATACCCCGGTCTCGCTGATGCTGAAACTGGCGCAGGCCCAAAAAGACAGCTTTATGCTGGAAAGCGTCACAGGCGGGGAAATCCGTGGGCGTTACACATGTATCGGTATGAAACCCGATCTGGTCTGGCAGTGCCACGGCGACAAGGCACGGATCAACCGTCAGGCCCGATTTGACGCCAATGCCTTTGAACCGATGAAGGCCGATCCCCTGACCAGCCTGCGGGCTGTCATCGACGAAAGCCACATAGACCTGCCCGAAGACCTGCCTGCTATTGCGGCGGGTCTGTTCGGCTATCTTGGCTATGACATGATCCGTCTGGTGGAAAACCTGCCCGACGTGAACCCTGATCCGCTGGGCCTGCCTGACGCGGTGATGATGCGTCCTTCCGTTGTTGTGGTTGTGGACGGCGTCAAAGACGAAATCACGGTTGTGTCCCCCGTCTGGGCCACGGGCGGTCTATCTGCCCGCGCCGCCTATAATCAGGCTGCCGAGCGGGTGATGGACGCGGTGCGCGATCTGGAACGCCCTGCCCCGATGGCAACCCCTGTCGCGGATATCGACAATGCAGTGGGCGAACCCGTTTCCAACACAAGCCGCGAGGAATATTTCGGCTTTGTGGAAAAAGCCAAAGACTACATCCGCGCAGGCGACATCTTTCAGGTGGTCCCGAGCCAGCGTTGGACGCAGGATTTCAAACTGCCGCCTTTTGCGCTCTATCGCGCTTTGCGCCGCACCAATCCGTCGCCCTATATGTTCTTTTTCAACTTTGGCGGCTTTCAGGTGATCGGCGCCAGCCCCGAAATTCTGGTGCGCGTCAAAGACAAGGAAGTCACCATCCGCCCCATCGCCGGAACCCGCCACCGCGGTGCGAACGAGGCCGAGGATCGCGCACTTGAAGCCGATCTGCTGGGGGATCCAAAAGAAATGGCAGAACACCTGATGCTGCTGGATTTAGGCCGCAACGATGTGGGCCGCGTGTCCAAAATCGGCACTGTGAACCCCAACGAAAAATTCATCATCGAACGTTATTCCCACGTGATGCACATCGTTTCAAACGTGATCGGCGAACTCTCGGACGATCAGGACGCTTTATCCGCGCTGCTGGCAGGCCTGCCCGCAGGCACCGTATCGGGCGCCCCCAAAGTCCGCGCCATGCAGATCATCGACGAACTGGAAAAAGAAAAACGCGGTGTTTATGGCGGCGGTGTGGGCTATTTCAGCGCCACAGGCGAAATGGATATCTGCATTGCGCTGCGCACGGCCGTGCTGAAAGACCAGAAGCTGCATATTCAGGCGGGCGGCGGTATCGTTTTTGACAGCGAGCCTGAAGCCGAACTGCAAGAAACCGTCAATAAATCCAACGCCCTTCGCAAAGCCGCCAAAGATGCCGTGGCCTTTGTCAGCACAGGCGGAAACTACTGACCTGCTGACAACACACTCGGGTCTTTGTCTTCTTTGCGCTTAATCGTTTGATAACCCGGGTACGGTATCAGATACCGTGCTCGATCAGAACCGCAGACACGGGGGCCAAGGTCACGGCCCGCGCATTGGTGCCCAGCGACCAGTTCAACAAAGCCGCCATCGTCGCACGGGACGGTGTGGCCAAAACGATCGCCTGACCCTTGGAACGGGCCTGACGGGCCGCACGGTTCAAATAGCCGGTCATCACAGCATCCGATTCCCCCGCCCCGTCCAACACGCGGTTAACCACGGCAGACGGCACGTTCTGTTGATCCGCCAGACGCGGCGCGGCGTTCAGCCCGCCTGCATAGGTGATCAACCCGTGACCTGTTTCGGCAAAATAGCTGACAACCGCCCGCACCAGACGCTGGTCCTTTTGCAAATTCGCCTCGGGACGGTCGATCAAACCCAAAGCCTCGGGCATCAGGGTGAAATATTTTTGCAGCAATTCAGCCACTTGTTCATCGGTCTGGCCACCGGACAGGGACAGTGAAACATCATGGGGGCTTAGGCCCAAAACTTCAAATCCGGCGTTACGATAGGCCCGTGCTCTACTGGCCACATCGGGCAGATCCAGCGGAATCGCGATAGCCAGCGGCAGGCCCAAGCCGGATAGCTTGGGCAATTGATCCGCAATATCGCCGGTATCCAACAGGACAATAGACATCAGCGGCTTGCCTGTCGGGGTGAAATCATTGGCATTGGCCCAGACCGCCCCAAGCGCAGGTTCTTCGATCTGCTGGATTTCGTCGCTTGTCTGTTCCCCAATCCGCGGAATTCGCGCACTGATCCCACCCGTCCCAAGCGAGGATATCCCGTTCTCGCCCCCCTCACCGATGGTTGGCAAACGGGATCCAACAGTCTGGAACGTGCCTGATTTGTTGGTCTGGGGTTCCGGCGCAAGGGCAGCGATTACAGTTTCGGAATCCGGATCCGGCAGAACCGGCACCACAACCACCGGCTGGTCTGCAAGGCTCGGCTCTGGCTTGGTTTTGTTCCGTTGTTGGGGTTTTGAATCCACTTGGGGCATCACGGCCACACCGTCACGTGCTCCCGTCACCTGCGGAGTCGGCGCAAAAGCCGAAGGGGTTGCGGCGTCTTGGCCGATTGCCGGGGCCGCAGCAGTGACATCCTGCACATCGGGCGTCAAAACGTCAGGGCTGTTGGTTTCCGCCGCAGGCTTCACCAGAACAACCGGTTCTGCGGGTATGGTCGAAACCTTTGGCTGTGTTTCAGCCTTTTCATCCCGATTCAACAGGGTTTGAATGGCAGCTTCAGGCGCAGCTTCAGCATCTGGAACCACCATTGCCAGTTCGGTTTCCATGGGCAGGGTTGAATCGGTGCCCAATTCCGCCACATCAGATGCTTTTGGCGCAACACTGGACTGGCCGACACTGACAGGTGTGTCCAGTGCGGTGGATTGTTCAGGCAAGGCTGTGATCGGGTCAGGCGACGGAGTTGCTTCCTGAACCAGTGATAATTTCGGTGCGGATTCTTGTGAATCAGACTCGTCACTTTGACCAATGCCGCTGGCTTGTGCGCTTTGTTGTGTCGGTGCTTGCGCCACTGGCGTTGTATCCGTGCGCGGCAAAATCGGATTCATCGCGGCCAGAAACACGCCGCCCGACAGCCCCACGGCCAGACCGGACATGATTCCTGCGGTTTTACCCCAGTTTGCCATAATTAGCCTCTTGTGCCTGTTATTACTTTTACCTGCAATCGTGCGCGCCTTTTCTTGGCTGGCTGCTCTTGACCTCTGTGCACGCCCATGAGCAATGTATAGCGCAGTTCGATACAGGGATCATCCCCCTAAATCACGGATGTGAAGGACAGGCAAAATGCTGCTTTTGATCGATAATTATGACAGTTTCACCTATAATCTGGTGCATTATGTCGGGGAATTAGGTGCCGAAGTTGTGGTGAAACGCAACGATGAAATCTCGGTGCAGGACGCATTGGAAATGCAGCCGGATATGATCCTGCTGTCGCCAGGTCCCTGTGATCCGGATCAGGCCGGTATCTGTCTGGAGCTGACCAAAGCCGCCGCGCAGGCCGAAATACCGCTGCTCGGGGTGTGTCTGGGGCATCAGACCATTGGACAGGCATTTGGCGGCAAAGTGGTGCGCTGTCATGAAATCGTCCACGGCAAAATGGGCACAATGCACCATTCCGGAACATCTGTTTTCGCAGGTTTGCCCTCGCCTTTTGCAGCTACGCGCTATCACTCGCTGGTGGTGGATCGCGAAACCCTTCCTGACACGCTAGAGGTCACTGCATGGCTGGAAGACGGCACGATAATGGGGCTGGCCCATAAAACCCTGCCGATCCACGGCGTGCAATTCCACCCAGAAAGCATCGCTTCCGAACAGGGGCACGCGTTGTTGAACAACTTTCTTAAAACCGCATTGGAGTCCGCATGAGCACTGCGCTGAAAGCTCTGATCGCAAAAGCCATCGACACCCCCCTGACCCGCACAGAGGCTGAAACCGCCTTTACAATCATCATGGAGGGCGACGCGACCCCCGAACAAATCGGCGGCTTTCTGATGGTTTTGCGCACACGGGGCGAAACCGTCGGTGAATATGCCGCCGCAGCCGCTGTGATGCGTGCGAAATGCCACCGTGTCAGCGCTCCGGTCGGTGCGATTGACATTGTGGGCACAGGCGGTGACGGCAAATCCACCCTGAATATTTCAACCGCAACGGCAATTGTCACCGCAGGCGCAGGCGTTGTGGTCGCCAAACACGGCAACCGGAACCTGTCGTCCAAATCAGGCACTGCCGATGCGCTTGGCGCGCTTGGCGTGCAGGTGATGGTTGGACCCAAAGTGGTGGAACGGGCAATAAACGAGGTCGGGATCGGCTTTATGATGGCCCCCATGCACCACCCGGCCACACGCCATGTGATGCCGGCCCGCCAGTCTCTTGGCACCCGCACAATTTTCAATATTCTCGGGCCTTTGACCAACCCCGCTGATGTGAAACGCCAACTGACCGGCGCGTTTTCCCGCGATATGATCCGCCCTATGGCCGAGGTTCTGCTAGAGCTCGGCTCTGAAAAAGCATGGCTGGTACATGGGTCGGACGGCACCGATGAAATCTCTATTGCGGGGCCGACCTGGGTGGCCAAGCTGGAAAACGGCACCGTCAGCGACACTGAAATCTCTCCCGAGGATGCCGGCCTGCCCGTTCATCCCTTTGACGACATTGTCGGCGGCGAACCCCATGAAAATGCAGCGGCGCTCAAAGCCCTGCTTCAAGGTGAAAAATCCGCCTACCGCGATGCGGTTTTGCTGAACACCGCTGCAGCCCTTGTCGTCGCTGACAAGGCTGCTAGTTTACGAGAAGGCGCTGAAATCGCTGCACAAAGCATCGACAGTGGAAAAGCCGCCGCCAAATTGGTCGCGCTGGCAAAAATAACAACAGAGGCAGTAGATGACTGATATCCTAGACAAGATCAAAGCCTATAAACTGGAAGAAGTCGCCGCTGCAAAAGAACAGGTCACATTGGCAGAGCTGGACGCCATGGGCGCGGACCAAACACCCCCAAGGGGCTTTGCCGAGGCTTTGCAGGCGGTTGCCCTGTCCGGCGGCTATGGCCTGATTGCTGAAATCAAGAAAGCCAGTCCGTCCAAAGGGCTTATTCGCAATGATTTCGATCCCGCAACATTGGCCGCCGCCTATGCTGACGGTGGTGCGACGTGTTTGTCTGTGCTTACCGATACACCTTCCTTCCAAGGCGCGCCAGAATACCTGACCGAGGCGCGCAATGCCTGCACGCTACCCTGTCTGCGTAAAGATTTCCTTTATGACACGTATCAGGTGGCGCAGGCCCGGGCTTGGGGTGCGGATTGCATCCTGATCATCATGGCCAGCGTGTCTGATGCGCAGGCTCAGGAACTGGAAACAGCCGCTTTTGAAAAAGGCATGGATGTGCTGGTCGAAGTACATGACCGCGCCGAACTTGACCGCGCAGCGTTGTTGCGCTCCCCTTTGCTGGGGGTCAACAATCGCAACCTGAAAACCTTTGAAACCACGCTGGAAACCACCAAAACTCTGGCCCGTTACGCCCCCGCAGAGCGACTGTTGGTGTCAGAAAGCGGCCTGCATTCGCGCGACGATCTGGCCGAACTCGCCAAATTTGGCGCCCGGTGTTTCCTGATCGGCGAATCCCTGATGCGTCAAGAGGACGTGACCTCTGCCACCCGCGAAATTCTGACCAGCCCTTGGGCACCGCAGGCAATGTAGCAGGGAAACCCATGGCAAAACTGACCCATTTTGACGACAAAGGCGCGGCCCATATGGTGGACGTGTCCGAAAAACCCATCACCAGCCGCGTGGCTGTTGCGCGGGGCCGTGTGCTGATGACGCCCGAAACTCTCGCTATGATTGACGAGGGACGCGCCAAAAAAGGTGACGTGCTGGCCGTGGCGCGGCTGGCAGGGATCATGGGGGCTAAGAAAACCTCGGACCTGATCCCGCTGTGTCATCCACTGGCAATTTCAAAGGTTTCAGTGGAACTGTCGGTGGCATCTGACGCTGTTGAGATTGAAGCAACAGTGAAAACCACAGGCCAGACCGGTGTTGAAATGGAAGCCCTGACAGCGGTCAATATTGCGGCCTTGACAGTATATGACATGGTAAAGGCTGTGGATAAATTCATGCATATCAGTGATATACGACTGGTTCTTAAAGAGGGCGGCAAATCGGGACGGTTTCAAGGGGAATGATCACAGTAGCAGAGGCGCTCGCCAAGGTTCTGGATCTGTTTGAACCGCTTGGCACCGAAACTATCCCCCTTCGCGCCGCTGCCGGCCGCGTATTGGCACAAGATGCCGTTGCGGCCTTTAACCAACCTCCTTTCGCCTCCTCCGCCATGGATGGCTATGCTGTCCGCGATGCTGATCTGGCCACAGGCGCTGAACTGCATGTCATCGGTGAAAGCGCTGCGGGCGGATATTTTGACGGTCAAATTGGCCCCCGTCAGGCCGTTCGCATTTTCACCGGTGCGCCTGTGCCAACCGGCGCGGACCGAATCCTGATTCAAGAAGACTGCACCCGACTGGGGGACAAAATCACCGTCAGTGACGGTATAGACCCGAGCTTTTACATCCGCCCCGCCGGTGGGGATTTCAAAGCCGGCGATACTATGGCCGCCCCACGGATACTGTCCCCGGGTGATATCGCATTACTTGCCTCAATGAATTGCGCCCAAGTTGTTGTGCGCAAAAAGCCCGTTGTTGCCCTTGTCGCCACGGGAGACGAATTGGTCATGCCGGGAGAGCACCCCGGCCCCAGCCAGATAATTTCCAGCAATAACTTCGGCTTGAAAGCCCTTATAGAAGCCAATGGAGGGATCGCACGTATCCTGCCCATCGCTGCGGACGACCCCGAAGCCCTGCGTGCAGTGCTCGACCTTGGCGCGGATGCCGATGTGATCGTAACACTGGGCGGCGCTTCGGTCGGAGACCACGATCTGGTCCGTCAGGTTGCCAGCCAAGCTGGACTTGAACAGTCGTTTTACAAAGTGGCCATGCGCCCGGGAAAACCCTTAATGGCCGGACGGCTCGGGAGTTCCGCAATGATTGGTCTGCCTGGAAATCCGGTCAGTTCTATGGTTTGTGGCACCGTTTTTCTGGTGCCCGCCCTACGCAGCATGCTTGGGCTTGGCAAAGCCCCTATGCCACGCGAAATTGCCAGACTTGGCAAAGACATCGGCCCCAACGGCCCGCGCAGCCACTATATGCGCGCGCAACTGGCGATCGTTGACGGGCAGTTAACCTGTACGCCCGAAAGCAGACAGGACAGTTCACTGCTATCGGTCCTGTCACGGGCAGACGCATTGATGGTACGCGACGAAAACGATCCGCCCCGCAAGGCCGGCGATATGGTTCCTTTCATCCGTCTTTAATTTCGGTCCCTGAAAACATTTGTAACCACAGAGCGGTTAAGAAATCGCTAACAGGTGTTTTGGGCTTGAATAATACGAAAATCCTTTGACACAAAACAAGAACAGGTATAGAACACAATGGAACATAAGTGAACCAAACGCGATATTCTGGCGTTGCAGGAGGGTGGCCATGCTTACACGCAAGCAGATGGATTTGTTGGAATTTATTCACAAGCGGATGCAAAAGGACGGCGTTCCGCCTTCGTTCGACGAGATGAAGGAAGCTCTTGATTTGCGGTCCAAATCAGGCATTCACCGTTTGATCACCGCGCTTGAGGAACGGGGGTTTATCCGTAGACTCGCCCATCGTGCCCGCGCCATCGAAATCGTCCGCCTGCCCGATGCCATCGACTCTGGAAGCTTCACCCCCCGTGTGATTGAAGGCTCTGCCCCACCGCCGCCACCGCGAGAGTCCCTGCCCGTCGAAGAAATTGGTGCCAGATCCCTGCCTGTTATGGGACGAATCGCTGCTGGTACCCCGATTGAGGCGATCCAGCATGTCACCAGCCATGTGGCTGTGCCAGGCGGTATGATGCACAATCAGGGTAACCATTACGCGCTGGAGGTCAAAGGCGACTCCATGATCGACGCCGGTATTAATGAAGGCGACATTGTTGTAATTCATGAACAATCGGATGCGGAAAACGGGGATATTGTGGTGGCGCTGGTCGAAGATCAGGAAGCGACGTTGAAACGTCTGCGCAAACGCGGTTCTGCGATTGCACTGGAGGCCGCGAATCCGGCTTATGAAACCCGTGTTTATCGGGATGATCAGGTTAAGGTTCAGGGAAAATTGGTGGGGCTGATCCGCACTTATTAGGTCGCGCCGCCCCGCGCAGGTTTTTTTTCCCCGTCGTTTTTCACTTAAACTTTCGCGGGATTTAAGGCCTGCGCCCCTGCGGGTTCTATCGGTTCCACAAACGCGTGCCAGCAGACTGGCGCGCGTTTTGCGTTATTAGCCCCGCTTTGGTTGACCAGATTGCAACCGCTCCGCCGCTGCGCAATTCTTTTTCAGTAATGGCGTTACATGGCCCGGGGACAGGTGTTTTCCACTGGGGCGCGATCAGGATATGTGCAGACGTACAGGACACAGCAAGCTGGTCTTCTGTCAGTTTCTTTCCCCAAAAATAGGCGACCGTGCCAGAAGTCAGTTCATGCTGCCACATATCATTTTCCAGATCAAACCGCTTTGCCGCCCCCCCTTGGACGATACCGTCACCGTCATTTTCCAACCAACTGGAGGCTGCAAAACCATTGCCTTTTTGCCGGTTCAGGGCCCGCCCCTGCGGGGTGGCAATTCCTGCCAAACGCCCGTTGTCCGTGATCAGAATATCCGGCCGCTTTGATGTGGCCCAAAATGCTAAGGCCAGAACGGCCACCGGCACGCCGATCCAGCGCGGTTTTCCCTGCCAGAGAACCACAATCAAAGCCCCGAGTGTGAAAAGCCCCAAGGCCCAGATCGGGCCTGAGGGAATGCGAAGAACGGCGCCGTTTCGGGTTGCAATCCAATGGGCCACGCCGAGAATCCAGTCGATCCCCTGACCCATTCCCCAAAACGGCAATCCCTGGGCGCCAATCAGGGACAGAATGCCCGCGATAACCGCAAAAGGCATTACAACCATACTCATCACAGGAACAGACAGGAGGTTTGCCAATAGCCCGTATTGGGCCATTTGGTTGAAATGAAAGGCTGAAAACGGGGCTGTTGCGGCGCCAGCCACAAAAGACGCAATAAGAAGCGAGAAAAACGGGGCCAGGAGGTGAAACCGGCCTGCACGCAATGCGTGCCATTTTTGCCAACGGTTTAAGGATTCAAATGTTGCGACCAGCGCCGTTGTGGCGGCAAAGGACATTTGAAATCCCGGTCCTGACAGGCTTTCGGGGCGGGCGATCAGGATCAAGGTGGCGGCAATGGCAACAGCCCGCAGGGTTATGGCAGGACGATCCAGAAGCACCGCGATCAGCATGACACCGACCATGACAAATGCTCGCTGCGTGGCGATATTCGCACCTGAAATCATCAGATAGGCCGCCCCCGCCAAAAGCGCGACAACCGCGCCGATCTTCTTGGCCTGCCAGCGCACCGACACATAGGGCACCGCCGCAACAGACAAGCGCACAACTGCAAAGATAAATCCGGTCAACAGCCCCATGTGCAGGCCGGAAATTGCCAGCAAATGAGCCAAATTCGACTGGCGAAGGTCGGTAAGCAGCAGTGGATCAATTTCTGATCGGTCCCCTGTGATAATCGCCGCTGCGAAAGCGCCCGTTTGGCCCGGAATCTCGGCCTGAATCCGTTTTGAAACCCACATGCGCAGGGCAAACACCCGTAAGGAAAGGGACTGATTGTCAGGCGGCACGGCCAGAACGGGTGGTGCGCGGGCGTATCCCACTGCGCCTAAACCGTCAAACCAGGCCTTGCGCTGAAAATCAAATCCACCTGGTTCCACGGGGCCGCTGGGGGGCGACAGGCTGGCGGTCACCATGATCCGCGCACCGGGAACCAACGGGGTGCCGTTCAGATTGGAATGCAGCGAAACGCGAAGGCGGTCAGGGGTGCGGTCAGGGGCAACTTTGGTTAATATTGGCGCGCTTAACGTGACCCGGGGTTTATCGGAACTTGAACGATCCAACTGCACAATCGTTCCCTCAACCGCGCCGTAATAGTGCCAACCCAGTTTGGGGGCACCCACCTGATGCGCGCGGGCGACGGCCAGCAATACCCCCAGACACAGCAATGCAGGGCACCATGCCAGTATCCGCAGCGCATCCGGCCCAATCCGTGTGAATATGGCGCAGCCGGATCCAAGCCCGCAGATGGTTATGATATGAAGGGTAGTCGGTTCAAATCGCAGGGAAAAATACAGACTTATCCCCAAACCCAACCAGACGGGAACCCATAGGCCAAAACGGTGACGTTGGGAAAACAGCGCCCCTGACAGATCGTCAAGCCCCATCGTTGTCTTGTCCTTTGCCCGTGTTTCGGAATATGAAGTGCCAACCCTGCACGCCCTTGGTTTCCAAAAGGTTAAGATCGCTTATGTCCGATACGTCTGTCGTCACCCGTTTCGCCCCGTCCCCCACCGGTTTCTTGCATATCGGTGGCGCACGCACGGCTTTGTTCAACTGGCTTTTCGCCCGCAATCAGGGCGGCACCTTTCTGTTGCGGATCGAAGACACCGACCGCGAGCGTTCCACCCCCGAGGCCACGGCTGCCATTTATGACGGATTGAAATGGTTGGGGCTTGATTGGGATGGCGAAGCGATCAGCCAGTTTGAACGGCGTGATCGTCACGCCGAGGTTGCCAAAGCCATGCTCGACAATGGCACGGCCTATCGCTGCTATGCCACACAGGATGAAATCGAAGCCTTTCGCGAGGCAGCCCGCGCGGATGGGAAATCTACCCTTTATCAAAGCCCCTGGCGCGATGCCGACCCGTCTAGCGCCCCTGATTTGCCCTATGTTGTACGCCTGAAAGCCCCGCGTGAGGGGGAGGTTCGCATCAAGGATAAGGTGCAAAAAGATGTGAAATGGCAGGCAGACACGCTGGATGATATGGTTCTGCTGCGATCTGATGGCACGCCGACCTATATGCTGGCGGTGGTGGTGGATGACCACGACATGGGCGTCACCCACATCATTCGTGGTGACGATCACCTGATTAATGCGGGCCGTCAAAGCCTGATCTACCGCGCTATGGGCTGGGAGATTCCGGTTTTCGCCCATATCCCGCTGATCCACGGGGATGACGGCAAAAAGCTCAGCAAACGGCACGGCGCGCTGGGGGCGGAAGCCTACCGCGAGATGGGCTACACCCCTGCAACCATGCGCAATTACCTGACCCGTCTGGGCTGGAGCCATGGCAATGACGAATTGTTCACAACAGAACAAGCGGTAGAGTGGTTTGATTTCAAAGGGCTTGGCAAATCCCCCGCCCGTCTGGATCTGAAAAAGCTGGATCACGTGGGCGGTTATCAAATTGGAATCGCCTCTGATGACGTTTTGCTGGCGGATTTACAGACCTATCTGGCGGCCACAAACCAACCCGCGCTCACCGATGCGGATCGCGCAAAATTGATAGCGGTCCTGCCCCTGTTGAAAGAGCGCTCTAAAAAGCTGACAGATGTTCTGGAAAAAGCCCATTTTATTCTGGGATCACGGCCCTTTACGCCAGACGCTTCGGCGCAAAGTTTACTCGATTCGGTATCCCTTGGCATACTGAAAGAATTGACCGCTGCATTGCAGCATGTTACATGGTCCCATGATGGCCTTGAGACCTGTTTGAAGGAGTTTTCTCAAGCCAATGATCTAAAACTGGGAAAGATTGCGCAACCTTTACGCGCGGCCTTAACCGGGCGCACAGTGTCGCCGTCGGTTTTTGACATGATGGTTGCGTTGGGCAAGGAGGAATCCCTCGGCCGTCTTCAGGATGCGATCACGCCCACCTGAGACGCACAGTTCTGTCCGAGGATAATATGCGCAGGTTTCGGCCTGCCAATAACGATAGAGAGGTCGCATGACAGATAGTCCAAAATCAGCAAAACTCACCTTTGGCGAAACAGAGCTGGACCTGCCACTGTATTCCGCAACTGCCGGCCCGGATGTGATCGACATCCGCCGCCTTTATGCAGACGGGCACGTATTCACATATGATCCGGGCTTCACGTCCACCGCTGCTTGTGACAGCACCATTACGTTCATCGACGGGGATAAAGGCGTGCTGTTGCATCGCGGCTATCCCATCGACCAACTGGCCAGCAAATCCCACTATTTGGAAGTTTGCTACCTGTTGCTTTACGGCGAACTGCCAAGCGCCGATGATCTGGAAGACTTTGAAAACCGCGTCACCAACCACACCATGCTGCACGAGCAGATGATGAATTTCTTCCGTGGGTTCCGGCGCGATGCGCACCCTATGGCGGTAATGACAGGTGTTGTCGGGGCGATGTCTGCGTTTTACCACGACAGCACCGATATCAATGACGAATGGCAGCGCGAAGTTGCGTCCATCCGCCTGATTGCAAAAATGCCGACCATCGCGGCCTACGCCTATAAATATTCAATCGGCCAGCCGTTTGTCTATCCGCGCAATGATCTGGATTACGCGTCAAACTTCCTGCGCATGTGTTTTGCGGTTCCCGCAGAAGACTACGAAGTGAACCCGATTCTGGCCCGCGCCATGGACCGGATTTTCACTTTGCATGCGGATCACGAACAAAACGCATCCACATCCACTGTGCGTCTTGCAGGGTCGTCGGGCGCAAACCCGTTTGCCTGTATCGCAGCGGGCATCGCCTGCCTGTGGGGTCCGGCACATGGCGGCGCAAACCAAGCCTGTCTGGAAATGCTGGAAGAAATCGGCTCTGTGGACCGTATCCCTGAATTCATCGCCCGTGCGAAGGATAAAGACGATCCATTCCGCCTGATGGGCTTTGGTCACCGCGTTTACAAAAACCACGATCCCCGCGCGACTGTGATGAAAGAATCCGCAGACGAAGTGCTGGGCTTGCTGGGCATTGAAAACAATCCAAAGCTGCAAGTGGCCAAAGAACTGGAACGCCTTGCGCTGGAAGACCCGTATTTCCGCGACAAGAAACTGTTCCCGAACGTGGATTTCTATTCGGGCATCATCCTGGAAGCTATGGGGTTCCCGACATCCATGTTCACTCCAATCTTTGCGCTGTCGCGCACCGTTGGCTGGATTTCCCAGTGGAAAGAAATGATCGGCGATCCGACCCAAAAAATCGGCCGTCCCCGTCAACTGTACAAAGGCGCACCTCAGCGCGATTATGTGGATGTGGAAAACCGCTAAGGTTTCTAACACTCCAAGACTTCAAAGGCCGCCTCATCGGGCGGCCTTTTTCGTTTCAGATCAACGAATTAAAAGCGGTTAGCGACCTTCGAACCGGGCTTTGCGCTTTTCCAGAAAAGCCATCACACCTTCTTTGAAATCTGCCGTGCGACCGGCTTTGCCCTGCAGATGCGCTTCGGTTTCAAGCTGTTGGTCAAGCGTTTGATCCACGCTCATCCGCATGGCCCGTTTGATCAGGCGATAGCCTTCCGTCGGGCCGCTGGCCAAATGCAGCGCGCGGGTGCGCACAACAGCGGCAAAACTGCCATCGGGCACAGCTTCCCAGATCATGCCCCATTCGGCGGCCTTCGTGGCGGAAACAGGTTCGGCAAACAAGGCCGCCCCCATAGCGCGCGCAAATCCCACCTGACGGGGCAACCAATAGGTGCCACCTGCGTCCGGAATCAGGCCAATGCGCGAAAACGCCTGCAAAAATGACGCGCTTTCGGCAGCGATTACCACATCGGCGGCCAGCGCAAGGTTTGCCCCTGCCCCCGCCGCCATTCCGTTCACCGCACTGATAGTCGGAATCCGGCAATCAAAAATCGCCCGCAGCATAGGTTCGTATTCGTCGCGCAATGTGCCTTCGAGATCAATGTTTGATACTTTTGACGCATCGCCCAGATCCTGCCCCGCACAAAACCCGCGCCCTGCCCCCGTCAGCACCAGCGCACGGGCCTCCGCTTCGGCCCGTTTGACCGCATGCAATAACTCCGCCCGCATTTGTGTGGTCAACCCGTTCAGAACATCAGGCCGGTTCAGGGTGATTGTGGCGATATCCTCTGACAGATCATACAGAAGGGTTTCGTAATCCATTGGGTAATGCTCCGGTTAAAAGTTTGACGCAGTCTACCGCTGTGAACCGGTTTGAAAAGAGCAAACACAAAAGCGAAAAACGGGTCAGTCCTGCAACAGCTTTGACAGACGTTCAGCCTCGTCTTTGGATAAAATGGGCGAGTCGTCCTGACCTTTACGGGACCGCCGACGCAGATAAAGAACCGCCACCAACGCCCCGAACAGCAACATCAAGGGCCCTATCAGATAAAGGATCGCATTTGCGCGGGTCATCCGCGGTTTTAACAGCACATATTCCCCATAGCGATCGACGATAAAATCCACCGCCGCAGTGTCGCTATCCCCGGCCACAAGCCGTTCACGCACCAAAAGGCGCAAATCCCGTGCGATACCCGCATTGGAATTATCAATGTTTTCATTGCGACAGACCAGACAGCGCAGCCCTTTGGAAATCTCCCGTGCGCGTTGCTCCAAAACCGGATCCTGCAACATTTCATCAGGCTCCACCGCCCAAAGCGGTGTGGCCAGCAGCACGGCAAGGATCAGGAGCAAGCGACGCATCGTCATTCCGCCGCCTGCAGTTTGGCCCGTTTCGGGCGCACAGCCCCTGCCACACGATAGCGCCGGTCTGTCAGACTAAGACAGCCGCCAAGCGCCATGACCAAGCTGCCCAGCCAGATCCAGTTGGAAAACGGCTTGATATAGGTCCGCATGGCCCAACTGCCATCTGCTTGTTTGTCGCCCAGCACCACATAAAGATCGCGTGTTATGCCAAAATCAATAGCAGCCTCGGTCGTTGGCATGCGTTGCACAGGGTAAAACCGTTTTTCGGGGCGCAGCTCTGCCACTTTGCGGGTGCCACGATAGGCGGTGACGGTTCCGATCTGGGCGGAATAATTCTGCCCGTTGTGATCCTCAACCCCGTTCAGGACGAATTCGTAAGCCCCGACATCAAAACGATCCCCGATAGCAACCACGCGGATATCTTCTTGTTCCCAAGCGGTTATGGCCGCGATGCCAAAAATTGTCAGGCCAAGCCCTGCATGGGCCACTGCTTTGCCCCAGTCGGATCGCGGCAGATTGCGCAAGCGGCGCAGGGTTTCAAGCGGGGCCTGATTGCGATAGCGAGCGCGGATCAACAGATCGAGCATCGCCCCCAGCACCAGCCACGCCGCCAGCGCCAACCCGAGCGGCGCCAACATGCGGCCACCGGTTTGCAGGCTCCATACCAGAACGCCCAAAGCCACTGACAAGGCCAGTGCGCCGCGCAGGTTCTTGAAGGATTTTCCAACCTGCGCCCGTTTCCATGGCAGGATTGCCCCCAGCGGCAGGATCGCCACAAGAACCACCATAAACGGCGTGAAAGCGGAATCAAAAAACGGCGCACCGACAGACAGCTTCCGCCCCGTTGTCAGTTCTGCAATCAAAGGCCAGATGGTGCCGAAAAACACCACGGCCGTTGCAACCACCAGCAGCAGGTTGTTCAGAACCAGCCCCCCCTCGCGGCTGATCAGACCAAACACCGCATTGGTGCGCAACTGCCCTGCCCGCGCCGCAAAAAGCGTTAATGCGCCGCCAATGGCAACTGTCAGGATAGCAAGGATGAAAATCCCCCGCTCTGGGTCATTGGCAAAGGCATGGACCGAAGTAATCACACCGGAACGCACAATGAATGTGCCGATCAGCGAGAATGAAAAGGCGAGGATGGCCAGCAATACCGTCCAGCTTTTCAACGCATCGCGTTTTTCCACAACTATCGCCGAATGCAACAGGGCTGCCGCAATCAGCCAGGGCATGAAGCTGGCGTTTTCCACCGGATCCCAGAACCACCAGCCCCCCCAGCCCAATTCATAATAGGCCCACCATGAACCCAGCGCGATGCCGATTGTCAGGGTGATCCAAGCCAGCAAGGTCCAAGGCCGCACCCAGCGCGCCCAAGCCGCATCGACGCGGCCTTCGATCAAGGCGGCAACGGCGAAGGAAAACGACATGGACAGACCAACATAGCCAAAATAAAGAAATGGCGGATGAAAGGCGAGCCCCGGGTCCTGAAGCAGCGGGTTAAGGTCGTTGCCGTCAATAGGGGGAACAGCCAGACGCACAAATGGGTTGGACGTGAAGATTAAAAACGCCAGAAACGCCGCTGAAATCATCGACTGAACCGATAGTACCCGTGCCTTAAGCGCACTTGGCAAGTTGGCGCCAAAAATCGCAACCAATGCCCCGTAGAACACCAGAATAAGAATCCAAAGCAGCATGGACCCTTCGTGATTGCCCCAAACCCCGGTGACCTTATACAGCATCGGTTTTGCGGAATGGGAATTGGCCGCAACCAATGCAAGCGAGAAGTCAGAGACCACGAAACTATAGGTCAGCGCCGCGAAACTGACCGCGATCAGAACAAATTGCGCCACCGCAGTGGTATCCGCAAGCTGCATCCAGCCGGACCAGTTTTTCTGTGCGCCGACCAGTGGTACAAATGCCTGCACCAAGGCCAAGGCAAAGGCCAGGAGAACGGTGAAATGGCCGATTTCTGCGATCATGATGCTGCCCCGTGTAAATCCCGTTGATTATAGCAGGCTGACGCAGGGCAACAATTCAATAAAACTTGTGTTGAGGGTGTGTAGTGTCACAGGGGGGCAGACGTGTTCAGGTCATGGATTTGATATATGGCGGTTGTTCAACGCACGTCGTTTCCTCCTCAGTATAGATATAGAACTGAAGGAAAAATGGCAGGTAGACGTAAATAACTGCCTAACAAAATCACATTTATATAATAAGCAATTTCAATCCTTTAGCGAAGCACCGCCACGCAGCCCCCCGTTAATCCCGCGATTTTCGCCAATCAACAACCGCTGCATTTTCTTCCTCGCGCTGGCTGGTTGAGCCGAATAACCCCGCCGCCTGCTGTGACACACGGCGGGGGCGCGCCCGTACGTAATGCAATTCCCTTGCGCCAAAATAGAATGACACGACCGCCCCCAGCAGCCACCACAATTCGCGCGGCACCGCATCAAGCCCGATCATCCGTTGTGAAAAGGCCTGCGGGTCCACCATAGAGAACGCGAACAACCCGACTGTTGACAGGGCAAAGACCGGACGGGGCAAGCGGTTCAGACCGTCCACAAAATTGTTGAACATGCCCCCCCGTGCCCGCTCGAACTCCGCCCCGTATTGCTCGACCGAGGCTTTGTGTTCCAGATGCTCATACTCCGCATTGGCGCTTTTGTTGGGCACAAAGACCTCGGCCACTTCCTTTACGGCTTTCCCAAGCCCGAAAACGTCCTGTACTAACCCCATTTCGCACACCTTTTCTTGTGATCTGTCAGACTGATATGATATTTTGGCGAGATGAATTCTTCGGCCCGCACGATCCAGCCGCCCTTGCCCCCTGCCTGCGTCCGCGCATATTTGCGCGATGCCACGCGACTGTCAGCCAAAGCATAATAATAGGCTCGACGCTCTAACCCGTAGGCATCCGGCAGATGCCCGGGCGCGATAGCCATTGCGGCCTTTACCGCCGCGCAGGTTTGGGGGCCGATCGCACCGTCAACCGATACGTTTTGGCCGAATTTCGCCAGCACCCGTTGCAGGATTTTCACCGCGTGATTGCCCGCATTCACATACATGTCAAAAACACTCGGCTGCAAAGCCGCAGGCAAATCGCCGATGCGCGGTTTGGTAAAGTAATGGGTTTTGAATATCTCGATGGCCTCTGGCTCGCTTAGCGCCAGAACGTCATGGGCATCCACAACCCCGTCGCGGGTCAAATCCAGCCCAAGCCGACGCATGGTATGCACCGTTACCCCGTATTTTGTGGCACCGCCCGGATCGTCCGGATCATTCACATATCCGCCTTCACGGCGCACGATGGCGCGCGCAATCTGGTCAACTGTCTGCATGATACCCCGATGATCTGTGAAGAATTCAGGAGAAAATGCAGAAAATTTACTAAAAATTCGTGGTATCGGCGTACGCTATTCGCCCGCAGGCTTGAACACACCTTGTTTTTTCAAAGCGTCTGCCACCTCTTTGGGCATGTATTCTTCGTCGTGTTTGGCCAGAATTTCCTGCGCCTGAAACACGCCGTTTTGCAAGGTGCCCGTCGCGATCATGCCTTGGCCTTCGCCAAACAAATCCGGCAGGATACCGGTAAAGGTGACAGACACCGTGGCGCCGCCGTCCGTTACAATGAACTCTACGGTATTGCCGGATTTGACCATAGACTCCTCGGCCACCAAGCCGCCGACACGGATAATCTGGCCATCCACCGGACGGTGTTCAGCCAGATCGGACGGGCTGTAAAAATACTGTAACGCATCGCCAGCCGCCAGATAGATCACCACAAAGCCCGCAAACAGACAGGAAAACCCTGCGATAATCAGCTGGATTCGGCGTGTCTTTTTTAGTCCGGCCATGGTCAGTGCCCTGTTTTATAGCGTTTGATCGCAGCGTTAAGTTCCGCGCCAAATAGAATTATTCCGGCGGAAAAGTACAGAAACAACATAGTGATCACAATGCCCGCCAAAGCACCGTAGGTGATTGAATAATTCCCAGAATTGGCCAGATAAAACGACAGGCCTGTGGCCATGACCAGCCAGGAAATTGTGGTGAACAGTACACCGGGCCAACGGGGAAAACCCTTGGCGTGATTGTGTGGCAAAAACCAGTGCAGACTCCAGATCAGCAGGTAAAACACAACAATTCCAACAGCATATCGCATCAAGGTAATGTTGGTCGGGATGGTTATTTCAATGAAATCTTCGATTATTTTGATCAGGCTGGGGGCCAGAAGGATCGACAGTCCCAGAACCACAGACGCAATAGCGGAAACGAAAACCGTGGCCATTGCCTTGGCTTTTCGCATGATCCACACACCTTTTTCCCGCTCTCCGTAGATACCGTCAAAGGCGCGGTTAATTGCCTCAACCGCGCGCATGGCGGCCCAGAGAGCCAGCAGAATGAACAAGGTAAACAGGTTATGCTCGTTCGCCAGAACCTGAACCAAGGCGGGTTCCAGGGCTTTCGCCAGATAGATCGGGGCGAAATCGAACAACACGCCAACCGCTTCGGCGCTGCGATCCGCCCCGATAAACCAGCCGGTCAAGGCCACGCAAAAAATCAGGAAGGGAAAGATCGCAAGCAGCAGGGAATAGGCGATGTACCCCGCCTGCATATCGCCGCCACGCGCCTGAAAAGCCGTAATGGCAGAGCGCGTGACGACGACAATGGGATGATGGATCACGGAAATAGCGGTGCCAATTCCAGACCCATGGTTTCGGGCAGGCCCAGCATCAGGTTTGCGTTCTGGATCGCTTGGCCACTGGACCCTTTGGTCAGGTTGTCCAAGGTAGAAAACACCATCACACGGCCGGGTTTACGATCCGGAATTACCCCAAGATGGCAATAGTTCGACCCGCGCACGTGTTGCGTTGCGGGGGCCTCGCCGAAGGGCAATACATAGACGAAAGGTTCATCGTCATATTTCGCCCGCAGCGTATCATAGATCGCCTGTGCATCGCCTTTTACATAAATTGTCGCCAGAATTCCGCGGTTTTGCGGCAGTAGATGCGGCGTAAAGGTCACCTCAACCGATTTACCCGCGATCAAAGACATTTCCTGATCGAATTCGGCCAGATGCCGATGGGCTGCAACGTTATAGGCGCGATACCCCTCGGATACTTCGGAATGCAACATGCCTTCTTTGGGCGAACGCCCTGCCCCGCTGACGCCTGTGGCCAGATCAATGATGATGTCGTCGGATTCGATCACTCCCGCTGCCAGCAAGGGCAGAACCGGCATCAGACCCGTCATCGCATTACAGCCCGTTCCAGCCACCAGACGCGCGGATTTGATCTGTTCGCGATAATATTCCGTCAGCCCGTAAACCGCCTCTTTTTGCAGTTCCAATGCGGTGTGCGGACCACCGTACCATTTTGCATAAACCTCTGGATCACGCAGACGGAAATCAGCCGACAGATCGACGATTTTCACATGGGTCGGCAATGCGCGGATGACTTCCTGACTAGTGGCATGGGGCAGCGCACAGAACACCAGATCAATGTCGGTGAAATCCACATCCTCGATTGTCGTCAGCTCTGGCAGGTCCAGATGCCGCAGATGGGGGAATACGGACCCGTATGTCATCCCCGCCTTACGATCCGCAGTCATGGCGGTGACAACCATCCCCGGATGGGTGGCGATCAGGCGCACCAGTTCCGCCCCCGTATAGCCGGAGGCCCCGAGAATTGCGATATTTTTAGGCTTTTGTGTTGGCGTCGTCATAAGCCATCTCCTTAGAATTCAATGATGATTTACGGCAAAAAGCGCGCGCGCGCAATCAACCGTTGAGTATGGGTGTTCAAGGTGTTTCCGGTGTTCGGGGCGGGTTACACGCCCTCAAACACCATTTTTCGCCCGATAAATCGGGTAGCCGCCGTGCCGACCCGCAAAGGATCACCGGATGTCAGACAGCGGGTTTCCCCTGCCGCACCCACCATATCGGGATGGCGTTGCAGATAGTCTTCCAGACTGGCGGCGGTCAGACGGCCTTGGGAATAGACCGACACATCAGGCCCCAGCGCATCTTGGAAAATGGATTCCAGAATCGGGTAATGGGTACAGCCCAGAACCGCAGCCTGCGGGTTGGGCATGCGCCGCTTCAGGGCAGCCACATGGCTGCGGGCCAAAGCCTCGGCCAGTTCCAGATCGTTGTCTTCAAGCGCATCCACCAATCCGCCACAGGGCTGTGCCTCTACATCCACGCCTACGGCGCGAAAGGCCAACTCCCGTTGAAAGGCACGACTGGCCACAGTGGCAGGCGTGGCAAACAATGCCACCTGTTTCACCGCAACTTCACGCGGAGGCGATTGATCCCCCCACATCCGTTCGGTCATTGCTTCAATCATCGGAACAAAAACACCCAAGACCCGCTTGTCTTTGGGCACCCAGTTTTCCTGCATCCGCTTCAACGCCACAGCCGAGGCCGTGTTACAGGCCAAAATCACCAGATTGCAGCCTTCGTCAAACAGCCGGTCACAGGCCCGCGTGGTAATGCCGTAAATATCATCCGCATCCCGCACCCCGATGGGCGCGATGGCATTGTCGCCGAAATAGACCAAAGGCTGATCCGGCAACCGCGTGCGGATCGCTTCAAAGACGGTCAGGCCGCCAAGTCCACTGTCAAATACGCCTACCGGCATGGGAATGGTCCGAACTTCATGTTGGGTGAGCTTAAGCGCGAACGTACCAATCATCCCAACGCGACAGCTTCTCAAGTTTTCGCTGGTAACCATTTTTGGTCAACAGATCAAATATCATCTCGCGCTGGGGCGTAAAATTATGTTCGCATGTGATCACGCGAATATCGTATTTCGAAAAATCAAATGCGTTGAGAATTTCAAATTCACTGCCCTCTGTATCTATAGAAAGGTAATCAATTACCTTTGGCGCATCATGCTTTATAAGCAAATCCAACAGCGAAATAGTATTCACCTGATATGTCCTGCCGCCTTTACGCCGCGCCGCGTGATTGTCCGACTCGTTGAATGCGGCAATCGTGCTTAATTCACCGTGACTGTGCATATTGAATTCAATCGTTTCGCCGCTGGCGCGCCAAACACAATCGGTTTCAATACTGGCGGTGCGGTTTTTCTTAAGATCTTCGTGCCACATCAGGGCTGGTTCCGCCAAAATACCTGACCACCCGAAATCTTTTTCCAACATATAAGTATTGCTAAGATCGAACCCGTTGGTTGCACCGAATTCTACGAAAAACCCGTTCCGTTTAAATCCTGTTTCAAACAAAACAAAAATTTCTTGTTTAAGCTGGGATTTAGCTTCTCCCTGAACGCCATGACGTTCGAGCACGTAGTTAAGAACATTTTCCAGATCCTCCCCTGCGCGCTTAAGGTTTTGGGCATGGCTTCGCCTAAGTAATTCGAATCCGGTTATTTTTGACAATCTATCGAACATTCGCTTTTCCGTTAAATTCTTAAACAAATCCTAGCGGTTTCACGAAACTTAACAACTTTCAAGTCAACAAAATTAACATCCTTCCCAACCTGTTACCCGTTAGCGATGGTTTGCTTCAAATTCAAAGCCGTAGCCGTAGTTTTGCAGCGGATTGGGGGCCAGACGATAGGTCGACTCGCGCAGGAAATCCATCATGGCTCTGGGGTCGCGGGAACAGGCATCAAGTGCGCCACGATCCAGCGCCTGCCCCACGACCAAACGTACGGGGGCTTTACGGGCGCGGCGGAACTCGTTGATCAGCAAGGACATTCGCAGGGTCGCGTGCAGATGGCTTGCGATCTGGAACAGGCGCGAGTTGGCGCCTTCAAAATAGATCGGCACCACTGTCGCGCCAGTCCGTGCAACCAGCTTGGCCGTGAATGGCCGCCAGCGCGGGTCCATCGGCTGGGCAAAGGGTTTGACCGCAGTAGACACCGTGCCACCCGGAAAAATTCCGATAGCCCCGCCATTTTCCAGATAGGTCATAGACTGGTGTCGGGTGTGCAGGTTCTGGCGCACACCGTCTTTGGTTCCGTCAAAGTTGACGGGTAGGATCACATCGCGCAACGCATCCGACTGTCGAAACACGCTATGGGCCAGTAACCGGAAATCTCCGCGGCGTTGTGCCAGAATATCTCCCAACACCAACCCGTCGAGAATTCCATAAGGGTGATTGGCAATCAGGATCAGCGGGCCGCTGCGCGGTATGTTTTCCAGCGATCCTGCCAGCACATCCAGCTTCAGGCGGTATTTTTCCGACATGACCCGAAAGAAATCCGCCCCTGTGGCGGTTTCGGTTTCATACCCCCGCGCCATACGCAGCAACTTATGCCGCCCGCTAAGGGTTTCCATGGTTCGGATCAGGGCGCGGCCCGATTTCGTCCGTGCTGAAGGGGCATAAGAAATATCTTTGGTCAGGGTTTGCATAGGGGGAACCGTGGCGTGACTGCGTTTGCCTGTGGGTACTACACTCAGGTAACAACCATGCGAAATCCGCCCTGCCGGAATGCAAAAAGGCCCCGCAAAGCAGGGCCTTTTCGTAAATCGTAGCTGTAAGCTTAACGCTTGGAGAACTGGAAGCTCCGACGCGCCTTGCGTTTACCGTATTTCTTACGTTCCACAACGCGCGAGTCGCGTGTCAGGAAGCCCGCAGCCTTCAAAGGCGCGCGCAGTGTTGGTTCATACAGTTGCAGCGCTTTGGAAATGCCGTGCTTCACAGCACCGGCCTGACCGGACAGACCGCCACCTTTAACAGTCGCCATCACGTCGAATTCGCCAACAACACCAGCGATTTCAAATGGCTGTGCCAGGATCATCTGCAGAACCGGGCGTGCAAAATAAACGTTTTGCGGCTTGCCGTTGATGGTTACTTTGCCGGAACCGGGTTTGATCCAAACACGGGCAACCGCGTCTTTCCGTTTGCCGGTTGCATAAGACCGACCCAGCGCGTCACGTACAGCTTCGCGTGTGATGGTTGCAGTCTCAACAGCGGATTCGATAACGATGTCAGAAGCTTCTACAGCGTCTTTCAGCTCGTCCAAGGATTTGATTTCGTCGCTCATGACTGGCTCCGCGTGTTTTTAGGGTTCATCGCTTTGACGTCGAGAACTGTTGGGTTCTGTGCTTCATGCGGATGCTCGGCGCCCGCGTAAACGCGCAGGTTTGTCATTTGCTGACGGGACAATGGACCACCTGGCAGCATACGTTGAACGGCTTTCGTCACCAGACGCTCTGGGAATTTGCCTTCAAGGATCTGACCGGCTGTGCGCTGTTTGATCCCGCCCGGGTGACCGGTGTGCCAGTAGTGGATTTTGTCTGTGCGTTTTTTGCCAGTCATCTGTACCTTATCGGCATTGATGATGATGACGTTGTCGCCCATATCCATGGATGGTGTGAAAGTAGCCTTGTGTTTACCACGCAAGCGCATGGCAACGATCGACGCAAGACGGCCCAAAATGACGCCTTCAGCGTCGATAATGATCCATTTCTTGTCGATGTCAGCAGGTTTTGCTGAGAAAGTTTTCATGGTTTTAAGTCCAATTGATGGAAGTGAAAACAAGGCCATAAGGCCCTGTCGAATTCTGTCGCCGTTTTACCTGTCTGTCGCGCACAGTCAATTCCCAAAATGCATGTAAAATCGTTACTTATCAATGCATTACAATTATGGTACTATAATACCCCACATTTCAAGCGTAAAATCCGCCATTTGTGACCGCTCGCAGCCATCCAGCCCCGTCACAGCCTGCCCTGAAAAGCCATTCAAAAAAGTTGCCAGCCAAAATAACGCGAATTATAGTTTTCCGCGCAAGTCAACATTTTGGTCTGCACATGTATTTAAGCAGGCCATTTTTTTAAGGAGTCCCCTATGGTAGGGTTTACTGGCGATCAACACCTTCTTTCAAGTAACAGTCTGGGCGCATTGGCAGAAGCAGACTACAGTTCCACCACATTAAGCAACGGTAAGGTCGCCACGGCCTATCTGGCCAGCAGCAGCGGGTATCTGACGCTTTCACTTTATAATCCGAAAAACGGCGAAACCACCATCCTTGGCACCATCGGTACAATTACCGAAGGGTACAAACTGCCCAAGATTTTTGCGCTGGACGCTGGTAAATTCTCTGTTGTGGTCGAAGAGGACGCGACCGAAATCAATCACAACCAGATCAGCCTGATGACCTTCAATTCCAGCGGCAGCCAGACCGGCAGCACCAAAGTGCTCGACAGTGGCTATTTGATGGAATTCCAGAATGCGATTCACACGGATGACGGGTATTTCGTCACCTACAGGGACCGCGCACCGGATGCAGAACTGCAATATGTCGGGCGGTTTTACAGCCCCGCAGGGAAACTGTTGAACAGCTATGATTTTGATGCAGGGCGCGCGACTTCGGATTTTCCACGCGCCGACCCGAATCTGACCATATTGGACAACGGCAATATTCTGGCCGTCTGGGAAAAAAGCGGTTCCGACGGTAGGTTCGGCCAGATTTTCAACACCAAGGGCAAAACTTTGGGCGACCAGTTCAACCTTAGCGAGGACGCCGGCACCTACCGGTTTGCCCAAGACCCGGAACTGGTAGCCACACCCGATGGCGGCTTCATGACGGTCTATACACGTCAGGCCATCTACCCCAACACCGAAGATGCGGATATCGTCTATATCCAGAAATTCAACAAAAACGGCGTGCAAAAAGGCGCGCCTCTCAGCTTTGACAGCAAAGTCGACGGGGCCTCCATCGCACCACGGGAGTTTTCGCTGGGATTGACCAAAGACGGCCTGATTCTGGTCTCTTTCACAGGATACGGGATAAAAACCGGCTATAGCACCGACAGCAACGTATTCCTTGCCGTGCTGTCGCCATCAGGCAAGCTGATCTTTGGGCCCACCGTGGCCCATGACGACGACAAGACCCAGCCCCAGTCCCATTCCGCCTTTGTGACCCTGCCAAACGACAAGGTGATGCTGACACTTTATGATGAAACCTATGTGCAGTTTAGCTATCAGGATTCCATTCAGGGCGTGGATATCACCACACCGGATTACTTTTGGGAAGGCAACAACAAGAACAACGAAAAATCCGGAACAGCAGGCGAAGACATTCTTCTGGGGCTTGGAGGTAAGGACAAACTGTCGGGCGGTAAAGGCGCGGATTACATCAAAGGCGGCGGTGGCGATGACACGGTGTTCGGCGGCGATGGTGGCGATCTTTTGTTCGGAGAAGATGGCGACGACACGTTGAAAGGTGACGGGGCCAGTGACACGCTTTACGGCGGACAGGACAACGACAAGCTGAACGGCGGAAGCGGCCAGGATTTTCTTTATGGTGGCGTTGGCAGGGACAACCTCTCTGGCGATGCTGGCAATGACATTTTGTTTGGCGGCGACGGAGTGGACAGGCTGAACGGCGGCGGCGGTCAGGATGAACTGCACGGCGGGGCGGATCGCGATATCCTGATCGGGGGTGGCGCCAGCGACACGCTGTATGGCGATACCGGCAATGACAAATTGAACGGCGGCGCTGGCAATGACTATATCTATGGTGGCGACGACAGGGACTTGTTGAAAGGCGGCGGCGGGAACGATTTCCTGCAAGGCGGCGATGGCAACGACAAAGTCTATGGCGATGCGGGCAATGACCAAATCTACTCTGGTGCGGGCAACGACAGGGAATATGGCGGCGCTGGCGATGACTCCATTTATGACAGCGACGGCAACGACCGACTGTTCGGCGGAGACGGCGCCGACAGTTTTGTGTTTCAGGACACGGATTTCGGCAAGGACAAGATTTTGGACTTCGAATACGGCATCGACACACTGGACATGGGCTTAACCGCCTATGGGCTGCAAGCTGCAGGCAAGCCGGACATCCGCATCATTGATACCGACGCCGGCGTTCTGTTCAAGGTAGACAGCGACCATTCGGTGCTGGTGGTCGGAGCCGATCTTTCGGATTTCCAAAGCGGCGATTACATCACCGACAGCCCGTTCTAGCGCACGAATTCATCCCGTGGCGGGATGGAATAAGTCACATTGGCATGGGCAACAGGTTTGTCCATGCCCTCGGAATACAACATCACATCCCCCACAGCCAGCGCCTTGCCCAGTTTCAAAAGCCGCGCCTTGGCGATCATGTCACGGGGTTCAGGCTTGCGCATGAAATCAATGGAACAATTGGTCGTCACCGTCAGCGCCTTGGGGCCGATATTTCCCATAATAATCAGATAGAAACACACATCCGCCAAACCAAACATTGACGGGCCGGACACCGTTCCACCGGGGCGTAAATGCTGGTTGGTCACTTTCAGGCGCACGGTAATTTCGTCTTCAGTCATATCTTCGATGACAAAATCGTCTTTGACTTGGGGGAAAACCTCCACAAAGAAATCACGGAGCTCTTCTATCGTCATTTTCAGGGGCATGGTCTTTCCTCAGGCTATTGTTTTGTCTAAGGTTTGCGGCATAAGGCACGGCCAAACAAGAGAAAACCATGACCTCAGACATCCTGTTACGCAACGATGCGGGCGCAATTGCGACGCTGACCATGAACACTCCAAAGACGCTGAACGCCCTGTCCGAGGATATGCTGGACGCGTTGCAATCCCAGTTTGACAGCCTGATGCAGGATAAAACCATCCGCGTGGTGATCCTGCGCGGCACTGGTAAGGCGTTTTGTGCAGGTCATAACCTGAAAGAAATGACCGCCGCGCGGCAGGACGATGACGGGGGCAAACAGTATTTCCTAGACCTGTTCTCAAAATGCACCAAGATGATGACCACCATCCCCAAACTGCCCCAACCGGTGATCTGCCAACCCCACGGGCTGGCCACCGCGGCAGGCTGCCAACTGGTGGCCAGTTGCGATATGGCCGTAACGGATGACCAGACAAAATTCGGTGTGAACGGCGTAAACATCGGCCTGTTCTGTTCTACCCCGATGGTGGCCCTGTCCCGCAATATCCCGCGCAAACAAGCCTTTGAATTGCTGACCACAGGCCAGTTTATTTCCGCGCAAAAGGCCCAGGACCTTGGCTTGGTCAACCGCGTGGTGGCCCCCGAACAGCTTGATGGCGCAACACTGGAACTGGCCGAACTGGTCGCTTCGAAACTCGGCGCGGCGGTCAAGATCGGCAAACAGGCGTTCTACGAGCAACTTCAAATGCCGCTTGATCAAGCCTATGAATTCACAGGCGCGGTTATGGCAGAAAACATGCTGCTTACGGACACCGAAGAAGGCATCGCCGCCTTTCTGGAAAAGCGCGCGCCCAACTGGCCCCAAAGCTGACCACACCAGACAGGCAGCCCGCCGGCTTTTAGGCCCGAATGCTTCCCGCGCGAAACGCATCGCGCCGCGCGGTCGCTTGCAAGCCTTACAACTTGTAAATCTCGCCAAACTTCTGGTTCAGATAGGCCAGCAAAGGCGCTGCCGTCGGCGCGTGTCCCACAGCGCGGGTAATCGTCTCGCGGGGTTCATAGAGTGATCCGTGGCGGTGGATATTCTGCCCCAGCCATCCCAGCGCGGATGTGGTATTGCCCTGCGCCAGTTCACCCTGCAGGTCAGGCACGTCGTCGGACATTTTGGCAAACAACTCGCCCGCATAAATATTGCCCAGCGAATAGGTGGGGAAATACCCGAACAAACCAACGGACCAATGCACATCCTGCAACACGCCATTGGACGGCGTATCCACAGGATAGCCGAAATCCTTCTCGAACCGTTCGTTCCAAGCGGCTTCAAGGTCAACGACTTCCAGATCCCCTGCAATCAACTGGCGCTCCAGATCAAAGCGCAGCAGCACATGCAGGTTGTATTGAACCTCGTCAGCTTCCGTACGGATAAAACCACGGTGCAACTTGTTGACCACACGGTAGAACGCCTCTGCATCTGGCACGCCGAAATCCCCGAAAACCTCGCGCATTCGCCCGTAAAGGAACCCCGTGAATGCACGACTGCGCCCCAACTGGTTTTCCAAAATCCGGCTCTGGCTTTCGTGAACCCCCATAGAGACCCCGCTGCCCAGCATGGTCAGGCCGTAATCCTGATTGATCCCCTGCTCATAAGTGGCGTGGCCGACTTCATGGATTGTCGAATAAAAACAATTGAACGGGTCACTTTCCGACACCCGCGTGGTGATGCGCACGTCGTTATAGCTGCCACTGGAAAACGGATGGACGCTGAAATCCAGCCGCCCGCGTGTCCAGTCATAACCAAAGGCGGTGGCCAGTTCGCGGGCAATCATGGTCTGCTGGTCGCGTGAAAACGTACCGCGCAGATCGGGGATTTGCTCGCCGCTTTCGGCCACCCTGCCCCGTAGATCCACCAAACCGTCGCGCAACCCGCCCAGCAGCTTTGCCAAAACGGGTTCCGACATGCCCGGCTCGTAATCTTCCAACAGCGCATCATAAAGATTGCCGCCATCCGCCAAAGCCGCCGCTTCTTCACGGCGCAGGGTTAAAACTTCGCTCAGGACATCCTGAAAGGCTGCAAAATCTCCCGCTTCACGGGCTTTCGCCCAAACCCCCTGCGCCTGCGATGTGACACGGGCAATCTGGCGGGCCAATGCGCTTGGCACTTTGGACTGGCGCTCGAACTGGCGGCGGATCAGGCGCACATTGGCGGCCTGTTCCTCGGTCAAATCGGCGGCACTTGCCGCTTCCAGCCATTCGGCGATCCGGGGGTCGGTGCGTTGGGCGTGACCCACTTTTTCCAGCGCGCTCATCCATTCAGAGCGTTGCGTCGCTGCCCCTTTAGGCATGATCGTTTCCTGATCCCACCCCAACAAACCCGACACTTGCCCCAATGCAACCACATCACGATAGTGCTCGGCCAAAGCCGAATACGCAGTCATGGAATTCATGTATTCACCTCAATTATCTAAGCTTTTGCGCCCTTGGATACAGCGCAGAAAAACGAACGTTCAAAACACATACAATCACAATAACGGCACCAATCTGATGGAAGATCGCCAGATGCCACGGAGCGGCATGCATCACGGTGGCAATTCCCATAACCATTTGTGCCAGAACGACGAAAAGCAAAGTCAAAGCCGCCCGCCGAGTCTGTAGAATAGCCGAGCTGCGCGAGGAAAACCAGAGGTGGAGAGTGAAGAGAAAAACACCATAGCCTAGCAACCTATGGTTAAACTGAACCAAGGCGGGGTTTTCAAAGAAGTTGGTCCAGAACGGCGCATAATCAAAGGATTCCGACGGCAGGAACTCTCCGTTCATCATCGGCCAGTCGATATACCCGCGCCCTGCGTCAATACCCGCCACAAGTGCACCCAGCAGGATCTGCGCAAAGGCCAAGACCAGCAGAATCGTAGACAGGCTCACAAGGGACTTTTCCTGATTGCGCCGCGCCTGGAACATCTCCATTTCAGGGCGTTGCAGTTGCCATGCAAACCACACCAGCACCCCAAGGATGATAAAGGCCAGCCCCAAATGGGTCGCCAGACGGTAAGACGCCACATCCACCATACGCCCCGACAGCCCTGAGGACACCATCCACCAGCCAATCGCCCCTTGCAAACCGCCCAAGGCCCCTACCAGAACCAAACGTCCGGTCCAGCCTTTCGGAATTTGGCGGCGCGCCAGAAAATAGAAAAAGCCAACAGCCCAGATCAGACCCACAAGCCGTCCCAACTGGCGATGGCCCCATTCCCACCAGTAGATCGACTTGAATTCAGACATAGACATGCCTTTGTTTTGCAACTGATATTCCGGCGTTGCCTGATATTTGGTGAATTCTTCGGTCCAGACAGCATCATTCATCGGGGGGATCGCGCCTGTGACGGGCTTCCATTCGGTGATCGACAGCCCACTGTCCGTCAACCGTGTCATACCGCCTACAAGGATCATCCCTGCAACAAGCGCGAACAGCACCAACAGCCAAACCGCTATCGCCCGACGCGCACCGGATTTGCCTGCGTCGATCAAACCGCCCTTGGGCGCGTCCGATGCAGGTTTTCCGGTCGAAACCTCTTCAAAAATGCTGCGTGTCTTGGTCATGGGCCGCGCCTTTCAGAATGCTAGGCACTATTTAGGACGCGCGACGGGGCTGATCAATGGTTAACGGGACTTTGGATGCTTGTCTGCCAGCGACTTGATGACGCCGTGGAACATACGCACATCCGCCTGTGTCAGGGGCAGACGCGAAATCATGTTGCGCAGGTTCGTCACCATGCTTTCGGCCTTGTGATCCGGCCAAAAGAACCCGACCGACTCCAGCCGCGCCTCCAGCGTTTCCGTCAGTTTCTGAATCTCGATCGACTCGGCCCGTTTGGTGCCTGCCAGTTCCAGAACCTCGGGTGCGGCATCGCCCTGTTGACGGCGCCATTCATAGGCCAGCAACAACACACATTGCGCCAGATTAAGCGAGGCAAAAGCCGGATTGACCGGCACGGAAATAATCGCATTGGCCCGCGCGATATCAGGGTTTTCAAGACCCGAACGTTCCGGCCCGAACAGAATTCCCACATTCTGCCCCTCAGCCACCATGGCACGCGCCTGTTCCATCGCCCGTTCCGGCGTGACCACAGGTTTGGTCAAATCCCGTCCCCGCGCGGTGGTGGCAAACACATAATGCAAATCTGAAATTGCCTGTTCGGTGGTGTCCATCACCTGCACCGCATCAATCACACGGGCGGCCCCGCTCGACATGGTCACGGCTTTCTGGTTCGGCCAGCCATCCCGCGGGTTCACCAACCGCATCCGTTCCAGCCCGAAATTCCACATCGCCCGCGCCGCGGCGCCGATGTTTTCGCCCATCTGTGGCTGCACCAAAACCATCACTGGTTGCGGCCCGCCCCAATCAGCGGCTTTTGCGTGATCTGTGCCCGACATCTTGAAACTCTCCGAATTGGCTGGCCTGCCTGTTACGCCCCGCCGCCAAAAAGTGCAAGGAAGGCGGCCAAGGGAAATGACGCAGCGCCCAAGGCCCTGCGCTGTTCCCGAAGCCCCTACAAAGGCCTAAACCCCTTCGACCAGCACCATAGAGCGGTTCGAATTGTTCAAGGCAAGAGGCAGGATTTTTTGATATTCATCCGAATAGTAGAACGCCTTGGCCGCCTCTGTGGTGTCAAATTCGATCACCACATTACGCGCAGCCCCCGTGCCCTCGATCCACTCGGCAGCGCCGCCTTTGACAAGGAACTTACCGCCGAATTTTTCCGCGCAAGCAACGGTCTGGCTGGCATATTCCATATAGCCGTCCAGATTGGTCACTTCGATCTGCGCGATCACATAGGCGGCCATCAGACGCCTTCCACAAACATATAGTCGCGGTTTGCAGCGGGCAGACCATGGCTGAGCGCCAGTTGATATTCCGGACCGTTATAAAACGCTTTGGCGGTATCCATGTCAGGCCACTGGATGATCACATTACGGGCCCGTGCATGGCCTTCCATGACTTCGGTTTTCCCACCGCGCGCCAGAAAAACGCCGCCATATTGCGCAACCGCCGGCCCTGCCAGTTCTGCGTAGCGGGCGTATTCTGCTTCGTCATGCACATCAATATGTGCCATTGTGTAAACCGTCATTTAATCCTCCAAAACTTTTTGCGCAGCCAAAAGGGCCGCATCAGCATTCTTTGCAGACGGGCCGCCCGCTTGCGCCATATCCGCGCGACCGCCGCCACCTTTACCACCCAGCTCTGCCGCAGCCGCCTTTACCAAGTCAACCGCCGACACCCGATCGGTCAAGTCTTCTGTGACCCCCGCCGCAATTGCCGCTTTGCCGCCCGCGCCGGAAATCAGCACGATCGCACCGCTGCCCAGACGTTTCTTGTGCTCGTCGATCAAGCCGCGCAAATCCTTGCCCGGTACATCTGCCAGAACCTGCCCCAGAAACGGTACACCGTTAACTGTAACCGCATCCGATCCGCCGTCCGTCCCGCCCATCGCTGCTTTCTTGCGCAGCTCGGCGATTTCATTTTGCAGGGCTTTACGCTCGTCCTGTAGGGATTTGATCCGCGCAGGAACCTCTGACGCGGGCGCTTTCAGGGCCAAAGCCGCCTCTGCCAGCAGATGATCCTGCCCGCGCAGATAATCCTGCGCAGCCTGCCCGGTCAGGGCTTCGATCCGACGCACACCGGAACTGCTGGCACTGTCGCCCAGCATCACAAAGGCACCGATATCGCCCGTGCGCCGCACATGTGTGCCGCCGCAAAGTTCCAGCGAATAGGTGTTTTTATCCGACCCTTTACCGCTGCCAGCCAGCTTGCCCATAGACACAACCCGCACTTCATCGCCGTATTTTTCACCAAACAGCGCCTGCGCGCCCAATTCGCGGGCCTCGTCAGGGGTCATGATACGGGTATCCACAGGGGTATTCTGGCGGATAAAGGCGTTCACATCCCGTTCCACTTGCGCCATTTCCTCGGCGTTCATGGCTTTGGAATGGCTGAAGTCGAACCGCAAGCGATCCTCTGCGTTCAAAGAGCCGCGCTGCGCCACATGATCGCCCAAGGCAACCCGCAAGGCTTCGTGCAGCAGGTGGGTGGCTGAATGGTTGGCGCGGATCTCACTGCGCCGCGCGTGATCCACCACCAGTTCAGCGGCATCACCCGTGGTGATTGTGCCGTCCACAACTTCACCGATATGCACAAACACGCCGGCCTTTTTGCGCACGTCGGTAATGCGCACATTTGCACCGTCGGTTTTCAAAACGCCCGTGTCGCCAACCTGACCGCCACTTTCCGCATAAAACGGCGTTTGGTTCAGCACCAGTTGCACCGCCGCGCCGCTTGCGGCCGCGTTAACTACCGCGCCGTCCAGAACAATCGCACGGATCTGGCCTTCGGCCTCTTCGGTGTCATAGCCCAGAAACTCTGTGCTGCCCTCGGAATCGGCGATGTCGAACCAGACGGATTCATCCGCAGCCTCTCCAGACCCGGACCAGGCCGCCCGCGCCTTGGCCTTTTGCGCGGCCATGGCACTGGTAAACCCGTCAGTGTCCACCTCAACACCTTTTTCACGCAGGGCATCCTGCGTCAAATCCAGCGGGAACCCGTAAGTATCATACAGTTTGAACGCGGTTTCCCCTGGCAGGGCCGTGCCTTCAGCCATGCCCTCAAGTTCCGCATCCAACAGCTTCAACCCCCGATCCAGCGTCGTCTTGAACCGTGTCTCTTCCAGCAGCAGTGTTTCTTCAATCATCGGCTGGGCACGGCCAAGTTCAGGATAGGCCTGCCCCATCTGACGCACCAGTTCAGGCACCAGACGATACATCACCGGATCTTTGGCACCCAGCAAATGGGCATGGCGCATGGCGCGACGCATGATACGGCGCAGCACATAGCCGCGCCCCTCGTTTGATGGCAGAACACCATCCGCAATCAGGAATGACGTGGAACGCAGGTGATCCGCAATAACGCGGTGATGCACATTCTGATCCCCATAAGGATCAACCCCGGCCACCTGTGCAGACGCTTCGATCAGCGCTTTGAACAGATCGGTGTCATAATTGTCATGGCTGCCCTGCAACAAGGCCGCAATCCGTTCCAGCCCCATGCCGGTGTCGATGGACTGCATGTCCAGTTCGCGCATGGTGCCGTCGGCGAATTGCTCGTTCTGCATGAACACAACGTTCCAGATTTCAATAAACCGGTCGCCGTCTTCTTCGGCAGAGCCCGGAGGCCCGCCCCAAATATGATCGCCGTGATCGTAGAAAATCTCGGTGCAGGGTCCACATGGCCCCGTCGGACCCATCTGCCAAAAGTTGTCAGACGTGGCAATTCGGATGATCCGGTCCTCTGGCACCCCAAGGCTTTTCCAGATCGCAAAGGCTTCGTCATCGGTGTGATAAACCGTTGTCACCAAACGGGATTTATCAATGCCGAAATCCTTGGTGATCAGATCCCACGCAAAGGGAATCGCTTCTTTCTTGAAATAATCGCCAAAGGAAAAATTCCCCAGCATTTCAAAAAAAGTATGGTGGCGCGCCGTATAACCCACATTGTCCAGATCATTATGCTTGCCCCCTGCCCGCACACATTTCTGCGCCGAGGTCGCCCGCTGATAGTCCCGTGTTTCAACTCCGGTAAACAGGTTCTTAAACTGCACCATGCCGGAATTCACGAACATCAGCGTCGGGTCGTTGCGCGGCACCAACGGAGAGCTGTCCACAACCGCGTGGCCGTTTTTTTCGAAATAGGAAAGAAACGTGCTGCGAATATCGTTTACGCCAACCATTGTGTTATGCCTTTGTAGTATACGGGTTTTGATCAGGGGCGGTTATACCCTGCCTGCAAAATCTGTCCACAACACAATTGTCCCACGCAATACGCCCCAAAACCGAAAAACGCCGCAGGTTAGACCCGCGGCGCATGTTTCAATGTTCTTAAAATACTCCCGCCAGAGGCACATCCCCCCACGCAGCGCCTTATTTTTCCAGCACATCATCCGCGCCGCTATCGGCAGCAGGCTTGTCCATATCAAAATCCAGCCCGTGGGATGCGCGGATTTTATCCTCGATCTCCCAGGCAACTTGCGGATTTTCTTTCAGAAAATTCTTGGCATTTTCACGTCCCTGCCCGATCCGCTGGTCCCCATAGGAAAACCAGGACCCTGATTTTTCAACGATTCCCGCTTTCACGCCCAGATCAACCAGCTCACCCCGCTTGGAAATACCTTCGCCGTACATAATGTCGAATTCCACCTGTTTGAACGGCGGGGCAACTTTATTCTTAACGACTTTCACACGGGTCGCATTGCCGACGATTTCGTCACGATCCTTGATCGCACCGATCCGGCGAATGTCCAGACGGACAGAGGCGTAGAATTTCAGAGCGTTCCCGCCAGACGTGGTTTCAGGGGAGCCAAACATCACACCGATTTTCATCCGAATCTGGTTAATGAAAATCACCGTACATTTGGATTTGCTGATCGAGCCTGTCAGCTTGCGCATTGCCTGACTCATCAACCGGGCCTGTGCGCCCACCTGATGATCGCCCATATCGCCTTCCAACTCGGATTTTGGCGTCAGGGCTGCAACCGAATCAACCACGACCATGGAAACCGCGCCAGAGCGCACCAATGTGTCGGTGATTTCCAACGCCTGTTCACCGGCGTCCGGCTGCGAGATCAGCAACTCGTCCAGATCCACACCCAGCTTTTTCGCATAGGTCGGATCCAGCGCATGTTCCGCATCCACAAAGGCACATACCCCGCCTTTTTTCTGTTCTTCCGCAATACAATGCAGTGACAGTGTGGTTTTACCGGAGCTTTCAGGACCGTAAACCTCAATGATACGGCCTTTCGGAATGCCGCCGATTCCCAAAGCAATATCCAGCCCGATAGAGCCGGTGGAGGTTGCTTCCACATCCATCACAGCACTGCCGCCCAGCTTCATAATTGAGCCTTTGCCGAACTGACGTTCAATCTGCCCAAGGGCTGATTCCAGTGCTTTTTGCTTATCCATTGATTTTCTTTCGGTTAGATCGAGTAGGTTCGCTGTGGCCATGTTCTTATCCCTTATTTCACATCCCAGATGCCTGAGCAATCGCTGCTGATGTTCGCCTCTTGTTCTCATTTAATATATGAGACCAAAACAGGAACACTTCAAGTAAAAATTTAATTTAACAATTGCCTATGAAGGTTTATGAATGGTAAATGGCTGACGCACTTTTAGGTTGAATGGGGATAATTGACCGGAATGATGGTATTTATCAAAGAGAAGCTGGTGTTTTTTGCCACCCCTAAAACCGCCTCTACTTCAATCGAACTCGCTCTGGGTACAACCTGCGATATCCGTATTTCCAAAAGTCCGAACGCCAAACACACGCCCTATCGCAAGTACCAACGCCTGCTGGAACCGTTTGTCATGACGCTGACGCGGGACGAACCCGACTGTGTGGCCGTTATCCGCGAACCCGTGGACTGGCTTGGAAGCTGGTTCCGCTACCGGTCCCGAGATGAATTGAAAGGCTCCTCCAATTCTACCGCCGGTCTCAGCTTTGATGAATTTGTTGCGGCCTATCTCTCTGATAATCCACCGGATTACGCCCGCGTTGGATCACAGGCCAAGTTTATGTCGGGCAAAGACGGTCAGGTGGGCATGTCCCATCTGTTTCGCTATGAAGACATGGACGGGCTGGTTCGGTTCCTGCAAAACCGTCTTGGCAAACAATTCACCCTTGGACATGCAAATCAATCCCCCGAAGGCAAGCTGACCCTAAGCCCCGATCTGCTGCGCCAGTACCAGAACGCCTATGCGCAGGATTTTGAAATTTACGACCGTCTGTCCCCACCCGAATTGGCGATCTAACCGGCCAGATTGCGCACCGCTTCAATCAGTTGTTTCAAAGAAAACGGCTTTGGCAGAAACGACGCATTCGGAATATCGCCGTATTCGGACGAAAAATTCTCTTCTGCGTAGCCAGAGACAAAAATCACCTGAACATCGGGGCGGGTTTCCTGGGCTTTGACCACCCAGGTCGGCCCGTCCATCCCCGGCATCACCACATCAGACACAATCACATCCACAAAGAAATCGGTATCCTCCAGCTTTTCGAGCGCAACTTCCGCCGAGGAGGCCTCTGTCACGCGCACACCTTGCAAAGCCAGCGCACGGGCCGCAAAACTGCGGACAGGGGCTTCATCCTCCACCAAAAGTACAGACAGCCCGTTCAGGGATTTCGGTGCGGATTTCGAGGTTTTCTCAGGTGCTGAGGGTTCAACAAGCGCGCCTTCATGGGCGGGCAACAAAAGACTGAACTCCGATCCCGTCCCCAATACGCTTTTGGCAAAAATAAACCCGCCTGTCTGTTTCACAATGCCGTAGGCCATAGACAACCCCAAGCCCGTGCCTTCCCCCACATCTTTGGTGGTGTAAAACGGCTCGAATATCTTTTCCAGATGTTCAGGGCGAATGCCGCAGCCCGTATCCGCCACACTGATTGTGACATAGGTGCCTTTGGGCACCAACACACGGTCCACACGGGTGGTTTTATCAAAGACCTGCGTACCACTTTTGATCAACACCTCTCCGCCGTCCGGCATCGCATCCCGCGCGTTGACCACCAGATTCATGATGACCTGTTCCAATTGGCGACCGTCTACAAAGGCACGGGGCAGATCCTTGCCGTATTCCGCCAGCAATTCCACCTTTTCCCCCAGCAACCGGCTAAGCAAATGGGTCAGTTCAGACAAAGTATCGTTCACAGACAATACCTTAGGCGTCAGGGTTTGTTTGCGCGAAAAGGCCAGAAGCTGCCCCACAAGCGCTGCCGCCCGATTGGCGTTTTGGGTGATCTGGGTCAGGTCTGCATGATCCTGATCGCCCTTTTCATGGCGCAGCAACAACAGATCACAATAGCCTGAAATTGCCGTCAAAAGATTGTTGAAATCATGGGCCACGCCGCCTGCCAACTGGCCGATGGCCTGCATCTTCTGGCTTTGCACGAACTGGGCTTCAAGGGATTTCAATTCGGTCGCATCACTGAACGTGGCGATCAAACCGCCCTGCCCGTCAACGGGCGGCGGCATCAGCGAAACTTGTAAGATCTCTTCGGTCTGGGACCGCCGCACCTGCACCATTTCAGGTTTACAAGGTACATGATTGTCCCGCGCCGCCTGCATCCAGGTCGATACACTGCGCCCCAAACCTTCGACCAGAGTTTCAAACAGCGGTGTTTCCGCAGGTTCCAAACGCAGGAATTCCCGCGCAGCCACGTTGGATTGTCCGATGCGCCCCCGACTGTCGATGTGCACCATGGCAATGGGCAGGCGGTCGAACAATTGCTGCACTTTTTCTGCGATCTTGGTTTCGGTCATCGGATCGACAACCGGCACAGGATCAGGCGCCACTTCCGGTAGAACCGGCGTTTCCAGTTGAAAATCTTCAACGACAGGCACGCGTTCAAAGACGCCCATAGAATACCGACGTGCCGCGGCCACCAGACCGAACCCACCCAGAAATGCAAAGGTGCCGAACCAGGCGACCGGGTCAGGCATTAACCATAATAAAATCAGGCTTGCGCCGACTATCCATATCAACGCCATTTGTGTGGCGTATTGCGAAATTTTGAAACCAGTCATAAAGCCCCCCAGCCTTATTCTTCAAAACTCCACCCCTTAATTCGCGTCAGGGGACGCTAGCACATCATCAATACACGTTAAAATTGTTTTTTCAGAATCGCGCAATAAAATCCGTCACCGGGGCAATTCAGCCCGAGATTATGGGTGGAAACCACCTCATACTCCGAAGTCTTGCTTAAAAAGGTCTTAACTTGGCCGGTGTTTTCCCGTTCCAGCACCGAACAGGTTGCGTAAACCAGCGTTCCGCCGGCTTTTACCAGTTGCGCTGCCTCTGTTAAAACCTGTGCCTGCATGGCTTGCACCTCTGACAGGCTGTCCTGTGTCAGGCGCCACTTGCCTTCGGGATTGCGCCGCCATGCCCCCGATCCGGAACAAGGTGCATCGACCAGAACCAGATCATAGATCGCTTTGGCCGGTTTCTCTGCCAGCAAGGTTACTTTGGCCCCAGCCCGCGCCGCGCGTTCTTTTAGGGGGGCAAGTCGGGCTGCACTGATATCCCACGCGCTGTAACGGGCGTCAGGCACCCGCGCGGCCATGGCCAGTGTTTTACCCCCCCCGCCCGCGCAATAATCCAGCACATTTTGCCCGCCTTGCAGGTCAAGCATCCCGACCAGCGCCTGAGATGCTGCATCTTGCAGTTCCACCTGCCCCGTAAGATAGGGGTTTGATCCGGCAACCCTGCGCGGGTTTTCCAGCACCCGAAGGGCAGTTGGTTCATCCTTGACGGGGACACAGATAATCCCCTCAGCCGCCAAGGCTTTCATCGCGCCAGAGACAGTGGTTTTGGCAATGTTCACCCGCAAATCCACAGGGGCGCGGTGGCTCAGCGCTTGTGCAACCTGTGTTGCCGCTGCGCCCAAATCTGTTTCAAACACCGCTGCCAGCCAGTCCGGCAGATCAACCACCTGCCCGCCTTTGGCTTGCGCTGCGCCAAGCAAGGCCTGTTCCTGTTCATCAAGCGCAGCGGGCGAATAGGCCACACCGTTAAAGATGTCATCCACAGCCAACCCCGAAGCCAGACAATGACCAACCGCAATGCCGCGCCCGTCAGGCAAGCCAGACGCCTGCGCATAACTGTTCAGATTGCGCAGACAGTCAAACACAATGTCGCGCACGCCGGCGCGGTCTTTACTGCCCGCATAGCGGTTGCGCCGTGCCCAGTTCGACAACAGTTTTTCCGCCGGTTCCCCCGACAAAAATCCGTCCAGAACATCCACAGCAGCAGCATAGCGGGCAGCAGGTGTCATGGATCAACCCACCCGATAGTTCGGGCTTTCGCGGGTAATCTGTACATCGTGCACATGGCTTTCTTTCAGCCCTGCCCCCGAAATCTTGACGAATTTGCACTTGGTGCGCATGTCTTCAATGGTTGCACTGCCTGTATAGCCCATAGCCGCGCGCAAACCACCGATCATCTGGTGGATCACAGTTCCGGCTGGACCTTTATAGGGCACCTGACCTTCAATCCCTTCGGGAACCAGCTTTTCAGCCGAAACTTCCTTCTGGAAATACCGGTCCGCAGAGCCCCGCGCCATGGCGCCAACGGACCCCATACCACGGAAGGATTTATAGCTGCGGCCTTGGTACAGGATCACCTCGCCCGGTGCTTCATCCGTGCCGCCCAGCATGGAACCGACCATGGCACAGGATGCCCCCGCCGCAATCGCCTTGGCGAAATCGCCCGAGAATTTGATCCCGCCGTCCGCAATGACAGGCGTGCCGGTTTTGGAGCCTTCGGTCGCGCAATCGTCGATGGCTGTCAATTGGGGAACCCCGACCCCTGCCACAATGCGTGTGGTGCAGATGGACCCGGGGCCAATGCCAACCTTTACAGCATCCGCACCAGCTTCAATCAAAGCGCGGGTCGCTTCGGCGGTGGCCACATTACCGGCAACCACCTGGACGTTGCTGTTATAGGCTTTGATCCGTGAAACCGCGTCAGAGACACTGATGGAATGGCCATGGGCGGTGTCGATGACCAAAAGATCCACACCTGCTTCAATCAGCTGGACAGACCGTTCATAGCCCGCATCCCCAACGGTGGAAGCCGCGCCAACCCGCAAACGTCCGCGTCCGTCTTTACAGGCTTGCGGGTTCAGTACCGCCTGTTCAAGGTCTTTTATGGTCAGCAGCCCCGTCAGCTTGTTTTCACCGTCTACCACCAGCAGCTTTTCGATGCGCCGTGCGTGCATCATCGACTTGGCCTCTACCAGACTGGCCGGCTCGCGCAGGATGGCCAGGTTTTCACCTGTCATCATCGTGTGAACCGGCGTGTCATCCGCGCTGGCAAATCGCATGTCGCGATTGGTAACAATCCCAAGCACGCGGCCTTTTTCATCGACGACCGGAAAGCCTGTGACGCGGTAACGTTCCTGCAGCGCTTTGGCATCGCCCAAAGTCTGGTCGGGGCGCAATGTGATCGGATTATACACAATCCCGCTTTCAAAGCGCTTTACACGGCGTACCTGTTTTTGCTGTTCATCCAGCGTCAGGTTCCGGTGCAAAATCCCGATGCCACCGGCCTGTGCCATGGCAATCGCCATACGGGCCTCGGTGACTGTATCCATTGCTGAACTTAGCAACGGAATGTTCAAAGGGATGTTTTTTGTTACAAACGTCCTTGTATCTGCCGTGGCGGGCAGAACACTTGATGCCCCTGGCACCAAAAGTACGTCATCAAAAGTGAGGGCCTCACGAATCTCCATTGCATGCTCCTGCTGGAATACCGCTGTTGGCACGTCCCTATCTCATGGGTTTAACAAAAAGAAAAGGCCCGAACAGCGATTTCTGTTTACGCGCCCTGCGGCATTAAGGATACTCTGGGGTATGCTTATGAAAAAACTTCTCCGTTTCGCCCTTCTTGCCGCTGTTGCCGGCTTTGGTGTTTTTTGGTGGATCACCACCCCGAAAGTCTGGGAGGACGCGGCTTTGGCCGGTCTGAGTGGCGATCCCGATAAAGGCGCCTTGGTCTTTGCGGCATCTGGCTGTGCCTCCTGTCACTCGGCCAAAGGCTCCGAAGGCGAAGCGAAACTGGCGCTTGTGGGCGGGCGGGAATTTGCCTCGGATTTCGGGACATTCTACGCGCCCAATATTTCGCAAAGTGTTGAATTCGGCATCGGCGGCTGGTCGTTCAGTGATCTGGCCAATGCGGTTACCTTCGGAACCGCGCCCGATGGGAAGCACTATTATCCGGCCTTCCCCTATACCACCTATCAGAACATGACCCCTGCGGATCTGGCGGATTTATATGCCTATCTGAAAACCCTGCCCGCAGTGGACACGCCAAGCCAGCCTCATGACGTGGGCTTCCCCTTCAACATCCGTCGCTCTCTTGGCGGGTGGAAATTCCTGTTTGCAGGCAAAGGCTGGGCCTTGCAGGGTGATCTGACGCCCGAAGAAACCCGAGGCCGCTATCTGGTAGAGGCCATGGGCCACTGCGCCGAATGCCACACCCCGCGCAATGCAATCGGAGGCTTGCAACGGGACCAATGGCTGGCAGGCGGGCCAAATCCTGACGGCAAAGGCCGTATTCCCAACATCACCCCCCATGCAGACGGCATCGGGGGCTGGGCCGTGGTGGATATTGTGACCTATCTGAATTCCGGCTTCACGCCCGAATATGACGTGGCAGGCGGGCAAATGGCCGACGTGGTGGAAAACACAAAACAACTGCCCGCTGAAGACCACGCTGCAATCGCGGCCTACCTGAAGCGGATCGCCCCTGTGGCAAGCGCCGAATAAGCGGCCCGCGCGCATAAATTAAAGCGTTTCGCGTTTCACATTACGTAAAACACGAAACGCTTTAGGGTCTAAAGAAACAAACGATGGTGACTTTAAGCCAGCCCCAGCGCCTTGTTGCGCGAGGCACGCAGCCGTGCGAAATCATCGCCCGCGTGATAGCTGGAACGTGTCAGCGGTGTGGCAGAAACCATCAGGAACCCCTTGCCGTATGCCGCTTTTTCATAGGTGGCAAATTCGTCAGGGGTGACAAACCGGTCCAGCGCGTGGTGCTTCGGGGTTGGTTGCAAATACTGACCGATCGTCATGAAATCAATATCGGCGGCGCGCATGTCGTCCATCACCTGCATGACGGATTGTTTGTCTTCGCCCAAACCAACCATAATGCCAGATTTGGTGAACATGGACGGGTCCAGTTCCTTAACCCGTTGCAACAGGCGCAGCGAATGGAAATATCGGGCACCAGGGCGTACCTCGGGATACAGACCCGGTACTGTTTCAAGGTTGTGATTGAACACATCCGGACGCGCTTCGACCACCACTTCAAGTGCGGATGCGTCGCAACGGATGAAGTCTGGCGTCAGGATTTCAATGGTGGTTGAAGGCGATTGTTTGCGCACCGCGCGAATGGTCTGCGCGAAATGTTCCGCCCCGCCATCAGCCACATCATCCCGGTCCACCGAGGTGATCACCACATGGTTCAGCCCCAGCTTTTTCACCGCCGCCGCAACACGGCCCGGCTCGAACACATCCAGTTCCTCTGGCGGTTTACCCGTTGCGATATTGCAAAAGGTACAGGCACGGGTACAGACCTCACCCATGATCATCATGGTGGCGTGGCCTTGGGACCAACATTCCCCCACATTCGGGCAGCCCGCTTCTTCACAGACCGTCACCAGTTTGTTTTCACGCATGATATTGCGGGTCTCAAAATAGCCCTTGGACGTGGGCGCCTTTACCCTGATCCAATCAGGTTTCTTCGGCTGGACATTATCCGGCCGTTTTGCTTTTTCGGGATGCCGTTGAGACGGAATTTTCAGATCGCGCATGATACGTTTCCTTGGTTGCCCCTTTATCCCCATAATAGCTTGTTTTTGCAACAGGAGCAGGCAGGAAATCGCATGGCAGCTATGCGGGACACCGATAACCGATAACAGCACCGGATTTACTCACAAATATCCAGCTTCAGCGTTTCCCAAATACTCATTTTCAACTAAATTCGTCACATTAAATTTTAGGAACATATTTTATGGCCAGTGGCAATTACCTAATGAAAATTTGGAAGGGCAAAAAATGTGTGTTTTGCGGGGGGAACCGTGTAGCAGAAGGTCCAGAACACGCACCGCCAAAAGTTATGTTTAAGAATAAATCGCGCCCAATGGGTCTAGAATTTCCAGCCTGCCATCGCTGCAATCATGGGTCAGGCGGTCTCGATCAACTCGCAGCGAATATTGCTTTTGGTGTTTCACCCGAAGCTGTGATGAAAACCAGAAGTATGTCTGCACACGAATTAAAAGTCGTCAAAGGAATAGCCAACAACACACCCAATTTATACATTAGCGCGAAAAGAGTTCCCATATTCAATCAAGATGGCAAACTCATCGGCTCAGCAGTTGCTACCGAACTTCGTAAAGAAATAAGTCTAAAGCTCGCCAAATGGGCAACGAAACAGACGCTCGCCTTGTGGTTCGAACATACGGGACAGATCGCGTCACATCGAGTAGTGGTAGATGTAGAATTACTTACCAATACAAAGCATCCCCCCAAAGATCTTTATGAGATTATAAAATACATGGGAAAAAGTGATTCACTCAACACAGCGAACAGATTCACGGCCGATCAGTTCAGTTACAAAATTAAAGTTGATCCAGCCAAAGATATGGCGATGGTGTTTGCTCAATATCATCAAGGCTTTGCCTTTTTTAGTATCATAAAGGACAAGCCGATCGCTAAGCTATCACGAAAAGGCCTCGACTACAAATTCGGAACCAATGCTAATAAGGGTATACACCAAATAGGCTAATACATTCCCCCAAACCCAAAAGGGGCAGAACCCAACGGCCCTGCCCCCTTTATCCTCAGCCGTGACAAGTCACGGCGTCACAATCACTTTACGTCAAAACGATCGGCGTCCATCACTTTGACCCAGGCTTTGACGAAGCTGGCAACAAAGGCCTCGGTTGCGTCGCTGCTGGCGTAGACTTCTGCCAAGGCGCGCAGTTGAGAGTTGGAGCCGAAGACCAGATCAGCCCGTGTGCCGGTCCATTTCACCGCACCGGTTGCCCGATCAACACCTTCATAGACGCCCGCTTCGTCAGTGGCTTTCCATTCGGTCGCCATGTCCAGCAGGTTCACAAAGAAATCAGTGGTCAAAGAACCTTTGCGTTTGGTGAACACACCGTGCTGGGACTGATCGGTGTTGGCATCCAGCACCCGCAGGCCGCCCACAAGAACGGTCATTTCCGGCCCTGTCAGGGTCAAAAGCTGCGCGCGGTCCACCAGCAGTTCTTCAGCAGACACCGAATACTGTTTCTTTTCGTAGTTGCGGAAACCGTCAACTACAGGCTCTAGCACATCAAAGGATTCCACGTCGGTTTGCTCTAGCGAGGCATCCGTGCGACCCGGCGTAAACGGCACTTCGACGATCTGACCTGCGTTTTGTGCAGCCAGTTCAACAGCAGCACTGCCCCCCAGAACGATCAAATCCGCAAGCGAGACTTTCTTGCCACCGGTTTGCGCCTCGTTAAACCCGGATTGCACGCCTTCCAGAACGCCGAGAACCTTGGCCAATTGTGCTGGCTGGTTCACCGCCCAATCCTTTTGCGGCGCCAAACGAATGCGCGCGCCATTGGCCCCGCCCCGTTTGTCAGACCCGCGGAACGTGGACGCAGAGGCCCAAGCGGTTGCAACCAATTCACTGATTGACAGACCAGAGGCGAGAATTTTGCCTTTCAGATCAGCAATGTCACTGGCGTTGATCAGTTCGTGATCCACGGCGGGTACAGGGTCCTGCCAGATCAGCACCTCGGACGGCACTTCAGCGCCCAGATACAGATCGCGCGGCCCCATATCGCGGTGGGTCAGTTTGAACCAAGCGCGGGCAAAGGCATCGGCGAATTCTTCCGGATTCTGGTGGAAACGGCGGGCGATAGGTTCATAGATCGGGTCCATCCGCAACGCCATATCGGCTGTTGTCATCATAAGTTTGACAGGTGTGTCCGATCCGTCCACTTGGGGCGCGTGGTCTTTGACGGGCAGGTCAATCGCCTGCCAGATATGTGCACCTGCGGGGCTTTTGGTCAGTTCCCATTCATAGCCGAACAGCACGTCGAAAAAGCCCATATCCCATTTGATCGGGTTCGGAGTCCACGGGCCTTCGATGCCGCTGCCGATGGTATCAACACCTTTACCACTGCGGAATGTGCTTTTCCATCCAAGGCCTTGCTCTTCGATGCTGGCGCCTTCCGGCTCGGGTCCGACATGTGCCGCATCCCCTGCGCCGTGGGCTTTACCGAATGTGTGCCCGCCTGCAACAAGCGCGACGGTTTCTTCGTCGTTCATCGCCATACGCCCAAACGTGTCACGAATATCAAAGCCGGAGGCAACCGGATCAGGGTTTCCGTCTGGGCCTTCCGGGTTCACATAGATCAGTCCCATTTGAACGGCTGCCAAAGGATCTTCCAACTCGCGCTCGCCACTGTAGCGTTTGTCGCCAGCCAGCCATTCGGTTTCGGTGCCCCAGTAGATATCTTCTTCCGGCTCCCAAACATCGGCACGCCCGCCTGCAAAGCCAAAGGTTTTAAAGCCCATGGATTCCAGCGCGCAGTTGCCTGTCAGGATCATCAAATCCGCCCAGGAAATCTGTTTGCCGTATTTCTGTTTGATCGGCCACAACAGGCGGCGGGCTTTGTCCAGGGACACGTTGTCAGGCCAGCTGTTCAACGGCGCAAACCGTTGTGTGCCCGAAGTTGCCCCGCCACGGCCATCGCCCATGCGATAGGTGCCCGCGCTGTGCCACGCCATGCGGATGAAGAACGGGCCGTAATGGCCGTAATCCGCTGGCCACCAGTCCTGAGAATCCGTCATCAGCGCGAACAGGTCCTGCTTCAGGGCTGCCAGATCAAGTTTCTTGAATTCCTCAGCATAATCAAAGGCCTCCCCCATCGGGTCAGAGGCGGGTGCATTCTGGTGCAAAATCCGCAGGTTCAATTGGTTCGGCCACCATGCCCCGTTGCCTGTCCCTTTGCTTTTTGCATTGGTCGCGCCATGCACGACAGGGCATTTACCCTCACTGTTCACGTCAAAAGCATCCATGATATCTCTCCGTTTGGCTGTGTGTTTGGTGTGTCTGTTGTGTCGTTCAATACGAAAATCATTCTGGAAAGCGTGTGAACACACGTTCCGCAGCAGGTTTTCGAATAGAAGTTAAAACGTCAGGGGCGTCCGAATCCGGTAGGTATTTTTGGCTGTGATGTCAGTCATATATGACATTGGCGACTCCCCGTCTTTGCTGCACATCATGTACCAAATCCAACCGAGAAGTTTAAGTTGGATTTTTCGATAATTCTCATAAGGTAAAACTATCAAATCAGATGAACCCTACAGCGGTTCACTTATCGCTAAACGTTAAATGCCGCGCGCGGGTCGGATCCTGCACACGGCATTCAAAAGGCATAACGAACGAAATCTATCGCCCGTAAGGATTAAAAGTGGATCGCCGCGCCATAGGCATCCAGTACGGATTCATGCATCATCTCGGACAGGGTCGGATGGGGGAATACCGTTTCCATCAAATCCTGCTCTGTGGTTTCCAACTGACGCCCGATCACATAGCCTTGGATCAGTTCGGTCACTTCGGCCCCGATCATATGGGCCCCCAGCAATTCGCCGGTTTTGGCGTCAAAGACGGTTTTCACCAGCCCCTCGGGTTCGCCCAAAGCGATGGCCTTGCCGTTGCCGATAAAGGGGAAACGCCCCACTTTGATGTCATACCCTGCCTCTTTGGCCTTGGCTTCGGTCAGCCCCACGCTGGCCACTTGCGGGTGGCAATAGGTGCAGCCTGCGATGCTTTCCGGCTTCACAGGATGGGCGTGTTTGCCTGCCACAAGATCGGCAACCATAACCCCTTCATGGCTGGCTTTATGGGCCAACCACGGAGCGCCTGCGATATCGCCAATGGCAAAAACGCCCTCAACACCCGTGCGGCAGTATTCATCGGTAGTCACATGGCTGCGGTCCAGTTTGATGCCCGCTTCTTCCAGCCCCAAACCTTCGACATTGCCCACAATCCCCACAGCTGAAATCACCGTGTCGAACTCCATCTTTTCGACTTTGCCCTTCACTTCGATATGGGCCGTGACCTTACCCTTGGCGCGATCCAGCTTCTTGACCATAGATTTCTCCATGATCTTCATGCCTTGCTTTTCAAACTGCTTCTTCGCGTGTTTTGAAATTTCTTCGTCTTCCACGGGCAGCACACGGTCCATGACCTCAACCACGGTGGTATCAGCGCCAAGTGTGTTAAAGAAGCTGGCAAATTCAATGCCAATGGCGCCTGATCCGATCACCAACAGCTTTTTGGGCATATGGGGCGGGTTCAGTGCGTGGCGATAGGTCCAGACCTGTTCGCCGTCCGCTTCAAGACCGGGCAATTCACGGGCCCGCGCCCCCGTGGCCACGACGATGGATTTGCCAGACAGGGTCTGTTCGCCGTCATTGTTTGTCACAACAACCTTGCCCTTGCCCGCCAGTTTGGCAGCGCCCATCACAACTGTGACCTTGTTCTTTTTCAACAGATGACCGACGCCGCCTGACAATTGTTTTGCCACGCCGCGGGAGCGTTTGACCACCGCGTTCAGATCATAGCCGATGCCGTCCGCTTTCAGTCCGAATTCCTTGGCGCGATGCATCAGATGGAACACTTCGGAGGAGCGCAACAACGCCTTGGTCGGAATACACCCCCAGTTCAGGCAGATACCACCCAAATGTTCGCGTTCCACCACGGCCACTTTCAGCCCGTTTTGCGCTCCACGAATGGCGCAAACATAGCCGCCCGGGCCTGCGCCTATCACAATCATATCAAACTGGGTGTCGGCCATTCTCATCCTCGCAAGATTGGTTCAAGGTTAAACTATCTTGAAATAAGGATGCTACATTTTCTCGGCGGTCGCAAGAGTGCTGCGCGGATTACAGCACAACACTCCTCTGAAATCCGCCGATCAGGCTGCTTTTTGCAGATCTTTCGTCATGCGTTGATAGCCGCCCTCTTCCAGAAACTGCAGTTCTGCGGGGGTCGAGTGACGCCCCAAAGCAGAATTACGATAAGGAAATCGGCCGAACTTGCGGATCACCGCGCGGTGGACTTTGGCATGCAACAAGTTGGTGCTGCCCTTGGCCGTCATACGTTTGGCCATAAAACGCACACAGCGTTCCTGATGGGTCAGGCATTCCGAATGCATGAACGGCAGGTAAAAGAACTGGCGCTGGGGTTCGTCCGTACGCAGGTCATAGCCTTCATCAATCGCATGTGATGCAACCTTGCGCGCCTTGTCATCCGTGGAAAACGCGTTTGGATCTTCGCGGAACATATTGCGCGGGAACTGGTCCAGCAATATCAACAGAGCAAGGGATTTTTCAGGGCACGCCCCCCAACTGTCATACTGGCCCGCTTTGGCCGCATCCCAGTCCTCCATAAACTCGTCACGTATTTTTTGATCCAGTTCGTCAGTGGCTTGATACCATCCGGCAGGTCCGACCTCGTCAATCCAGAACTGGGTAATCTTCTGCGCCTTGTCCATGTTATCCTCCGACAAAGGGCCCGCTAGGGTCTCATATGTTACAGCCTTGTTACTTAGGCCGGATGCGTCAACCATTTTCTTACTATTTTACAAACTGTTAACGCTATCGTTGCCCTCTTCCCCCTCTAAAGCCATCTCAATCGCCACTTCCTGGGCAACCTCAAAGGCCACGGGCGACGCTGTACCGAACACAGGTGCATAGCTGTTTGTGTCATCCACATCCGGCGATTTCCGCTGGAAGGTCCGATAGATCGCATAGACAGCCATGGCCAGCATCAGCGCCCCGATATACAGGAAAAAGCTGTCAGGGCCGAGTTCGGACATCATCCAACCCACCACAAGCGGTCCGGTAATTGCACCGATTCCGTTGATGAAAATCAAACCGCCACTGGCAGCCGCCATGTCATCAAGTTCAAGAAAGTCGTTGGTATAGGCCAGCAACAGCGAATAAAGCGGGTTGGCCACGCCGCCGATGATAAAGCTGCAGATCAGCAAAGTGGTAATATTGCTGGCAAAGGCAAAAGCCACCAGCGTCGCCGCCGCGCCAAGCAGGGTCACACCGATAATCAACAAACGGCGGTCCATCCGGTCCGACATCCAGCCGATCGGGAATTGCATCAACATGCCCCCCACATAGATCATGCCGACAAACACCGAAATTTCCCCCACGGTCATGCCCTTTTCCGTGCCATAGACCGCTGTCATGCCGAACAGGGCCGCAAAGACCGCCCCCAGCAAAAACGTCCCCACGATCCCCAAAGGAGATGCTTTATAAAGCCGTCGCAGGCTCATGGGTTTGGTGGTCTGGAACACAGGAGCCGGACTGACCGACAGCAGGATCGGCGCAAAAGACACCGAAACAGCCACGGAAATGATGATAAACAGGATGAACCCGCCCACATCGGCAAAGTTCAACAGCCATTGCGCAGCCACAATCCCCATCATCTGCACGATCAGATAGGCCGACAGCGCCTGTCCGCGGGTTTCATTGGTGGCGGCATCGTTCAGCCAGCTTTCCGCAACCACATACACGCCCGAAAAACAGAACCCGACGATCACCCGCAGCGCAAACCACGCATATTCGTTAGGCAATGCTGCATAAAGGATCAAAGCCGCCGAAATCATCGAAGCCAGTGCTGCAAAGACGCGCACGTGGCCTACGCGGCGAATCATATAGGGCGCCATTTGCGAGCCGCCCAGAAATCCGACGAAATAGCCCGACATGATCAAAGACATCGCACCGGGGGTGAACCCCTCCAGCGCGCCACGAATCCCCAGCAACGTGCCTTGCACGCCGTTGCCCAGCATCAGCAGGAACATCCCCAGCAGCAACGCCCAAGAGTTCTTAATTACTATCGTCATGTCTTAGCCTATCCGGTCCGAATTCAATCAGCCTTATGAGATTCGTCCCCCCCCTTACAAGCCAAACACGACACCTATGCGCAGCTTACCGCCGCCCCGGCAAAAGAAGCGAGCTGTCGCCATAAGAAAAGAACCGGTATTTTTCATGAATCGCATGGGCATAGATAGATTTTATTGTCTGCGTGCCCATCAAGGCGCTGACCAGCATCATCAGGGTGGATTTGGGCAGGTGGAAATTTGTGATCAGCCCGTCCGTGACGGCAAAGTCAAAGCCGGGTTTGATGAAAATATCCGTCTCTCCGACCCAGGGCGCAATCTGCCCTGTGGCGCGCGCTGCCGTTTCAATCAACCGCAGCGCCGTTGTGCCCACGGGAATAACACGCCCGCCCGCTGCTTTGGTTGCCGCGATTTCATCGGCGGCTTTGGCATCCACACGGCCCCATTCAGCATGCATCTTATGGTCCGAAACATCATCCGTTTTCACCGGAAGAAACGTCCCCGCCCCCACATGCAGTGTGACTTTGGAAAACTGCACCCCTTTGACCGCCAAGGCATCCAATACACTTTGATCAAAATGCAACGACGCGGTGGGCGCTGCCACAGCCCCTGCATTTTCAGCAAAAACCGTCTGGTAATCCGCCACATCCTGCGCATCCGCCGCCCGTTTGGCGGCGATATAAGGGGGCAAGGGCATCGCCCCGAGCGCGGCAAGTTGCGCATCAAATTCCGCACCGGATTGTGAAAACCGCAGCCTGATCCCATCCGCGCTTTTGTCCAGCACCTGTGCAGACAGGTCAGGGGAAAACACGATCTCCTCTCCCACGCGCACCCGCCGCCCCGGTTTGGCAAGGGCCAGCCAGTCGCCCTGCCCGTCCAGTGACAGCAAGGTCACGTCAACCCCGGCAAAGGTTTCCCCCTGATCGGACATCCGGCGGCGCTTTCCGTTCAACCGTGCGGGAATAACCTTGGTGTCATTCAGAACCAGCCGGTCGCCTGCGCGCAGGAACTCCGGCAGATCGAAAAAATGGTGATCCGACAGCGCACCCTCTTGGGCCAGCAACAGTCGAGAGGACGGGCGCGGTTTGGCCGGACGCAATGCAATCAGGCTTTCGGGCAGGTCAAAATCAAAATCAGACAGTTTCATGGGCCTGCCCTTGCCCAAACCCGCGTATAAGTGCAACCGTTTTTCGCGTGGTCTGTCACTGGGTCGGCGGTGCGGGCGGTTTGGCGCGGAAAATTTCGCGAAAGGCCCCGGGTGTCAGGATCGACAGGGGATTGACCGAAACCTTGGGCGCGGCCGCTGGTCCCTGCATTTTATAGGTGAAGCTGAACATGCCTTCGCCTTTGCGCCGCCCCATCAGCGGGCCGAATATCCGCTCAAACAGCCCGTTCACCGCATAAAGCGGGGTCACGACGCCTTCAAAATTCACCGATTTACGTGCCGAGTCATACCACCCGTCCAGCGTCATCCCCATAGAAGGGCCCACCGCGCTGATTTTTTCCAGTTTCACCCCGTTTTGGCGCAGCTTGAACTGGCCTTCGACAGTGGAAAAATGGATGCCCTCTCCTTCGAGCTGCTGCAACAGACCGACAACGGAAATCGCGTTCAACAGCCCTGCCATGGCAGATGCGTCCCGCAACCGCGTGCGTTTAACATCTATGATACCGTCGTAATTCCCTTCTCCGGAACGGGGGGTCAGAACCAGCCGCAAGTCCCCGCCACGCACGTTTTTCAGCAACCCGGCCGAGGCCAGAACCCCGCCCGCATCCTTGCTGGTCAGTTGCAACGCCGTGCCGAATTGTTGCGGGAACAACTGCCCGTCAACCCGCGTTCCGCCATTGATCCGCCCGACAAAGGTGCCGTTCAACCCTTTGGCCGTGTTCAGTTTTCCCGAAAAATCCGTTAATGACAGCTCGTCCGTGATCCGCACCCGATCCAGCGCCATCTTAATAGTGGAGTTTCCGCCAGATCCGCTGCCTCCTCCGGTATCATCCAGATAACGCAGATCGGCCGAACCGCCGCTGACCGAAATATTCGACCCGCCATTTTCCGTGGGTGTCAGCACGGCAGAAGTATCCAGCCATTTCCCCACCGAAACAGAAGAAAACCGCGCCCGCTGCAAGCCGCCTTTGGTGTTCAGATCAAGGGTGCCTTCTGCATCCAGCCCGGGCGCGCTGAACGACAGTTTGTCCACCTGCGGCGCATCGCCCAATGCCCCCACAATCAACAGATGCCCCTTTGAACCAACCGCTTTATCCCACCCCAGTGCCGGAATCCGCATCCGCGCGCCCTCTAGTGTTGAAGACAGGGAAAACGCTGGCGCCTGACCTTTGCGCAGGGTCACATCCATAACCCCCGGCGTTTTACCCGTGACGGCCCCATCTGGCAGAACAATCCCGAAGTGGCGCAGGTTTTCATCCGACAGATCAAACCGCGCGACGACACGGCTTTCCTTTGCGCCCGCGCTTCCGAAACTTTGGCTCCAGCTTGCGTTGACGGGCACCTGATCCAGAAAGGCATCCCCCGAAAGGATCACGCCGCCTTCTGTAACTTTTGCAACCATCTTGTTCGAGGTCAGAACGCGATCCTTGATCAGGGTTTCCGATTTCACGTTCAGCAATTGCGCCGTCAAATCCATTTTAACGTCACTGTTGTCTGCATCTTTGGTCAGCGGCAACTTAAACGTGCCGCTGACAACCGCAGCCCCCTCAGCCACGTCCTCTTTCAGGCCGACTTTATCCAGAAAGCGGAACTTTTTGACATTCAACAAGCCCAAAGCCGCCCCGACGCCGCCTTTTGCGTGTAGCGTAATTTCCCCGGGCGATGGTCTGGCGGTAATGTCGGGAATAAACAGGCTGGAGCCCGCCACATCCACCCGCGTTTGATCCGGCGCCACCACAAATCCCGCGTTCATGTCGATGCGCAGATCCTTTTGTGTCAGATAGCCAAAGCCTTCGCCTTCTTGCAGACGGGGAACGGTTTTGACAAAGCGGAAATTCGCGTCCTTGATGCCGAAGTTAAAGGCATATTCATATTTCCCAAGAACCGAGCGCATCCCGCCGACAAACCGAACAAACCGCCCTTCAGAAACGTTGTCCTTGATCCATTTTCGGGTTTTTTCGACTACTGGCTTGGGCCAGAGCTGTTTCAAACGGGCCAGATCAATTTTATCTACATCCACATCATAGCTGTTGGTCCAGTGGGTTTCCCCCGCAACAGAGCGGCCTTTTACCTTGAACGTGGTGTCCTGATCGAACACCGTCAGGCGCCCCACCTCAATCGTCAGGGGATCAAACGAGATGCGCGCATCAAGGGCGGCCTCGCGCAGTTCGATGTCCTGATCAAACAAATCGGGGCGCTGGATTATAATGTCGGACAGACGCAATTGCCCTGACAGCGCATCCACACGCCCCCCGTCATTGCGGTGCATTTCGGCAAAGCCTGTGGCCTGTAACGCACCAGAACTGGTTTCCACATCCACCTGCGTCAGGTTCAGCGCATCCGTGTCCGGATCATATTCGAAATAGACTTTCGCCTGACTGAAGGTAATCGGCTGACTGTCAGGTGTTTTCGCCAGCGCGCCCTCGGACAGTTCAAGAACGCCGTGCAAATTGCCCAGAGTACCGTCCCCAGACAGGGTTGCCCGCACCGACCCTGACAGGGTGGTTTCCAGATTGCGCAACCAGTCAAACGCTTGAAAAATATCCGCTATTTCCGAAGGAGTCGCCTGCGAAAATTGAAACGAGACCGTCGCGTCTTCAGAGCCGATAGTGTATTCGCCGTTCAGCAGCATCGTGGCACTGACCGCGTCAGGCCGCCGTCCGTCGCTGAGCGCCAGTTCGGCCCGCCCCGTCAGGCGGCTGCCGTCCCGCATGATTGAAAGTTTCGAATTGTCCAGCACCCAGGACCGCCCCGAAGCACGATCCAGATAGGTGACCTTGGTATCCGCCAGTTCAATCTTGCTAAGCCCGACCAGACCTTTTTCCGTATCCAGCTTGTCAAGCAACCCCAGCACGTCCAACCCGCCCGCAAGCCCCGACCCATCCCCAAACAACGTGATGGTGCCGTCTTTTGCCCGCTCGAGCGACAGTTCAGAGCCGACGATGGCAATTTCTTCGGGGGCCACACGCCCCTGTATCAGAGACAGCAGCGAAAAACTGGTGCGCAATTCGGGAACAGCCAGCAGCTCTTTGCCAGACTCATCGGAAATCACCACACCGCTTAGACGAATGTTATTGCCCACGCCCCCTGCACCGGACAACAGGGCCACACCGCCAATTTTTACTTTTTGATCAACTATTTGCGCGTTCAAACGGGTTTCAACAAAAGCGCGCATCTGGGGAATATCCAGCGGACCACGGTGCAACAGCACGCTGACCACGCCCACAACCAGCACCGTCAGAACGATACCCGCCATCAACGCAGCCATACAGGCCACCAAACAATGTTTAATCCAGATCAAGGCCTCTCCGCTCGTCTATCATAAGGCGACTTCTGTCAGGGGGTTGAAATCCACACTTGAAATCTGCGTCCCCGCTCTATTTACGTGACCCAGTCGCTGATACCAGCGCCAGTTTAACAAGTTTTTAAACCTAGGGGGTATAAATGCCTGAAATCGGTGAAAAAGCGCCGAGTTTTACTCTGCCACGGGATGGCGGCGGCACGGTGTCGCTGGCGGACTATGCGGGAAAGACGGTTGTCCTGTATTTCTACCCGCGTGATGACACACCGGGCTGCACCAAGGAAAGCATCGGCTTTACCGAATCTGCCGCCCAATTCGACGCGGCAGGTGCTGTGGTGATTGGCGTGTCCAAGGACAGCGTGAAAAGTCACGATAAATTTGTGGCAAAGCACGGCCTTGGCATTGTTTTGGCATCGGACGAAAATGACACTCTTTGCGAAGACATGGGCGTCTGGGTGGAAAAGAACATGTATGGCAAGAAATACATGGGGATTGAACGGGCGACGTTTTTGATCGACGGCGCGGGTGTGATCCAGCAAATCTGGCGCAAGGTAAAAGTACCGGGCCATGTGGATGCCGTTCTGGACTCGGTTAAAACCGGATGAGTCGCCCCACACTGACCGAACTGGCCTGCGATGTGTTGAACACTGCCGACGGGCGGGAAAAAACCGCCAAAAGCCACGCCGCCGCCGCCCTGTGGTTTGAAGCCAAAGAGGCAGGCACACCCCTTGAAATCGGCAACAGCCAACCGCCCGATTTCCCAGCCCGCCCCGAACACCCCGAACTGTTGCCCCCCAACAAAGTCCCCCGCCGCAAGCTCGGCTCGATTGAGGGACGCAACACATTGATCCACGCCATTGCCCATATCGAACTGAACGCTGTGGACTTGCATTGGGATATCATCGCACGGTTTTCCCACGTCAAAATGCCCCAAGGCTACTATGACGACTGGGTGAAGGCAGCAGATGAAGAAAGCAAACATTTCAATCTGTTATGCGACCGACTTGAAGCGCTTGGCAGCTATTACGGCGCCTTTGCCGCCCATGCCGGCATGTGGCGCGCAGCCGAGCAAACCGCAGAGGATTTCATGGGCCGTCTGGCAATTGTGCCCATGGTGCTCGAGGCCCGCGGGCTGGACGTGACACCCGGCATGATCCAGCAGTTCAAATCCGCCAAAGACGCCGACACGGTCGCCGCCCTTGAAATCATCTACGCCGAAGAAGTTGGCCATGTGGCCTTTGGATCCAAGTGGTTTCACTTTCTATGTGGCCGCCATGATATTGATCCCAAAGAGGATTTTCACCGTCTGGTGCGTCAATATTTCCCAGGCGGGTTGAAGCCCCCGTTTAACGACGAAAAACGGGCCGAAGCGGGTATTCCACTGGATTTTTATTGGCCTTTGGCAACAGATTAGCCTGCAATTGGCGGAAACCTGCGGAGCGGGCAAGAAATTCTTGCCTGCATCCAAAGGGTTTTGTAAACCGTGGGAGTATTCTGAAACAAACCGAGAAACGGTCCCAGTTTAGGGTGCCAGAATACTGAGGCAGAGGGAAAATTCATGAACGGACCGTTTGCAAAGCTGAACGCGCTGTTGTCACGCCATGTGCCGGAACAACGCATCTATATGCGCACAGAGCGCACAACCCGATATTTTCGGGCCACTCCGTTGTTTCAAACGACAATCGGCGCGGTGATTACTGTGGGCGTATGCTGGACGGTTATCGCCAGTTCCACCCTGATGATCGACCGGATCAGTGCACGGTCCGACAAGACCCAAGCCGATGTGATGCAACGTGCCTATGAAGCGCGGCTGAACGAACTGAGCGGCGAAAGAGACACCCGCGCGATCGAAGCCCAAACCGCGCAAGACAGATTTTACATCGCTCTGGAACAGATTTCCCTGCAACAAAGCGACCTTCTGCAAGCCGAAGAAGAACGCCGCGAACTGGCGACCGGCCTGAAAATCATGCAGAAAAAACTGCAAGTCGCTGTGAAGGAACGGGACGAAGCCCAGAAACAATCCGACAGTGTGATGGCGGAAATGCAGGCGGTGACGGGCAGCCTTAGCACCAAACTGGGCGGTGCCAAAGACACCGAAGAAACCCTCACCACCATGACCCGCGCCCTGCAAGCCACGGTGCAGCAGCGTGACCAACTGGAAACAACCGCCGAAGAACTCTACGGCCAGATGTCCGAAATGTCGCTGTCCCAGCAGCTTAAAGAACAACAAACCGCCCGAATTTTTGCCAAACTGGAACAGGCGGTTGATGTGACGCTTGGCCCGCTTGAAAAGGCGCTTGGCAATGCGGGCATCAATACGGACAGTATTCTGGACGAAATGCGCCGCACCCATTCGGGTACAGGCGGGCCGCTGACGGCGCTGTCCATTTCCACCAAAGGCGATGCGGCGAACCAATTGTCCCGCAAAACACTGGATTTGTTTGACCGCCTTGATCGGGTCGGACTGGCCAAACTGGCCGTCAGCAAACTGCCACTGGCCTTTCCGATTGATGGCGGCTACCGCAATACGTCGGGGTTCGGCTATCGCCGCGACCCCAAAACAGGTGGCCGGCGGATGCATAAAGGCAATGACCTTGCCGGCGCGCGTGGCACCGCGATCTTAGCCACAGGTGACGGAGTTGTTACCTTTGCCGGCCGTCAAAGCGGCTATGGTCGTTTGATCAAAATCCGCCACATTCGAGGTTTTGAAACTTATTACGCGCATTTGAGCCAAATTCGTGTGAAGCTCGGTCAAAGAGTCTCGCGCGGAGAGCGAATTGGTGATATGGGCAACACGGGCCGGTCCACCGGCGTGCACCTTCACTATGAGGTGCGCATAAATGGTACTGCAGTTAACCCCTCTAAATATATGAAGGCAGCTAGAAATGTTTTCTAAAAGCAAAATCAGTGAAACCAACAAGCCGGGCCCTGCGGCGGATGCAAACAAACCATCCGGCGCAGCGCCAGCGACCCCACCATCAAAACCAATGGCGCCGCCCTCTGCTGCGCCAGCGACACCGCCAAAAGCCAAACCACCGGCTTCTGCTTTGTCTTCCGACCTGACGATCACAGGCAATCTGCAAACCACCGGTGACATTCAGATCGAAGGCAAAATCAAAGGCGACATTCGCGCCCATTTGCTGACAGTCGGCGAAGGCGCAATTGTCGAAGGCGAAATCATGGCAGACGATGTTGTGGTCAATGGCCGCGTGATCGGCCGTGTGCGCGGGCTGAAAGTGCGTTTGACGTCCTCGGCACGTGTTGAAGGCGACATCATCCACAAAACCATCGCAATCGAAAGCGGTGCGCATTTTGAGGGTTCTGTCCAGCGCCAGGAAGATCCGCTGAATTCAGGTGGCGCCAGCGCTGCAAAAGCGCCAGCAGCCGGCGGTACAACCACCAGCTAATTCTTTGGCAAAAGAACCTAAAAAAGGCCCGGTTAAACCCGGGCCTTTTTTGGTTTTTACGGCGTCTTACGAATTGCGGTTTATTGGGTTTCCTGTTCAAGATAGGCCAGTAAGTCCGCTATTTCGCTGTCTTTTCTAAGTCCTGCGAACAGCATTTTTGTTCCGGGAATCAAATCTTTCGGCTTTCTTAAGTATTGTTCCAAAAGCTCATGGGTCCAAACCAGATTGGCCTGCTCCATCGCGTCCGAATATTTATACCCCTCCACCTGCCCCGACGGGCGTCCGATGATCCCTGCCAGTGACGGGCCGACCCCGTTTTTACCTGCTTCCAGCTTGTGGCAGGCCTTGCATTTATTAAACACCCGCTTGCCTTTAGCGGCATCCCCCGTTGCCTGGGATGCAGCCGCTTGAACAGTTGCGCTTGCGGGCGCGGTTGTGGCTGCGTTTGCGTCCGCGTTAAAAATGAAACGCGCCGTCACGGGCGCTGTGCGTGTGATACCCGAAAGCTGCGCCAGCCCCATCAGTTTGGTGATACCGTCATCCACGCCCAAATCCTCGGATGACACAAAAACCATACTGTCCGTGCTGACCAGAACCCGCGTATCGGTGATGCGCAGCACAAACAAATCCGCTGCAATTGGAATATCCTGCCCCTGCAGCGACAGGGTTATCGTGCTGTCCACAACCCCGGATCCGCCAACCGGCAGGGATTTCAGCCCCGCCATATCAATCTGGCCCTTCAGCGTCCCCGTGGTCTGACCGCCAAACACAAACGCGCGCATCCGTTCGTTGCGTACATCTATATCCGTCTGCACCGAGGACAGATCAATTTCCACCAGCACCGCGCCGGTGTCACTGACACTGCCGCTGATCCGCTCAAACCGGTGGACTTCACCAATTTTGTTTTTCTTGATCGAACCAAAGGCCAGTTTTGAAGTTGCCCCGTCCAGAACCCAGCCTTGCGCCGAACTGAACCCGGCGCTGCCCGTCACCGTCAAAGCCGTTAGAATTGCACCCAATACCCGCAGCATTTTATTAATTCCTTTCAAGAGATCCCTTAAATGAGACGTCTATTATCATTTTGGCCTGAAAAAGGCCCGAAATAAATCTCGGAAAATCTTCCCAGACCTTTGCCCCCTTTACCATGCGACCCTTTGGCGGCAGTCTGTTCTTGAAACAAAGCAGAGGTGCTTGCCGTGACGAAAGCCAAAAAACCCACCGATTTGCGTTCGCAGGTTTGGTTTAACAATCCCGATGATCTGGAAATGAGCGCACTCTATATGGAGCGGTATCTGAATTACGGTCTGACCCGCGAGGAGTTGGGCGCTGGTAAACCGATCATCGGCATCGCCCAAACCGGCAGCGATCTAAGCCCCTGCAACCGGCACCATATCGAACTGTCAAAACGGGTGCGCGACGGGGTGACCGCTGCGGGGGGCACCGTGATCGAAATTCCGGTACATCCCATTCAGGAATCGGGCAAACGACCCACAGCCATGTTAGACCGCAATCTGGCCTATCTGTCGTTGGTGGAAACCCTGTTCGGCTATCCTATTGACGGTGTGGTTCTGAACATTGGCTGTGATAAAACCACGCCCGCATTATTAATGGCAGCCGCCACCGTCAACATCCCCGCCATTGCCCTGTCTGTGGGCCCGATGCTGAACGGCTGGTTCAAAGGCCAGCGCACAGGGTCCGGCACCATTGTCTGGAAGGCCCGTGAACTGCATGCCAAAGGCGAAATAACACTAGAGGAAATGGCCGAACTAGTGTCCTCCTCCGCGCCGTCCGTGGGCTATTGCAACACAATGGGCACCGCCAGCACAATGAACGCCATGGCCGAGGCTTTGGGGATGCAACTGCCGGGATCTGCAACCATTCCAGCCCCTTACCGGGAGCGGGGCCAGATGGCCTATCAGACCGGACGGCGCATTGTGGATATGGTTTGGGAGGATATAAAACCTTCGGACATCATGACCCGTGAAAGCTTTGAAAATGCAATTGTCGTGAATTCTGCCATTGGCGGATCAACCAATGCGCCGATCCACCTGAATGCCATCGCCCGCCATTTGGGGGTCGAACTGGACAATCAGGATTGGCAGGATGTGGGGCAAAAGATTCCACTGATGGTCAACATGCAACCCGCTGGTGAATACCTGTCCGAAGATTACCACCGCGCAGGCGGTGTGCCTGCGGTCATTGGTGATCTGATGCGCAACACCCTGTTGCCCCACCCCAACGCCATGACCGTCAACGGCAAAACCATCGGTGAAAACTGTGCCACAGCGCAAATCGAAAACACCGATGTGATTTCACCGGCCAGTGCACCGATCCTGTCGGACGCCGGCTTTTTGAACATGACAGGCAATCTGTTTGACAGCGCGATTATGAAAGTCTCGGTCATTACTGACGAATTTCGCAACCGCTATCTAAGCAACCCCGACGATATGAACGCGATGGAGGGCATTGCCGTCGTGTTTGACGGTTCGGAAAACTATAACGCCACGATTGACGACCCTGCCCTTGGCATCACTGAAAATTCCATCCTTGTGATGCGCGGTACCGGGCCGATCGGCTATCCTGGCGGCGCGGAAGTGGTGAATATGCGGGCATCTGATTATTTGCTGAAAACCGGCCTGAATGCCCTGCCCTGTATCGGGGACGGACGGCAATCGGGGACCTCCGGTTCGCCGTCGATCCTCAATGCCTCCCCCGAGGCCGCAGCCGGGGGCAATCTGGCGATCCTGAAAAGCGGCGACCCGCTGCGTATTGATCTGAACACGGCAACCGTAACCCTGATGATCCCCGATGCCGAAATCGCCGCGCGCCGCGCAGCGCTAGAGGCCGCAGGCGGCTATGCCTTCCCCGCCAGCCAGTCGCCGTGGCAGCAGTATTTCAGGGAAATGGTCGAGCCGTTTTCAAAAGGTATGACCCTGCGGGATGCCCCCGACTATCAGAGGATTGCCCAGAAAAGCTTTCCGCGGAACAACCACTAGGCAGCGGCAATCGCCTAGGCGGTTGCCAGCACCAAAGGACCGGGGCGTGCGGTTTGTGTGCCCCGTTGTTTCAGATCCGCAACGATTTCGCTGGCTTTCACAAACCCGCTGAATTCTGTGGCCACAACGGGTGTTTCTGCCAAACGCTCGGCGGCTGTACGACGCGTGGGGACTGGGCGTGAACCTACAGCGGCCGGAACAGCGCGGCGCACCAAAGGGCGGATCAGGTGGGTGAACAGCACCAACATCAATGTATTGGTCGCCAGTGTCAGCGCAAAGATCAGGCCCAGAACCACCGCAACTTCGATCAGGACGTCTGAATTACTGACCAACTGCGCCGAAGCAACAGCCGCGTATTCCATCGGAGAGGCCGTGGCGGCTGTGGTGGCCAGATAGTTTGAATACAGCTCCCCCAGACCCAGCAGAATCAGGCAGGTCACAGTCAGCGGCATCAACTGTATCGAAATATGCAGGCAACGGGCTGAAAGCGAAGCGCGTGTTTCAGAACACGCCAGACGATTGGCCACACAAATCACTGAAAACACGATGGAAATCGGCAGGCTTAGCTTCAGGATCATCATGAATTCCGGGCCAAACACCGCCAGAGACAGACCGAAAATACCGATATTCGCGCCGATCAGTTCGCGGCGGAAAAATTCGGAAAAATCCTGTGAGACTTTGGGGCGGCGCAATTCGGAAACACGCGGTTCGGTATTGGCTTGCTGGCGCAGGTGACAGTTCACCGCCAGACGGAACACAATTTTTGAAGCAGACGCCAGCAGAAGAACCGCCGCCAGCAGACCGCAAACCCCTGTCACCAACGTGTCAACCTGAACAGACTGTGCCAGACCGGCAAAGGTCTCGATTGAGGTGAACAAATGCCCGCTGATCAATTGCAACGCTGCCTCACCCGCCAGCGTGACGCCGACAAAAACAAACGCCAGCGCCCAGCCCTGGTTTGACGTGATTTCCTGCGTTTCGCTACGGGCGTAAATTGCAGCAACTGGCAATTGGGCTGCCACAATCAAAGCCAGCGAGACCAGAAAACGATCAATCGCAATGCCGAAGTTTTCAAAAACAAGAAAGGTCAGCAAATAAGACGCCGCCAGCACAATAAGCACCAATGCCGATTGGGTCACGACATAAGAATAAAAAGGCCGGTTGAGCGTATCGCGGAACATGACGAGTCCTTAGTGTTTGTGCGGATTTTACAGCGCGGTGATGCCGTGGGCGTATCTGAAACTTTTAACTACTCGCTTTTGATACTTTCGAATTTAGACCAAAAAAGGTCACAAATCGGGCAAAGCTGTAATCACCTGCTTCTTAAAAACTTCAATTTCAGTCAATTTTTACGATTTTGGGGGCAAAATGGCGCAAACCGCCACAAACCGTGCTGAAGCGGTTTTGGGGAAATCAACACCCAATGTTCTGGAAATGGCGGAGAGACAGGGATTCGAACCCTGGGAGGCTCTCACCTCAACGGTTTTCAAGACCGCCGCATTCGACCACTCTGCCACCTCTCCGCTTTTCGGGTGCCTGCTTGTCGCTTGCTGGGGTTTCGTAAATGCGCGCGCGACAAACTGCAAGCCTCTTTTTTACTCGGCAACAGGCTGCTGCTTTCTGTGGCAAGGCGGATTAACAGGCTTCCAAAACCACAGGGTTTATGGTTAGGGTAACCTCAAACCCGCGATACAGTGGGATAAGGCAGAGCAATAGTCGAAACTTTTGGGATGGAACCGACGTCAGATCGGCAATACTCAAAGGAGCGATACAGGAGACAGGCGTCATGGCGAACGGTAAAGTTTTTTCTTTCAGCGGTAAATTGGCATTGGTCCTGCTGGCCAGTGTGGCCCTTGCGGGCTGTGAAGACGGCAAATTCGAAGGCTTGAATCTGGGCATGGGCAAGAAATCCGCCGATGCAGATTCGGCAGAGGCAACACCTGGTTCCGGCAAGCCGATCAAGCTGGTGGAACGGGACGTCGAAGCCCCTGAAGTGTTCGAAAAGAACGAAAACGCCCTTTGGGACGGTCGCCCGTCGCTGGGCGGTGTCTGGATCGCCCACCCTGACAGCAAACAGCCGGAGCGGGTCATCATCCGCAACGAAAGCAATGACAAATTTGTGATCGGCGCCCTGTTCCGCCGCGAGCGGGACAATCCCGGCCCGAGCTTGCAATTGTCTTCCGATGCCGCTGTCGCGCTTGGCGTGCAGGCGGGCAGCCCGACCAAACTGCGCGTGACCGCCCTGCGCCGTGAAACCGTGAATGAAAACGAAGAAGAACCGGTCGCAGCAAATGTCACCGAAGATGTGGCAGCTGCGCCTCTGGGCGCCCCTGCCGAGGATGATATTGCCGCACAAGCACTGGCTTCCGTGAAAAAGGCCGAAGCCAAGCCTAAACCAAAGCCTGCCGCAGCAGCGGCCCCTGCGCCAAAAGCCACCAAAGGCGCGAAATATGCGCAAATTGGTTTCTTTAGTGTTGAATCCAATGCCAAAGCCAATGTGGCCCAATTGAAAAAGAACGGTGTACCGGCGAAAATCGTTAAATCCACAACCAATGGCAAAGCCTTTTGGCGGGTTCTTGCGGGGCCGGCAAGTTCATCCAGTGAACAGCGTCAACTGCTGAACATGGTGAAAGGGCAAGGGTTCGCCGATGCCTACCTTGTGTCAGGTTGACGGCATCGCTTTTGGGTGACAGCTTTGGGCTTTAACATACTCACCACGAACAGAGGCGGTGCCGCCTAAATCAAGTCGGCATCAACGGCTGTTTCGTTGCAACGGAGCGCGGCATGCGACTGAAATTTTTACTACGCGCGGCTGCCCTATGGCTGGCCACTTCCCTGCCCGCCTGGGCGTTTGACACCATTGCCTCTTCGGCATTGGTTCTGGACCAGACCAGCGGCACGGTCCTGCTGTCCAAAGCGGCCGAGGTCCCGATTCCCCCCGCATCCATGTCCAAGCTGATGACCCTGAACATGCTGTTCGAGGCCTTGCAGGACGGGCGGATCAATCTGGATACGAAATTCACCGTGTCGCAGAAAGCCTCGGAAAAGGGCGGATCGAAAATGTTCGTCAAACAGGGCGAACGGGTGTCGGTGGAAAACCTGATCCAAGGCATCATCGTGCAATCAGGCAATGACGCCTGTATCGTCGTTGCTGAAAATCTGGCCGGGTCCGAGGCGGATTTTGCGCGGATCATGACCGCACGGGCGCGCAAGCTGGGGATGAATGAAAGCACATTCGCCAATGCCACGGGCTGGCCCGACCCCAACCACCGCATGAGCGCGCGGGATCTGGTGTTGCTGGCCGACCGTTTGATGACCCAATTCCCTGAATATTACGGTTATTTTGCCGAAGAATCCTTCACTTGGGCCGATATCACCCAACAGAATCGCAACCCCCTGCTGAACATGGGCATTGGTGCTGACGGTTTGAAAACCGGTCACACCACCGAAGCAGGCTATGGTCTGGTGGGCACCGCACGGCAAGAAGACCGCCGGATTATCCTGATGATTTCGGGATTGAACAGCGCCGAGGAACGGGCCGCCGAAGGCGAACGCCTGATGAACTGGGCCTTTCGCCAGTTTGCACAGGAGACCCTGATCAAAGCGGGAAAGAACGTCGCCCAGGCAGAAGTCTGGTTGGGCAAGACAAATACTGTGGGGCTGGAGGTTGCCGATGACATCTCTGCGCTGATCCCCTATTCTGCGCGGGACGAAATCAAAATGAGCGTCACCTACGACGGTCCGGTTCACGCACCGATCACCAAAGGAACCGAATTGGGTGTGCTGAATATAGAAATCCCCGGCTTGCCTTCGCAAAGCTTTCCAGTGTTTGCCACTACGGATGTGCAAGGGGCTGGCATTGCCAAACGTATGATGGTGTCCGCGCAGAAACTTAAAGGAGCCTTGCGGTAAGTGCGCAACGGTTTTTTCATTACATTCGAGGGCATTGACGGATCGGGCAAAACCACCCAATCCCGCCTGCTGGCAACCTTGTTGCGCGATTACGGTCATGATGTGGTCCACACCCGTGAACCGGGCGGCTCTGACGGCGCCGAGGATATCCGCCGTCTGCTAGTCGAAGGCGACACGGGGCGCTGGTCTGCCGAAACGGAAATCCTGCTGTTTACCGCAGCACGACGGGACCATCTGGAACGCACGATCCAGCCCGCGATCGAGGCGGGAAAAGTGGTGATTTCCGATCGTTTTGCCGATAGCACACGGGTCTATCAGGGCGCGGCGCGGGCAGAATTGCGCAGCACTGTGGACCAGTTGCATGAGCTGATGATCGGGCGCGAACCCGACCTGACCTTTATTGTGGATATGGACCCTGAAATCGCCCTGTCCCGTGGTTTGGCCCGACAATCCGGCGAGGATCGCTTTGAAGACATGGGACTGGCCTTTCAGGTCAAACTGCGTGCGGGTTTTCTCGGGCTCGCCGCCCAATTCCCCGACCGCTGCCATGTGATCAACGGCAACCAGTCCCCTGCGTCGGTGTCTGGCGAGATTCAGACGGTGGTTGAACAATGGCTGCCCTGACCGCGGACGACATCCCCGAACCGGATCGCGCCGAAGGTGCGCCCCATCCCCGCGACACCCCGATCCTGATGGGGCAATCCCCTGCCGAGGCGGCCTTTCTGGACGCCTATAACGGGTCACGGATGCACCATGCCTGGATGATCACCGGCCCGCGCGGTGTCGGCAAGGCGACTTTGGCCTGGCGGATCGCAAAGTTCCTGTTGTCCCAGCCCGAAGACGATGGCGGCATGTTCGGCGCGCCGCCCCCGCCTGAAACGCTGGACGCAGATGCCAACAACCCCGCCGTGCGCCGCGCCATGTCTTTGGGCGAGCCCCGCCTGTTTTTATGCCGCCGCCCGTGGGACGATAAAGCCAAACCGCCCCGTTTGAAAAAAGACATCACGGTGGACGAAGTTCGCAGGCTGAAAAGCTTTTTCTCGCTTTCGGCGGCAGATGGCGGTTGGCGTGTGGCAATTGTGGATGATGTTGATCTGATGAACACCAACGCGGCCAACGCTTTGTTGAAAGTTCTGGAAGAACCCCCCGAAAAAACCATTTTGCTGCTGATCAGTCACCAGCCAGCCCGGTTGTTGCCCACCATCCGCTCGCGCTGCCGCGATTTGCGCTGCACGCCGCTCTCGCCGCAGCTTCAGGCGCAGGCACTGGCGCAGGCGGGTTTGGACATCAAAGGCGAAGCAGCCATTGCCGAATTGTCGGGCGGGTCGGTCGGGGCCGCCTTGCGACTGGTTCAGGCGGACGGGGCCACACGCTACGGGGCTTTGGTTTCGCTGGCAGAACGCGCCCCCGGACTGGATCGCGGCCAGGCCACCGCCATTGCGGAAAAATGCGGCGGGGCGGCCAATGCGGAAAGCTATGACATCACCGTATCGCTGATTGACCTGTTGTTGATCCGACTGGCCCGCTATGGTGCGCTTCAACCCGCTGAATGGATTGAAGCCGCGCCCCATGAAACACGGATGCTGGCAAAACTGGCACCAAATGCGGCAGCGGCACGCAAATGGGCCAATCTGGCCCAAGACCTGTCGGCCCGTGTGGCCCATGCCCGTGCGGTTAACCTTGACCCCTCGGGCGTGATCCTTGATATGTTGCTTAAACTTGACGAAGCGGCGCGCGCCTGATCGCCCGCCAGTAGGCAGACCACATGATACCACAGATCGTAGACAGCCATTGCCATCTGGATTTTCCGGATTTCGAGGGCGAAGTAGACGCAATTGTTGCACGGGCCAATCAGGCTGGCGTGACCCGAATGGTCACCATCTGCACAAAGCTGCAAAACGAACCCAACGTGCGCAAAATCGCGGAAGCCCATCCTTCGGTGTTTTATGCAGCGGGCATCCATCCGATGCGCGCAGGCGAAGAACCTTTGGTGTCCACCGACACGCTGATCGCCCTGACCGATCACCCGAAAATGGTCGGAATTGGCGAAACGGGGCTGGATTATCACTATACCGCCGAAACCGCCCAAATCCAGAAAGACAGCCTGCGCAATCATATTGCGGCGGCACGTGAAACCGGCCTGCCGCTGATCATTCATGCCCGCGCCGCAGATGAAGACATGGCGCGTATTCTGACCGAGGAATATCGCAACGGCGCTTATTCCTGTGTGATGCATTGCTTTTCCTCCAGTGCAGAACTGGGCAAAGCCGCGCTGGATTTGGGGTTCTATTTGTCCATGTCGGGCATCGCCACCTTCAAAAACAGTCAGGATTTGCGGGATATTTTTGGTTCTGCCCCGGTGGATCGCATTCTGGTGGAAACCGACGCACCCTATCTGGCCCCGATGCCCCATCGCGGCAAAAGAAATGAACCTGCCTATTCAGCCCATACCGCCGCTGTCGGGGCACAGGTCTTTAACATGGAATACGCCGATTTCGCCGCACAGACATCGCAGAACTTCGATCGTTTGTTCACCAAGGTGGCGCAATATAAGGCAGCGGATTAATGGCAGAGTATCTGTTCACAATTCTCGGCTGCGGGTCATCCGGCGGCGTGCCACGGATCGGCGGCATCTGGGGGGATTGTGATCCGAACAACCCGAAAAACGCCCGCCAGCGCTGTTCCATGCTGGTGGAACGGATTTCCGATGCCGGAAAAACGTCGGTATTGATCGACACCTCGCCCGACCTGCGCCGCCAGTTGCTGGATGCCAATGTCAGCGCTCTGGATGCGGTGATTTACACCCACGACCACGCGGACCACACCCATGGCATCGACGATCTGCGCATGGTGGTGTTCAACATGCGCAGACGCCTGCCGATCTGGGCGGATGCAACCACACAAACAACGCTGAAACAGCGGTTTGGCTATACTTTCGAACAGGTGCCGGGCACGCTTTATAAACCGATCCTTGAAATGAATTCCATGACCGGCCCTGTCACCATTGACGGTGCTGGCGGCGCGATCTGCTTTGAACCGTTTCTGGTGGATCACGGACCGATCCAGGCCAATGGCTTTCGCATCGGAAATCTGGCCTATCTGCCCGATGTATCGGCGATGAATGACACGGCCTGGCAGGCAGTGTCCGACCTTGATTGCTGGATCGTGGACGCCCTGCGCCGAGACCCGCACCCGACCCATTCCCACCTGTCCCAAACGCTCGACTGGATTGAACGGGCAGCCCCGAAACGGGCCGTTCTGACCAATATGCATGTGGATCTAGACTATGACACCCTCTGCAATGAGACACCGGACCACATAACCCCTGCTTTTGACGGGTTGCAGATCAAGCTGCCCGCCTAAGAAAGAACACATGATAGAAATTTTTACAGTCGTCCTGCCAGTTTTCCTGCTGGTCGGTGCAGGCTATGGCGCGGTTTATTTCAAACTTTTCCGCGATGACTATGCTGACGCCTTGATGAAATTCACCCAGAATTTCGCCATCCCCTGCCTGTTGTTCCGCGCAATCGCCCATCTGGACCTGAGCACAGTGTTCAACCTTCGCCTTTTGGGGTCGTATTATGCGGGCTCCGTCAGTTGTTTTGTGCTGGGCATCCTCGGGGCGATCTATCTGTTCAAACGCCGCCCCGGAGAAGCCGTGGTCTTGGGCTTCTGCTCGCTTTTCGCCAATGTGGTCCTGCTGGGCTTTCCCATTGTAGAGCGTGCCTTTGGTGCTGGCTCCCTTGGCCCGATCACCGCCATTGCGGCCATACACGCACCGTTTTGTTATCTGTTGGGGATCACCACAATTGAACTGGTGCGCGCAGACGGGCGCAGCCTGCGCTCTACCGCGAAAACTGTGGCCAAGGCCATGTTCAAAAACGGCCTGATGATCGGCCTTGCGCTGGGGTTCACCGTTAACCTGACAGGATTGTGGCTGCCCGAAGGTCTGTGGGCCGCCGTAGAAATGATGGGTCGCGCTGCCCTGCCCGCAGCCTTGTTCGGCCTTGGTGCGGTTCTGGTACGCTATGGGCTGGCGGCAAATTTCGGTGAAACTGCGATGATCCTTGTGCTGCGCCTTGGCGTGCACCCGCTTATCGCCCTGCTGATGGCAACGCAGGTGTTTCACCTTGCGCCCGAAGTCACCCGTGTTGTGGTTCTGACCGCCGCCATGTCGCCGGGCGTGAACACCTATATCTTTGCCAATATGTTCGACCGCGCCAAAGGGGCTGCGGCCAGTGGGGTTCTGCTGGGAACCATCGGTGCGATCTTCAGTGTTTCGGTCTGGCTGGTAATCCTGCGGGCCTTGTAACGCAAAACGGGGCCTGCAAAGGCCCCGTTTGTTTTATGGATCACAGGTACAAATCAAGCCGTTTACCCCGGAGACATCCCGCGCAACCGTTCCGATCTGCGGCGCAGCAATTCTACAATTGTCAGCAGAATAATCGAAATCGCGATCAGGATTGTTGCCACCGCCAAGATGGTCGGGCTGATTTGTTCCCGCAGGCCGGTGAACATTTGCCAAGGCAGGGTTTTCTGTGCGGCGGAACCGACGAACAGCACCACTACAACTTCGTCAAACGAGGTGATAAAGGCGAACAGACCGCCTGAAATCACACCGGGCAGGATCAACGGCATCTGGATGCGAAAGAAGGTACGCACCGGCCCTGCCCCCATATTCGCCGCCGCCCGCGTCAGGCTGTTATCAAAGCCGACCAGCGTTGCTGTTACCGTGATGATCACAAAGGGAATACCCAAAGCAGCGTGGGCCATAACAACGCCCCAATAGGTGCCTTGCAGTCCTATACGGGAGTAGAAAAAATACATCCCCGCTGCCGAAATAATCAGCGGCACAATCATCGGAGAAATAAGGATCGCCATGATCGCACGGCGGAACGGCACATGCGGCTGGCTGAGCCCGATTGCGGCCAATGTACCAAACGACACCGACAGGAATGTAGCCATCGGTGCAATCCGCAGGGAATTCACCACCGCGTTCTGCCAGTCCGAACTGGAAAAGAAGTCACGATAGTGTTTCAGCGAATAGCCCGCTGGATCAAAGCGCAGCATCTCGGGGGTGAAGGTAAAGAAATCCTCGGCGTTGAAACTTAGCGGCAGGATCACAAGGATCGGGATGATCAGGAACAGGAAGATCAGCGCGCAGATGGTGCGAAACCCGTAGTACCAAGCCCGTTGCAGCGGTGATGCGTATTTTGGAAGTGCCATTGTGCGTTACCCCAGTTTCACGTTATCGATGCCGACGAACTTGTCATAAAGCCAATACAGCCCCAAAACCACGACCAGCAGAAGTGTCCCGAGTGCCGCTGCCAAACCCCAGTTCAGGCTTGAAGAGATGTGGTAGGCGATCCGGTTAGAGATGAAGACACCCTTGGTGCCGCCAACGATTTCAGGCGTGATGTAATAGCCGATGGACAGGATGAAACACAGAATCGAACCCGCGCCGATACCTGGTACAGATTGCGGGAAATACACCCGCCAAAACGCGGTCCAGTCGTTTGCGCCCAGCGATTTAGCCGCCCGCACATATGACGGCGGGATGGTTTTCATCACCGAAAACAGTGGCAGGATCATAAAGGGCAGCAGGATATGCGTCATCGCAATGATGGTGCCTGTCTGGTTGTTGATCAGCTCTAACCGCGCAGAATCCGCGACAAGCCCCATCCAGACCAGCGTGTCATTGATCACGCCCTGCTGTTGCAACAACACCTTCCACGCCGAGGTTCGTACCAATAGAGAGGTCCAGAATGGTAGCAGAACAAGGATCAGCAGCAGGTTCGAAGTTCGCAGCGGCAATGTGGCCAGCAAAAAGGCGATCGGATAGCCCAGCAAAATACAACTGATGGTGATGATCAGCGACATCTTCATAGTGCGCAAAAACAGCGTGTAGTAGATTTGCTCGTTTTCAGGCACGCGCTCCACGCCGCTTGGACCTTTGGTCAGATCAGCCGCCGCCAGAAAATACCCGTCGGTGTATTTGCCGGAAAAGGCTTTGATGGTCTGCCAGTATTCAATGTCCAGCCATTTGTCGTTCATCTCTTCAAAAGCGGCGACAAAATCAGTGGTGTTTTCCACATCCAGACGTTTGATCTTGCGCCCTGTCTGGCGGAACAGGCTGGAAATGCCGGATTGTTCATAGTTCAGACGCGACCCCAGTTTGGTGTGGTTTTTCTCGACCACGGCCTCTTGCAGATCAATTGCCATGGCTTTGAAGGTGTCGTTGCCGGGCAACTCGCCGCTACTGGCATCCCAATCACGCAGGGAAACCACGGTGCGCGGCAGCACGTCTTCGACGATGTTGTTTTCCACAGAACGGAACAACATATCGGCAATGGGGGCGATAAAGGTTAAAAGAACAAAAATCAAAAGCGGAGCGATCAGCGCCAGAGCGCGGAGTTTTTGCCGTCGCAGACTGCGGGCCAGCGTTGCCTTCAAGGGGCGTCCGTCGTTCCCTAAAACAGGGCCATTGGCCGGTGCGGAATGGTCGATATCTTGGGAACTATCTGCTGTATTTGCCATGATTTTAGTACTGTCCACCTGTTAAAACCGTCGGGTTCAGGGCGTCAGGGCGACCAAATGGCCGCCCTGATCTGGATGCTTTTTACTGAGCAAGCCAGGCTTGGAATTTCGCGTCGATGTCGTCGCGATAGTCAGCCCAGAACTCGTAGTTATACAAGAATGTGTTCTTGGCGTTTTCAGGGTCTGTTGGCATATGTGGCGCCATTTCGATACCCAGTTCGGCGTGTTTGCCAACCAGCGGTGCAGAGGACTGACGTGCCGGACCATAAGAGATGTATTTGGCTTGGTCGGCCAGACGCTGTGTGTCTGTTGCAAACATGATGTAATCCAGCGCGGCTTTCTTGCGCTCGTCAGTCAGGTTCGCCGGGATGATCCAACCGTCAAGGTCAAATACCTGCGCGTCCCACATCATTTTAACCGGCTGTTTTTGCTCTACGATCAACGAGAACAGACGGCCGTTATATGTAGACCCGATCACAACTTCGCCGTCAGCCAGCAGTTGTGGCGTATCGGCACCAGCAGACCACCAGATCACGTCGTCTTTGATGGTGGCCAGTTTGGCCAGCGCTTGCTGTTGGCCTTCTTCTGTTGCCAGAACATCATATACCGCGTCTTTTTCAACGCCGTCACACAACAATGCCCATTCCATGTTGTTGATAGGGCGTTTTTCCAGGCTGCGTTTGCCCGGGAATGTAGCCACATCAAAGATATCACAGATGTCATCAGGCTCTTTGCCGTTCCATTCTGCTACATCGGTACGATAGCCGAATGTTGTTGAATAAACGATCTGTGGGATGAAACATTCAGACACCAGCAGGTCGCCAAAGTCTTCGGCAGCAGATGTGCCGTCCGGGGCTTTGGCAAGTTGGGTTTCCGGGTCGATTTCCATCGCCAGACCTTCGTCGCACAGACGGATCGCATCAGAAGCAACAACGTCAACAACATCCCAAGTGGTGTTGCCAGCTTCAGCCATAGCGCGCAGTTTTGCCACCGCTTCGGCAGAGCTTTCGTCGTTGATGATGTTGATGCCCGGGTTCGCCTTCATATAAGGCTGGTGATAGGCCGCGTCTTGGGATGCTGAATAAGCGCCGCCCCAAGATACGATTGTCATGTCCTCGGCACCGGCAGCGGATGCGGCAATGACGCCTGCTGCTGTGCTCAGAATGATAGACTTCAGATTCATGGAAACTTCTCCTTGTTTACAGTTTACCCGTTGTAATTCTTGTCCATCCGTCCACGGGTGCGGAACGGTCGGTATGACGTCGGATTGTGGTCTCAGGCGTCCAGCGCTCTGCAATCCGCGGTTTCCCAGCTGATCATGGTCTTTTCACCCACCTGAAGATGGGTGTGACCCGCTGCATTGGGAACTTTCACCACAAATTCTTCGTTGCCATGCACATTCATGCGGCAGCGGATGTGGTCGCCAAGGTAGATCAATTCCTTGACCTCGGCTTCGGTTGTCACAAGGCCGTCCTGGCCCCCGACATAAACACGTTCGGGGCGCAGGGACATTGTCGTACGACTGCCCGGCCCGCCGCAATTTACAGCCAGACCGCGCACTTGTGCCCCGTCATCCAGCGTAATAGAGGCAACCCCGTCATCAATAGATTTAACTGTACCGGCTAAGGTATTGTTTTCACCGATAAATTGCGCACAAAACGCGTTTTCAGGGCGTTCGTACAGGTCCTGTGGCGGGGCCAGTTGCTGGATTACACCGTCATTAAACACCGCAATCCGGTCTGACATGGTCAGCGCTTCGGATTGGTCGTGCGTCACGTAAACGACTGTAATACCAAGATTTTCATGGATGTGCTTGATTTCGAACTGCATGTGTTCGCGCAGCTGTTTGTCCAGCGCGCCAAGCGGTTCGTCCATCAAGACCAGTTCCGCATCAAACACCAAAGCCCGCGCCAAAGCAATCCGCTGTTGCTGGCCACCGGACAATTGCGCCGGACGCCGCCCTGCAAAATCACCCATCTGCACCATATCCAGCGCATATTTGACCTTAGCTTCTCGCTCGGACTTGCCCATCTTGCGCACTTCCAAAGGAAACGCCAGATTCTCTCCGACAGTCATATGGGGGAACAGCGCATAGTTTTGAAACACCATGCCAATGCCCCGTTTATGCGGCGGGATATTGTTGATCGGGCTACCGCCAAGACGAATATCCCCGCTTGTGGCGGTCTCAAATCCGGCAAGCATCATCAGACAGGTTGTCTTGCCCGACCCTGAGGGGCCAAGCATTGTCAGAAACTCACCTTTTTCAATTTGTAGATTGAGATCTTTTACAACAAGAATCTCGCCGTCATAGCTTTTTTGAACGCGATCAAATACGACAAAAGCGTCGTCATGCGGAGTTGCAGTCAAAACTATCTCCCAGTTGACTTATTATCAGGCCGTGATGGCCTTTATTATATCGTCTGGTCTGTGCGACCTGAATTTTTTATCGGACTATTTTCTAATCCGTTTTTTTTGTTTCAGGTCACGTGACCCTGTTGGTATTTCATTTAACCTAAGCGAACCAAAGGGAGAATAGCAACAGCCAATAACGCCTTATCTAAGGGCAATCCCGACATTTTCCCCGTGTCGGGACCGGTCGAATCCCATAATTTATCCGGTTTTTACCGCTAAGAATTCGCAAGGGGAAAAGATAATAAATTCTAAATAAATCGTAAATAAACGAAATTCGGGCCGATTCCGGCCCCATTTGCGCCATATTTGCCCCCCATCACTTTCTCCATCGTGCCGACCACAAGTTCTTCGGAACGTATTTTTAACCTTTGGTTCTTAATCTAGTGAGTGAGTATTCGAAATGTCTGCAAACCAACACACCTACACAATCGCCGCAAACACAACTCCGTTTTCGGTCATTAAGGGTGGCTTTGCAAATTTCTCGGCGAACACCTGCATTAAGGGCGAAAAAATCAAACACGATACAAAAACCCAGATCACCTGGATTCTACGGGATCGTTTCACAAACGAGGTGTTTAAAGCCCGTCAGGATGTCTCTAGCAACCACACAGCGCTTTACGCTGAACTGGTCTGTGAACGGCCTCTTATTGACAACCACGTCTATGAAACCATCAGCGTTTCCACGTCACAAACCGAAAATTCAACAGTTAAGGGTGCCACCTCAACCCAGGCCAAGGCAGAAAATAGGCTCGGCGTTGCTCGTGGCACTCACGTTATGACCAACCGCGGCGAAGTCCCGGTTGAAAAACTGCGGGTGGGCGACCGCGTCATCACCCGTGATCGCGGCATGCAGGAAATCCGCTGGATCGGATCGGAAAAGGTGGATGTAACACCCCAAAACGCCCCTATTCTGTTTCGCAAAGGCGCGATCAAAAACGCCCGCGACCTGATTGTCAGCGCAGACCACCGCGTGGTGCTGAAAGGCGCCGAAGCCATGGCGCTTTATGGCGTGAAAGAGGTTCTGATCCCTGCCCGCATGTTGGTCGACAATACAGCAGTAATTCAGGCTGTTGGCGGTGTGATGGAATTCTACCAAATCCTGACAGATCGCCACGAAGTGATCTACACAGAAGCCGCCGCCTCTGAAAGCTTCATGCCAACTCCGCAAAATCTGGAATTACTGGCCGAAGACAGCCGTGCCGAAATCCTAGCAACATTTCCGGTTCTCGCTTCAGCCCCTGATGCCTACGGCCCCTGCGCCCGTGGTTTTGTAGAAGCATAACGCAGATAAACCGAGCCCGCCCGAAACGGGTCTCCAATCTGAACCAGTATTCCAAAAGCCACCGCAAATGCTGTGGCTTTTGTTGTTTATCAACCTGTTAGCGTACAATCCTGAAGCGGATCGGTTTGCATCAAAAGGCCATCCAGCCACTGACACTTACAAAAAAACACTGTATTACGCCGCAGTGTTCATTTGTATTAAGACCCGCTGACATTGGCATCCTCCCTTCGGGGGACGCCAATTCACGCGTTCTAGCTGTAAAAATCTTTACCGCCGGTCCTTAGGCCAGAAATGCGTAGATCAACGTAAAGCTAACAAACCCGACAAGAAACCCGATTGCGATACCCGATGCAAAGATGCTGGCAATGACCATTTTTGATACTCACTTACACTAAACTAAACAAATTCAGACAAAATCGTCTGAAGCTCTCGTAGGTCTCTTATACAGTTACTTTAACCAATAATTTGTTTCTAATTTGGTACAAGTTTGTTCCCAAAAGCTTAACACTGGCAGTGCAACACACACTAACAACGATCCACAACCCTCTGTTAACCAATAACTTTATTTCGAATTTTCGATTGTTTAGCTTCAACCAAATAAAAGCCGCTTTAACCGACATCACCGCCACTTTGTAAACAGACCCCCTCGCAATCTTAACACGTTCATGACTTTCTCCCCTCATTAAAAGCCGCTGATTCTTCCATTTCCCCATTATTCCTGACGAAGCCCCGCTGTTTCCTGTCGTGAAGAAAAAGACAGCCCCCGCCTGCATGTGCTAAAGTCTCCAAAAGGCTCGGAGAACCACAATGCAGGCATCAGACAGATTTGATCAGGATTTGGAAACGCAACTGAACGACTTGCGCGCGCAAGGTTTGTACAAGACAGAGCGGGTCATCACCTCTGCCCAATCGGGTGAAATCATGGTGGACAAGCGGCAGACAATTAATCTTTGCGCCAATAATTACCTCGGGCTTGCCGATAATCCCGCCTTGATCGAAACCGCCAAGGCTGCATTAGACGTTTACGGTTACGGCATGGCCTCGGTCCGCTTCATCTGCGGCACACAATCACCCCATAAAACACTGGAAGCCAGAATTGCCAGCTTCCTTGGCATGGAAGATGCAATCCTTTACGCCGCCTGCTTTGACGCCAATACCGGATTATTCGAAACCCTTCTCGGCCCCGAAGACGCCATTATTTCGGATGCTTTAAACCATGCTTCGATCATCGACGGGGTCCGCCTGTGTAAGGCCCAACGCCTGCGCTACGCCAATTCAGACATGGCCGATCTGGAAGCAAAACTGATTGAGGCCAAAGACGCCCGTCATCGGCTTATCGCCACAGACGGCGTGTTTTCCATGGACGGCTTTATCGCCAAATTGCCACAAATTTGCGATCTGGCTGAAAAATACGATGCGATGGTCATGGTAGATGACAGTCACTCTGTAGGATTCATGGGAAAAAACGGACGCGGCACGGTTGAACATTGCGGGGTTGAAGGCCGCATCGACATCATTACAGGCACGCTCGGCAAAGCTTTGGGCGGCGCCTCAGGTGGCTATACTGCCGCCAGCGCACGGGTCGTCGACTGGTTGCGCCAACGCTCCCGCCCCTATCTGTTTTCCAACACACTGGCACCAGTCATCGCCCAAACCTCTATCGCTGTTTTTGACAGGCTGGCAGATGGCGCGGAATTGCGCGCAAGGCTGCGGCGCAACGCAAATCACTTCCGCTCGAAAATGGGCGCTCTGGGATTTGAACTGCTCCCGGGGGAGCACCCCATCATCCCCGTCATGCTGCGCGATCCGAAACTGGCGCAAGACATGGCAGCACAGCTTGATACACGCGGTGTTTTTGTCACCGCCTTCAGCTTTCCGGTCGTGCCCAAGGCGCAAGACCGCATTCGCACACAAATGTCGGCGGCCCATTCGATCGAACAACTCGACCGCGCGGTTGAAGCTTTTGAAACGGTCGGACGCAATCTCGGAGTAATCACATGACCAACCAAATGCGTGCCTTGGTGAAATCCCGCGCCGAACCGGGGCTTTGGATGGAAAGGGTGCCAGTTCCGGACATCAGCCCCCGCGATGTTTTGATCAAAGTCAAAAAATCCGCCATTTGTGGCACGGATGTCCATATCTGGAATTGGGACGCGTGGAGCCAGAAAGCCGTTCCGGTGCCCATGGTTACAGGGCATGAATTTTGCGGTGAAATCGTAGAGACGGGCAAGTCAGTCACAAACCTGCACATCGGCCAAAGGGTCAGCGGCGAAGGTCACATTGTCTGTGGTCATTGCCGCAACTGCCGCGCGGGGCGCGGGCATTTGTGCCGGAACACCAAAGGTGTCGGCGTGAACCATCCCGGCAGTTTTGCCGAATATATCGCCCTGCCCCAAGAAAATGTGGTGCCGATCCCCGATGACATCCCCGACGAAATCGCAGCCATTTTTGATCCTTTCGGGAACGCCGTACACACGGCACTGTCCTTTGATTGCGTAGGTGAGGACGTTCTGGTCACAGGCGCCGGACCGATTGGCATCATGGGGGCCTTGGTTGCACAAAAGGCCGGCGCACGCAAAACCGTGATCACAGACATAAACCCCACCCGCCTGAAGCTCGCCGAGGACATGGGCGTACAATATACCGTCAACGCGGCCCAGGACCCCCTGCGCGATGTCATGGCACGGATCGGCATGACCGAGGGTTTTGACGTTGGTCTTGAAATGTCCGGCGCCCCGCCCGCCTTTCGCGATATGATCGATACAATGAACAATGGCGGCAAAATGGCTGTCTTGGGCATCGCCCCTGTCGGGTTTGAAATCGACTGGAATAAGGTTATTTTCAAAATGCTGCACATCAAAGGCATCTACGGGCGTGAGATGTTTGAAACCTGGTATAAAATGATTGCCCTGGTGCAAGGGGGGCTGGATGTATCCGGTCTTATCACCCATCGAATGGCAATCGACGAATTCGAAACAGGTTTTGCCGCCATGATCGACGGATCCGCCGGCAAAGTTGTGATGGACTGGCCTTGATCAAAAAATGCCCTGTTTGGTGAAACAGGGCATTTCCATTTTCACGGTCATCGGCGTCCCCGCCTGTACCGTAGCGCCAGACTACAGTCCTATTGGTTTCCATTTTCTTAAAATATCCTCGCCGAAGGCGAAAAATCATGCGCTCCGCGCGGGGATATTTGACGAAAATGGAAACAGCGACCCGAAGGTCTTTCTACCAGGGGATTTCAATGACGATAACCGTGACGTTATCCCGACCGCCGCCATCCAGCGCACCCTGGATCAGCTTATCGGCAATACCATCCATCGGTTCGTTTGCAAGCACATTGAAAATGTCGCCTTCATCCATGTAGCCGCTTAACCCGTCCGAACATAACAGGAAGCGATCTCCCGCTTCGTATTGGCCACGGATTTTTGCGACTTCGGGCAGATCGCCGACCCCGATTGCGCGGGTGATGACATTGCCGTGGGGGTGGCGTTCTGCCTCTTCACGGGTCAGCTTGCCTTCTTCCACCCATTCATTCACCAGCGAATGGTCAGAGGACAACTGCCGCACAACCCCGTCGCGACAGTGGTACAGGCGGCTGTCTCCGACCCAGAGGCAGACAAAATGATCCTGGCGCAGGATAAGCGAGATTGCGGTTGAACCCATGGTTCCGCCCTCGCGGGCCTCTGCCTCGGCTTGGATGGTTCGATGGGCAGAGTGGAAGGCGTCCCGCACTGCCTGCATCATTTCCCCGCCAGGCAGGTCGCTGTTGATCGCGGCAACGGCTTTTACAATGGTCTGGCTGGCAAAATCACCGCCCGCATGCCCGCCCATGCCATCAGCAACCGTCCAGACACCAAAGTTTTCGCGCGACAGCATGCTGTCTTCGTTCAATTCCCGAACCCGCCCCACATGCGTTGCCGCATCGGTAATGAACACTGGGCCTTGCTCAAACATGGCTATCCCCCTCTTTTGGTGCCAAAAGATCGGCAAAATGACTGGCCTTTGGCAGCCCCTCGAATTTTCGGGTATCCCGACGGGGTGCGCCGCCAAAGAACGTCGAAAGCCAGTAAGACATCTGTTCTCCCCCGTCCGTTGCAGGCAAATCCGGCAGCGCCAATGTGTCCAGGCGTGCAGAAAATTGCGACTTATCCAGCTGTTCCGTCAAGGCCAGCAGCGCGACATCTTCCAGTTTGGTCATAAACGGTTCCAAATCCAGTGCATTTTGGGACAGGTCTTGGGAAACAGGATGGAAAACAGTCAACGGAAAACGCCGCCCCACACGGTCTTGGCTTGGCATCATCACCCCGATCATAGGATGCGGTCCGCAGATCTTCGGACCGAAACAAAACCGCCAGATCGGGGCGTTTTGATAGGCCTGTTCCCAGTCCGCAGCCAATTCGGCGCGACTTGCAGCAAGGCCGTCTTGCAGCCACGCATCCCAAGCGGCCACAAAGGCCACATCGGCACGAGAACGCACGAAATCGCCATGGGCGGGGATTTTGCCATAATATCCAAACACGCTAAAGCGAATTCGGGCAGCGGAACAAGCGCACTGCCTTGGAAGAGAACGGGTTGATCGCCGAACCCGCCCGCATCTGGAACACGGCAATCCGACCGCCGACATTGAATACGATCCGGGTCTGGTCGGCCACATTGGTCCGGCGGATTTCAGAGCTGTCCAACAGGCGGAACCAGCCCCAAGGACCGTCCATTTCCCGCTGGTTGCGACGTCCTTCGATTGCGGGGCTGAAGGTAACAGAGGTGCTGCCCCCCTGCGGCCATTTCAGCGAGGTCGTTTGCTGTGGACCATGGGCATAATTCAGCGGTTGCCCGTCGATCAGCAGCATCACCTCTTGTGCGTTCGGATCAAGGGCGATGGGTTTCAGATCAAAGGTAATAGACGGCAGCCCCGGTGCAAGGAAGTAAGCGTCGCGAATTTCTGCTGCCAGTTCAAACTGTTGCAGAACTGAATCCGAAATTCCGAGATCCTTGCCTGTTGTGCGGCGGAATTTCCACGGACGAGAGGTGACATCCACATGTTCGGACAGATTGTTGAGAAAGAAACTGTCGATCAATCCTTGTGGCGCGAATAATTTGGCAAAATCCTGTATGCCAACTTCGGCACGGGATTTTCCGTTGAACGGATAGCGGTTGTCCAAAGCCTGTTTACAGAAGGGCAAAACCTGCGCCTGCCATTCGTTATTCAATTTGGACCGTTTCCCCCCGGCAGCCGCTCCCGATGCCGCCTCGATGATTTGTGTCGACCAGCGTTTTATCGGGCCATCAATTGGCGCAATGGTTTCTTGCAACTGCTGCACAGCCTCACCCTGCCCTGTGACGTTGCCGCTGACGGACAGGCGGTTCAACTCTTGGTACACGGCAACATACAGATCCATGATCCGGTTGATATCGCCGGGTGTATTTTCATCCAGCCCTTTGACAAAGGTGTTCAGACTGCTGAAACGGTCCTGCACTTGCTGACCGGGTTTAGGTGGTTCCACGCCGTCCACGGTGGCAGCGGTTTGCAATACGGCCAGCAAACGCTGGGTGCGCACGCCAAGTCCTTCAACCGCAAGGGAACTTCCCTCAGAGCCAAGGCCACTGGCCACACCGTCGACAACCTCGTTCGCGCGGCGTTCGGCCAATCGGGTTTGTTCCGCCACTTGGTTCATGATCTTGAAAATCGGCGACGATGGTCCGGACAACAGGTTCAATGTTCTTACGGTGACCGACATCGAAGACATGGGCGCGATATCAACGTCGCCCAGAACGGTTTCCCATTGAATGATATAGTCGGAATAATACAGATCGAGCACGTCTTTTGCGATCAGCGCAAGGGCGTTGGAATCGCTTAAATCTTCGGCGCGGGGGCCTAAGACCCAGTTGTCTTTTTTGATCTGCTCGGCCACATCCAAGGCGGCGGGCAGGAACACATCGTAAAATCCGTCATAGGTATAAATCCCCGGCACACCTGTAGAAAGTTGCAGGCCCGAAGGGCGCACCATCACCTGATTGGTGGCCGCCCCACCTGCAATCAGCAGGGTCCATTCGGGCAAGGTTTTGGCTTCCGGCCCGTCCACGATTGTGCGATAGGCCCGCGCCGCAACAGGTGTTTCTGACAGGATTCCCTGCACTTGTTCCACCAAAGGCCCATCCAGCGGGATCGAAATCATCGGCTGGTTAATCATATTGGTCAGATGGGTCACCAACGCGGTTTGCGAAACCGCATCCGGTTCGCCTGAAAACTCGTTCGCCCATTCCAGTGTGAACCATTGCAGCACCAAATCACGGTCCATCGGTCCTTGCTGACCCAGCATCATATAGACCTTCAGGGCCTCAAACAGCAGGGTTTCGTTGTTCAGATTGGACTGGATAAGCTCCTCCATCCGCAGCAGCAGACGGGGCAGCAGTTTCTGGTTCAGCGCCGCGCGATAGGTCTGTGCCGCCTGTGTGCCAACCGCATCACCTTGATAAAGGCCGTAGGTCAGTCCACGGGCAGGCAGCGGGTCGGTTTGTGACGGGTTGCCCGGCATGTCTAGCAAGATGTTGAGCGGCTCAACCAACTGGCGCACATCGGTATCCGCAATCGGGTTGCCCGGCACATCCGCCACTTTGGTTGAATACAGATCAATCTGGGTCTTTGCCTCTGCCACCAACTGGCGGTTGCCCAGAAAGCTGTTGGACCACAGGCCCATAACCCCAAGCGTCAGCAAGACCGCAGCGGCAATGGTGCCACGCACGATCCAGCGATAGCGGCGTTCAACCTTATCATCCGCAGACACAAGCCCCGCCTCTGGGAAGATCACCTGATCCAGCAGATGGCGCAGAAAGTAGCTGCGCCCTGCGCCCTGCCCCGAACCGACAGCCTGACGGCCCAGCCCGAAGGTCCGCGCCATGCCGCCCATCAGACGGTCGATCGGCGTGCCTTCCTGCGTCCCAGAGGAAAAATAAAGCCCGCGCACCAGTTGGGTTTGGGAAAACTTGCTGTCGAGAAAAATCTCGGTCAGGAAATCGCGCACAACGGGGCGCAGACTGGACACTTGTTGTGGGAACCCCGCAATCATAGAGCGCCGTTGGGGGTCATTCACCTCTCCCAGACGATCCAGCGAGAGGTTGTTAAGATGGGCCAGCATGGTTTCGAACTGTTCGTTAAACCCGTCCAGCGGTTTGCGTTTGTCCTTGGGGCCTTCCATTGGATAGGTGAACCCCCAGACCTGTTCGCGCGCTTCGCGGCCCAGATTTTCGAAGAATTCGGTAAAGCCCACCAGCAAATCGGCTTTGGTCAGCAGAATATAGACCGGAAACCGCACCCCCAGTTTTTCGCGCAATTCTGTCAGGCGCAGGCGGATAGCGGTGGCGTATTCCTTGCGTTGTGCATCATTTTGCACCGCAATATCCGACAGGGAAATCGCCACAATCGCGCCGTTGATCGGCTGGCGTTTGCGGAATTTCTTGAGCATATTCAAAAAGCCGTTCCAGGCACGGCTGTCCGCCTCGGCATCGCTGTCTTGTGTGGTGTAGCGGCCCGCAGTGTCGATCAACACGGCTTCGTCAGTGAACCACCAGTCGCAGTTGCGCGTGCCGCCAATGCCGCCGATGGCCTTCATACCCATCTTTTCGGCCAGCGGGAATTTCAGCCCGGAATTCACAATCGCCGTGGTTTTCCCTGCACCGGGCGGACCGATCATCAGATACCATGGCAGTTGATAAAGTTTCTGGCTGCGCCCTTTGCCGCCGAGTTTGGATTTACGCAAGGTTTTCAACGCATCGCGCATGCGGCTGCGCATTTCCATCAGCTCGGCTTTGACGGTTTCATCCTGCTCATCCGCCGGATCGTCTTCGACCTCGACGATTTCATCCGCCATTTTTGCTTCGCGGCGCGCGCGCAGCAAAGCCAGCAGCAGCATCAGGAACACAGTCAGCACCAAAATGACCGCAATCGTGACAACCCGAGAGGTCACGGTTTCAAACGGATACACACCCCCAAGACCGATAATCGGTCCCAGGAACCAGACAATTGCCATCAACATCAGGGCAACTATGCCAAGGATACCGTTCGTGTGGAAAAACCACCGGAATATGCGTTGTAAAAACCGCATGTATTAATTCTCTCTCATCAAAATAACTTCGATCCGCCGGTTTTCCGCCCGCCCCTCTTTGGTGGCGTTATCCGCAATCGGTTCGTTGTCCGAACGTCCCTCGGCAGACATGCGTGCGGGATCGTTCATTGACCCCGCAATGGATTCCATCACTTTCTCCGCCCGTTTCAGCGACAGATGCAGGTTTGACGGAAAGCGTGCGGTTTTGATCGGGATATTGTCGGAATGGCCTGCGATGATAATTTTGCCCGGTTCTTCGTTCAAAGCCTCGGCAATGCGGTTCATGATCGGTACAAACCGATCCACCAGCGTGTCAGAAGCAGGCTGGAACATGCCCGATCCCTTGATCCGCACAGTCACGGTATTGGCGTCATCAAACACCGTCACCAGTTGTTCTTCGATTTCCTGTTCCAGAAATTTCGCAACCCGTTCCTTTTGCCCGCTTTCCACAGGCGGTGGGGGCGGCGGTGGCGGTGCCTTGCGTTTCAATTCGACCTGTTCTGTTGCACCCAAAGCCGCCAGTTGCCCCTGCAGGCGTTCGGTATCACCCGACAAGGCCCAGGCCAGTCCCACATAGCTTAGGCCCAGAATGGCCGTCATCAGACCAAAGATCAGCCATGCCGGCATCCACGCGCTCAGCGGTTTGTGTGGCAATTTCAGCCCCTTCCACACGGGCGCAATCTCATGTTCCAGGGGTCCGCGCTGGGCACGGATCAGGCTTGCAAGGCTTGCGCGTATCGTTGCATGTTTCTCTGCGCCCCGATCCTCGACACGCAAGCGCCCTTCAAACCCTAAAGAGAGGCACATGAATATGAACTCTAGTAGAAGAAGGTTAACGGTAGGTTCCTTTTCCAGCCGTGCCAGCAACTCATAAAAACGGTCCCCGCCGTGGGTTTCTTTGTGGAAGGTGCCCACCATGGACTGTTGCGCCCAGATGGACCGCCCGCCCCAAGGAGTGTTCAACACCACATCGTCAATGGTCGCACAAATCGCGTAACGGGCGATTTTTACTTGCTGCGCAGGAACTTGCGCCAGCAAAGCAGCGGATTCAAATTTCTGGATTTCCTGCACAACAGAATTGCGCAAGGCTGTCGGGTCATTGTGCTGGGCACGGTTGCGGATGCGCCCGACCAGTGAAAACAGGGGCGCTGCCGCAGCGTTTAACGGGTTAAGGCCGGACTGTGCAGCACTCATATCCACCATCGCGGCCTGAGGCGCGGCCGCAGCAGCGCGCGGCGGCGCAGCCTGTTGTGCCGTCGGTTGCGCATCCGCCGCAGGTGCAGGTGCAGGCGCCGCAGGGGAGCGCCCGCCAGGGTTCAGGTTAACGACCGTCTTTTCGGTATCACCCGGTTCTGCAAAAGGATCGTCTTTATTCACCTTGCTACCTCTTTGTTGTCAGGGTTCATCCGTTGCGGATGGCCCATAACTCCATTTCCAAACCGGGGAATTCCCCGGCCACATGCACCGCCAACCCGCCGGAGGTGCGCATTTTCTTCCAGTATTCGCTGTCGGGATCCAATTCGAAATAGACCACCCCCGCGTGATAGGGAATCTGGCGCGGCGCGACAGGCAACGGGCGCAGGCCGATCCCCGGCAACGCGGAATTCACCAGTTGGCGGATATCTTCGACAGGGCCAAGTTTTGCCTGTGTCGGCATATGACGGCGGATGTTTTCAGCGGCGGTTTCCGCTTTGCAGGCCAGCACCATCTGTGTGCCCGTCAACAGACGTTTGTCGGCAATCACACCAACCGAAACCCCGTATTTACGCGCTTGCAGCGGGATCGCCACAGCGGTTTGTTCCAGCACAGCGGACAGATACTGGCGCAGGGTGCGGATCAGCGGCTGAAAGGTGCCCGTCAGATTGTCATGCTGATAGGGCGGAAATTCGGGCGGGCGTTTTTCAGTGGCCATAAAGGTAGCCAATTCCCCCGCCATGCCCAACAGCATCATATAAAGACTGCACGGATGGGTATTTTCCACCAAACCCAGATGTCGGATTTGCGGCAGATAGCGGTTCACTGTGATCAACAGCAGATAATCCGACAGTTCCGCCACGCCTTTGGCAGGGCCGCTGTCTGACAGCCGCCCCGAAAGCGCATCGCAGCGGTGGCCTAACAGACCCTCTATTTCACGCAGGAATTCCGTCAGGGGCTTGGCCGCCCGCTGGTCCAGAACCGTCGGAATAAAGGAACGGTCCAACAGGATTTCCCCGTCCGAGCGGACTTCGATCACTTTGGCGATCGGGATCACCAACTGGTCTTCGAGATCATCCAGATCTAGCGCGAATTGCAGACGCAATTTGCCAACGCCAATCGTGGTGGGTTTGCGATCCCGCCCGACCGCATTGGTCACATCCACCTCTGACGGCTGATAGCGCGAGGCAGAGTTTTCGTGAAACTCCAGCTCTACCTCTACCGCGCCGTGACGCCGTGTGGGAATTGCCAGAAACACCACAGAGTCCTTGACCGTTGTGGGTATTTCCATCGCAGGCGGCAGATCATCCACCGCAGGAATGCGGAAACTGGTGCCATCAGGCGTGATCCCGTCACAGGATTTGATCGCGAATTTGCCAAGGCGCAGCAATTCGTCATCAATAGTCAACTCGCGCAGCCCCCAGATATACGGGGCCGCCCCCCGAGAAATCCCCGCGATCTGGCTTTCCAGATAGCGGTCATTCTGCTGGAAATGATGGGGCTGCAAAAACAACCCTTCGGACCAGATGACTTTACTTTCCCAAGACACGTAGCGCGTCCTTCCTACTTACTGATGTTGACGCTGCTGGACCCCAGCGACACGGTCAAAGCGTTGGCTTTGCCCCCTGCAATGCTGGTAGACGCGCGCCATTTTGCGGTTGATATGGCTTTGAACCCGACGATCACGCCGACGAAAGACGGGCCTTCGCCGTCAAAAGATGCGGAAATCTGTTTGGATTGACCGGGCGACAAAAGAACCGATTGCGTGCGCACCAGATCAGCGCCCAGCACGGCAGACGGGTTGGACGCCAGTGATCCGTAATCCGCGCCGTTGAATGACGACGTAGAGTTCAGGTAAAAAATCGTCGCTTTAGCAGGCAATCCGCCGTTCACACCTGCACTGGCAGTGACATTCATCGCAACGCTTGTGGCGGACGGTGTGCAGGCGGTCAAAACACCCAAAGCCACCATCGACAGGGCTGTCAGTTTCAAGTTCATAAACATAAGTCTCGTCCTTTCCTAATTCGATTTCAGTTTTTGCAATTGCGCTTTATAGGCTTTGGCAAATTCCTTGCCGAACAGCGCGTTAAAATCTTCTTCGGCGTCTTCTGATAATTGTTTGTATAGTTTTTCGAATATATCCCAGTATTGCGCTTTTTTGCCCTTGAGCAAACCACCCAATCGACCGCTGTCTTCAATCTTGCTGGATAATTGCACCGGATCGAACCGCCCCAGCAGGGTTTTGATCGCGCTTTCCATGCCTGACATCATCGCAACTTCATGGGCTTTGATGTCCATCATCGCTTCGGCTGCGGCTTTGTCAGCGGTTTGATAGCCCGCAACTGTGGGCTTTATCATAGCTTCAACCGCTTGCTGGCCGGAAATCGAAAATTTGATCGGATTGTTGCCGTCAGGGGAAATCATCGTCTGGCCAAGGCGCAATTCGTCTTTGATAGAGGCGCGCGCCATCAGAACCTCGCGCGCGCCTTCAACCAAAGTGCGAAATGCAACGCCGGTGCGTTCCATGATCGGGCCAAGTTCATCATCTGCAATGCGCGAATGATCCACGCCCGCGGCTGTCAGGAACTGGCGGGCCACATCGGCACTAACAGGTGTTGCGCTTGCTGGCGGGGATGGAGGCGGCGCTGCCACAGGTGCAGGTGTCGAAGGGGTTGGCGGCGTCTGGACTGGCGGCGTCTGGACTGGCGGCGTCGGGCTTGGCTGCGTCTGTGCTGGTGCTGGCGGCGGCGCAACAGGCACTGCAACAACTGGTTCTGCGTCTGGCGCTTCCAGCGCCCCCCCCAACAGATCATCCAGCGGATCACTTTCATCTGACTGGTCTTCCGCCCCGAGACTATCTGCGAAATCCGGCAGCGGCGCTTTGTCAGGCTTCGGGATCGAAAACGGTTCGGAAGAAAACGTGGTTTCGGGGATCAGACTCCCGCCCCCCGCAGGGGCCGCAGGCGTAGGTTTGGGCGCCAATGGGGACGGCGCGCCCAGTAAATCATCCTCCCATTCATCAGGAATAGAGGAAGCCGTGTGTTTGGCCTGAAAATAATCCTGCCCCGGCCCTGAATGGTTTGACGCACTGGCCCCGCCTTCCCTGTCAGGGTTCGGGGCGATATCCAGAAAATCGTCAATGGTGTTATCCGCGTCATCAGACAGTTGCGCCGTCTTCATCTTCATAGCGTTCGGCGGGGTCTCCCCCAGCAGATCGTCCAGAAAATCACCGCCATCATTGTCCAGACTGCCGATTTCACCGATGGTGTCCAATGTGGGCGGCGCTGTGTCATGGACAATGGGGTCTTCGCCGACGGGGGGCGGCAGATCGGCAAACGGATCCGCCGACTGGCTGGCCACGGTAATTTCCACCCGCATTTCATAAGGGCCGATACGCAGCGTGTCACCATTGTTCAGCGGGGTTGGGAAATCGCCCAGCGGCTCGGTCTCTCCGTTCAGAAAGGTGCCGTTGGTCGAGGTATCGACAATCACGTAATCGCCATTGCGTTCCTGCACCACCGCATGGGCCGAGGAAATTTCCCTTGTGGGATCAGGCAACACCAGATTGTTCGTTTCAGACCGACCGATAGACAAAGCGCCCCCGATTAAGGAATACGAGGTTTCACGGCCCGCCTGGGCACCACTGGACAAAATTTGAAGCGTTAGGGTCATAGAGTTCGCGTTCGTCCTTATCCACCAATCAATACGGTCGGGAACCCCGGAGGAATGATAACACCCCCATGGGCTGTTGAATCAGAAACCCGCGCCGCCGGCATGTTGCAGATCAACACCGTGGCCGAGCCTTTGACGATCACATCAGGCGGCCCGACGCAGACACACATGTTGCCAACAGTTGCCGCAGGCAGGTTGCCAATCAGAACCGTGGGCTTGCCCGGAGGGGCAATCGGCCCGCCCACATGGGGCACCGGCCCGGTGGTCATCGGACAGGTGTGCATATCGGTAATACGTGCAGCAGGCAGGCTCATCGGGTCGGCTCCTGTGTGGTTCTATCCACTATAGAAAGTTTCTTTGGTTTCTCCACTGTTAACACTTGTTCATCCGTCATTTTTTCCGGTCCCCCCTGCAGCGATATTCAGGCTGTACCCCACCAGTTCCTGCCAGTTGGCATCCGCTTTGGCAGCATCCCCGTCCCGCATTGCGGCTTTCAGCAGCATGGCGAACACCATGGTCGGGCTGGCTGTGGGCGGGCTGTGGACCACGTCTTCCAGACCTTTGGCCATTCCGTGAAAGGCGGCATCCGCGGCCAACACTGTCGGATCGTCAAAATCCGCCTCTTTAATGGCTTTTTCCACGGCCTTTCGCGTATCTTCGGTCGGTTTATAGACCCAGGCCTGCGCCGCTTTCAGCGCCTCTGTCTGCTCTGCCCCTTCGGGCAACATCTGCGCCCCTGCCAAACAGGCAAGCCAAACAGACTCGCGCACCGGCAAAGCATAGGCCATCACCCGAAAGAATGCGGGCATGTCACGGGCCAGATAAAGTGCTGCCAATCCCTGCCCCACGGTCTGATCCGGATCAATCCCGTGGGCTGGATCTATCTTTAGCTTGCGCGCCCGACAAAACCCGCCAAATGCGGAGGTGTTGATTTTTGTCAGCCCGTCGAAATCTTCGGCTGCAAATGAATTTGTCCCGGTCATTCAAATGCCCCCTAGTTGATCTTAACCAAACCACCCGAAAGCTTTAACAGCGCGCTGCCGCTAACGTCGGTTTTGGTGCCCGAAATGCTTGCCACGCCGCTTGCTTCTACGGTCACCTGTGCCGCTGAAATCTTGATGCTGGAGGGAGTCATTTTGATGGTTGATCCCCCGCAGCTTAGCGTAATCGACGATGATGCGGTCAAGGACATATCCGTCCCCGCAGTCAAAGACATTTCTGTCCCTGCGGTTTCGGAAATTTCCGTTCCCGCCGATAAGGTAGAGGACGCGCCGACCGTAATTTCCATATCCGAGCCCACATTCAGCGTATCGCTGGCAGCAATGTCTGTGGTCCGCTGTCCGGTGCCAACGGTCAAGGCATAATTCCCGTCACTGACGGTTTTGGTAAAATTGGTCTGGACAGTTTCCGTCACATCCCCTGCGCCAGACTCTACCCCGTAGGTGCGCGTGGTATTACGCCAGACCGACTGGGTGTAATCCCCGTCCGGTTTGTCCTTCGAGCCGATTTTCACATCCGCGTTGTTCTTGATGATCTGAAGATAGTCCTTTTCGGACTGCATACGGATGTATTCTTCGTCTTTCTTTTCCTCGAGAACAAATTCGTGTTTGGCGTTCTTGTCTTCGTTCTGATGGGTGTCACTGACCAGACCGATCTGGGTCTTGCTGTCAGGCAACCCGAAGGGCGGGGTTTGCTGGTCGTTGTAAACACTGCCCACAATCAACGGACGATCCGGATCGCCTTCAAGGAACTGCACAACAACCTCCTGGCCGATGCGCGGAATATGGATCATTCCCCAGCCCTTGCCCGCTATCGGAGTGGCCACACGGATGAAGCAGGATGAATTTTCATCGTTTGCCCCCAGACGATCCCAAAAGAACTGCACTTTCACGCGGCCATGTTCGTCAGTGTAAATTTCATCCCCGCTCGGGCCGACCACAACGGCAGTCTGGATGCCGTGGATCACGGGCCAGGGCACTGTGGTCTTTGGCACATAGGCGATTTTTGCGTCTTGTCCTGTCAGTTCAATGGTTTGGGATTCCACCGCTTTTTTGGGGTCATGTTTGCCCGTGCGGGACAAGGGGGCCTTGTCATCGGTCCGTTCGATCCGCAGTTTTTGTTTCAGGGTCAGAACCAGATATTCCTTGTTCTGCGCCCGTGTCGGGTGCTTTTGCAGGGTGAATTTCGCTGCCGGAGTCATCGCCTTTACAATCCCCGCCCCCCAAATGCGGTTCTTGCCTGCAATAATCGCCTCCATGCGGCGGCGGGCCAGTTTGGTGCCATCCGCAGATTCCGTGTAGCGGCCGGGGTAGTCGAAAATCTCGTATTTCTCGGCTTCATCCTTGCGGGTTCCGGTCAGTTTGGTTTTCGACTTGGTGAAATCATAATCATCCAGCGTGACCTTATCCGTATCCACGCGGTAGCCGTCTTTCCAATTGTCGATGTAATCAATTTCCGACCGCTGCCCCGCCTCTTTATCCACCATATCAATCTTGGCTTCGCCCTTGATCGGGGACAGGGTTGCGCTGTCGTCACAGATGGTTAACAGGTCTTTGCCGCCGCTGTAGTCAAAGTAAAAGAACCGCCCCTCTTCTTCGAGCAAGCGACGGATGAAATCCCAGTCGCTTTCGCGGTATTGCACGCAGTATTCCCGAATGGGCGGTGTGTTGCTGCAAGACCATTTATGATCGCTGAACCCCGCATCACGCAGCACTTCTTTAACAATGTCATCCGCTGATTTTTCCTGAAAAATCCGGCAGTTGGTCTTGCGCGTCAACAACCAGGGCCAAGCCCGCATACGGACCTTGTAATGGGCGTAATTGCCAAAGCCCATACCCGCAGACATGCCCAGAAAGGTGCATTCCACACAGGTACCGATCCATTTGCGCACATCGTTTGCCATATCCATTTCAATGGTAAAGGTGTCCGCCAGAAAATCCGTGCTATCCAGATCGGGCTTTTCGGCCAGAAACTCGACGCTGATATCTGTCAACTGGTCCACACCCTCTGCAATATCCGCAGAAAGCATATACAAATCAGACGTATTGCGCGCGCATTTCACCCGCTGTGATCGGCCTTCTAACGGCAGTGGATCGGCCATTTCAACCTCCTCTCCGGCATGGGCGGGTTCAGCGCCGTCCGGTACATTTCAATTTTACAAATCCGCCAGCAATGCGGCCAGATCATCATCCATATCGTCGTCCCCGTCAGAGCCGTCGTCGTCATCATCGTCAAAGCCCGACAACAGATCATCCAGATCGTCGTCATCCCCGAAATCGAGCCCCAGATCATCGTCGTCGTCGTCTCCGCCAAGGTCGAGGTCCAGATCCAGATCGTCGTCGCCGCCCAGATCAAAGTCATCGTCGTCACCGCCGCCAAAGCCGAAATCATCATCGTCATCGGCAGCATCACTGCCGTCTGCGTCTTCATCCTCGGCAACAGCGCGTTCGGGCTTTTTCAGCCCCGCGCCCAGCGCAACGCCAGTGCGGGCCTGTATCTTGCCCGATTGCAGCAGTTTGGCCTCTTCGCCGGACCACAGCCCCAGCAGTTCCCCGCCGCCCAGCGCATTGAAAGAGCCAAGCCGCACCACGTTCTGCCCCTGGATCGACAACACCGGCAGATAGCCGCGCTGTACGGTTTCCGTGGACATACGCACATTGATCAACCGCTCGGTCGAGGGCAGCGCCACCTGATCGCCGTATTGATCCATCATGTAATGGAACGGCATATCATCCACCGACATGATCGACCCCAGCGACATTTCTGCCCCCTGCTGCGCCAGAGTTTGTGCCAGCAGGATCGCCACCAGCGTGGCGGGGTTGCCCATCAACAGGGACCGCATGCCTTCGCGGGTGTTGAATTCTTCATAGTCAAACGGGTCCACCGGCTCGGTCTTTTTGCCATAGGGCATCCGCAGCAGGAACCGCGGCGTGGCCAGTGCGATGTATTTCGCCTCGGGGGTTTCGCGCAGGGCGGCCCATGTCTTGGCGATCATCGGGTGCAGATCATCCGCTTTGGTTTGCAGATACCCTGCCCCCATTGCCGCGATGAAAGGCGCATCCATCTGGGCGCTGATCTTTGACATCCGCGCCAGCAGTTCCGCATGGGGCGGCGTTTCTTCAAAGGTATACAGCCCGAGCACAGCAGCCAGTGGCCCCTGATCCTCGTTCAGACGGGGGCGTTCCACCAGCATATCATAAAGCGCGCTATCGCCCAAATCTTCGTGGGCTGCCAGATCGGCGGTGAATTCCTCAACCGCGACATCATATAGCACCAATTCCAGATGGCTGCCGGTTTCGATCCGCCGTGCCAGCATATCCAGCGTGCGCCAGTTGGATTCGACCGCCTGAAAATCGGGATGGTGCAGGATCGACGACATGGCCGCGCCCAGCGCCTGATCCACTGCCGCCAGCATGCTGTCTTGCGCCCCGTCGGGGGCAGCCACCACAAAGGGCGCGACAATCCGCTGGATCATCGCATCAATTCCGGTGGGTTCGGGTCTCGGGGCTGCTTTTGCCCCGATCAAGGCTGCGAATTCACTGACCTGCATGGACGCATTGGCTGAGGCCCCTTTGGCCCGCGCCTTGGACATCAGTTTGAAATCGCCGAATTCCCCGCCCCATTGCTGCAACTTGGCCGTCAAAGCCTCTAGGTTGGTGCCGCGCTGGATTTGGCTGCGCAGGCTGGACAGTTCGGCAAAAAGGTCCACGTTGTCATACAGTTCATCGGGATGCAGATCGTCGATCTCTCCCAACTCCACTTCAATCGCAGAGCCATCCTTGCCAAGCGGCAGGGTCAAAGTTGTTGCAAACCGCGCGATCACGTCTTCGACTGTATCAATGTCAAACTTCATTGCCTTGCGCGCGGCCAGATCCGATCCCCCTTGCAGTTCCCCTTTATTGGCCCGCCCCGAGAAATCCCCCAGAATGGCAATCCGCATCTTGCGCCGGTCGCCCGGATTGATTTGCGGCTTGGGGGCCGTCATCTTGCCGAAAGCCGGATTATAAGGCGCTTTAGGCGCGTGTGGTTCTGCGTCCATCTCTTCGCCCTCCATAAGCGTTTCTGGGTCATCGTTATCGTCTGCCATCAGATCGTCGAGATCGGTGTCCCCGTCCTCGTCATCCCCCGCCAGCAGATCATCTAGGTCTGTGTCCTCGTCATCCCCCGCCAGCAAAGCGTCTAGATCGGTATCCTCATCCTCATCATCCCCCGCCAGCAAATCGTCTAGGTCTGTATCCTCGTCCTCGTCATCCCCCGCCAGCAGAGCGTCTAGATCGGTATCCTCATCCTCATCATCCTCCGCCAGCAAAGCGTCCAGGTCTGTGTCCAGATCACCCTCCGCCTCACCGTCATCTTCTGTCAATTCGTCGAGCCCGTCTGTGTCATCCGTCACACCCGCAAAGAATTCATCCAGATCGTCGGAACTGTCGTCCTCCTCGGCCGCTTCATCCGCAACATCTGCCAATAGTGCGTCGAGGTCATCTGTCTCCTCATCATCCGCAGGGGCGTCTTCTGCCACATCGGCCAGCAGAGCATCCAGATCGTCGGAACTTTCCTCCTCATCGGGCGCTTCATCCGCCACATCAGCCAATAGTGCGTCTAGGTCGTCTGTTTCCTCTTCATCCGCAGGGGCGTCTTCGACTACATCTGCCAGCAAGGCATCCGGATCGTCGGAACTTTCCTCCTCTTCGGGCGCTTCATCCGCGACATCGGCCAGTAGCGCGTCTAGGTCCTCTGTCTCCTCATCATTCGCAGGGGCGTCTTCCGCCATATCGGCCAGCAAGGCATCCAGATCGTCTGAGCTTTCTTCCTCATCGGGTGCGTCTTCCGCGACATCAGCCAGTAGTGCGTCTAGGTCGTCTGTCTCCTCTTCATCCGCAGGGGCGTCTTCCGCCACATCGGCCAGCAAGGCATCCAGATCGTCGGAACTTTCCTCCTCTTCGTGCGCTTCATCCGCCACATCTGCCAGTAGTGCGTCTAGGTCTTCGCTGTCGTCAGCCTCCTCCACAGGAGCCTCTGCAGCCATATCCCCAAGCAGATCATCAACCGAACTGTCGTCCTCAACCTCCTCTGGCAGATCTTCCGCCAAAGCCTCCAGAACAGAGTCGGTCTGATCTGCAATCTCATCCTCATCCACTACTTGGGCGCTGATGCCAGACAGCAGCCCGTCCAGATCATCGGTGTCCGTCTCCGCGTCTTCGGGGGCGTTCCCGGCCATATCCGCCAGCAGATCGGCGGTTGTTGTGTCTTCGCCCTCTTCGGCTGGCTGGTCCGCAGCCAGTGCCGCCAGCACATCAGTGCTGTCATCCTCCGGGGTGTCCTCAACCACCGTGCCGGCCATGTCCGACAAAACTGCCGCAACATTTTCGCTGCCGTCTTCCGCGCCGTTTTGCGTTTCCAGCGCGGCAGACTCTGCCATTGAAGATAACAAAGCGTCGGACGCAGTATCCGGCGCATCCTCTGACGGCGTATCAGCCGCAAGGCCTGCCAGAACTTCTGCTGTCGTATCCTGTGCATCGGTCTCTACCGGCGTATCAGCCGCCAATCCCGCCAACACATCAGACGTTGTGTCCGTCTGTTCCTCATCTTCGGGCACAGAGCCTGCCAGACTGGCCAGCACATCCGCAGAGGTATCTTCGGGGGCTTCTTCCACAGGGGCAGAGGACGCCAGACCTGCCAGAACATCTGCTGTCTTGTCGTCAACGGCAGCCTGCTCTGGCGCAGTGGCTGCCAGACCGGCCAGAACATCTGCCGTGGTATCAACGGGCTCTTGCGGCGTTGGCGCCATAGCGGCCATTCCGGCCAAAACACTGTCAGTCGTATCTGCTGCCGCCGCGGATGGCACTGCCGCCGATTTCATCGCCGACAAAATACTGTCTACCTCGGGTGCGCCGCCCTCAATCGCTTCCCCTGCCAGCAAAGCCCGAAAGGTGGCAGGGTTTTGCATCAGCGACAGGATCATATCCTCGGCCCCAGTCTTACCGTCCATATAGGTCATCAGGTTTGACAATTGCGTGCGCGCATCCAGCAGTTTTTTCAGCGGCTCAATCTTGCTGGCAATGGCCGCAGGGGAAAAATCATCCATCCGCTCGAATGTCAGATCAACAGACAGGTTGCCTTCGCCTGTCAGGGTGTTGGGCACAGAAAACGCCGCGCGGGGTTTCATAGCCTTCATGCGGCTGTCAAAATTATCAACGTCGATTTCAAGGAACTTGCGATCCTCGACACTGCCTTGGTCTACAACAGATGCGCCTGACAGATCGGCCATCACCCCCATCACAAAGGGAAGCTGGATCTTTTTCTCTGCTCCGTAGACTTCGACGTCATATTCAATCTGAACACGCGGAGCACGGTTACGGGCGATGAACTTTTGACTGTCAGCCATTCCGGTTCTCCTGATTGGCGCTTATTTCGGCCAGTTGCTTTTGCAAGTCTGCCAATTGTTCCTGAACCCGCGCGTTGCCCTCTGACACCACGCCCATGATGCGCTCCAGTTCGGCGTCCTGTTCTTCTTCCACGGCGGCCTGCATGGTATTGACCAGCAAACCGATGAACAGGTTCAAAACAGCAAAGGCGGTGCAGATGATGAAGGGAACAAAAAACGCCCATGCATAGGGGTGGACTTCCATCACGGGGCGCACGATGCCCATGGACCAGCTTTCCAGCGTCATGATCTGGAACAACGAATACAACGACGCCCCGACCGATCCGAACCATTGGGGAAAGGTGCTGCCGTAAAGCATGGTTGCCATCACCGAGAAAATATAAAACACGATGGACAAAAGGATCACCACCGCGCCCATACCCGGCATGGCATCCAGCAGCGCCTTGATCACATCACGCATCTGGGGCACCGCTGACAGCACCCGCATGGCCCGTATCACCCGCAAACCGCGCAACACCCGCAGGCTGTCGGTTGCAGGTATCAGTGATATGGTCACAATCCCCAGATCAAAGATATTCCACGCAGACAGGAAAAACCGAAACCCGTAGGCGTAGAGTTTCAACGCCATTTCCACCACAAAGATGATCACAACCAGATCATCAAACAGCGCCAGCGCACCGCCGGTCTTCTGTACGATCTGCTCTGATGTGGCCAAACCCAGCGTAATCGCGTTCAGAACGATGACCAACAAAATCGTGTTGCGCACCAAAGGCGTTTCAATCCACGCGATCAGCTTCCGTCGGTGGCCCTGCGGGGCATGCCCCCCATCAGGCTCTGCTACATTTGTCATTGGTTCGTCCGTCATTTCTGGGGTAGAGTCTTTACTTGGGTGGTGTCGTTACTTGGAATGTGGACTGTACGGCCACGTATTTCAAACAGGCCGCGCCGGTTCGAACGGCGCGACCTGTTTTTTAGGCGGCTGCCTCTACTACATTATCAACAAGTCCTTTGACTTCCTTGATCGCATCCCAAAGTCCCTGACCTTCACTTAGGATCGTTGATGGATCAAGCGCTTTGAGTTTTTGCAACGTGGTCTTGTCGTCGATTTCCAAACCGCCGGATTTCATGATATCCTGCATTTCATCAAGAAACTTCTCACGCTCTTCCAGCTTGGCAGCCAAAGCCGAAACCTTGCGCTTTACGCCCATCATCTTGGCCCCGATTGCCACGCCTTCTTTCAGATTTTTGGCCGCCTTCATTGCTTTGGTCAACTTATCTGCACTGCCTGACAGGCTATCGGTCTTATGACGGGTTTTGGTGTTGTGGTTGCGATAGGCTTGACGGGCTTTTTCCACATCTGCCATTTTGGATTTAATCTTGGCTTGCGTGTATTTCATTACCGCACCCAGAACCTCTTTGGGGGATTTACCGCCCAAAACTTCGGCCGAGGTCGACTTCAGTTTGCCCATCAAAGTGGCCAGTGCCTGTTTGGGGTTTTTCACATCAATACCGCTGGTGTCCGTCAGACCGCTGCGTTTGATCGCCTGATCAATCGCCGTGCCTCGCTCATCCAGCATGGCTTTCACCCCGCCCAGCAAATCCTTGCGCAGCTTGGCTTCGTTCTTAAGCTGCTGTTGCAGCTCTTTGCCCAAGCTATAAAGTTCGGTGCCGATTGTCTTGTACGACGACACATCCGCACCAGAAGTCGCAACCAGTTTTGCAACAGAACCACCGATCTTGACCACGCCCATCGTGACCTTAAAGCCCGTTTTGATCCGCGCTTCTTTCAGCAAACTGTCGCGCTGGCCTTCTTTTTTCAGTGCATCCGCAATCGCCTTATCTGCCGCGCCCTGCGCACCTGCAATGGCTTGTTTAATCATGGTATTGGCGGTTTTGGTCATCTCCTGGGCTTGCTTTAATCCCTTGCCTGACGGTTGCTGCATCAGCTCGCCGATTTTAGCATCCAGTTTGGCAGCTTCGCCGGTGATAATTTTCTCATAGCGGTCAAATTCAGCACGTCCGACTTTTTCAAGACGGTCAAAAACAGCTGTCGGGGCCTCTTTCGGGGTTTTCAGCGTCGCCTTAGTGGTGATTTCAATTTCCACATCCACGCGGGATTTGGGAATTTCGATATACTTTAATCCGGAACGATCCCTGATCAGATCGACCACATAAAACTTCTCTTTACGCGTCGTTGTCTTAGCCATTTTAAGTCTCCCGTTAAGAAATTAATTCGTGCTACCCAAATACGTATGTAAACTCGTCACCGTCTGTGCTGACATTCACACTTTTTACATCTTGCCCTGCCATCATCTTGCGCAGGAACTCACCTGATACCGCAGGCAGCAGGTTATTGGTCAGAACCGCGTCAATCATCCGCCCGCCGCTTTCAACTTCCTGACAGCGCGATACGATCAGATCGACCACCTTGTCGTCATAGGTAAACGGCACGCCGTGGCTTTGCTGAACCCGTTTCACCACGCGGTTCAGTTGCAGTCTGGTGATCTGGCCGATCATATCGGGGCTCAGCGGGAAATACGGGATGGTAACAATCCGCCCCAACAACGCCGCTGGGAAGACCTTCAGCAGCGGTTCGCGCAGCGCCTTGGCGATACCGTCCGGTTCGGGCATCAGATCGGGGTCTTTGCACATATCCATGATCAGATCACTGCCCGCGTTGGATGTCAGCAGGATCAGTGTGTTCTTAAAGTCGATCATCCGGCCCTCGCCGTCTTCCATCACGCCTTTGTCAAACACCTGAAAGAATATCTCGTGCACGTCAGAGTGGGCTTTCTCCACCTCGTCCAACAGCACCACGGAATAGGGTTTGCGCCGCACGGCCTCGGTCAGGATACCGCCTTCGCCGTAACCCACATAGCCCGGAGGCGCACCTTTCAGGGTCGAAACCGTATGACTCTCCTGAAATTCGGACATGTTGATGGTGATCATATTCGCCTCACCGCCATATAGCGTTTCGGCAATGGCAATGGCGGTTTCGGTCTTGCCGACACCACTGGTGCCCGCCAGCATGAACACCCCGATAGGCTTGCTGGGGTTGTCCAGCCCCGCCCGCGCGGTCTGAACCCGTTTGGCGATCATTTCCATCGCATGATCCTGCCCGATGACCCGCTTTTTCAGCGCATCGGCAAGGTTCAGAACCGTGTTGATTTCATCCTTGACCATGCGGCCCACAGGAATTCCGGTCCAGTCCCCCACAACGCTGGCCACGGCCTGTTCGTCCACAATCGGCAGGATCAGCGGGTTTTCCCCCTGTACCTCTTGCAGCTCGGCATCTTTGGTCTTCAGATCGGCCAGCAAAGCCGCCCGTTCTTCCTCGCTCATGTCGCTGCCTTCTGGCACCTCGGCGGCGTCTTCTCCGTCTACCGTACCGCCATCGCCGCGCAGTTTGGCGCGGATCGACAGGATATCATCGACGATGGCTTTTTCCTGCTGCCAGCGGGCTGTCAAACCCTCCAGCCGCTGTTTTTCAGCCTCCAGCTTTTCCTGTGCCGCGCCTTCGCGATCCCCCACATCATAGCCAGCGGTTTTTTCCCGCCCGATGATGCCAAGCTCGGTTTCCAACGCACCAATCCGCTTCTGGCTGTCTTCGACCTGCGCCGGTGTGGCGTGTTGGGAAATACCGACCCGTGCGCAGGCTGTATCAATCAGACTAACCGATTTATCCGGCAGTTGGCGGGCTGGAATATAGCGCGCCGAAAGATGCACAGCCGCTTCAATTGCTTCGTCCAACACCTGGACTTTATGGTGTTTTTCCAACATCCCGACAATGCCCCGCATCATCAGAACCGCCTTATCGAGGCCGGGCTCATCCACTTTCACAACCTGAAAGCGGCGGGTCAGTGCGGGGTCTTTTTCGATGTGTTTCTTATATTCCGCCCAAGTGGTCGCGCCGATTGTGCGCAATTCCCCCCGGGCCAGCGCGGGTTTCAGCAGGTTCGCCGCATCCCCCGTGCCTGCCGCCCCGCCAGCCCCAACCAGCGTGTGGGTTTCGTCGATAAACATAATGATCGGCGTGGTCGAGGATTGGACCTCTTCGATCACCTGCTTCAGGCGGTTTTCAAATTCCCCTTTCATGGACGCCCCCGCCTGCAAGGCGGCCACATCCAGTTCCAGCAGCCGCGCGCCCTGCAACATGGGCGGCACATCGCCTTTGGCAATGCGCAGTGCGAAACCTTCGACAACGGCGGTTTTCCCGACACCTGCTTCACCCGTCAGGATCGGGTTGTTCTGACGACGGCGCATCAGAATGTCGATCAACTGGCGGATTTCTTCATCCCGCCCGACAATCTGGTCGATTGCGCCCGTGCGTGCCTGTTCGGTCAGATCCTTGCAGAATTGTTGTAATGCTTCTTCTTTACCCATGGTCGCATGTGACATCGCCCCCGAAGCCTCCCCCGGAGCAGCGCCAGCTCCGGCACCGATACCAGAGCCGTCTTGCGGGCTCAGCCCTTCTTCTGGTGAGCCGTCGACCACCTCGTTAAAGCTGTCCATCAGATCGTCGGGTTTGATCTTTTTGAACTCTTCGCTCATGCCGTTCAGAACACTGCGCAGGGAACTGGTTTTCACCATACCAAGGATCAAATGCCCTGTGCGAACCTGCGCCGATCTTTGCGCCAAAGACGCATAAACCCATGCCCGTTCCACCGCATTTTCCAGATGTTCGGACAGATCGGAAATCGAGGACGCGCCGCGCGGCAAGGCATCAAGTGCGGCTGTCATGTCCTTGGCGACTTTGGCAGGTTCCAGTTTGTAATGCTGGATTATCCGATGCAAATCGCTGTCTTGGCCTTGCAAAATCTGGTGCAACCAATGGACCAATTCCACATAGGGGTTGCCCCGCATCTTACAAAATACAGTGGCGCTTTCGATACCTTGGTAGCCAAGTTTGTTCAATTTGCCGAAAAGGGCAACGCGGCTGATCTCTGACATAATTCCAATCCTTCCCTGATGCGGGTCTTAAATGCCCGCGAACGCTATCTTCTTGAAACAGTTACATATAAATCGTCTAGCGGGCGGTCTTGCGGGGGGGCTCCCAGCCAAGTTGTCCAGCCCAATTCCCCTTGATCGCCCAGTTTCAGGGCGGGGGCTTGACCTGCGGCAAGCACCAGATTCACATCCCAATCCAGCACTTCGCCAAGATAATTGCGTACCACAGCCGCCAGCCTGTACAGGCTGATACCGCCGGGCAGCAGGCGTTTGTATTCTTCCAGATCCAGCGGACCGATACGGATGCGGAACTTGGCCTGACGCGACCAGACCCGATTGCCCAGTGACGTGCCCTGCCCCAGCCCGCCAGCCGCGCTTTCCACCCCCAACTGCCATTGATCCCCCGGTTCCAGTTCCAGCCACGAACCGACAAAACTTTCGATCGTCACCGGCACCCGAAAGAACACCGAAATCATCGCCAACAGGCCTTCTTCGTTCTTGGCGCGGTTGGACAGACGCCCCGAAAACCGCAGCTTCGCCAGATCGGGCATGGCATCGCGGTCCGCATAGGCATCGCCCATCAGCCCCGTCAGCGCGGCAATGCGATTGGCAAACGGATCGTCATCGGCGCGGTCAAAACTAGCGGCAGGTTCCGCGCTGGCCCATGCCCGGTAAAACAGGCTGATCAGGCGGTGGTGAAACATATCCGCAAAGGCCGCAAAGGTGTGATCCCGCGCGTTATGTTCCCGTTCCCGCGCATATTCCGTAATATGCAGCGGCAGCGGGCCGTTCGGACCGAACATGCCGAACAGATAGCTGGACAGTTCCGCAGGACCGCCCCCCTTGCCCACGGTTTTGAAATTTTCCACCGTCGAGGGCGCAAAGGCCATATCGACTTTTTGCTTCAGCCGCACCTTATCATGGCGGGGCCGCTTGGACGTGCCAAGCCGCGGGGCACTGCGGTAGCTGGCCTCGATCAGGCGCAGGGCCTGAAAGAAATTGAAACTTCTGGGATCGTCGGACAGGGCCGCAAGGCGGCTCAGATCATCCGACGCCTCCCGCTCTTCGGGCTCCATCGGGCGATCTCTCCTCTTTCTGTGCCGTGAATGACTGTTTCGGTGAAACTGTTCAGCGACACATATTTTGCAAAAAATTGTTCCAGCACTGCGCCCAGAAGATAGACGCCAGTGCCTTCAAAATAGCTTTCATCAAAGGTGACTTTCACCTCTAGCCCGCGCACGGCGGTGGACAGGACTTCATCGGCCATACGCCGCACGATGGGACGGGATTCCATGCCCGCGATACCTTCTAACTGTTTGGCCAGATTTCGATCGCCTTTGGGGGTGTAGATCCCCAACAATTCGCGCACCGCCGCCGCAGCCGAGCCGCGATCCGCGTCATCCATGGAAAGGTAATTCAGGCTAAGGTGGCTGATCAGACGCCAGGCCGCACTGCCATCCACCGCAGGCGAGGCTTTGGGCTGCGAGATCGGCGAAATCGCCTTGATCGCATCCACAGGCCCCCCGTCGGTCATTTCAAAATCCGCGCCAATCCCGCCAGTTTGCAGCAGCATCGGCAGGTCGCGGTTTGTGCAAAGTGCGCGCACTGCAAGCTGTTCCAGATTGCCCGGATAGGGTGCCTCCGAGCGGTCAACGAGGCTTAGGAAAACATCCGTGCCCAGATAAGACGTGCGAGTGCCCTTCAGCTTCTGGTTTTCCGACCGCTGGCGGAACCGACGGCGCACTGCATAATAGGCTTCGTGGTTTTCCCCCGCAGCCGTATAGTCATCTGCGCTGTAAAACGGTCTGAAATCAATATCATCGCTTTCGTCACTGGTGATCCCGTCCACATCAAGGATGGTATGAATTTCAAAATCCATCGGCGCGGTGCGATCCACCACCACAAAATGATCGCTGTCCTTGCGCTGAACATGCACACGGTCACAGCGCATTTCCAGCAGGTTGATGGCAGGCGTGCAATAAAGCGCGAAATTTTCAGCCGTCAGGGTTTGCTGGAACTCGTTTCGCGCCTCTTTCAGCAGAACATAAAGGTCGATTTCATTGTCGTCGCAATGGGCCAGAATTTCGGACAGCCCCGCAAGGCGGGCAAAGAAAAACCGCTGCGGCAGCGAGAAATATTCCTGCAACAGGCGATATCCGTCAAAGGACTGGCCCGGGAAAGGCAACAGCGCCTCTTCGGGGGCGAACCCCATTGAGTCAACCTTAGCCTTGCGCGGCGCAACCATCCAGTCGTCCCGACGGTTGACCGAACGGCCCATGACGCCGATGCTATCGCTCATCAGATGTTCATAAAGCGTCCAGGGTGTGCGGTCCTGCCCCGGCAGATGCAGGTCAAGATGCTCCAGCCCGAGGTTTTTCAGCTTGGTCCCCGAGGGTGCTTTCAGGCGCAGCCGTATGGCCGCGCGGGCTGCATTGCCATCGCCAAAACCTGCGGCAACCACTTCGCCGCGGCTGCCGAAATACTGTACTTCGCTGATTTTCAGCGGCCACAGGTCCACTTCGTGGGCGGTGCGGAATTCACAGGCGGTCTGGTCGCCTTCGCGCAGGGGTGCGCGCATTTTAGTGCCCCGTTTCAGGGTGAATTTATCCGCCAGCCCCGGTTCCGGCACATATTGCGCAATGAACATGGCAGGCACAGGTGACAGGTAGTGAGGATAGATGATTTCCAGCAAATGCTGGGTGAACTGGGGATAGCGCATGTCCAGTTCCAGCTGGATGCGCGAAGTCAGGAAGGCGAAACTTTCCACCAGCCGTTCCACATAGGGATCGTTTATTTCAATCCCGTCCATACCCAGACGGGCGGCGATTTTGGGATAGGCTTGCGAAAATTCGGCCCCCATTTCGCGTACAAAGGCCAGTTCGGTTTCATAGTGTTTTAAAAGACGTGTATCCATGGCCGCTACATCACCTTGTCTATAACGAGATCACCATCCGCCACGTCAAGGCGCGTGCGCAGGTACAATTCCAACGGCACAGGCGTGGCCCAAAGCTCGCCGCGAATGTCAAAGGTGATCTGGCTGTCGGTGGATTTGGTTTTGCTTTTTGCAGCGGTCACTTCCAGCGTTCCCGGAATAATACGGGGCTCCAGCGCATAAATCGCCTCTTTGATCGAGGTTTCCAGCGTCTTTGCATTGGTCTGTAAAATCTTGCGGCCCGCAATATCGCTGACGCCAAAGTTCAACGTGGATTTGGACGCATGGGGGTATAGATCAGGGTCGATAATCGCCTCGTTGTTGGCAGTGTTCAGCAGCCAGCCCAGATCGCGCAGGATGATGTCACGCAAACGCCGCACATCAATGTAGCGTTCAGCGGCGCTGTCTTTCAAATCGGTCGGGTTTTTATCCGTCAAACGATCCAGCAAAGACGGCTGCAGGCGCTCGCGATCTGAAAGTTCAGCGCGCGCCATCGCTGGCTCCTGCGGGTGACAAGGAAATACTGCGCAGATCCATCAGGGCCAGATCATCGTCATTGGTGGCAAACAGGCGTTGCCCCAATCCCAGAAAGGTCTCTGCGCCCGCATCGACCCAATCGGTTTCCTGCGCCATCATGATGCCTGACCGCCCGCTTTGGGCAGACCCCGGATAGCGCGTGGGGATAAAGCCCACCACATCGCCACCATTGGCCCATGTGATTTCCACAGGGGTCCAGACTTTGTCACGCAGATCGCTGGGTTCGTCGAAGGTCATCCGTTTGATGTTGGAAAACGGTGCCCAGAAATAGCGCCCGTTCATGACCAGTTCCAGTATCGGGCCAAGCCGCATATCCGCATCGGCGATCCAGTCAAAAGGCTTGCCGTCGGCATCCCCGCTTTGGCTGGGGGCTGCGGCAAAAGCCTCGTCCCGCAGGGCGGCGGCCTGGGCTGTGTCCCCTTTGGCCATAGGACCAAGGGCCTGAATCATCAGGGCGACCCATTGTGCAGGTTCGCCGAACACCAGCGGCGCGGTTTCCCCTGCAAAAACCTTTTCGCGCACCATTTCGCAGGCGATGGCCTCGCGGTAGGATTGCACCATGGACATGGTGTCCGGCGCCATTTCGCCGCAGACTTTCAACTGAGTCAGCGCGCGATCCCATTCGCCGCGAATACACAGCATCTGGAACAGGAACACCCGCAATTTGCTGTCGGCAGGGTTCTTGCGAATACTGGCCGTCAGCGCGCTATACGCCTCGTCCAGATTGCCCGCTTTCAGGTGTTCGACCGCGTCGCTCATAATACATAATCCAATTGTGTTTGGTTGCAGGGACCACAGGACAACAGAAAAACCGCCCCGCCCCCGCAAACAGCAGAGGACCGACACCCCAAAGGGATGCCGGACCTAGTTTGAGGTAAATTAAAGCACAGCTTCGTTTTGAGTCTGGCTCCATTGAACGGTGCCACCATCGGTAAGCGCACCTTTGAAGTCCTGCTTCTTGTAGTCGATTTTAATCGAGGCAAAGGCCAGAACCACACTGTCTTTGAAGGTTTCATCCCCGTCAGAACCAGCCCACTTCACGCTTTCGATCACCACATTGTTCATTTGAACATGAACGAATTCGCCGCCGGATTTCTTGGCGTCTGCCCCGCCCTTACGGATGGACAGGTGGAATTCGTCGATATGGGCACCGGTACAAGCCGCCAGAACCATGTCTGTTGTGGCTGTGTCGGTGTTTTTGGTGAATTCCATACGGTCCAGTTGAACCCGACCGGACCCCAGACCGCCCGAAGACGAACCCACGTTCACCTGGTTTTCAACACCGAACGAAAAGTCGATAACGTCAAAACCGTCCTTCTCTTTTGCCGTTTTATCGTTGGTTTCACCTTTAGGCTGTGGGTTTCCGCCGACAAACCATGCATATGCGTCAATCATTTTGATGTCCTCCTAAGACAAGATAGAATTTTAAAATTAAACACAGGCCCCTCGGGCC
>JAXMOF010000001.1:0-180204 GCA_034670045.1 Amylibacter sp. | reverse complement strand
TACGGCCTGTAAGCTCTCTGACCACCCCAAGGGTGACAAGGCGATCACACAGACGGCGGGCAGAGCGATCCGTCATCTGGATTTTGGTGCCTTTGATCACAGGGGATAACATAGTGCTCGGGGAAACCGCATCTTCACACAGGAACAAGGCAACCGCATAATCCGATCCCTTCGAACGCAGTTTTGGCGCAACTTTTTGCAGTTCTGCGGCCCTGCGGGTCAGGTCCTCGGCCATACGCACGGCGGTTTGGGCCGCCAAACCGATGGCGCGGTGGCAGGACTCGGGGGTCAGGTCGCGCAAGGCGCTGCGCTTTAGATGTAGCGCCATCAGGGGAACGGGTTTGGGCCAGCCAAAACCGCGCGCCAGAATGGCATCGGCACAGATGAACGCGCTGGCCTCTTCGCGCGGGAAAGCATCAAGCACCAGCCGTAACAGGGTTGCAGCCTGCGCTACGGGACTGCCCAATTCGCAGGCCTGATCCACCCATTCAGGTAGCGCATCGCCAAGCGCCTGTGGCAGACAGGCCGCCAACTGAGCCAGCCAGTCTTTTTGGCGCAACCCGATTGCCGCCCCGCTTCGCCAGCGCATAAACATATCCCCCGCAGGGCCTAGCGCATCGCCAGCCCGCGCCAAATTCACCGCATCGCGAATATCCCCGATTGAATCGCTGCGCCCCTCAATCCCCAAACACAACTCGCTTGATCGCAAGGCCAGACGGTTGCGCAACAGATCAACCGGCACCTGATCCGTCAGGTCCATCACCATACCATGGAGGATTGCCAGCGACGCGCCAGCGGCAAAAGCACAGGTTTCCAGATCTTCAACCCGCCCGTTCACGGCCCAGCCGGGCAATGCGGCAAAGCGGTATTCCGGCACAGTTTGAAGCGTTTTTTTCTGTTTCATGGGGCGAAATTAACAGGAAGCGGCGGTTCGTGCTATATCAAACACCAAAACCGCCGCACTGTTTCGCGCCAAAAGACCTATGTTTTCACAAACAATTCTCGCGGGGTGGTGCAGAAACATTCATAGCCAGTTTCCGTGATCCGCAACGGTTCGGTGATTTCCAGCCCGCCGTCATCCAGCCAAAGGGCCGGCATGAAGTGAAAGGTCATATCCGGTTCCAGAATTGTGGTATCCCCACGGCGGAACGAAATGGTCCGTTCGCCCCAGTCAGGCGGATAGCTGATGCCGATGGCATAGCCACAGCGGCTGTCCTTTTCAAATCCTGCCTTGTTCAGCGTTGCGTTAAAGGCGTTGGCGATATCCTCGGCCTTATTGCCCGGTTTGGCCTGTTCCAGACCTGCTTCAATCGCATCCAGAACCGCAGCTTCAGCATCGCGGTACTTTTGCGGCACCTCGCCAAAGAACAGGGTGCGCGATTGTGGGCATTGATAGCGCCGATGGGCCCCCGCGATTTCAAAAAACGTCGCCTCGCCGGTTTCCATCGGGCGATCATCCCAGGTCAGATGGGGCGCTGTCGCATCCATGCCGGAAGGCGCCATAGGCACAATCGCGGGGTAATCCCCCCAGAACCCGTCGGCACCGCGAATGCCCGCCGCATAGATTTCAGCCACCAGATCATTCTTGCGCATGCCGGGTTCAGCCACATTCAGGATGTGTTCGTGCATGGATTCCACAATCCGCGCCGCCCGCTGCATGTATTCGATTTCCCGCTCTGATTTCACCGCCCGCTGCCAGTTCACCAACCCCGTGACGTCCTGAAATTTGGCCTTGGGCATTTCCCGCAGCAGGGTCGCATGGGCAGCGGCGGCATAGTAATAATTGTCCATTTCTACGCCGATTCTGGAGCTTTCCAGCTTCATTTCCTGAAGCAGAAGCGACAGGTCCTCCATCGGGTGTTTTTCGGGGTTCTGCACGAAAATATCGTCATATCCGCGAATGCAATCGTCTTCCATGAACACGGTACGCCGCGCGCCAAGCGCATCCATGCCGCGCCCCCACCAGACCGGCTCGCCTTCATGGGTCAGGATCACCGCCTGATAGGTATAAAACGACCAGCCGTCATAGCCAGACAGCCATGAAATATTGGACGGGTCACTGACCACAATCGCATCCAACCCTTTGGCGGCCATAGCTTTACGGGTCTTTTCGATCCGCCGGATATATTCTGTCGTGGTGAAATTTGCCTGAAACGTTGTCATGACGCGACTCCCTGTTTTGAACTGGCCAGTGTTATTCCAGCTTTGGCCCGTACGGAACAAATTGAGGCGTGGAACGGTTTAATGACAGCATGGAAATGGCCCGTGTCAATCATCCATTCAACGAATAGCAGGGATGGATCGGGAATTGCGTGTTTTTGCGGCGCTCAGATCACCAGAACCGGCATTTTTGCCAGTCCGATCACCTTGTGTGACACACTGCCCAACAGGTAACTGTCGCCCGATGACCCAAGCCCGCGACTGCTAAGCACGATCAGGTCCACTTCATGGCGTTCAGCAAATTCGGAAATGGCACGCGCGGGCCGACCTGATCGCACAAAAGCGCGCAGGTTCGTCACGCCTGCATCCGTCATCACCGTCTTGCCGTGATTTATGATTTCGGTGGCATGTTCGCGCATGGCATCATCCAGATTACCAGGATCACTGACCCGCACCATGGACAGGGACGCCTCGAGCATGGAATGGTGTCGATAGACCGTCAGCAGCGTCACTTTCGCCCCCGTCAGTCTGGCCATTTCCGCCGCCTTCAGCAACGCGCGGTTGGCGGTGATTGAGCCGTCATAGGGGGCAAGGATATGGGTAAACATGGCCTGTCTCCTGTTCAGGTTATTTTGCAAAGGCCAGATCACGCAGGAACAACGCAATCTGTGGGAAGAAAATCAAGGCAACCGACACGCTTAACAGCATCAGAATGAAAGGCGGCGTGCCGCGCACGACCTCTATGTAGGGGCGTTTGAACACAGCGATGGCGGTGAAGATATCACAGCCGAACGGCGGTGTGGCCGAGCCGATAGCCACCTGCAATGTGATCACTGTCCCCACCAGAACAGGGTCCAGCCCGACGGATTTCACCACGGGGGCAAAGATCGGCACCAGTACAAGGATCACCACAATCGGGTCCACAAACATACAGCCGATAAAAAACGCGATGGAAATCACAAACAACACGCCAATGGCGCCCATTTCGTCGATGCCGATAGACCCGAGGATCGCTTGGGGAATTTGCGCAAATGAAATCACCCAGGAAAACGCGGCCCCTGCCCCCACAAGGATAAAGACAACAGCCGTGATCAGACCCGTGGATTTTGCGGTTTCATAAACGCCGGTAAAATCAAGCGAGCGGAAGACCACGGTTTCCAGCAGCAAAGCGTATAGCACACAGGCCGCCGCTGCCTCGGTCGGGGAAAAGATGCCACCATAAATGCCACCAATGATAATCGCCGGAAACCCCATGGGCCACAGGGCGTGACGCACAGCCCGCAGACGCTCTGGCCAGGTGGTTTTTTCTTCGGTCGGGACGTTGTTCCGGATCGCGTAAATCACGGAATAGATTGAAAAAAGGACAAGTATCAGCAAGCCCGGCCCGATCCCCGCGATAAACAGTTCTGCAATGGAAGTGTTGGACACCACGCCGTAAATGATCATCCCGATCGAGGGCGGGATCAGAAAGGCAATGTCAGATGAATTCACGATCAGCGCCAGAATAAAGCTGTCTTTATACCCCGCCTTCAACATACGTGGACGCAGGGGAGAGCCGATTGCCACAACCGTGGCCTGCGTCGATCCCGACACTGCGCCAAACATGGTACAAGCCGCCGCAGTGGACACCGCAAGCCCGCCCTTCAGGTGCCCCACAAAGGCCATAACCATATCAATCAGCCGCCCCGCAGACTGGCCACGGGTCATAATATCAGCGGCGAAAATGAACATGGGCACGGCAATCAGCGACGCGGGCCGGATACCCGCCATCATCTGCTGGATCATGGTTTCCATTTGCGCCATGCCGTCGAACAGCATGAAAAAACCCACAAATGCCCCGACAATCAGCGGGATCATCATCGGGAACCCCAGCAACAGCAGCACGATCATGATAGAAAATATGGTAACAGCCATGTCCTAAATCTCCTGCTCGTTGTCGTCGTAGCCTTCCAGCACATTGGTCGACAGATAGATGTCTTTTTCGATCATGTTTTTGACAGCGGTCAGCAGATATTGCAGCCCCGTCATAAAAAAGCCGATCGGCACCCAGACAAGCGGCATCCACACAGGAATTTGCAGCGCTGGCAGCACCCGCCCGCGCCCTGCCTGGGTCAGGATATATTGCGTCGCATACCACGCCAGCCCGAACATAAAGACCGCCGTAACCAGTGAAATCAGGATCATCAGCGGCTTGCGTAACTTGGGTGGCAGCGCATCGAAAATCGCCGACATCCGAATGTGCCGCCCATGGCGGGCCGCATAGGAAATGCCTGCAAAAGTAATCAGAATAATCAGGATGCGGTTCAATTCCTCGGAAAAGAAGATCGAGCTTTGAAACACAAAGCGCCCCACCACATTGGACATGGTATTGGCCGCCATCAGCAAAACACCTGCCGCCAGCATCAGGGATTCAACGCGGCTGATCCCGGTGTCAATCGTCCCGAGAAACCCCGGCAAGCTGGATTGATATGCCTCAAGCGGGGCATCATCCACGCTGGTTGTGTCACTATTGGATTGCTCTTGCGAACTGTGGTTAACCTCTGTCACCTGCATAGTCCTTCGCATCACATGAAAACATTGTGGTAAATGGCGGTCCCCCGACGCAGGGCCGGAGGACCGATTTTTTGAACTTGGCTGTTATTTCACAGCTTCAAGATCGGCTTTGAACTGCTCTAGCAGAGCCTTGCCGCTATCCCCTGTCATGCCGATGAAAGCTTCTTCCACCTGACCTGCCGCATCGCGGAACGGCTGGCGTTGTTCGTCGCTTAGCACAGTGATCGTATAATCAGGCTTGGCCGCTTTGATGCCTTCGATGGCTTCCGCGGTCTGGCCTTTTTGATACTCGAGGATATATTCGAACGCCGCATCGGTGGCGTTTTGTACAACCTCTTTATCTGCATCCGACAGACCCGCGTAAAAGTCCTGATTGGCCATCACAGCGGTGGTAAAGTTGTTGTGGCCGATATAGGTCAGATAGTCGCTGACCTCATAAAGCTTGTTGGACAGAATATAAAAGGTTGGATTTTCCTGACCCTGAATGATCCCTGTCTGCAGCGCGCCGTACACTTCACCCCAAGGCAACGGTGTAGGGGTTGCGCCAAAGGCTTTATAGCTTTCCACCAGCAGCGGATTGGTCATCACACGCACTTTGACCTGATCAAAATCTTCCGGCGAGCTAACTGGTTCTTTCGTCGTAATCCCCACTTCACCTTCTGGGAACATGGTTAACAATTCCAGCCCCTGCTTGGCATACAGTTCCGGGAACATCTCGTTCACAGCTTTTGATGTGCGGAAAAATTCGAACAGTTGCTCTTCGTCATCAGGCAACAGGTAGGGAACAAAAAACACCTGTGCTTCGGGGATCAACGCACCTGTAAAGCCCGGAGACTGGTCCACAAACTGCAAAATACCCGCCTGTGCCTGTTCCATAATGTCAGCGCTTTCGCCAAGCGTGCCATAGGGGAAAAGCTGGATTTCATGATCGGAATTGGCTTCAATTTCTTCTTTGAACTTCTGGGCGTATTTGCCTTGAACCTCGTCCATCGCCTCTTCGAACGCATAACGCCAGGTATCGGCTTGCGCGGCGGTTATCGCACTTACGGTAGAGACAGACGCAATAATTCCCCCTGCAAGAAGTGTTCTGAAAATAGACATTAAGTCCTCCTATATTTTTTCGACGCCAGCAGCCCGGATGGCCGCGACACGCAAATTGTCATGATTAGGCGAACATTTAGAACCAAGACAATCAAGTCAATGTGATTATTGAACCATGACAATTTCAGCGAGGCAGATCAGGGGGAATTAGGTTTTTCCAAAACGCGCCAGACGGTCGATTACCCGCAACCCTTGGGCAAAATCAGGGAAACTTAGCCCGCCAAGGGCAATGCGAATCCCCGTGTGACGGTCGTGGGGACCGATAGAAAAGCTCGCCCCCGGCGCAACTGCCACACCCATCTGACGGGCGGAATCTACCAGCTTGCGCTCCTCCTCGGCATCACGGCAATACAGCCAGATGTGAAAGCCGTTGGGGACCAGCCGATAATTCAATCCCTTAAGCAGATTGCGTGCAAATTCGGCGCGGTCGGCAAGGGCCAGCCTTTGGCGGTTCAACAGCATTTCGGCGGTGCCATCCTCAATCCAGCGAATGGCAATTTCCGTCATCAGATTGGTCGCCATCCAGTTGGTCACCAGATGGCGGCTGGCAGCCGCCAACGCCAGGTGATCAGGCACCACAAGATAGCCCACCCGCAGCCCCGGCAGGATACATTTTGTCAGGCTGGTGAAAAACAAAACCCGCTCTGGCGCAAGTGTGGCCAAAGGTGGCGGGCCATCCAGCAATGGCCCCCAAGCGTGATTTTCTACAATCAGCACATCATACCGCCGCGCGATATCCACCACTTTTGCACGGCGCGTTTCCGACATGTTAAAAGCCAGCGGATTGGTTCCGCTGGGCATCAAATACAGTACTTTTACCTGATCTTTCTGGCATAAGTCTTCCAGTGCGTCAGGGCAAATGCCGTCCTGATCCACCGCGACCCCTTGCAACCGCATCCCCAGAAACTGGGCCAGCGAACGCAACGTATGATGCCCCACATCTTCGGCCACAATCAGGTCACCGGATTGCGCTGCGGTCATCAAAGCAACCGTCATCGCGCTGGTGCTTCCGTTGGTCACAATCACATTCGAATGCTGCACATCCAGCCCGCACAACCCCAGCCACCGCTGCTCTGCGCTGATCTCTCCGTCCAGCACATGATCAGGCCGCGACCCGCCCAATACAGCCCCCGAAACAGACCGCGCCATAGCCCGCAGCACCTTTTGCATGGCCGTTTCATGGGCGTGGTCGATCACCGGTTTCAGGATCGACATATCCAACACCTGCCCCGCCGTTTTACGGCTGACGAAGGGCACGGAAACATCGTCACTCGCGGCCCGCACAAAGGTGCCGCGCCCCACTTCTCCGACAATTTTTCCCGCCTCTGTCAGCTTGTCATAGGCACGGCTAACCGTCTGAACGCTTAGGTTCAGATCAAAGGCCAGTTTGCGGTGGGGCGGCAGTTGATCGCCGGGTTTCAGCGCATTGCTTTGTATCGCCGCTTCGATCGCCTGAACAAGCGAGCGATAGGCAGGGCGGGTGATTGTATCCGGGTCAGGGGGCCAATTTGTCATGATGTTTGATACTCGCCTTAATCAGTACAATTGACAAGCCCTCCCCCGATGCGCATCACTGGGTCATGAGCTTCATAAAACTCGACAAGCGCGATTTCGCCATTCTTAAGGTTCTGTCCACCGAGGGCAGGATTTCCAAAACCGCCCTTGCAGAACGGGTCAACCTAAGCGCGACTGCCTGTTGGGACAGATTACAGCGGCTGGAAACGGCGGGCATCATCAACGGTTATCACGCAGAGGTGGCCTTGAAACATCTAAGCGCCCATGTAACGGTGTTTGTTCTGGCCGAACTTGCCCACCACAATGCCGAGGCTTTTCAAGCCTTTGAAGCAATCGTAAACCAACATGATCAGATCACGGGTTGCTGGGCCTTGGGGGGCGGGTTCGATTATCTATTGCAGGTCATCAGCCGCGACATCGACAGCTACCAACTGCTTATGGACAAGGTGCTTGAACAAGACGCAGGACTGGCGCGGTATTTCACATATGTGGTGACCAAATCGGTGAAATCCACGGCACCACCTTTCGATCTTTTGTTCGGTAAAGGTTAACACACCCCCCGAGGATTCCTCGGGAAATCGATAAATTCTCGATGAACTCATCGGATTTGCCATCTGAAAACCGAGGCACCCTCCCCCCGCCTTGCGCTAGCCTGCGCCAAAAGTGACGCCTCTGCAAAAGGAACCCGTACGATGACAAAATTCACCCCCGAACAAGGCTCTGCAATGCCCAAGCTGGACACCCCCGATTTGTACCGCAGCCTTGCCTTTGTGAACGGCGCATGGGTCACAGGCAGCGCAAATGCCAGCTTCCCTGTCACCAATCCGGCAGACGGGAAAACCTTGGGCAGTGTCGCACAGCTGGATGCCAAAGACAGCCGCGATGCGGTGACAGCGGCCAGCGCTGCCTGGCCGGACTGGGCGGGGTTACTGCCACAAGAGCGGTCGCAAATCCTGCGCCGCTGGTACGAGTTGATGTTGCAACACCGCGAGGATCTGGCGCGGATCATGACGGCGGAACAAGGCAAACCGATTTCTGAATCCAGAGGTGAAATCGACTATGCTGCCTCTTTTTTCGAATTTTACGCCGAAGAAGCCCGCCGCCCGAATATTGAAGGTGTCACATCCCATTTGCCCGACGCAGAGGTCGAGGTCTGGCGTGAACCTGTGGGTGTGGCGGCCTTGATTACGCCCTGGAATTTTCCGTCAGCCATGTTGACCCGCAAGGCGGGCGCTGCTTTGGCCGCCGGTTGCACAGTTGTGGCCCACCCTTCGGCTGAAACGCCGTTTTCGGCGCTTGCACTGGCGGAACTTGGCATTCGGGCAGGGGTTCCGGAAGGGGTGTTCAATGTGGTCACTGGCAACGCGGCAGAAATCGTCGGGGCCTGGATGAAAGACTCGCGCGTGCGGGCAGTATCCTTTACCGGATCCACTGAAATCGGCAGATTGCTGTATGCCCAAGGTGCAGACACAATCAAACGGCTGGTGCTGGAACTGGGCGGCCATGCGCCGTTTGTGGTGTTTGACGACGCAGATATGGACCGCGCAATTACAGAAGCCATCAAAGCCAAATTCGCCACATCGGGACAGGATTGTCTGGGCGCGAACCGCTTTTTTGTTGAACGGGCGTCTTATGACAGGTTTTGCGCGGGATTTGCCAAAGCCACCGCCGCCCTGACTGTTGGCGCAGGCACAGACGACCCTGACATCGGCCCCCTGATGAACGAAAACGCAGTGGCCAAACAAGAAGAACATGTGCGCGATGCGCTTGCGCGGGGCGCACGGCTGTTGTGCGGCGGCAAGCGTCACGCTGCAGGCGCGTTGTTTTTTGAACCGACCGTTCTGGCAGACGTGCCCCAAGACGCAAAAATCATGCAGGAAGAAACCTTTGGCCCTGTCGCCGCCATTGCCGCTTTTGACAGCGAAGCCGAAGCCATCCAAAGGGCCAATGACACGGAATACGGGCTGGTCGCCTATTTACACAGCCAGGATCCCCGTCGCATCTACCGCGCCAGCCGTGCCCTGCAGTTCGGCATGGTGGCCGTGAACCGCACCAAAGTCACCGGCGCGCCGATTCCCTTTGGCGGGGTGAAACAATCCGGTTTGGGCCGCGAAGGATCGCGACTTGGACTAGAGGCGTTCACAGATGTTAAATACGTCTGCCGCGACTGGGCTTAGAGCACAAATGGATCAGGCGTTTTCGCGCGTGGTTTCATAGGCTTGCAAATGGGTCAAACAGGTTTGTAGCAGGGGTACAGGCAGCTTGGCCGCCGCCGCACGGCTGGCCAGATCGCCCAGAATATGGGCGCCTTCTGTCTGTGACCCTGCCAGAATATCGCGCAACATCGAGGCGGTTGAATTTGAACCGCGGTCCGTCAAATTGGCGCGGTGGGCTTTTTGCACTTCTGCGCCAGGCGGATGCCCTGCGGCGCTGGCGACAGAGGCGCATTCATCGTATAATTGCAGGGCGAAAGACTCGCCATATTCAGTGGCAAGGATGGTCCCCACCGAGGCCCGCATCAGACAGGTCATTCCCGCCAGCGTCGCCAGAAACACCAGCTTTTCCCACAGATCCTGCTGAATGTCCGTGCAGATTTTCGCCTGTGTCAGGCCAGTGCGCAGCCGTGCCACCATGTCCACCACACGGGGATCAGGGGGTGTCTGGGTAAGCGGTCCCATCAAAAAACGGTTGGATGTGTTAAAGTGGCAAATCGTGTCGTCAGGGTCCACCCGCACACCGATTTGGGCCACGCCGCCCCAGATGGTGTTATCGGGAAAACGCGCTTTGATCTGATCCATATGGCGCACGCCGTTCAGCAAGGGGATCAGAATTGTCCGGTCCGCCATCGCAGGGGCAACCGCATCAAGGGCAGAGTCCAGATCGTAGGATTTGCACGCGATGATCACAATATCCGCAGGCGGGCAGTTCTGCGCATCGGTTTCAATCTTCGGTGTACCTGCCCAATCCCCAAGGGGGCTGGTCAGCCGTAAACCCTTCGCTTTCAGCCGCGCCGCCCGTGGCGGGCGCACCAGCAATCGGGGGGGAATCCCTGCTTCTGACAGGCGTGCCGCCAGATATCCGCCAATACCACCTGCCCCGAGAATGAGCACTTCCATTTTAGAATCCTTTAGTCTGTTCAGGGGCTTAGGCAAAGACACTTGATGTGATTTCATCCAGATTGCGCAGTCCCAGTTGGGCCAGTGTGATGCTGACTTCCTGAGCCAGAACATCGCTTATCTGACGTAACCCCGTTGCCCCCCCCGCTGCAATGGCAAAGGAAAACGGACGGCCTGCAAAGACAAAATCCGCACCCTTCGCATAGGCTTTTACAATGTCTTCGCCGCTGCGAATGCCACTGTCATAGAACAGGGGAAAATCCGGACCAACCGCGTTTCGGATTGCAGAAAGCGCGTGGATCGCGGGCGGTGCGCTATCCAATTGGCGGCTGCCGTGGCTGGACACCTGAATCGCATCGACGCCGAGGTTCTGCGCCTTGACTGCGTCCAGATCGCTTAACACACCTTTCAGTACCAGATTGCCTGTCCAACCGTCGCGTATCTTTTTCAGCAGGTCCCAATCCGCACCTGCGCGGCTTTCCTCGCGGTCAAATTCACCGAAACTGCCGCCGAAATTGGCCATTTCGGGTTTGCCTTTGATCAGTTGTGGCAGCGCCCATCCGGGGTGGCAGGCGAAATCGAGAAACTGGCTGGGGCCGATGCGAAACGGCATTTTAAAGCCACGGCGCAATTCACGGGGACGCCGACCGACTTCGGGCACATCGACGGTCAACACAAGGGTTTCATAGCCCGTCGCCTTGGCCCGCGCGATCAACCGCTCTGCGGTTTCCATCGAGCGGCTGATGTAAAGCTGGAACCAGGCGTTGCCATCTGACAGGCTGAACATATCCTCAAGCGAGGTAGAGGAGACCGTGCTGACCCCCAGCGGAATCCGGTGTTTCGCTGCCAGTCCCGCCAGCAGCCGATCCGCATTCGGAGAGGCCAGATTGCACATGCCCATCGGGGCGATCCCGAAGGGCAGACCTGTCGGTGCGCCAAAAAGCCTTGTGGTTATGCTGCGATTTTCCACGTTGTTCAGCACACGGGGCTGTAGTGCAATGGCCTGCATCGCCTCTCGGTTCAGCCGCGCCCCGTATCCTGTACCCGCTGTGCCGTCGATATAATCGAACACCATCCACGGCAGCCGCCGCTTTGCGATCCGCCGCGCGTCGTCATAGCAGTGAATCGTTGTGTCACAAAACATCACAAGCGGTACTTTGCGGGCTGGCTTCAGGGAAGCGGGACATTTAGAACATATTTAAACAATGAGAAGAAACAGATCATCACCACCGCGCCGCTGCCCCAATACAGCAGCACCGTGCGCAGTGTCCATTTATCGTGCATCGCCGCAATCAATCCGCCCGCAAAGGCAATCACCCCCGCTGGAAGGAAACCGATTTTCGGCATCAGCAGACAGGCGATCAACATGCTGAGCACCAGCAAGATACGCCGCCACCAACTGCCCTGCCCGATTCCGCCGCGGTCGCTGGGTTTCAGCAGGCGGGTGATAAAGGAAATCCCGGCTGTGATAATCAGGATCACCGCAACCGTTTGGGGGAAAACCTGACTGTCACGGTCTGTATAACTGGCAGCGTCATATAGCGCGAAAGCACCTGCCAGCATGAACACCGCTGATACAATCAACGACCCGATTTGCCCTTGCGAGCGGGACACAGATGGTTGGCTCATACGCTTGCCCCCTGTTTGGATTTGCGGTTTTTCCGCGCCACAAAGATCGGCAGCAGCAGGGTTATCAGTGTAAAGGCGATGATCCCTTGCGAAATCGGTCGCCCGAAAAACATACCAAACAGATTGTGCGTGGCCGCCCCGATAGTCCAGCCCTGCACAAAGCCCTGCTCGGCAATCGGACCAAGGATCAGCCCCAGAACAATAGGGGAAGCGGCAAAGCCGAACCGCGCCACGACCCAGCCGAAAACCCCCAGGCACAGCATGATAACCACATCGGAAATACTGTTCCGGATCGCAAATGTGCCGATGATCGTCATAAAGCCCACCGCAGGCACCAGCACGGCTTTGGGAATGGTGACGATGGATTTATAGGCATAACGCCCGATCAGCAGGCCAATGGGCAGCATCAGGATCGTGGCTACAATCAACCCGTAGATAAAGGTGTAAACGATGGACCCGCTTTGCTGGAACATGGCCGGCCCCGTACGCACGCCCTGCACCAGCAGCGCGCCCAGAACGATAGCATCCGGCGGGGTGCCCGGAATGCCGAGCACCAACGTCGGGATGAAACCGCCGCCCACTGTGGCGTTATTGGCGGATTCAACTGCCAGAATACCGTCTGCCTCACCCTCGCCGAATTTCTGGTGGGGTTTGGCGACGCGTTTTGCCTCGGAGTAGGCAACAAGCCCTGCAACGGACCCCCCTGCTCCGGGTAGAATGCCAACCAGTGTCCCGATCACAGAGGAGCGGATCAGGTTGAATTTTGATCGCATGGCGATGTGAAATGCCTCGCCGATGCGCACGGATTTTACATCCTCTTCGACTTTCAGATGGCGGTCGGGTACGGCCACAAGGTCGATCAGGACGGGAATACAATACAGGCCGATCAACGTGCCAACCACGCCAAAGCCACTGATCAGGACCTGACTGCCAAAGGTCAGGCGGATGTCGGCGGAAATCTCGGCCACTCCGACGGTGGACAAAAGCATGCCGAATGCGCCACCCGCAAGGCCCTTCATCAGGTTGCCCGTGGATAAAGACGCAATCAGGGACAGGCCGAAAATTGACAGCCAGAAATATTCGACAGGGCCAAAGGCCAATGCCACTTTAGAAAGCGGCGGGGCCAGCATCAGCAGCGCAAACGCCCCGACCAACCCGCCGCAAACAGATGCGAAACAAGCCAGTGCAACTGCCAGATCACCGTCGCCCCGTTTGGCCATCGGATAGCCGTCAAAGGTTGTGGCAATCGCCGAGGGAGTCCCCGGTGTATTCAAAAGAATGGCGGCATAAGCCCCGCCATATAGCGCGCCTGTGTAAATGGCCCCCAGCAGGATCAAGGCCGAAGCCGGATCCATGCTGAAGGTGATCGGCACCAACACCGCCAGTGCCATTGTGGCGGTCAGGCCGGGGATTGATCCTACGATTGTTCCTGCTGCGACACCGAACAACGCCAGCACCAGATTAAACGGTGACAGAGCGGTCAGAAAGTGATCCCAGTTCATAAATGCCTCCCCGGCGTGATCACTCTTACTTGATAAGGCCGGCTTCGCGGGCGTCTTTCAGATACTCGTCTGTCCGCGCCGCCATAAAGTCCTGCATCTTATCCGCATCTACGTCGAGCATGGCAAAACCCGCATCCAGCATTTTCTGACGGAAGGCGTCATCCGCATTGATCGCGCCGATCATGTCGGACCACATCTTCGTAGTTTCCGCGCTGGCGGTGTTTGGTAGGGCAATGCCGCGGTATGCGCCACCGATCATGTCAAACCCAAGTTCCTTGAAGGTCGGCACATCGGGGAACAGTGGATGGCGTTCCTCCATTGCCACGGCCAACATGCGCACAGCATCCCCTTGGGCGGCCCCGACAGTGGTATAGCCCCATTCCGCTTTGACCTGATTGCCCAGCAATGCCGTCACCGCAGCGCCGGTGCCTTTGAATGGCACATAGGTCGTGATCGCGCCGGTCATTTTATCAAACTTGATCTGCGCCAGATGGTTTGCGCTGGCCTTGCCAGACCCTGAAATCGTCACCTCGCCCGGATGGGCTTTGGCATCGGCAATCAGATCGTCAAGCGACTGGTAAGGGCTGTCTGCCGGAACAATCAATGCGTCCGGCGTAAAGTGGAACATGTAAAACGTGTTCAGGTCCGCCGTGGTAAAGCCCACGTCTTTTTGTGCGGGTTTGATCACGATATGAGGCAGGTTCACGCCCATAATGGTCTGGCCGTCCCCGTTCAATGTATTCAAAGACGCCCAACCCACAGCACCGCCGCCACCGGGTTGATAGGAGACAACCAGATCCTGACCGAACTTGTCTTTGAAAAACGGCTGTTGCAACCGTGCCGAAATATCGGATTCCCCACCGGGACCGAAGGGGATGATGTAGTTCACCGGCCCGCTTAGGTCTGCTGCCGCGGCTGTCCCAAAGCTCGCGATCATGGCCAGTGCTGCACCGGTCTTCAAAATGGATCTTCTCAGCATAATTGTTCCTCCCTATTGTGCTGTGTCGATAATGTTAGTGTTTTATCAGGTGTTTGCCGCCTTTAATGCTGTCATAAATCTGTCTCTAATCACAACTGGATCTTTGGTGATAACGGGCACCTTGATATTTCCACTTTCACATTTACACACGATGATCGTCATCTTGTCACTAGCGATTGCATCCCGCATCACATCTGCGCAGTCCTCGGCCTGACATTCGATCACCGTTTCACAGCCACAAGCCGTAGCCACCGCAGCCAGCGAGGTCTTTTTCCCCGCATAGGTCGGCTGATCCCCCGTCGAGCCATAGCTGCCATTGTCGATAATCAGCAGGATAAAGTTATCCGCCACATTATTGGCGATCGTCGGCAAAGTGCCAAAGTTCGTCAGGACCGAACCGTCACCGTCAATGGAAATCACCTTTTGCTTTTGCGCCAGCGCCACCCCCAAACCGATGGACGAGGATAACCCCATTGTTCCCAGCATGTAAAAATTGGTCGGCTGGTCGTCCATCATATGCAATTCCTGACTGGGCAGGCCGATGTTGCAGACGACAAACTGGTCAGAGATGACAGGAATAAGGGTTTTCAAAACTTCAGAACGTATCATTGGTCGCCATAGCCTCCCCAGAAGGTTGCATCGGTCAGGATCGCGACCGGTTTATTGCACATGAATGTATATTTCAGGATTGTATCCAGCTCATCCGCATCCGATTGCTGGTGAAAATGATAAGTCGGAATGTGCAACTGGTTCAGCAGCGCCTTGGTGTGAACCGCCATTTCCACCTGACAGGCCACCGGCTCTTTCAGTTCACCACGGTAGGAAATCAGCATGGGCAGCGGCATCCGGTAGAATTGCGTCAGTGTAACCAATGTGTTGATCGTCACACCGATGGCCGTGTTCTGCATGATGATGGCAGAGCGTTTCCCCCCCATATAGGCGCCCGCACAGATGCCGATGCCCTCGTCCTCTTTATTTGACGGGATATGGTAAATGTCCTTGCAGGCGTCAATTTCATCAATCACACCAGCCAGTTGCTTGCATGGCACTGTCGTCACCAGCTCGATCCCGTTGTTCACAAAATCCGCGACGATCTTTTTGTCTATTCCCACGATTCCACCCTAATAATAATGTCCCATCCTACCGTTGTTGTAAAATTAGCCTAAAGCAAATCATTATTATTTGCGTTTATGTAAAGCTATCATTTAGGATCAGGCAGCAAACCCGCAGCAGCAAAAGCGCCCCTATGACCATTTCCCTGTTCAAAACCCTGATCGCTATTTCCGAACACGGCAGCTTCAGCGCCGCGGCTGAAAAAATCTGTGTGACCCATGCGGCGGTTGGACAACAGATGAAACGGCTCGAGGAATCCTTGAACGTCACCCTGTTCGACCGCTCTGCCAAAACCCCGCGCCTGAACCAATTGGGCAAGGCGCTGGTGCCAAAAGCCAGAGCAGTGGTCGCGGAATATGAGACCATTCTGGATGATTTGACAGGCGATCCCCGCATGATCGGAGAGTTGGTTTTAGGCGCTGTGCCGTCAACCATTCGCGGTTTGATCCCGAAATCCATCAAACGGCTGATTGAACTTTACCCCGATCTGCACATCCGCGTGGTGCCAGACCTGTCGCCCAATCTGCTGGAACAAGTGGAACGGGGCACGCTGGATGCTGCCGTGCTCAGCGAACCCACGCGCCTGTCGCGCAACCTGAACTGGATGCCCTTCATCGAGGAGGAGCTGGTCCTGCTGACCGCACCAGAGGTGACGGAAAACGACCCTTTCGAAATCCTCGCCAGCAAACCCTATATCCGCCACACCCGACAGGCCTCGGTCGGGATGCTGGCCGAAGAATGGCTGTCCAATAACAAAGTCACCGTGCATGACGCGATGGAAATGGGCTCGCTTGAAAACCTGTCAAGCATGGTGGCCCATAACCTTGGTGTTTCTGTCGGGCCAAACATCTGCGTACCCGATCCGATCTTTGAAGGCCTGCGCAAAATTCCCCTTGGGCCAACCACAACCGCGCGAACCCTGGGGATTCTGACCCGTTCGGATTGTTCAAAAATCCAATTGGTCGATCGTCTGTTTGAACAGATATGTTCCACCGTCGAAGACCACCACCCGGGGCGGGTTTTGTAAATTTACCTTTACAAGAAATAAAATTCATATGATTTGCGCAAGCAAAACTTTCAGTTAGCATTGGCAGCGCATGCCACAATTCACGGATCAGACGACACAATGACATCAGGTTTCACCACACCCGACGCACAGGGTTTCGCCGATCTTAAAGCCATTGTCGGTGCCACAGGCTGGAAGACCGGCGCGGATATGGAACGGTATTTCGAAGACCCGCGCGGGCGGTTCACAGGACAGGCCGCACTGATCCTGCTGCCCGAAAACACCGCGCAAGTCTCTGAAATCGTGACCTATTGCAACGCGGCAAAAATCGGCATCATCCCTTATGGCGGGGGCACAGGTGTTGTGGCAGGGCAATTGTCCATCAATAGCCCCAGTGCGGTGATCGTGTCTTTGGAACGTATGAACCGCGTGCGCGACATCTCGGTTGAAGACGGGGTTATGGTGGCCGAGGCCGGATGTATATTGCAAGACATCCATGACAGTGCCTTGGGACAGGAATTGATGTTCCCACTTAGCATGGCATCCAAAGGCAGTTGCTGTATTGGCGGCAATCTTGCGACAAATGCGGGGGGAATTCAGGTGCTGCGCTATGGCAATGCGCGGGATTTATGCCTTGGCATCGAAGCGGTCCTGCCAGATGGTTCAATATTAAACGAATTAAGTCCCCTACGTAAAAACAACACCGGATACGACCTGCGCCACCTGCTGATCGGCAGTGAAGGCACCCTTGGCATCATCACCGCGGCCACTCTTGTGTTAAAGCCTGTGGACCCTGAATCCGTCACCGCCTTTTGCGCCCTGCGATCCCATAGTGATGCGGTGCAGGTTTACAAACACCTGCGCAAAATTCTGGGCGACTGCATGTCCGCCATTGAACTGATGAGCGGCTTTGGCGTTGATCTGGTGCGCCATCATTTCCCCAAACTGCCCGCTCCGTTCAGCGAAAAATATCCTTGGCACCTGCTGTTGCAATTCGATGGTCCCGTTGGCCTGACCCAAAAAGTAGAAGAGGGTCTGACCTCATTTTTTGAACAGGATTTGATGTTGGATGCGGTGGTTGCACAATCCCAAAGCCAAAGCGAAGACCTGTGGGCGCTGCGTGAAAACACGCCTGAAACCAACCGCCTGACGGGGGCGTTTTGCAACAGCGACACCTCGGTCCCGATCAACCGCATTGCCGATTTTGTTACCCAGACAGAGGACGCCCTGCGCGCCATTCATTCGGGTCTGCGGATCAACAGCTACGGGCATATCGGGGACGGGAACATCCATCACAATGTCTTCCCGCCCGAAGGCATTGTTAAGGCGGATTTTGTGAAAGCCCAACCCGAAATCATCGACGCGGTGCGCATGGCAATCAACGAAGTGACCCATCAAAACGGCGGGTCGATCAGCGCAGAGCACGGGATCGGCAGGTTGAAAACCGACGACCTGCAATCCTATGCCACCCCCACAAAATACGCCGCCCTCGGGCTGATAAAGGCGGCGCTGGACCCGAATAACATCATGAATCCGGGTGTTTTACTAAAATAGGCGGCACCCTTAACCCGACACCAGCCCCGCGTTTTCGATCATCCAGTCCCGCATCACAAATTTCTGTGGTTTTCCGGTGATCGTCATCGGAATTTCATCCACAATGCGGATGTGTTTGGGCACTTTGTAATGGGCGATCTGGCCTGCGCAGAATGCGGTGATTTTGTCGGCGGTCAGATCGGCTCCGGGGTTCGGGATCACCCAAGCACAGACTTCCTCGCCCAGTTTTTCATGCGGGACACCAAAGACTTGCACCACGGCCACATCGGGATGGCGGAACAGGTATTCCTCTATCTCACGCGGGTAGATGTTTTCACCGCCCCGAATGATCATGTCTTTGACACGCCCCACAATGGAACAAAAACCGTCGGCATCCAGCACCGCCAGATCGCCCGTCAGCATCCAGCCGTCCTTGATGCTTTCGCTGGTTTTTTCGGCTTCGTCCCAATAGCCTTTCATCACCGAATAGCCCCGCGTACACAGTTGACCTTGGGTGCCTGCGGGCACAATCGCGCCGGTTTCGTCGATGATCTTGACTTCTAGGTGGGGGTGTACCCGTCCCACCGTGCCACAGCGTTTTTCCAGCGGGTCATCCCCGAAGCTTTGAAACGACACAGGCGCGGTTTCGGTCATGCCGTAACAGATCGTGACTTCTGACATATGCATCCGCGCAATAACCCGTTGCATCACTTCCATCGGGCAAGGCGCACCTGCCATCACACCTGTGCGCAGGGACGCCAGATCGCAGGGCTGTTCGTCCAGCTCCTGCAACATCGACACAAACATTGTCGGCACCCCGTAAAGCCCTGTGCAGCGTTCGGATTCCACAGCTTTCAGGGTGGCAACGGGCTCAAAACCCTCGGTCGGGAACACCATGGTTGCGCCTTTGGTCACGCAGCCAAGTGCGCCCATCACCATGCCGAAACAATGGTACAGCGGCACCGGAATGCACAGTTTGTCCATTTCCGTCAGATTGATCCGCCCCGTCACAAAACGGGCGTTGTTCAGGATGTTGTAATGGGTCAGCGTCGCCCCTTTCGGCGCGCCCGTGGTGCCAGAGGTAAACTGGATGTTGATCGGATCATCGGGATCAAGGCTGGCATCAATCGAAGCAAGCCGCAGTTGCTGTGATGGCCCGCCGAGGTTTGCCACTTCATCAAAGGTAAAGACACCTTTACCCGCATCCGTTCCCATAGCGATCACAATTTTCAGATGAGGCAGACGCGCGGACTGCAACCGGCCCGGTGTGCAATCATCCAGTTCAGGGGCCAGATCCCGCAGCATCCGCAAGTAATCCGAAGATTTGAACGCCTGCGCGGTGACGATCGCCTTGCAGGACACTTTGTTCAGCGCATATTCCAGTTCTGACAGGCGATAGGCCGGGTTGATATTGACCAGAACCAGACCGATCCGCGCGGTGGCAAATTGGGTCAGCACCCATTCATAGCGGTTGGGTGACCAGATACCGATGCGATCACCTTTGTTCAGCCCAAGCGCCAGCAATCCAGTGGCAAGGGCATCTACTTCGCGGTCAAAATCATAATAGGTCAGGCGGCGGTTTTGAAACGGCACCACCAAAGCATCCCGCGGGCCGTGACGCGCCACGGTTTCGCGCAGCATTTGCGGAATTGTCTGGAACAACAGCGGCTCGGACGTGTCCCCTACCACATACGACTGGCCGTTTTTCGGCTTCAGGTCCCCACTTTCGGCCCGCGATGGCGCAGCCGTGATCGGGGCAGACAGTTTCTGCGCCAGACTTTCGTTCAATATAGACATGACAAATCCTCCACTTAAAACACACGCCAATCGCCGGATTGTTCAAAACTATGGGCGGCCTGGTAAATCCGCATTTCGTCATAGAACCGCCCGACCAGCGTCATCCCGATCGGCAGCCCTTCGGACAGACCGCAGGGCAGCGACATGGCTGGCAATCCCGTAACATTGAACGGCGCTGTATTGCCAACCATTTCAAAGGCCCGCTGCACATAAAGCGAGATCGAGCAATCCGCTGGCGGAATTTGCTGGGGTTTCATCGGCACGGTGGGCATCAACAACAAATCCACCTCGTTCAGAGCGGCCAGATAGCTTTGCTTGACGTTGCGCATCAGGTTTTGCGCCTTGCCGTAATAGCGCCCGCGATATTGTTCCTGAAAATACTCCCCTAGAAACATGCAGGTCTTTAACGAGTGGCTTAATTCATCGGCGCGGCTGCCCCAATGGGATACCTGATCCATCATAGAGGGCAGGAACAGCCCGCGATAATTGGTGCCACCGCTGTTGCCGTGCATCATGTGATCCTGCAAACCTTCGACGGTGATTGCGGTCCACAGATCGGTGGCAAAGTTATGCTCTTCAATACTGATCTCGCGCACTTCGGCACCCAATTCGCGGAACCGTTCGGCGGCAGCCAGAACTTTGTGATCCACATCCTGTTCGCTTTCGGGGCGGTTGAACCCCTCTTTCAAAATGCCAATGCGCAGACCGCGACAGCCACGGCCCAAGGCTTCGGTATACTTATAGACTTTGGGTTTATACTGGCGCGGATCAAGATCGTCCTGCCCTGCCAGAACCTCTAGAAACAGGGCATTGTCGGCGACGGTTTTTGTAACGGGGCCAAGGTGGTCAATGGTCTGCTCCACAGGGGCAACACCCGTATAGGGCACCAGCCCGTGGGTCGCCTTCATTCCGTACACCCCGCAGTTCGACGACGGAATGCGGATCGACCCGCCCTGATCCCCCGCGATGGCCATGTCCACTTCGCCTGCCGACACCAGCGCGGCAGAACCGCTGGACGACCCACCCGCCATATAGCCGTGTTTCCACGGGTTGTGTACAGGGCCGGTTGCATTGGTGTGCGACCCGCCCGACAGGCAGAAATTTTCACAATGGGCTTTGCCCGCGATGGTGCCGCCTGCGTCCAGAATGCGGGTGACGATAGTGGCGTCCACTTCTGGGGTGTAGCCCTCCATGATGGATGATCCGTTCATCATCGGCACCCCTGCCAGACAGACGGTGTCTTTCAAAACAATGCGTTTTCCACGCAAGGGGCCATCCACCGCGCCTTTGATTTCGGTTTTGTAATACCATGCGTTCAGGCGGTTTTCAGACGGGCTCGGGCGATAGCCGGGGGCGCGGGGGTAGCGAACCTCGGGCAGGTTATCGGGGGTGGCGTCGATACGGTCATAGGCCTGAATGTAGGGCTCCATGATTTCATTGTATTCGGCCAGTTCCGCGTCGGTCAGGTTCATGCCGAATTTCGCGGCCATAGCGCGCATTTGTGTCAGGGACGGGCGTTTGATGGTCATAGAGGTCACCGCAGGTTTGAGGGTGGAAAGAGGAAATGAAGAGCTGGCGTTTGGCACCACCTGCCCGTTTGGCTGGCCTTGAACAGGGGCAGTGCCACGGGTGGAGCGTGCCGTGCCAAAGCCCAGAAACTGGTCAACTTTGGACTGATCCGCCAGATCGGCTTTGCTAAGCTCGCCTGAAATACGCCCCCGTTCCAGCACCAGAACGCGGTCTGACAGGTCGGCGATGAAATCAAAATTCTGTTCAACCAGCAAAATCGACAGACCCCGTTTGGCCCGCAGGTCCAGCAGGGTTTCGGCCATTTCCTCGATAATTGAAGGTTGGATGCCCTCGGTCGGTTCATCCAGCAGCAAAAATTCGGGCGCCCCCATCAGGCACCGCGCAAGTGCCAGCAATTGCTGTTCGCCCCCCGATAGCGCGCCGCCTTCGCGGGTTAACAGCGGAACAAGGCGCGGAAAATCCGCAAGCACGTCGCTCAGCGTGTCTTCTTCATTACCTTGGCCGTGATCCTGATAGGCAAATCGCAGATTGTCGCGCACTGAAAGCTGGGGAAAAATTCCGCGGCCCTGCGGCACATACCCGATGCCAAGATTGGCCCGCGCATTGGGGGTTAATCCGTTCAGATCACTGTCATAAAACCGTGCATTTCCCGCCGTTGCCGGCAAAAATCCCATCAGGGTTTTCAACAGGGTGGATTTGCCCATCCCGTTATGCCCCAGCACGCCGACAATTTCGTTTTCACCTACAGAAAACGACAGCCCATGCAGCACCGGCACTTTGCCATAGCCTCCGGACAGCCCGTTCACATCAAGGCATATTTCGCGATCTTCCTGCATTTACGCCTTCTTTCCCAAATAGACATTGCGCACTGTGGGGTCTGCCATGACGCGGTCCACGTGATCTTCCATCAGCACAGCACCCTGGTGAAATACGGTCACGGTCGTGGCGATGGAACGGATGAACTGCATGTCGTGTTCCACAATAATCACCGCCGTTGTTTTCAACATGTCGTGGATAATCTCGCTCATGCGGTCCACATCCTGGGCGGTCATGCCAGCGGCGGGTTCATCCAGCAGCACCAGCCACGGGTCGCCTGCCATCACGATGCCCAGCTCCACCCGCTGGCGTTCACCGTGGGCCAGCCGCCCCAGTTCCGCCTTTGCGATCGGGCCCAATGACAGGCGGGTTATCACCTCGTCTGTTTTGCGGTTTGCTTCGGTCACCGACAGGAACCGCCGCGCGGACAGCCAGATGTTTTCATAGGCCGACAGACCGTCCAGCACACTTGGCACTTGGGTTTTGATGCCAACACCAAGGGCGGCGATCTGATGGGGCGCCCAGCCTGTGACCTCATCCCCGCGCATGAAGACCTGACCGCTGGTGGGGGTCAGCAACCCCGTGACACATTTGAAAAATGTGCTTTTGCCTGCGCCATTGGGGCCGATCAAACAGCGCAATTCGCGCGCTTTTAGTTTGAAGTTCACATTGTTCGACGCCACAACCCCGCCAAAGCGCATGGTCAGGTTTTGGGTTTCAAGAATGGTTTCAACCATGGGACACCGCCTTTTCCCGTTGCGCTGCGGATCGTGCGGCAGATCGGGTGGCCCGCCCGCCCCTGCGCCCGCCCCGTTTGGCCCGCCGTCCGAAACTGGCGGTCCACAGATTAACCACGGCAGGCACGATACCTTTGGGCAGGAACAGCACAAACAGCACCAGAATAAGGCCCGTTATCAATGTGTTATCCACTACGGATTGCTGGCCCAGCAGAAACTTTAGATAGGCCAGCCCCGCCGCGCCAAGGATCGGTCCCAAACGTGTGCCAAGCCCGCCAACAATACACCAGATAATGATTTCAGCGGATTGCCCGAGGCTGAACAGGCCGGGGGTGACGATTTCTGCCCAATTGGCATAAAGCCCGCCCGCCAGCCCTGCGATGGCCGCACCAATGGCAAACAAAACCGTTTTGCGCGCGCGCGTATCATAGCCCATCAAAGACAAGCGCTGGTCGTTTTCACGGATGCCTATGGCGATCCGCCCAAAGCTGGAGCGCAGCAGCCATGTGACCAACAGATAGGTCAGCAGAACTGCTCCAAAGCAGACGTAATAGAAACTGTCGCCCCAGATATAGTCGTCGGGCCGCCCCGGAATATTCAGGGTCTGAAATCCCGGAATGCCATTGAACCCGCCAAGCCGCGCGGTGCCAATCACGTATTCCGGCCCCGCAGTAGAGTTGATGAATTTGAACAGGATCAGCGTGACCACCAGCGTGATCACCCCCAGATAGACATCCGCCAACCGCCCGTAGAACATCATCGCCCCCAGCAAGGCCGCAAACAGGGCAGGCACAAGGACAGACAACAGCATGGGCAGCGTGCTCTCGCCGATATTGACCGCCGCAATGGCGTAGGCATAGGCGCCCAGACCGAAAAACGCCGCCTGCCCGAAACACAGGATGCCTCCGAACCCCCAGATCAGCCCGAGGCTGAGGCCAAGCAGCCCGTAGATCAACAGGATCGACAGGGTAAACGTGTTGATCGCAAAGGGCAGCAGATAAACCGCAGCCAACCCGATCAGTACAGTTATTAACAGTTCTTTTTGCCAGGGAGTCTGCATCACAATTTTCCTTTGAAGAACCGCGCCGTGACCCCTTGGGGCAACAGCCGCAGCAAAATGACCGCGGCGATCAGCATGGCCACGTCGCCCATGACCGCCGATACCGAAAAGGAAAACACCTGACCGATAACCCCGAAAATACCCGCGCTCGACAATAGTCCTGCGATCAGGGACGGCCCGCCTGCAATCACGGTGATAAAGGCTTTGGCGATAAATGCGCCGCCCGAAGTGGGCACCAGCCCGACCAGCGGGGCCAGCACCGCGCCTGCCAAACCGGACAGGGCAGAGCCTGCAAAAAACGTCGCCATATAGATGTGATCGGGGGAATACCCCAATGCCGCTGCCATGTCAGAGCGCTGCATGGTGCCCCGCGCTATCAACCCAAGCCGCGTGGCTTTAAGCACAAACAACATGCCAAGGATCAGCAGGACCGACACAATGATGATAAAGAAATTATACCCGTTAATCTGGTAATCCCCGACGGCAAACCCCGCAATAGGGGCTGAAATTCCTGTGGTGGTATTGCCGAAAATCATCGTCGCACCGCCGATGAACAACAGGCTTAACCCCCAAGTGGCCAGCATGGTATCCACCAACCGCCCGTAAAGGTGCCGGATCACCAGACGTTCCACCACCAGACCGATCAGACCCACAATCAAAGGCGCGACAATCAGCATCGCGATGAAAATATTCACCCCCAGATTAACCGCTGTAATTGTGACATAGCCCCCCAGCATCATGAATTCGCCATGAGCCAGATTGATGACTTTCATCATGCCAAACACCACAGCAAGGCCCGCGCTGATCAGCACAAGCGAGGCGACGGCGTAGAGCACCTCAACGATGACAACGACGGTAAAATCCATAACAAGCCTTTGTTTGGGAAGGGGCAGACAGCCCATGCGGGCAAAAGCGGCGACAGGGCGGAACCCCTGCCCTGTCGCCAGTGGGGAGAAACCTTAGAACTTGATTTCGTACTGGGTGTTGTCATCCGGATTGGCCGCCAGATCACAAACCGCTTGGGTATCAACAGGCTGGCGCTGGGACAGGGTTTCAATCACCTTCATGCCCTGATTTTCCATTTCCATGATGTGCACATCCAGAATCGCGTGGTGGGTTTTGGGATCAACCGTGATTTTGCCTGCCGGTCCTTCAATTGAAATGCCGGTTTCTAGGGCCGCGATCACCGCATCGCGATCAACCGACCCCGCAACCCGCACGCCTTCGGCCCAGGTCAGAACGCCCTGATAATGTGACACGGCCAATTCGTGGATTGCAGAACTGTCCCCATAGGCCGCCGCCCATTTTTCCTTGAACGCGGTATTCGCGGGTGTTTCCAACTCTTGGGAATAGTTATAGGCCACCATAATCCCGTCCCCTTCGGCAGCGGTCAGAACCTTATGTTCATTGCCCACACCCAAAGTGGTCGAAGCCAGCGCGATTTTGTCTTTCATGCCAGCCGCCGCCCATTGACGGAAGAACGACAGATGTGCGCCCCCGACCAGGGGAGCAATCACCAGATCGGGACCGACCGACTGGATTTTGGCGATGGTAGAGCCGAAGTCGGATACATCCAGCGGGAAGAAGTCCAAGCCCACGGTTTCGCCGCCATTGTCCGAAACATATTTCTTGATCCATTCCGCAGTGATCTGGCCATAGTTGTAATCGGCGGCCAGAATATAGACCTTCTTGCCCGATTTACCCATGGCATAGGGGACCAAAGCCTCTGCCTGTTGGGCGGGTGTGACGCCGTCAATAAAGATGTTGCGATCACAGACGCCGCCTTCATAAAGCGCGTTATAGAAATACAGGGTCTTTGATTTGCGCATGGTCTGACGGATCGCTTCGCGTGACGCAGACAGAATACCGCCCTGCACCACATCCACCTTATCCTGACGCACCAGTTGTTGGCCGTATTGCGTATAAAGCGCCATATCGGATTGGGTGTCATAGGCGATCACTTCGACCTGTTTGCCCAGCAACCCGCCGGCCCCGTTGATTTCATCAACCGCAAGGCGCATGGCCATATCCATCGGCTTGCCATAGGCGTCAAACCCGCCGGATGTATCCAACACCGATCCCAGTTTGATCGTGTCTGCGGCCAGAACGACCGTTGGAAAAGCGGCGGCCCCTGCCAATGCAGTGGTTGAGGCCAGAAACTGTCTTCTATTCAATGACATGGTAGTCTCCCTTGTTGGTTTGGTCTTTTGTTATTTTTCTTCGGGTTTTGTTTTGATGCGATTGGCATAATCCGCTGTGCGCCCTGCAATATTCGCATCGAAATCAAGACCGATTTCCTCGCCCATCTGCTTCATGGCGGGCAGGCGCACGGCCATGCCGAGGATCTGGTCCATCGCCGCACCGAAGGCCCCGTCTACACCGCTTGGGGTTCCCTCGCCCGATCCGCCCATTCCGCTGATCTGGTTGATGCGGATCGAGTCGATTTTTTCCACGGGTTTCATCATCTGGGTCATGATTTCAGGCATACGATCCAGTTTGTGTTCTTCCAGACGCATGGCGATGATGGCAGCACTCAGGCCGTTTTCTGCGGCAATCTGGGCCGCGCGCCCTTTGGCTTCGGCTTCCATCCGATGCTGTTCGGCGCTGGCTTTGGTCTGCGTGGTTTTTGCATCCGCTTCCGCCTGTTCCAACTGGGTTGCCGTTGCGCTGCGGGCTTTGGCGGTTTCCACGGCCAGTTCTTTTTCAACCCGCAGCAAAGACACTTCGCGCTCTCGCTCGGCGATGGCTTTTTCCTTTTGGGATTGTACGGATTCCGCCGCCAACAGAACCTGCGCACGGGATGTTTCCTCGGCAGCTTTGACCCCCGCCTCTTCAGAGCGCAGGCGGGCCAGTTTCATGTCATTGGCGATTTTTGTTTCTTCCAGTGCAAGGATCGCGGCCATTTCCTTGCGGCGCAAAGACTCGTCGTTTTTGACTTTAGAGGCCGCGATATCCTGCTGCTGCTCGATACGTGCGGTTTGCGCGGTGCGTTCGGCCTCGATCTTGCGGACCTCAGACAGCGCATGAGACTCTGCCTCCAGTCGGGCAAGATGTTCGCGCTGCGCAATTTCGGCTTCGCGTTCTGATCGGTCGATATCAAGACGGCGTTGGGATTCCACCAGACGGCTTTCGCGCACGGCAATCTCGGTTTCGGTTTCTATCAGAACCCGTTCCTTGCGCTGATCCGCCACCAGTTGCGCAACGCGGCGCATACCTTGGGCGTTGAACACATTCTGTTCGTTCAACTGGGACAAATCACTTTGATCGACCGACAGTAACGCCCCTGAAATCAACTCCAGCCCCAGTTTGGCAAGCTGTGCGCCAACCGTGTCTGACACCTCGGCGGTAAAGGCGGCGCGGTCGGTGTGAATTTCACTTAGATCCCGGCGCGCAGCGGCGTTTTGCATGGCATTGATCACCGCACCTGACAGCAAATCTTCTATATCTGCACCGGAACGCGAAATCCGCCCCGCCAAGGATTGCGCCGCAAGCGCAACACTGTCGGGCGTGGGTGCAACCCGCATTTCAAACGCCATTTCAACATCGGCGCGCAGCCTGTCGCCCGTCATCAAAGACGCGCTGCCTTTGCGATCCAGCCGCAGGGTCATCGCCCCCATGGAAACCCGTTGGGTTTTGTGCAGGATCGGCAGGGAAAAACAGCCCCCGTCCAGAATAACCCGCTGGCCGCCCAGACCCGTGCGCACCAGCGCCACATCCCGCGATGCGGTGGCAAAATAGCGGTGAAAGAACCAGATGCCGGTCAACAGAACGACCAACGCCAGGATAAATACGAAAAACACCACCACTGCGATCTCCTTTGGACTGTAGACCGCAGAACAGTTCTAGCGGCCTCAACTCTCGTGAGATCAAGGTTTCCCTAATTAACTTTCCATTTCAAGTAATTTATTTTCTAATTCAATGAATTTTACTAATCCGTTGATTTATCCAGTTTTTTATCAACGTGAAACAACATTCCATCAGCGCGGGCCAGATAAATCGACAAGGATTTTTTGTCGTTGGACACAAAACTGGTGCTACGCACACTTTTATAAGGCAGCGGACCATGCGTGCTGAATTCCGGTTGATTCCACCCGTCCACAGACCGCGACAGGAGCCCCGCAAGGAACTGGACCCCCTCATAGGTGGATTGCCCGAGCGCGTTTAACATCGGTGCCCGTTCGCCGTGTAACGTGTGGTATTTTTCCTTGAAAGCCGCGTTGCGCTCCGTGCTGAGCGCGGCGAAATAGGACGAAGATGAAAACAGCCGTTTCAATGCTTTTTCACCACTGGCCAACAGACCGTTTTCCTCTATCGCGCAGGACAGGCGGATCATGTGGGTATGGGCATCCAATTCCCCGAAATTGCGATTGAACTGGATTGCGTCCTGCCCGACCAGCGAAATCAGAACCGCCTCGCTGCCAGCGGCGACAATATCCTCGATCTCTTGATAAAAATCCGCCTGACCGAACGGCAGGTATCGTTCATAACTTAAACTGGCCCCCAAAGCCGCAACTTTGGATTTGGCATAGGCGTGCGACGTGCGCGGCCAGACGTAATCATTGCCGATCAATGCCCATTTTTTCGGGCGATACACGGATTGCAGATGTTCGATCGCCGGACCAAGCTGTTGGGACGGGGTTTCACCAATGGCGAAAATGCCTTTGCCGTTCTCGCCGCCCTCGTAAAGCGGGGTATAGATATAGGGCACGCGACCTTGCACAACCTTGCTCAGACGTTGGCGCATGGAACTGATGTGCATACCGACAATGGCGTCGATCGACCCTGTTTCAATCAGCGAATTTATCAGCTCTTCTACGGGTGCATTGGTTTCTATTGCGGTGTCGACCATGATCAACTGGATCGGACGCCCCGCGATTCCTGCGCCTTTGTTCAATTCATCCACGGCGACTTGCGCACAGGCAATACATGACGGAGCCCAAAGTCCGGCCGATCCGCACATGGGGATCAGCAATGCGATCCTGAAGGCTTTGTTATTCGCAAGCAGTCCCTGGTCATATGGGGACGCCACGGTTTGCGGCACCGAGACAGCGGGGGGTTTCCAAATTGACAATAAAGGCGACAAACGAACGTCCTTGCGTTATGTCGCTATCGCAATTGATTTCGCTTTCCAAGTCAACTACTTTAACACATAGGGGGCTTAATGAGGTAAACAATGACACGAGATTCAATGCCACTGGATAAATATTTCGCATATGCGGTCGCCTCTGCGCACCGCAGGTTGCATACTGGCCTTAACAAAAGCCTGCGGGCTTTCGGGGTGCAGGTCGAGGTGTGGCGCGTTCTGGAAACATTGAATCAAACGAACGGCCTGACCATGAGCGAACTGGCTGAAATTGTTTTGATGAACCCGCCTGCCCTAACAAAAATGGTCGACAGAATGGTGGCCGAAGGTCTGGTCCAGCGCCAGATGGACAGCGTTGACCAACGGCGCGTGAACCTTGTTTTGACGGATATGGGGCTGGATCTGGTTCAGGCCGTGCGCGCGCCTGTGGATGAACAAAACGCCGCCGTGATTGCGCAGCTTGGCCCTGAAAAGGCCAAACTGATTCGCGAAGCCCTTGTTATTCTTGAACAACAACTCTGACTGCGCTTTGGCCTGCGCGGGTTACTCCCCCTTGGGAATCATCCGCGAGGTCAAAGGAATTTCTTTCAAGAGGCAGGCAAAGATCAGGCCCACAACGCCAAGCCCTGCCGCCAGCAAATAGATCGGGTGTATCGACGACACCACCGATTCAGCCAGATGTGCACGGGCCTCAATCGGCATTTGCGCCAACATGGCGGGGCTGACCTGCAATCCTTCGCCCGCCGATTCCACTGCGTCACCGACCAAGGCGGCCATCCGCGCAGAAAAGATCGCGCCGAACACGGCCACTGCCAAAGACCCACCGATTTGGCGGAACATCAGTCCCGCAGCGGTTGCCGTGCCTAGCTGTTCGCGGGGCACTGCGTTTTGTACCGCGGTGGTCACCACTGGGAAAATACAGCCCATGCCCGCGCCAACCATGGCCAATGAAATGGCAAATACCGGTGTTGTTGTGTCCACTTGCAAGCGGCTCAGCAACAACATGCCGATGATCAAACAGCTTGTGCCGATGATCGGCAGCCAGCGATATTTACCCGTGCGCCCCATCCAACGACCCGACAGGGTGGAGGCGAACAGGATGCCGAAAGTCATCGGGATCAGCATCAAACCAGACACCGTCGGCGTCGTCCCTTTGGCAATTTGCAGATAGATCGGCAGGAAGGTCAGCGACCCGAACATAGCCGCACCAGCCACAAAGCCGATGATGCTGGTGACCCAAAAGACATTCTCTTTGAACAGGGTCAGGGGCAACAAAGGTTCTTCCGCCCGTTTTTCGGCCCAGATAAACACCGCAAGCCCCAACAGGGCGGTGATGCCCATGGTAAAAATTTCCACCGAATCCCAAGCGAAGGTGCGTCCCCCCAAACTGGTTAACAAGGTCAGCGAGGCCAGTGTCACCGACAGAGAGGCCGCACCCGTCCAGTCGATCTTGCGTTTGACGCGGCGACCTGTGGGGCGAAAGCTGACGCCAAAGCCGATAACCGCCAGCAGACCCAACGGGATGTTGATGTAGAATATCCAGTGCCATGTGAAGGCTTCGACAAACCAACCGCCCAGCAGCGGGCCCACAACCGAAGACACGGAAAACACCGCTGCAAATACGCCCTGTACTTTGCCCCTGTCTTTGGGGGCGATCACATCGCCGATCACCGACAGGGCCAGCACAAACAGGCCGCCCCCGCCCAGACCTTGCAATGCCCGTGCTCCGATCAGAAAGGTCATGGAATTGGCCAAACCACATAACGCCGAACCGAGCAGGAAAATGCTGACCGATACAAACACCGTATTGCGCCGCCCGTATAAATCACCAAGTTTGCCATAGATCGGCGCCGCCACGGTCGAGGCCAGAATATAGGCCGTCACAACCCACGACAGATGATCCAACCCGCCAAGGTCTGCCACGATTGTGGGCAAAGCGGTTGAAACAATGGTTTGATCCAGCGAGGCCAGCAGCAAAAGCAGGCCGATCGAAGCAACGATCAGCGTCAGGTTCTGCGGTTGGGCGTCTGGCAAGTCGGTTTGGCTAGCAGCGGTCATGGGGACTCCGGTTTACGACATCACAACGAGTCGAAGGACGAGGTGGTGAATAAGTGTGGTTGATTTATATGTCAATGTCATATAAATGCGGATCACAAATAGTTTCCAGAAAGAAACATCCAGACTATGACCGCGACCGATACAAAAACACCCGACGGATACCCCCCCTCAAAAAGGCTGGGGGCCGTAATTCCGGAACAATTGGTCGAACACGGCTTCCCCCAAGACGTGGCCGAGGCAATGGTGGCCTTTGATGCGGCCAGTTTTGTTCTGAAACATGCGATGATGAAGGGTGAATTGCCAAAGCAGGTGATTGCATCCCTGGGCTTGGATCTGGAACTGCAACATTTCCACTGCCTGACCGCAATCTGGCGTATTCAGTCAGGGCTGGGCCGCAGTTCGGCAGCACAAGCCACCATCGGATTACTGGCCGAAGAGTTGAACATCGACCCGTCGCGCGCCAGCCGTGTAACCACCGATCTGGTGACCAAAGGCTATCTGCGCCGCGAAGCCGCACAGGACGACGGGCGCAAATCGGTCATGGTCTTCACCCCGAGCGCCCATAGTGTTTTTGCAAAGTTCAAAGATATCAAATGGTCAAAATATATTGATGTGTTTTCCCAGTGGGACCATGACGACATCCTGACCTTCAGCCGCCTGTTCAACCGCTATTGCACCGACTGGCAAAACACCAACAGCTAGCGGCGAAAGGCGCAGGCCAAAACCGGCCCGCGCCCCCATTCTGATCAAACGAACTGCACTGCAACAGACCCGAGCGGGCCGAAATCCGCATGCAGTGTGTCGCCTTTTTCCGCCCAGACCGGACGGGTGAAACTGCCCGACAGCATCATATGACCCGGTTCCAGCACGGTGCCGAAGGGGGCCAGTTTATTGGCAAGCCACGCAATCGCCATAGCGGGGTGCCCCAGTACACCGCAGGCCAGACCGGTTTCTTCAATCTGGCTGTTGCGATAAAACGCAGCACCGACCCAGCGCAAATCCACTTCTTCGGGGCGCACAGGGCGGCCCCCTAAAACGATACCCGCAGCAGCGCCGTTATCTGCCACTGTATCAAAAATCTTGCGCGGCTCGGTGACACGGGCGTCGATAATTTCAATAGAGGGGACAACCCATTCGGTCGCACGCATCACGTCGATCAGGCCAATATTCGGACCTTTCAACGGCTCTTTCAAAATGAACGTCAGTTCGGGTTCAACGCGGGGGACGCAGAAATCCTCGAACCGCACTTTCGCGCCGTCTTGCAACACCAGATCATCAAACAGATAGCCGTAATCCGGTTCGTCGATTTTCGACGCCGCTTGCATCGCCTTTGATGTCAGGCCGATTTTATGCCCGACAATTTTCGCCCCTGCCGCGACCTTTGCCGCCGCAACGGCGCTGGAAATGGCATAGCTGTCGGCGATTTCAATCTCGGGAAACATCTCTGACGGACGGCGGCCCTGCACCTTGGTGCGGTGGCTTTCCAACAACCCGTCGACGGCGGTTTGGCGGTCTTTTTCACTTAGCATAATTTGTCCTTACAGCTTGATGCACACATTGCGCAGTTCGGTATAAAATTCGAGCGAGTGAACCCCGCCCTCGCGCCCGATCCCGCTGGCCTTGGAGCCCCCGAACGGGGTGCGCAGATCGCGCAGGAACCAGCAGTTCACCCAAGTGATGCCGACCTCGATCTGTCTGGCCACGCGGTGGGCAGTGCCAAGGTTCTGCGTCCAGATCGTGGTGGCCAAACCGTAGGGCGAATTATTCGCCAGCGCGATGCCTTCTTGCTCGGAATCAAAGGGGCAGATATGGGTGCAGGGGCCGAAAATCTCTTCGGTAACAACGGGATGGTCCTCGGGTAGGCCCGTCCAGACCGTGGGTTCCACCCAATACCCGCCGCTGTGTTTTGGCATGTCAGGCACGCCGCCGCCCGCAAGAATTTCAGCACCACCAGCGCGGGCTTTGTCATAATAGGACAGCACTTTATCACGGTGCTCGGCTGAAATGACAGTGCCCATAGTGGTGGCATCGTCAAACGGATCGCCCAGTTTATAACTGCGGGCCTGTTGGGCCAGACCGGCGCAGACCTGATCGTAAATCCCACGCTGCACATACAGCCGCTCTGTCCCCAGACAGACCTGCCCCGTATTGGCAAAACAGGCACGTCCGATGCCTTCAATCGTGGCGGCAAGATCGGCATCGTCAAAGATGATGCCCGCGTTTTTCCCTCCCAGTTCCAACGACACAGGACGCACGCCGTTGGCCGCCGCCTTCATGATCGCCTCCCCCGTGCGGGTTTCGCCAGTAAAGGTGATCCCGTCTACGCCCGGGTGACTGGTCAGGAACTCGCCCGCCGCATCAGGGCCAAAACCGTGCACCACATTATAAACACCGCGTGGGATGCCGACGGCGTTCATCACTTCGCCCAGCAAAGTGGCGGTGGCGGGGGTTTCCTCGGATGGTTTCACCACAACCGTATTGCCACACGCCAGCGCAGGCGCGACTTTCCATGTCATCAACAACAGCGGCAGGTTCCAAGGGCAAACCACCCCGATCACCCCCCGTGGACCCCGCAGGGCATAATTCAATGCCCCCCCGCCATCGGGTGTGGCCATTTCAAATGTCTCGGTGCTGGAGGTCAGGATCTGATCGGCGAAAACGTTAAAATTTGCAGCCCCGCGCGGGATGTCGATGTGGCTGGCAATGCTGCGCGGTTTGCCCGTGTCACGGATTTCCGCCGCAAGGAATTCATCGAACCGCGCGTTGATCCCATCGGCCAGTTTGCGCAGCAAGGCCACACGCTCGGGCACGCTCATCCGCCCCCAAGGGCCGGACAGCGCGGCGCGGGCCGCACCGACGGCAGCATCCACATCATCGCGCCCCGCCGCAGAGGTTTCGCCAAAAACTTCGCCCGTGGTGGGGAAGTGGTTGGCGAACGTGCCGCCTGATCCGGCGGTGAATTCACCGTCGATAAAGTTAAGTATTTTTTGCACTGATTTGTCCTCTAATTCGGCTGGTAGTTCGGCTGCGACACTTCGGGATCGCCGTAGCTCAGATAGTCCCACATACGTTCGAAAATGCGCCCCTGTTTGGTGGCGCGGGCCGCCGCATCGGCGCGGGAAATAACGGGGGCGTTGGTCTGTCCTGCATTTAAGGCGGCAAGTTCCACGCGGCACATGTCTTCCAGATACCATGCAAGCCCAACCGCCTCGGGCAGCGTTGCCCCCGCGACCACCGCGCCGTTGCCCCGCATCATCACACCCGCGCTGTCGCCCATGGCATCAATCACCCCGATTGCGCGCTCGTCATCACGCACCAGTTGGATGTCATCCCACAAGCCCACGCGCGGGGCGAAATAGGTGCCAAACCCGTGGCGGATTTCGGGAACCAGCCCAAGGGCGGCCAGTGCCATCATGTTTGGCCCCATAAAGCGCACCACACCGCCAGCATCCGGACGGCGGGCATAGATTTGCTGGTGCAACCGCACCTCGCCCAGCACCCCTTCGGGCAAATCGCCTGTGACGGGAACTTTCGGGCAGGTCTGGCCAACTTGAACATGTTCCATCGGGACTGACGGGCAAACCAGAAACTGTTCACTGTCCAGGCGGGCCGAGCAATGACCATAGGCATGCACCAGCCCCGCACGACCAAGGGCACGGGCAGCGATACGGGTGATACGGGCGAGATCTTGCATCTGTATCAATCCTTGAACGCAGCAATATTCGGGGCGGACCCCCATTTGCAGAACCCTTTGGGTTCAAAGTGAAACTGGCGGTTGCGCCACAGGGGTTCGTCGTGGATTTCGACAACCCCGCTGGAATATTCAAAGGTCATGCCTTCCGGCCCTGTGAAATACAAAAACTCGGCCGAAGACGTGGGGTGACGCCCCGGTCCGAAGGTCACATTCACCTGATTTTCCACCACAAAGTTAAAACTGCGCTGGATGTCATCGGTGCCGCCAACCTGGTGGTTGATGTGCTGGATTCCCGGCTTGTGATAGGGGAACAGCGCAATGGAATGGTGGATGGTGCCAAGCCGCATCAAAGGGGCGTCGCCAATCCGGTCCGACACCCGTGCGTTGCACACTTGGGTCCAGAACAGCTCGTCCCGCTCCAGATTGTCCGAACACAGGCCCACATGGCTGAACCCCGTGATCCCCGCATCCCGCGTGCCATGATAGGCCCGCGCCGTGGTGTCGGGGCGCAGCACAAATTCGATCCGGTTGCCCATCGGATCGTTGAACCCGATAAACGCCGCCACATGACGCAATTCGCACTCCTCGCGGGTGCCGTAATGGATGTTGTGCCCCAGCCCATCGAGCGTGGCCCCTGCCCTGTTCAAATCCGCGGCCGATCCGATTTCAAACGCCGTGGTTTGATCCGCAGGATCGCCGTCGAAATAACACAATGTGTGCTGGCGGGCGTCCGATTTGAAATATACCGCCCCCGGACGACGGCCCGAAACCTCTAGTCCGAGGATATTGACGGCATACCATTCCGCCCCTTCCAGATCGCGGGTGCCCAGACGGCAATAGACCACATCTTTCAGTTCAATCATGATTTTGATCCTCCGTTGAATTCCGCCATGGTGCTGGGCGATCCCCATGCGCAGTGGCTTAGGGATTCATCTGGAAACTGGCGCGGTCCGTTTGGCGCTGCAGGATCCATCGGCGTGGCATAGGTATACAGAATTTCGCCAAGCCCCTTAGTGCTGACGAACCGCGACCCCGAGGTGGGCTGATGTCCCGGCCCGTGGGCCACAGGCAATTGGCGGGCCTGCATGAAATACCAGTTCCGCATGACGTGATCCACGTCACCCACACCAAAGGTGATCCCCAAAACCCCGTCCTGTTCGGACGGATAGAGCGCAATCCGGTGATGGGCGCCGTCGATATTGACAAAAGCCGCCTGCCCTGCCCAATCGGACACAGTGCCGCCAATCCCGTCGACCCAAAACTGCTCATCCGCCTGAACATCGCGGCAGGCCATCTGGATCGCTTGCAATTCGGTAATTCCGGTTGGTCGCGGCCCGTGAAAGGGCCAGCCGGACGTTAGGGGGCGCCAGACCACATCCACCATCACCCCGTTCGGGGCGGCAACCGTCAGACCGGATTTGATCTGCCGCGCGGTGGAGTGTTCTTCGGACAACCACACAGGCGCATAGCCCGCCGCGGTCAGGCGATCAAACGCGGCGTCCAGTTCTGCCCGCTCCCCAACCGTAATCCCGACCGAGGCTGCACCGTCCAAAGCATAACACAACGCATGATTGCGGGCGTCCGAGCGGAAATACACCGCCGTGTCGCTGCGGTCTTCCAGCTTTAGCCCCAGAATATCGCTGCCATATTCGGCGGCGGCATCAAGGTTGGGCACCGGCAGGCGCAGGTAGCGCAGATCGCGGTAGGGTGCAGACATTGAAATTCTCCTTTCGGGTGGGCCGGAACACAGCGTTCCAGCCCGATCCGTTTTAGTGTTTTGCTTCGGCTTCAAGGTCGATCAGCATAGGGGCTTTGACACGCCATTCTTCGTACCATGCATCAATCGCAGGCCCGAACCAATCGCGCCCCACGGTTGTGACGGGCACATCGGTGGTTTCCAGCTCGGCTTTGTATTTCGCGTCGATTTCACCGTATTTACCAACCATATCGTCCAGTTTACGGGCGAAAACCTCATTAATAATGGCGCGATCCGCTTCGGCGATGCCCTGCCATTTGCGGCCAGACCCGATGGCTGCCATCGGGAACATCATGTGGTTCGAAATGATAATTGATTTGGCGTGCTCATAGTATTTGGTGTTCCATGTGCCTTCCACGTCGATCTGCATACCGTCCACCTGACCATTGGCAAAAGCATCGTAAAGCGCGGGCAAAGGCATCGGGGTTGGTGCTGCGCCAAGGCTTTGCCAGAAGGCCAGTTCGGGGGCGAAGGGGATGGTGCGGATTTTTTTGCCCTTCAGGTCTTCGACGGTTTTAACCTCGGGACCTGTAACGATCATCCGCATTCCGGCCATGCCCCAGCCAAAGCCGACAAGCCCGAAATCAGCCATGTCATCCAGCAATTTGGTTGCGGTTTTGCCTTTCAGCAAACTGCGCGCGCCCGCCACGTCATCCACCAGATAAGGCGCGAGAAAAATACCGTAATTCGGGTTACGGTTGGCAAATTCACCCAAGGTGAAAAATGCAAAATCCATCGCGCCTGTTTGCAACTGTTGCAGCATTTGGGCTTCGTTGCCCAACTGGCCCGACGGGAAAATCAGGATGTCCACACGCCCGTCGGTTTTTTCCTTAATCTCGGCAGCGGCCTCGGTCGCGGAAACCGACCATTGGTGCGGGGGCGGTGTGATCAGGCCAAGACGGTATTCTTCGGCCAAAGCCCCGTGGGGCAAGGCCAATGCAGCCAGACCCAAGGCCAACTTATGTAGTCGTTTCATGTTTTCTCTCCCTTTTGGTGGTAATCGGTTTTAATCGGTTGCAGCGCTTGCATGACGGCGGGCAAAGCCCTGTCCCGCGCCTGCGCCAAATCCCCAAGGCTTCGCGGATCGGTGTCTTGCATGCCTTTAATCAGGGCTTTTGCGGTTTCAGTGCCAAGATCGGGCGCGCCGAGATCATCCCACATGGCAGTGGTGGCAGGGCCAAGCGCGTCCAGATACCCCGTCATTCCCGCATCACCACCAGACAAATGAAACACGCCAGCAGGCCCCATCAAACACCAACGCGGGGCAAGCCCTTCGCTGACGGCCCGTTCCACATCCGCCAGCGAGGCCGCGCCGCTGGACACCAGATGCACGGCTTCACGCCAGAGCGCGAATTGCAGACGGTTGACCAGATGCCCGCGCATGGGTTTGGCCATCCGCAAAACGGTTTTTCCCATGGCCGAATAAAGCGCTTCAGCCTGATCGAGCAGCGCAGCAGGGGTTCCCGCCTGCCCCACCAGTTCAACAGTCGGCATCAGATATGGCGGGTTGCAGGGATGGGCGATGAACAAACGATCAGGGTAAGCCATGCCTTGCGCCATCTGATCCGGGGTGAACCCGGAGGAGGATGAAGCAATCGGCGTCCCCGCTGCGATGACTTTTTCAACGGCTTGTAAGGCGCTGTGTTTTAAGGATAAGTCTTCTGGCAAAGACTCTTGCACCAGATCGGGTTTCGGTGCTTCTGATGCAGCCAGCACATGTTGCGGTGGTTTGGCCGTCCCGTTTAACGTGCCAAGGGCCGCCAGAACAGGTTGCGCCGCCTGCCATGTGTCAGCCAGCCGTTTTGCGGCTTTCGGGTCCGGGTCTGCCACATGCACACCGTGCCCTGCCCCCGCAAAGGCCGCAGCCCAGCCACATCCGATCAAACCACCGCCAAGGACTAAAATCCGCGCCATCACAAAGCATCCTTTAGCGCGGTAGACAGGGACGGAAAGAACGCCAGCAGGATCAACACCAGTGCAATCGACAGCAGAAACGGCATAATCAAGCGGGCAATCCGCTCTGCCCGAACGCCGCTCATCAAAGCAGCGGTGAACAGGCCGGTGCCCACAGGCGGGGTCAGCAGGCCCAAGGTCAGGTTCAGACAGATAATCACGCCGAACTGGAACGGGTCGATGCCGTAAACCCCCTGCGCCACTGGCAGGAACACCGGAACAATCAGGATGATCGCAGGGATCGGGTCAACCACCATACCCAGCATCAACAACAGAACATTCAACATCAACAAAAACACCACAGGCGAAGTGGTCAGCGACTGCATCCAGGCTGCCACCATGGCGGGCAGATTTTCAAAGGTTATGACCCAGCTGAACACTTGTGCGGCAGCGATCAGGAACAACACCACCGCCGATCCTTTGCCCGCATTCACAAAAGCCGGCAAAATCTGGCGCCAGGTCATTTCGCGGTAGATGAACAGACCGATGAAAGCGGCAGCAGCGGCGGCGATCGCAGCAGCCTCGGTCGGGGTGGCGATACCGCCCAGAATAGTGCCGACGATCACGATGGGGATCAAAGCTGCAGGCAGCGCATTCCAGACCGCGCGGCCTCGCTCGGCCATCGCCATCGGCGGTGTGGCTGGAAAGCTGTGTTTGCGGCCCAGATACATCACCACCAGAATGAAACCGGTGAACATCATCACGCCCGGCACGATGCCTGCGATAAACAGATCACCGATCGGAAGCTGCGCAATCACGCCAAAGATAATAAACATCATCGACGGCGGAATGATCGGGGCCAGCAGCCCGCCAGCCGCGGTGATTGCAACACTGACGTCTTTTGGATAGCCCGCCCGCTCCATTTCGGGAACCACAATGCGCGACATGATGGTGATCTGCGCCACGGTAGACCCGAGGATCGAGGCCATCATCATATTGGCCACCAGATTGACATAGGCCAAACCACCCCGCAACTGCCCCAACATAGCCAGAGCCAGCGCCATCAAACGCCGCCCGATCCCGCCAGCGTTCATGAATTCACCAAGCAGGATGAACAACGGCAGGGCCAGCAGGCCGTAATTTTCCATGCCGCCAAAGAATTGCTGGGGAAAGGATTGCAACAAAATCCAGTTGCCCGTGACGGCGATATAGACCAGCGCCAGAAGGATCAGCGCGAAAGAAATCGGCACACCCGCTGCCAGAAATGTCAGGAAACTGCCCGCAGCAATCATGATGCCCCCTGCCCCGCCCGCACCAAATGCGCGGCCGTGTGGATCAGACCTGTCAGGCAAAAAATCGGCAGGATCAGCCAGAACCAGATTTTGGAAACGCCCAGCGTAACTGTGGGTTCCTGATACAGAAAATTGAAAGTTTCACGGGTAAACGCCGTGACAGACCCCGCCCGCAGCAAGGTTAGCGGATCGAACCAGCGCCACAGGATCACAGCAAAGATAATGAAAAATCCAAACAGCAGCAGATCAACCGCCCGTGCCAGAATGCGTTTGCTTTGGTCTTGCAACAAATCCGGAACAAGGGTCACAGCGAGATGTTCACGTTTTGCCAAGGCAAGCGACGCGCCAACCAAAGCCACCCAAATCATCAGATAGACTGCCATTTCATCCACCCAGATCACCGGCTGCCCGATGGCACGGGAAATCACGTTCAGCATCAACAGCCCGAAAATCGCGACCATCAAAGCCCCGATCACAAAGGATTCCCCACGGGCCAGAACGGAACTGCAACGGGCCAGCCAGCCCTCATGCGAATCTGCTTGGATGTGTTCTTGCATTGCGTCCTCCTCACGCTGCAAGAAATATTGATATTCTGTCATAGTCAACAAAAATATTTACATTTTATAAATTCGAAGTGTATCCTTAAAATTCTAGCGTAGCGCATACGGACAGGTTAAACCCCATCCGTCAGGAGAGCCGAGATGAAAAGACCAACCGCTGATTCCGCCACAGGCCCTGCAAAGACAACTGCAGAGCGGGCCTATCGTTTGCTGCGCGAAGACATCGTGTCAGGCGCGTTGGCCCCCGGACAAAAGCTGAAGATTGAAATGCTGCGCAGCCGCTATGACATCGGCTCTGGCCCCCTGCGCGAAGCAATGTCCCGACTGGCGGGGGATCATCTGGTTGAAATCCTCGGGCAGCGCGGGTTTCTTGTTGCTCCGTTTACCGCACAAGACGCCCGCGAAATCGGCGACCTGCGCAAAATGGTTGAAGCCGAGGCGCTAGGGCAGTCAATTCCGATTGGGGACGGGGCTTGGGAAGAACGGGTAATCACAACATTTCACCGCCTTGAACGGCAGGAAACCGGCCCGGCCCAAGGGGTCGAAGCCCTGTCAGAATGGGAACGGTTGAACCACGCATTTCATGAAGCACTGGTTGCGGCCTGCCCCTCTGTCTGGTTGCTACGCACCCGCGACAGCATGTTCAAACACCACGAACGCTATCGCAGGCTAAGTCGGGTGCGCACTGTTTTGACCCGCGACATTCACACAGAACACCGTGAACTTCTGGATGCAGCACTGGATAAAGACGTGGAAATGGCCCAGCGGGTTATCCGCCTGCATATTGAAAGCACAACGCAAGCGGTCATTCAGGCCATTGAAAACCTGACAGACACCTAAATCGTAACCCGTGGATTACCCCGCCACCGTAACCCACGGGTTACCTTAATCGCGCAAAGCCAGATCAAATGCGCGGATCGCTTGTTCCAATTTATCTTTGGGAACACTGGCAAAATCCACACGGCTCACGATCCGACACTCGCCATTGCGTGCGGTCACCTTCATTTCACCAACGTGGAATTCAAATTTTTCTTTCGGTTCCCGTTTTGGTGCAGGCGCGGATTGGGCGGCTTTGCCCGACGAAACAAAACTTGCCAGAACCGACGATTGATCCTCTCGCGTCTGGCATTCTGACAGCTTCAGCCGCAGATCAGCCGCGTCCCCCTGCCCTGCCTTCAAAGCCCGCGCGACGTCTGCGCCCAAATTACGAGAGACATCTTTAGGCCATTGCAACGCCCCCTCAAGCGTGGTCAGCAGGTAAACAAAGCTGCGGATGTAGGAGCGTTTCATCTTATGAAGGGATGCGTAAAGACGCCCAACCAAGGCATCGGCGTCGCTGCCATCCACCCGTTCATCCTGCGCCGCGGCAATCACAACCTGCGCCATTTCGGCAAAAGTCAGATCCTCGCGCACCACGTTTTCTTCGACCATGTCGATGTAACGTGTGATCCGGTCGTCCTGCGCACGATCAATTCGCGCAAGGATCGCGCCGAACGTCTGATCGCCCGTTTCATCCAGAAGCTGGGACAAAGCCGTAAACCTGCGCCAGCCCTTTTTCAGTTGATACCGCCCATCCTCGCCAAGAAAAACCTCAACAGGTTCCTTCTGGCCGCGTTCACGGATAGAGGCTTTCAGCTCGTCCATTTCGGCCGAAACCGCAACAGCGTCCAGTTCCAGACGGTCGCGCGGCAGGTCATCCGTTGAAATTTCAGCCAGCGGAATTGCGTGCAACACGCGGCCTTGTTTGGCAGCATCGCGGTAGTCTTTGGCGTCGCGGGCATTCTGGCGGCGCTGTTCGACCTTTGCTTCGGTGGTTTCTTGCAGACTGTCGGCTGCCTCGCGCACAGCCGCACCCATCGGCCCGACACTGCGGGACGGACGCGCAATCGGACCAGAGGTGTCCAGCGGACCAAACCCGAATTTGTTTTTCGACGTCATTACTCTGCTCCCTCAGTCTGGTTGTGTTTGTCCCAAGCGCCCAAAACCGTTTCCAGAAATTCACCGTAGGCCCGATCAAAACTATGGCGCGCGCGCTTCCATGTTTCGCGGGTCATGTGACGATAGTCCTGTTCATAAACCGACATTTGAAAGCGTCCGGATTGTTCCACAGCCCGCGTCATTTCCACAGGGTTCTGGCAAACATCCGCGCCGAACACATTTCTGAACGCATCCATCATTGCCGAATGCAGCGGATTTGTAGTCTCAAACCGTGTCATCAAGACACGAATATCGGCAAATTCTTTTGGCAGCGTGATGCCAGCATCCTTTGCCAAAGCACCAAACCCGTCGGAAATATCAGCCATGGCATCGCCCAACTGACCCAGATAACTGGTGGTACTATCGTATTCCCAATAGCCTGGGCCGGACGGAATATACAGAATATCCGCCGCGAACGCCGCGTTCAGGGATTGATAGCCGATGGCAGGCGGGCAGTCAAAAATGATGATGTCATATTGATCCTCTGGCAGCTCATCCAAATAACGGGCCATGCACCCGAAAAAGCTCCAGGCTTTGTGCAGCGCGCGATATTGCGCCGAGGCAAATTCAACAAAGGCCGCATTGGCACAAGACGGAATAATATCAATCGTCGGCCAGCATGTGGGCTGAATAAAATCCTGAACCCGCTGCGACCCGATGGAACGCACATCGTCCGGCAATTCTTCGGAGGAAGGGTAGGGGCAATCATCAGGGTCGTCATACCCTTCTATAATACGGTCGGCCTCACGGCACAGATCGCGGCACATGATGCCCCAAACCGTATTCCACTCTTTTACTTCGGTGATCCCCATGGAATGGGTCAGTGTTGCCTGCGGATCGAAATCCACACATAAAACACGATAGCCGTCCAAAGCCGCCGCGTTAGCCAAATGCTGGGCGACGACTGTCTTACCAACCCCGCCTTTAAAGTTAGACACTGCCACCCGCATGGCACGACCCTTAGGGCGTTTTGGCATAAGGGTCTTACCGCGAAACTTGACACGACGGCGCAACTCGTTGATCTCTTCAAGCGAGAACCATCTCTGGCGACCGTCTTCTTCTGTTACACCTTGGGGCAGGGAGGGATCATCCATCAGTTTCTTGCGCAACGTATCCGCAGATACATCGAACATAAACTGGCTGATCTCCCAGATTGAAAAGGGCCGCAGCGCCTTTACTTCTCCCGGGGAAAAGGTCGCCCGTCTCACCGCTGCCTGCTGCGTGAGACTGCGTTCATTCATATGTTGTAGGTCTTTATGATTGCGCATTCTTCTACTCTTGTTTTTACTACATACATGTTGAATAACGGGATTTGACGAAAAGAGCAAAACGGAATTTTGAAAAACTTCGCGTTATTCCGTGATTCGGGAAAATAACGCGATATCGGGTGTTTTTCAGGGGTGCCTAGATAAAATAAGGTGACAGCACAGCACCGCTACAAGCCCTTTATGGTGACAGATGCTGTTAGAAAAGGTGACAGCCAAGGTGTCCCCCTTAACCAATAAACCTTAACTATTCCTGCTTTTTGATTTATTTTCCGAAATTCCCGATATTTCAAAGTCATTGACAAAAAACGGGAATTCGTGCCTTCTTCAATCACAAGCAGAATCGACACTCTAAAAAAGTCGATCACTTACGAGGCAGACAGAATGACAGGCACACAATGGAACTCAAGCGACTAACCGGGCCGGAAGCCGGTTCGCTGAAGTATGACATACTTACAGCCCTCACGCTATTAGGGCTACATGGCACCGCTACCGAACAAACTTCAATGATGCGACTGATAGCATTGGTCACGGCACGCTATAACTGGCGGGCAAACGAACTAACTGTCGGGCAACGGGATATCGCCAGAATGTGGGCGGTCAACGAAAGAACCGTAAAGCGCGAGATGAAGCGGCTGACTGATGCGCAGATACTCGTCTGCAAAAGATCGGGTGTTCGTGGCAGGGTAGGGGCCTATACGCTGAACCTGCCCATAGTCGCAAAGTTAAGCGAAGCGAGTTGGAAAGCCGTCGGTCCCGATTTTGAAGAACGCATGGCAGTGAATGCCCCCGTCAAATCTGCAAATGTGGTGAAGATTGATTTCGGGGCGAATGCGCCCGCGAAACCGGATGCACCAGCGGCAGACACGCCAGGGACATGGCGGGCGGTACAACGCAATCTGCGGGATAATGACGAAGCCGTTTTTCAAAACTGGTATGCCCGCCTTAGCCTTAAAAAACAATCAGAGGGCTTAATTGAACTGTTGGCGCCCAGCCGGTTTGTGGCAAATTACATCCAAACCCATCTGTTTGATGAACTTCACCGTGCTTTGGAACGTGAATTCGGGGTAATTGACGAGATCCGGATCATTACATGAGAAAAGCCAATTTATTGGACATAGCTCAAACATATAAGGTGCGGCGCTTGTGGGGTTAAATATCGCGATTTTCCGCCGCGAGAAACCGACAGTGAAGAATCGAAAGCTGCTGTCGCCCGCTCTATTCTAACCCATCAAAACGGTCTGCTCACGCTTGATGCTTTTCATTTTGATCGGGATGTGGCCAATTTGTCGAAACTGAACACTGCCTAAAAACCCTAAATCCTTCGTTTTATCCCTGCCTAGAAAGGAAACACCTTGCCCCCCGCTTCTTCCGATCCGGCAAATATTCCGTTAAAACAGAACCCCCATAAAATACGTGAACGTCGCGAGAATAATCTGGAACTCGCTATCGGACGCGAGGTTCGCACCCAGCGCAAACGCCAACGGTTGACGGTGAATGACCTGTCGGAAAAAACCGGAATTTCTGCGGGCATGTTATCAAAGATCGAAAACGGCGTTACTTCGCCCTCCTTAACCACTTTGCAAACTTTGACCAAAGCGCTTGGGGTGCCGCTGGTCTCGTTCTTTGCGGGTTACGACGAACCGCGCGGTGTGATGCACGTCAAAGCAGGCGAGGGGGCAGAGGTGCAACGATCCGGCACACGGGCAGGGCATCAGTATAATCTACTGGGGCATATCGGCTCCAACAACAGCGGCGTGGTGGTGGAACCCTATCTAATTACTTTAAGCGAGGATTCAGACGTCTTTCCTGCCTTCCAGCATGAAGGCATCGAGACAATCTATATGCTGGACGGCGTTGTAGACTATCGTCACGGGGATAAGCTGTTCCGGTTGGAACCCGGTGACAGCCTGTTCTTTGATGCGGATGCGGTGCATGGCCCCGAAGGTTTGGTAACGCTGCCGATCCGTTATTTATCCGTCATCAGCTATCCACAAAATTCTTAAGCCGGTTTGAAAACTGCCAGAAATGGGCGCAACCCTGATCAACCCGCCCAAAGAATGTGCAGAAAGATTGAAACATCAGGTTGCATCCCGCCCGCATATTAAATTCCTAGAATGAATTTTTGTTTCCTGTTAGGCATCAAGTGCGGCGCGACTCAATCCCTGAGTCGCATATAGATAAGGTGGTAAACGGAATGTGCGGAATTGTCGGTTTGTTCCTCAAAACAGATAGGTTGCGTCCTCAATTAGGGGATTGCCTGACAGATATGTTGATCACGATGACGGATCGTGGCCCTGACAGTGCGGGTATCGCAATCTACGGGGACAGCGAGGCGTTCAAACTGACGGTTCAAAGTGACACACCGGATGTGACCTTTCCGGCCGTATCGGTCTGGCTGGCAGAAAATGCCTCCGCCGCCAGCCTTCGCGCGATTGATACACATGCCGTGATTCCCATGCCAGAGGCGCTTGGCGAAACAGTTCCCGCAGCTTTGGCCGCAAATTTTCCCACGCTCAGAATAATGGGCGGTGGGGCGTCGATGGAGATTTTCAAAGAAGTCGGCTTGCCCAAAGACGTGGCTGACCGTTTTGGCATCCGCGCCATGTCAGGCAGTCACGGCATCGGTCACACCCGCATGGCGACCGAAAGTGCGGTCACAACCGATGGCGCACATCCGTTTTCAACCGGCGCAGACCAGTGTCTTGTTCACAACGGTTCTTTGTCCAATCACAATTCCCTGCGGCGTAAACTGGCCCGTGAAAACGTAACCGTATCCAGCCAGAACGACAGCGAAGTTGCGGCAGCTTACCTGACGTGGAAAATGCGTGAAGGCGCAAATCTGGGGCAGGCTCTGGAAGCTGGATTGAACGACCTGGACGGGTTTTACACTTTTGTTGTCGGGACAAAAAACGGCTTTGGCGTGGTGCGTGACCCGATCGCTTGCAAACCCGCGGTTCTGGCTGAAACCGACGACTACGTGGCCTTTGGCAGCGAATACCGTGCTTTGGTAAACCTGCCCGACATTGAAACCGCACGGGTCTGGGAGCCAGAACCCGCAACCGTCTATTTTTGGGAGCGATAAGATGCAGACCATCGACATGGCAACAACCGAATTGCGCGCGCTGAATGCGGCCTTGCAGTCCCAGTCGCAGCAGACAAATGAAACCGCTTGGCAGGTGTTGAACCCGCGCGGTGCCCACGCTTTGGCTGTCGGGCTGGATGCGCCGATCGAGGTGCAGATCGACGGTCCGACGGGCTATTACTGTGGCGGTATGAACAAGCAAGCGACGATCAGGGTCAAAGGCTCGGTCGGGCCGGGGGTTGCGGAAAACATGATGTCCGGCACCGTGGTAATCGACGGGGATGCCAGCCAATACGCAGGGGCCACAGCCCATGGCGGTTTGTTGGTGGTCAAAGGCAATGCCAGTTCGCGTTGCGGTATTTCCATGAAAGGCATCGACATCGTGGTGCATGGCAACATTGGCCATATGTCAGCTTTCATGGCGCAGAAGGGCAATCTTGTGGTGCTGGGCGATGCTGGCGACGCGTTAGGGGATTCCCTGTACGAAGCCTGTTTGTTCGTGCGCGGTTCGGTCAAATCGCTGGGCGCGGATTGCGTCGAGAAAGAAATGCGGCCCGAACATCTGGCGATTTTGACGGACCTTCTAACCCGCGCCGAGGCTGATGCCAAACCCGAAGATTTCAAACGCTACGGGTCGGCCCGAGAGTTGTATCATTTCCACGTCGACAATGCGTCGGCTTACTAAGGCTTTGACATGAGCGATAAATCCATTCCACAAACGCTACCCCGCCAGTCAGCCACGTTCAGCAATGACGTGAATTCCGAAATCCGCCGTGCGGCGGCCACGGGCATCTACGATATTCGCGGCGGCGGGGCAAAACGCCCTGTGCCCCATTTCGATGACCTGCTGTTTCTGGGGGCGTCTGTGTCGCGCTACCCTTTGGAAGGCTACCGCGAAAAATGCGAAACCAAGGTTACTTTGGGCACGCGCTTTGCCAAGAAACCCATCGAACTGGATATCCCGATCACCATCGCGGGTATGAGTTTCGGGTCCCTGTCCGGCCCCGCAAAAGAGGCTTTGGGACGCGGCGCATCTGCTGCGGGCACATCTACAACAACCGGCGACGGGGGCATGACCGAGGAAGAGCGCGGCCATTCCAGCAAGCTGGTCTATCAATATTTGCCATCCCGCTACGGCATGAACCCCGATGATCTGCGCCGCGCCGATGCCATTGAAATTGTCGTCGGGCAGGGCGCAAAACCCGGTGGCGGCGGCATGCTGTTGGGGCAGAAAATCACCGAACGGGTGGCTGGTATGCGGGATCTTCCTGTGGGGATCGACCAGCGCTCGGCCTGTCGGCATCCCGATTGGACGGGGCCTGATGATCTGGAAATCAAGATTCTGGAACTGCGGGAAATCACGGGTTGGGAAAAGCCGATTTACGTGAAAATCGGCGGCGCGCGTCCCTATTATGATACGGCCCTGGCGGTTAAAGCGGGCGCTGATGTGGTGGTGCTGGACGGTATGCAAGGCGGCACTGCGGCGACGCAAAATGTGTTTATCGAACATGTGGGCCTGCCGACATTGGCCTGTATTCGCCCCGCTGTTCAGGCATTGCAAGACCTTGGCATGCACCGCGAAGTTCAACTGGTTGTTTCAGGTGGCATCCGCACGGGGGCTGACGTGGCCAAGGCGCTGGCGCTTGGTGCCGATGCAGTTTCCATTGGCACCGCAGCGCTGATTGCACTGGGGGACAATGATCCCAAATGGGAGTCCGAGTATAACAAACTTGGCACCACCGCAGGGGCTTATGACGACTGGCACGAAGGCCGCGATCCGGCGGGCATCACCACTCAAGACCCCGCTTTGATGCAACGACTTGATCCGGTCGAAGCAGGCCGCCGTTTGCGCAACTATCTGTCCGTTCTGACGCTAGAGGCCCAAACCATCGCCCGTGCCTGCGGCCACAACCATGTGCACAACCTTGAACCCGAAGACCTCTGCGCGCTGACCATGGAAGCTGCCGCAATGGCGGGGGTTCCGCTGGCAGGGACCAACTGGATTCCGGGGCAGGGGAACTTTTGAAAACGGGGGGTGAAATTCACCCCCTTATCGCATCAAGACCACAAAAAAATATCAACAGGGAATAATACGATGACAGTGGACTTAGCAACTTTTGCCCGGGAAACGGGCGTCAAATATTTCATGATCTCCTACACGGATCTGTTCGGGGGACAGCGGGCCAAACTGGTGCCTGCACAGGCGATTGCCCAGATGCAAGAAGACGGCGCAGGCTTTGCGGGATTTGCCACTTGGCTTGATCTGACACCGGCCCACCCCGATATGCTGGCGATCCCCGATCCCGATACGGTGATCCAGCTGCCTTGGAAACCCGATGTGGCTTGGGTCGCTGCGGACTGCGTGATGGAAGGCGCGGACGTAGAACAAGCCCCCCGCAATGTGTTGCGTAAACTGGTCGCTGCCGCCGCTGCCGAAGGTCTGCGCGTCAAAACCGGGATCGAGGCTGAATTTTTCCTGCTGACACCCGAAGGGGACGCAATTTCGGATGCGGCTGATACGGCGGAAAAGCCCTGTTATGACCAGCAAGCCGTGATGCGCCGCTATGATGTGATTGCCGAGATTTGCGATTATATGCTCGATATGGGCTGGGGCCCCTATCAAAACGACCACGAAGATGCCAACGGCCAGTTCGAAATGAACTGGGAATTCGCCGATGCTTTGGTCACAGCCGACCGCCACAGTTTTTTCAAGTTCATGGTGAAATCCGTGGCCGAAAAACACGGGCTGCGCGCCACCTTTATGCCCAAGCCCATAGAAGGGCTGACAGGCAACGGTTGCCATGCCCATGTGTCGGTCTGGGATGCAAAAGGCGAGGTGAACGCCTTTGTTGACATGGACAAGGAGTTGGGTCTGTCCGATCAGGGGCGTTGTTTTCTGGGGGGGATCATGAAACACGCCTCGGCTTTGGCGGCGATCACCAATCCCACAGTGAACAGCTATAAACGGATCAACGCACCGCGCACCACATCGGGGGCGACTTGGGCGCCAAATTCGGTCACATGGACTGGTAACAACCGCACCCATATGGTGCGTGTACCCGGTCCGGGCCGGTTCGAATTGCGTTTGCCGGACGGGGCAGTAAACCCCTATCTGTTACAGGCCGTGATCATCGCGGCGGGTCTGTCCGGGGTGCAAACCAAGGCCGATCCCGGACCGCGTCATGATATCGACATGTACGCCGATGGGCATCTGATCAAAGACGCCCCGCGCCTGCCGCTGAACCTGCTGGACGCCATTCGTGCCTATGATGCCGACCCCGAATTGAAAGCCATGATGGGAGAGGGATTCTCGAAATCCTTCATGAAAATGAAACTTCAGGAGTGGACGTCTTTTGTATCGCATTTTTCAAGCTGGGAGCGGGAAAACACGCTCGACATCTGAAGCAGCGCTTTAATAACGGCAGCTAACCTAGTCTGCTGCCGCTAAAATCTGTTCCAGTTCGGTTTGGGACAAAACAAACGGGTTGCCCTTCATCGAAGAGGCATTTGCCGACAGGCGGGCGGTCTCTGCATGCGTGGATCGAGGTAGCCCCAGCGCCCCTAATCCGCGCAACCCCATGCTGCGGGACCAGTTTCGCAGGGCTGGCAGTCCGGCGTTGGGTTCACCCTTGGCAAAGGCGCTGTCCATAAGCCCGCCGATCCACTGCAAGCGATCAGACACGTCTGTTTGCGGCTGTGCCTTGGACAGATGAGAATTCAGGACCACAGGCAGCAGCGTGCCGCAGATTTCACCGTGGGGGGCGTTGGTCATGCCGCCGATCACCCCCGCAAACCCGTGCACGGCACCCAGACCCGCATTGGCCAAAGCCAGTCCGCCACAGGTGCTGACCCATGCCATTTTATCCCAAGCTTCAGGCGCGTCCCGTTCTACCAGATCGCGCAGGGCGTTCAGGCCGACGGGAATGGCAGCGCGGCACAGGGCATCGGTCATCGGGGTGGCTTTGGTGGACACATAAGGTTCGATCACTTGGGTGACGGCGTCCAGAGCGGATGCCAGTGCCACTGATTTCGGCGCGCCCTGCATCAGGGCAGGGTCAACAATGGCTATGCGCGGGATCATGCGCGGATCGCGCAGGCTGACCTTTATGGCGCGGTCCGGCACTGTGATCACCGCGTTTTTGGTAACCTCGGCCCCTGTGCCTGCGGTGGTCGGCAGGGCGATCAGGGGCAGCGGTGCCTGGTCCAGCGGACGACCATCGCCGACAATTTCCAGATAGGAAAGGGGCGGGCCAGCGCAGGGGATCAGCGCCGCCGTTGCTTTTGCAAAGTCCATAACCGAGCCGCCACCCAAAGCGATGACAACATCCGGTGTCACGCCTTTGATCTGCGCCAATGCAGAGTCAATGTCCGGCAGGGCGGGTTCGTGGGAACAGCTTAACGTTCTGACGCTGAGGCCTGCCGTTTTGCAGTCGGCCAACAGCCATTCAGCCCGCGCAGCCGTGGCCCCGTGAACCAGCAGAACATTCACCCCGAACCCAGCGGCCAATGCTGCGGTTTGCTGGCTTTGGCCGCGCCCGAAATGAAGTGCGGTTGGGCTGGCGAAGGAAAAATTTTGCGGGAAAGTCACGGTCTAACTCAAACGCTCATGGTGGCTTTGATGGCGCGTTTCCAAGCGGCATATTTTTCTGCGCGTTTGGGTTCTTCCATCTGGGGCGTGAACTGTTTGTCGAGCGCCCAGCTTTCAGCGAAAGTGTCTTGATCGGGGTAAATTCCCGCGTGCATTCCCGCCAGCCATGCCGCGCCGAGCGCGGTGGTTTCGAGCACTTTGGGGCGGTCCACAGGGGCCGCGATAATGTCTGACAGGAATTGCATGGCCCAGTTGTTCGCGGACATGCCGCCGTCCACCCGCAGGGTCGGTTGCACACCGTCGGCTTGCCAGTCGGCAGACATGGCTTCCAACAGGTCGCGGGTCTGATAGCCGACGCTTTCCAGTGCGGCCATGGCCATTTCGGCAGGCCCCGATCCGCGGGTCAGTCCGAAAACCGCGCCGCGGCATTCGGCGTCCCAATAGGGTGCGCCAAGGCCCACAAACGCAGGTACAAGGATCACGTTCTGATGGGGGTCCGCCTGTTCGGCCAACGACTGTGTGACAGCCGCATCTTTGATAATCTGCAATCCGTCGCGCAGCCATTGCACCACGGCCCCCGCCACAAAGATCGAACCTTCCAGCGCATAGGTGGGCTTGCCGTCCAGTTGATAGGCAATTGTGGTCAGCAGGCGGTTTTTTGACACAACGGGGGTGTCGCCCGTGTTCAGCAGGGCAAAACAGCCCGTACCGTAGGTGGATTTCAACATGCCGGGTTTGAAACAGGCCTGGCCCACAGTGGCGGCCTGTTGATCGCCTGCAACGCCGCAGATCGGGATTTCGCGGCCAAACAGATCGGCGCGGGTGGTGCCGAAATCGGCGGCGCAGTCTTTGACCTCTGGCAGCATCGCCATCGGGATGCCAAGCAGGTCGCAGATTGTGCTGCTCCAGCGGCCTTTGCGAATGTCGTATAACATGGTGCGCGCGGCATTTGTGGCGTCGGTGGCATGGACCTTCCCGCCCGTCAGCTTCCAGATCAGATAGCTGTCAACGGTGCCAAACAACAGTTCGCCGTTTTCTGCGCGGGTGCGTGCGCCGTCAACATTTTCCAGAATCCAGCGCAGTTTTGTACCCGAAAAATAGGGGTCAACCAGCAGGCCGGTGCGGTCTGAAATCATTTCGCCGTGGCCCGCATCGCGCAGGTCGCGGCAGTAATCGGCGGTGCGGCGGTCTTGCCAGACGATGGCGTTATAAACGGGTGCACCGGTTTTCTTGTCCCAGACAACGGTGGTTTCCCGTTGGTTGGTAATACCGATAGCCGCCACATCGGCAGAGGATATCCCCGCCCGTTCAATGGCCGCGCGGCAGGTGCCTGCGGTGGTGGCCCAAAGGTCTTTGGGATCGTGTTCGACCCAGCCGGATTTTGGGAAATGCTGTTGGAATTCTTCCTGTGCGCTGGCGATCGGGGCCATTTTGGCGTCAAACAGGATGGCGCGGGTGGAGGTCGTGCCCTGATCAATTGCAAGAATATAGGTCATGGGATGTCCACGTAAAAAGGGATGTAACTGCGCGGGCCAGCCAGGGGCGGGCGCGGAGATGACCGGCCAGATATTGACTAGCCGATCAAGGTTTTTTCAGGCGGGGAGGGCGGTTGCCCGACCCCGCATCACCGGCTTACTGCCAGGATTTGATCAGCTCGTCATACGATACTGTTTTAGGCTCTTCGTCTTCATTGGCAAGTTTGGCTTTCGGCGAACCAGGCTGGGACAACCAGTATTCCGGATCCTGTTCTTCGTTCATTTTCGGGCCAATATCGCCTTGAACACCGGCACGTTCCAGACGGATCAGGACTTTTTCCTGATCAGCACAAAGCGCGTCCAATGCTTCTTGCGGGGTTTTCGCACCGGACATAGCGTCGCCGATGTTCTGCCACCACAGTTGGGCCAGTTTTGGGTAATCTGGTACGTTTGTACCTGTTGGTGACCACTGTACGCGGGCAGGGGAGCGGTAGAATTCAACCAGCCCGCCCAGTTTTGGTGCCCGCTCGGTGAAGCTTTCGTGCTGGATTGAGGATTCACGGATGAATGTCAGACCAACATGGGATTTCTTCACGTCTACGGTTTTTGAGGTCACGAATTGTGCATAGAGCCAAGCCGCTTGTGCGCGATCCACAGGGGTGGATTTCATCAGCGTCCAGGAACCGGCGTCTTGATAGCCGATTTTTGTGCCCTCAGTCCAATAAGCGCCGTGTGGCGAAGGAGCCATGCGCCATTTCGGTGTACCGTCTGCGTTCATGACCGGCAGATCAGGTTCTACTGAAGCTGCGGTAAAGGCGGTGTACCAGAACATTTGTTGTGCAACATTGCCCTGCGCAGGAATTGGCCCCGCTTCAGAGAATGTCATACCAGCGGCGGCAGGAGGGGAATATTTGCCCAGCCATTCGATCGCTTTGGTCACAGCATAAACAGCGGCCGGACCGTTGGTTGCACCACCACGGGCCACACAGGATCCGACGGGCTGTGAATTTTCATTCACACGGATGCCCCATTCGTCAACAGGCAGACCGTTCGGTTCGCCCACATCACCCGCACCAGCCATGGACAGCCAGGCATCTGTGTAACGCCAGCCCAAGGAGGGGTCTTTTTTACCGTAGTCCATGTTACCAAAGACTTCGCCTTCAACACCCAAGCGTGACAGGTCACGGCCTGTGAAGAATTCAGCAATGTCTTCATATGCGGACCAGTTTACCGGAACGCCCAGATCATAGCCGTATTTCTCTTTGAAATCGGCTTTGTTTTGCTCGTCGTTGAACCAGTCATACCGGAACCAGTAAAGGTTCGCGAATTGTTGGTCAGGCAACTGATAGACTTTGCCATCGGGGCCGGTTGTAAAGGACAGGCCGATGAAATCGTCAAGGTCCAGACCCGGGTTGGTCACGGATGCGCCTTCGCCAGTCATCCAGTCCGTCAGGTTGCGCGCCTGTTGATAGCGCCAGTGGGTGCCGATCAGATCAGAGTCGTTGATATAGGCGTCATAGATGTTTTCGCCTGACTGCATTTGTGTTTGCAGCTTTTCAACTACGTCGCCTTCGCCGATCAGGTCATGGGTGACTTTGATGCCTGTGATGGCTTCAAAAGCAGGGGCCAGAACGGTGGATTCATATGTATGCGTGCCGATGGTTTCGGACACAACATTGATGGACATCCCCGCAAAGGGTTTGGCCGCATCCACAAAGAATTGCAGTTCGGCTTCTTGCTCTTCCCGTGTCAGGGCAGACAGATCCCCGATTTCGCTGTCCAGAAATGCCTTGCCGGCATCCATGTCAGCGAACGCAGGTGCGGTCAGCAAGCAGGCAGCTATGCTTAACGCAGTGGTTCCTTTTAGTCGCAAGGTCATGTTTGTTCCTCCCAAAGTTTGAACAATTAAAGCGGTTCGGGTCTTGCGTGCCAAACCGCCACTTTCATCACACCCAGCGAAACACGGCCAAGGTGTAAAAAAAACAGACGATCAGCGCGCCCCATTGCGGCGCACTGGTGGTGCCAAGCCAGGCCAGATTGATAAAGGCCGAGCCAAGCAATGTGATAAACAGACGATCCCCCCGTGTGGTTTCGATCCGCAGCACTCCGACCCGCGGGGTTTCGGGGTATTTGATCGCAAGGATCGTGAAAACGATCAGGGTCAGCGCGATTACAGCAAAGAAAATCGCTGTGGGCCAAGTCCATGCCATCCATGCCATTGAACAGTCTCCTTTGTGTTTTACACACGACCCAGGGCAAAGCCCTTGGCGATGTAGTTACGGACAAAATAAATCACCAATGCACCGGGCAGGATGGTCAGAACCCCTGCCGCTGCCAAAACGCCCCAATCAATACCCGCAGCCCCGACGGTACGGGTCATTGTGGCGGCGATGGGTTTTGCATCCACACTGGTCAGGGTGCGGCTGAGCAGCAGTTCCACCCAACTGAACATGAACAAAAAGAACGCCGTTACGCCGATGCCTGAGGCAACCAATGGGGTGAAAATACGAATGAAGAAGCGCGGGAAGGAATAGCCGTCGATATAGGCTGTCTCGTCGATTTCCTTGGGGACCCCGCGCATAAAGCCTTCAAGGATCCAGACCGCCAGTGGCACGTTGAACAGACAATGGGCCAGCGCCACTGCGATATGCGTATCAAACAGCCCGACCGAACTGTACAGTTGGAAAAACGGCAGTGCAAACACGGCAGGCGGTGCCATGCGGTTGGTCAGCAGCCAGAAGAACAGGTGTTTGTCCCCCAAAAACGTATAACGGCTGAACGCATAGGCGGCAGGCAAGGCCACGGCGAGGCTGATCACCATGTTCATCACCACATAGGCCATGGAATTCAGATACCCTGTGTACCAAGACGCATCCGTCAGGATGGTCAGGTAATTGTCAAAGGTCAGATCACGGGGCCACAGCGTGAAGCTGTTAAGGATTTCCGTATTGGTCTTCAGGCTCATGGTCAGCAGCCAATAGATCGGCAGCAACAGGAACAGCAGATACAGCCCCATGACCACCGCACTGCCGTTAAAGCGGACCAGACCTCGTTTTTGTACGATATCAGACATCAGTGGCCATCCCGTTTATCAAGGTTCGTCATCACAGTGTAAAACACATAGGAAATCAGCAGGATCACAAGATAATACATGATCGAGAACGCAGCGGCGGGGCCAAGGTCAAACTGTCCAAGCGCCATTTTCACCAGATCAATCGACAGGAAGGTCGTCGAATTTCCCGGCCCGCCCCCTGTGACCACAAAGGGTTCGGTGTAGATCATGAAACTGTCCATAAACCGCAGCAGGATCGCGATCATCAACACGCCGGTGATTTTTGGCAGTTCAATAAAGCGGAACACTTTCCAACGGCTGGCTTGGTCGATCTTTGCCGCCTGATAATAGGCGTCAGGAATGGATTGCAGACCTGCATAGGCGAGCAGTGCGACCAGTGACGTCCAATGCCAGACATCCATCACAATCACAGTGATCCATGCGGCATAGAAATTCTGTGTATAGTTATAATTGATCCCAAGCGCATCCAGCGTATAACCCAGCAGGCCAATATCCACGCGGCCGAAAATCTGCCAGATGGTGCCCACCACATTCCAGGGGATCAGCAAAGGCAGGGACATCATCACCAGACAGAAAGACGCCCAGAAGCCCTTTTTCGGCATGTTCAATGCCACAAAAATACCCAGCGGGATTTCGATGGCCAGAATAATCGCCGAAAAGGTGATCTGGCGGCCAAGGGCTGTCCACATGCGTTCTGATGCCATCATCTCGCGGAACCATTCGATGCCGGCCCAGAAGAACTGGTTGTTGCCAAAAGTGTCTTGCACCGAATAGTTCACCACCGTCATCAACGGGATCACGGCTGAAAACGCCACCAGCACCAGAACGGGCAGGATCAGGACCCATGCTTTTTGGTTGACGGTCTTGTTCATAACGTCCCCTCCAAAGGTGCAACGCGCCAGCTGTCGGCATAAACATTGACCCCCGCAGGATCAAAAACAACGCGGTTCACATCGGGCGAAATAGACGCGCCTTCTTCGGTGATGACGTTGATTTCCGTGCCGTTGAAATCGGCACGCACGATTTTGTGGCGGCCTACGTCCTCGACCCGTTTGATCGTCACAGGCAGGCCCGCGCCGTCGATCCCAAGGGAGGTGAATTCAGGGCGCACGCCCAGTTCGACCTTACCGCTTGGTGTGCCAAAAGCCTTGCCAAGGGAGATTTCCGTCCCCGCCAGAACCGCTTTGTCGCCCGTTACCGTGGCGTCCAGCACATTCATTCCAGGCGAGCCGATGAAATAGCCCACAAAGGTATGTTCGGGCGTTTCGAACAACTGCTGCGGTGTGCCCATTTGCACCACGCGCCCGTCATACATCACCACCACTTTATCCGCAAAGGTCAGCGCTTCGGTCTGGTCATGGGTGACGTAGATCATCGTATGGCCGAATTCATGGTGCAATGATTTCAACTGCGTGCGCAATTCCCATTTCATATGGGGGTCGATCACGGTCAGGGGTTCATCAAACAGCAGCGCATTCACGTCTTCACGGACCATCCCCCGCCCTAGCGAGATTTTCTGCTTTGCATCCGCCGTCAGCCCGCGGGCCTTGCGTTTCAGCATGTCTTCCATGCCGATCATATGGGCGATCTGTTGCACGCGCTCTTTGATATAGGCGGGATCGGCGCCGCGATTGCGCAGCGGAAAGGCCAGATTGTCGTGTACCGACATGGTGTCATAGACCACCGGGAACTGGAACACCTGCGCGATATTGCGCTGCGTGGTTGGTTCCATGGTCACATCGCGATCGTTAAACAGGATGCGGCCCTGACTGGGATGCAGCAGACCCGAAATGATGTTCAACAGGGTGGACTTGCCACAACCGGACGACCCGAGCAGGGCATAGGCCTCGCCGTCAATCCAGTCGTGGTTCAATTCCTTGAGCGCATAATCATCGTCGCGTGTGGGGTTTGGCAGGTAGGAATGTGCCAGATTATCAAGGGTGATTTTTGCCATAATATATGCCTCAGTTCGCTGTTGCATAAGAGGCGGGGGCAACAGATGTGCCGTCCTCTGCAAAAATATAGACGTGGCGGGGGTCCAGATAGACATTCAGCGCCGCGCCGATTTCCAGATCTTTGACGCCGTGGATCAACCCGACCCAGTTTTCGCCCTGATGATCCAGATGGACGAAGGTTTCAGAGCCGGTGATCTCTTTCACTTGCAGCTTGCCGCTGAATTCCAAAGCGGTTGTGCCGTGGCGTTCCAGTTCCAGATGGTTGGGGCGAAACCCTGCCAGATACTCCCCGTCGCTTAGGTCTGCGAAACCCTCTGATGTTGCGACCTGACCCTCGCCAAATTCCAGACGATCCCCCGATTTGCGGATTTTCAAAAAGTTCATCGGCGGATCGGAAAACACCCGCGCGGTGGTGGCGTTGACGGGCTGGCGGTACACAAAGGGGGTTTTATCGAACTGGGTGATCCGGCCTTCCCACATGGTTGCGGTGTTGCCGCCCAGCAAAAGGGCCTCTTCGGGCTCGGTGGTGGCATACACAAAGATCGAGCCTGCTTCTTCAAAGATTTTCGGAATCTCCGCCCGCAATTCTTCGCGCAGTTTGTAATCCAGATTGGCCAGCGGTTCATCCAGCAACACCAGCCCCGCATCCTTTACCAAAGCCCGCGCCAAAGCGCAGCGTTGCTGTTGCCCGCCAGACAGTTCCAGCGGTTTGCGATCCAGCATTTCGGACAGTTTCATCAGATCGGCAGCTTTTTTCACAGCCGCATCAATCTGCGCCGTGGTTTGACCCATCAACCGCATGGGGCTGGCGATGTTTTCATAGACCGTCATCGAAGGATAGTTAATGAACTGCTGGTAAACCATGGCGATGCCACGATCCTGCACCCGCATGCCTGTAACGTCTTTGCCGTCCCAGAACACCTTGCCGCTGTTTGGCACATCCAAACCTGCCATCAGACGCATCAAGGAAGTCTTCCCTGATGATGTCGGCCCCAGCAGAACGTTCATCGTCCCTGACCGGAGTTCCAGATCAGTGGGGTAAATATGCGTCTGGCCGTTCACGACCTTTGATACACCCTCTAGAACAAGTGACATGGCTTCCTCCTTTAGCGCGCTTAAACGGCGCGTTGCTGCGATGTTTGGGCGGTTTGCGCCGCCATCCATTCATCCAGCACTTCAATTTCTTCCAGGCTTAGTCGCAGACCAAGCTTTGATCGCCGCCAGACCACATCCTGTGCGCTGTAAGCGAATTCTTTTTGCATCAACCACGTGACTTCGCGTTCTGTCAGCGTTGCGCCGAAAGACTGCCCCAGATCAGATTCGGCGGGGGCGTAGCCAAGCAGGTCAAAGGACTCGGTTCCATAGGCTTTCACCAGCCGTGTGGCCCATTTCTGGGTCAAAAACGGATAGGCCGCAGCCAGTTTCGCGGTCAGATCGGCAACACCGTCCACGGGAAAATCCCCCCCTGGCATCGGCACGCCTGCGGTCCATTTTGCGGGTAGATCGTCAAAATAGGGCGCAATCTTTTCAAGCGCGGATTCAGCCAACCTGCGATAGGTGGTGATCTTGCCGCCAAACACATTCAGGATCGGCGCCCCCGCAGAGGTATCAACCTTCAAGACATAGTCCCGCGTGGCTGCCGTGGCCGAACTGGCCCCGTCATTATACAGCGGGCGCACGCCGGAATAGGTCCAGACGATATCGTCTTTGGTGACGGGTTGTTTCAGATAGTTCGACGCGAACTTCAGCAGGTAATCCCGTTCCTGCGAGGTGCATTCCGGCTTTTGCGTCACATCGGTATGATCCGCATCGGTGGTGCCGATCAGGGTGAAGTCGGACTCGTAAGGAATGGTGAAAATGATCCGCCCGTCTTCGCCCTGAAAGAAATAACATTTGTCGTGGTCGTACAGCTTGCGGGTCACGATGTGACTGCCGCGCACCAGACGCACGCCCTCGGATGAATTGATCCGAACGGTGTTGCGGATCACGTTTTCGACCCACGGCCCGCCCGCATTCACCAACATGCGCGCGTGAACCGTGCGCTGGGTGCCGCTGTCTTTGTCTTCCAGTAGAATTTTCCAAAGGCCGTCCACCTGTTCGGCAGACACAACCTTGGTGCGCACGTTGATTTTGGCACCACGCGCCTGCGCATCCCTTGCGTTCAGCACCACCAAGCGGCTGTCTTCGATCCAGCAATCGGAATATTCATACGCCTTTTTGAAGCGGTCGTTCAGCGGCGCGCCTTCTGGCGAATGGGGCAGATCAACCGAAGTGGTCTTGCCCAAAATCTCGCGTCCGCCCAGATTGTCGTATAAAAACAAACCAAGACGCACCAGCCACGCGGGGCGGCGACCCTTCATCCAGGGCATGAAAATATTCAGCAGTTTTGACGTGGGGGTGTCACCTTCAAACCGCATGTCCTTGTGATAGGGCAGTACAAATCGCATGGGCCAGGAAATATGCGGCATGGCTTTCAGCAGGGTTTCCCGCTCGATCAAAGCCTCGCGCACCAGGCGCACTTCCCAATATTCCAGATACCGCAGTCCGCCGTGAAACAGCTTCGTGGAGGCCGAGGACGTGGCCGATGCCAGATCGTTCATTTCCGCAAGCTCGACGCTTAGGCCACGACCCACCGCATCACGGGCAATGCCGCATCCGTTGATGCCACCGCCGATGACAAACAGATCAATCACGTCGCTGTTTTCACGTTTGCTCAAAGAAGTCCTCCACGGTCACAACTGGCGTCCAGAATTGGCCCAGCCTCCCAGCGTGCGACACAGGTTCAAACAACAGCATTTCCGATGACCTTGCAATAACGAATGTTCGTTTTCTTTCTTTTTGGCGGTAGTGGCTGATTTGAAAGGTTTATTTTGTTCGTTTAAGCGAAAATTGCTGTGCGAATTGCGTTTTTTCCGATTCGGGCTCTTGACCTTCGCCGCGTCGCATTGATTGATGTCCCCCATAGAGGCGGAGGAAAGCCGGGGGCGATGGTGTCAAATTTCAGGCAAAGAGAGATCCTCGAGATCGCGCGCGAAGAGGGTAAGGTCACGGTCGACGGGCTGGCTGAAAAGTATGATGTCACCGTGCAAACCATCCGTCGCGATTTGGCTGAACTGTCCGAAAGCGGCCGGCTGGAACGGGTCCACGGCGGGGCGGTTGTGCCGTCTGGCGTGGTGAATATCATCTACGAAGAACGCCGACGCCTGAATGAATCCGGTAAGAAAGCCATCGGCCTGCGCTGTGCCAGTTCGATCCCCGACGGGGCATCTGTTTTCATGAATATCGGCACCAGCACCGAGGCCGTGGCCCGCGAATTGTTGGATCACGAAAACCTGCTGGTTGTGACTAACAATCTGAACATCGCCAATATTCTGGCCGCAAATCAAAGCTGTGAAATCATTCTGGCGGGGGGTGTTTTGCGCCGTGCGGATGGCGGGATTGTGGGGGGGCTGACGGTTGAAATGGTCAAGCAGTTCAAGTTTGATTATTCGGTTCTGGGCTGCTCTGCCATTGATGCGGACGGGGATTTGCTGGATTTCGACGGGCAAGAGGTCATGGTCAGCAGCACTGCCATCCAACGCTCGCGCAAGGTGATGGTTGTGGCGGATCATCTGAAATTCCAACGCAAGGCCCCGTTGACCATCTGTTCGCTGAAAGACGTGGATGTGCTTTATACCGATGGCAAACTGCCCAAACCGTTGCTGGCGAATTGCGACGGATGGGGAACCGAGGTGCAGGTGGCTTTGACCCGATCCGCCCGTTCGCGAAAGGCATCCGCGTCGTGAAGGATCGCAGCAACGCGGGCTGGCTGTTCGTTTTGCCCGCAGTGGTTTTGCTGGGGCTGGTCGGACTTGTGCCACTTGCTACGGTGATCAATTATTCCTTCTTTGAAATTTTTATTCTGGAGTCCCGTTTCTGGGTCGGGTTGGAATGGTACGCCGAAATCATCGGGTCCGGCCGTTTCTGGGCCAGCTTCGGACGCAGCACCTTGTTTTCCATGCTGATTTTGACAGTCCAAATCCCGCTTGGCATCGCCATTGCGCTGTGCATTCCCAGAGGCCGCGTCTGGGTCGGGCTTGCGCTGGCTCTGGTGGCACTTCCCCTGTTGGTGCCGTGGAACATGATCCCTTCCTTGTGGCTGAGCCTGTTGAATCCGGACACGGGGTTGTTGGGGCGTTTCGGCGCGCTGATCGGCTGGCCAGTGGATTGGAAAACCTCGATCCCGCATACTTGGGCGGTGATTGTGATCATGGATGTCTGGCACTGGACCAGCCTTGTGATCATCCTGACCTATTCCGCGTTAACCACGATTCCGCCCTCGTTTTATCAGGCGGCAGCCATTGACGGGGCTACCCCTTGGGATGTGTTCCGCTATATTCAATTGCCCAAATTGCAGCATGTTCTGCTGATGTCGGTTCTGCTGCGGTTCATGGATTCTTTCATGATCTATACAGAAGCCTTTCCGATCAATGCAGGCGGGCCTGACGGGGCGACGATGTTTTTGGCCGTTGATCTGGGCGAAGACATAAAGGCGTTCAATTACGGACCTTCCGCTGCGCGTTCGGTCCTGTATTTCCTGATCGTTTTGATGGTGGCGTGGATGTTTACCAAGGCTCAAGGCAAGCTGGACGACGGCGCAACAACATGACCCTGATCTATCGAAACCTGCATTTAATCAAAGGTCTGGCCCTGCTGGCTTTTGTTGTTTTTGTCACTTTGCCACTGGTGCAAATGACCATTGTCAGCTTTACCGCCACGCTGCCCAAACCGGATATCGAGGCAGGCAGCCTGACCCTGCGCAATTTTACCACCATTCTGACAGACCCGCATTTACGATCGGCTTTCGGCAATTCCATCGCCTATGTGCTGATCAATATTTGTATCACCATCCCCGTGGCACTGCCCGCCGCCTATGGCTTTTCGCGCCTGTCGTTTCTGGGTGACAAACACCTGTTTCTGGCCTTCATTGCCTTTCGGATCACCCCGCCTGTGGTGCTGACCCTGCCGATTTTCCAACTGTTTTCGGCCCTTGGGATCGTGAATTCCGTCTTTGGCATCGCCCTGGCCCATTGCCTGTTCAACCTGCCGATTTCCATCTGGATATTGCAGGGGTTCATCTCTGCCATTCCCAAGGAAATGGACGAAACCGCGTTTATCGACGGCTATTCCCGTCCGCGATTTATCTGGTCTGTTCTTGTGCCCCAAATCATGCCCGGCATCGCTGTCACCGCGTTTTTCTGCTTTATGTTTTCATGGGTCGAAGTGGTCTTTGCCCGCATCCTGACCACCACAAACGGCAAGCCGATCAGCATGGCGATCAGCGCCTTATTCGGCTTTCAAACCGATATCGGGTTGGTGATGGCAGTGACCCTTGCCTCTATGGCGCCGGGTGCGGTTTTGCTGTTTGCCATGCGCAACCACCTGTCCCGCGGGTTCAAGATCGGGCAGGTTTGAGCAAAAGGGTCTAACAAGCCCGTTTCACGACACTTGGCGGAACTGCATGTCGTTTTGTATGGAAATCCTGCCATATGTCTATATTTATAGGGTTGGTCGGTCGTGCGCCGCATAGGCTGGGTTCCAGCGCTGCTTAAGATCGTTTAAAACAAAGCCTTTGCGCTGTGCAGTTCATGTGTTGCGCAAAGACGAACGGGGAGGAAATGGCAATGACCGCGACTTATCGGGACATAAAGGCCGATATTCTGGATAAGATCACCCAAGGCGTTCTTGCGCCGGGCAGTTTGATCCAGAATGAGGTGGATTTGGCCGTTCAGTATGATTGCGCGCGCGCAACAGTAAACCGTGCCATGCGGGAACTGGCCGAAGATGGCATCATAGAGCGGCGGCGCAAGGCCGGAACGCGGGTGCGCATGGCCCCCGTGCGTCAGGCGCGGTTTGGCATTCCGATTGTACGCAAGGAAATCGAAGACCAAGGCGCCATCTATCGCTATGCTTTGGTGCAGAAAAACCGTGTGCCTGCCCCTGACTGGCTGCGCGCGCGGCTGAAGTTAAAGCAAGACAAAGAGGTTTTGCACCTGACCTGCATGCATTACGCCGACGGAAATCCTTACCAGTTTGAAGACCGCTGGATCAATCTAGAAGTGGCCCCGAAGGCGGCGGAGGCGGATTTTTCCGACGTAGGCCCAAACGAATGGCTGGTGTCAGCCATCCCGTTTTCCAATGCGGAAATCAGTTTTCTGGCGGTTCAGGCCACAACCGAACATGCGGAACATCTTGGCTGTGCGCCGGGGGATGCCTTGTTCCAGACAGAACGTTCAACATGGTGGGAAAATAATGCTGTGACCTTTGTTCGGCTGACCTTTCGCCGCGGCCACAGGATGACAACGCAATATTGATCAGGCCAGCAGTTTAAAGGCAGCCGTTTACAGCCAGCCCCGCCGTTTGAAATAGGCAAAAGGCAGGATTGCGGAAACCACCATCACCCCGATGGCCAGCGGATAGCCAAGCGTCCAATCCAGTTCGGGCATCAGGCGGAAGTTCATTCCATAGATCGACGCGACAAGTGTGGGCGGCAGGAAAATCACCGACACAACCGAGAATATTTTGATAATCGCCGCCTGTTCTATATTGATCAGCCCCAATGTGGCATCCAGCAGGAATGTGGTCTTTTGGGACAGGAAATTTGATTGATCCTGCAGTGATTTAATGTCCATCGTGACCGCTTTGATTTGCCCGCGGCGGTCTGCCTTGTCTGATTTCAGTTTCGGGTGCAAATAGACAACCAACCGTTCAAGGGTCACCAGACTGTCCTTGATGTTTGAGGTCAGATCCCCAACCCTGCCAATGCCTTGCAAGGTGGTCTTCATGTTGACCCCGCGCCCTGCCTTCGTTGTGGTCTGGCTAAAGATGCTGCGCGAAATAGTGTCTATATCCCGCCCCGCCCGTTCCAGAATATCCGCAAGGCGGTCAATGATGGTTTCGAGCAGCGCCAGCATGGCACTTTCACCCTCCTTAAAGCCCGGTCCGGATTTCCCCGCACGCTGTTCAAAGGTGCCAAACGCCCGAGGGTCGTGAAAGCGCATGGTGATCAGGTGGTGTTGGGCCAGTATAAAGGTCACAGGCGCCAGCAGATAGTCATGGCCGTCCGCTTGTGAGGGTAGCAGGGCAGTCATGAATTCGTTGTCCCCGTCGGAATACAGGCGGGAAGACACCTCGATTTCATCCATATCCTCGCGGGTGGGCAGGGTGATGCCAAGGCGCTGTTCCAGTCTGGCGATGTCCTGGTCGGTGGGGTTCAGCAGATCAAACCAGCAGGCCCGCTGGTCAGTGTCGGGCAGATCGGAAAGGCTGGCAAGCCGTGTCCCGTCAAGTATGAAGCTGCGGATCATCGTTGGGCACCTGTGTCATGGTCAGGAAGGGTCTGACCAGACGGTGGTATCGGGAACGGTGGCACGTTTCAATGGCCATGCCCGCACCGAAGTGCCGCCGCCCCTATGGGACAGCGGCAGGGTGTTTTACAAAATGCCGGGCAGGTTCAGGCCGTTTTCACGGGCGCAGTCTTTGGCGATTTCATAGCCTGCATCCGCATGACGCATGACGCCTGTGGCGGGATCATTCCACAAAACGCGGGCGATGCGGCGGTTGGCGTCTTCGGTTCCGTCGCAACAGATCACCATGCCGGAATGCTGGGAAAAGCCCATGCCTACGCCGCCACCGTGATGCAGCGACACCCAAGTCGCGCCGGATGCAGTGTTCAGCAGTGCGTTCAGCAGCGGCCAGTCGGACACAGCATCAGAGCCGTCCATCATCGCCTCGGTTTCGCGGTTGGGAGAGGCAACCGAGCCGCTGTCCAGATGGTCGCGTCCGATCACGATCGGGGCTTTCAATTCGCCGTTGCGTACCATTTCGTTGAAGGCCAGACCCAGCTTGTGGCGCACGCCCAGACCAACCCAGCAAATCCGCGCTGGCAGGCCCTGAAAGGCAATCCGTTCACGGGCCATATCAAGCCAGTTGTGCAGATGGGCGTCTTCGGAAAGGATTTCCTTAACCTTGGCGTCTGTTTTATAAATGTCTTCGGGATCACCGGACAGCGCCGCCCAACGGAACGGGCCAACTCCGCGACAGAACAGCGGGCGAATATAAGCAGGTACAAAACCCGGAAAGTCAAAGGCGTTTTCAAGACCCTCTTCCAGCGCCATTTGACGGATGTTGTTGCCGTAATCGACTGTGGGCACGCCCATTGCGTGGAAATCACACATCGCCTTGACCTGCACTTTCATGCTGGCCCGCGCGGCTTTTTCCACGGCTTTTGGATCGCTTTCCCGCTTTTCACGCCATTCGCCCATGGTCCAGCCTTGGGGCAGATAGCCGTTGACCGGATCATGGGCCGAGGTCTGGTCGGTCACAATATCGGGGCGCACGCCCCGTTTGATCAATTCGGGGAAGATATCAGCGGCATTGCCCAGCAGACCGACGGATTTGGCTTCGCCCGCAGCGGTCCAGCGTTCGATCATTTCAAGCGCTTCATCCAGCGTTTCGGCTTTTTCATCCACGTATTTCGTGCGCAGGCGGAAATCTATGGATTCAGGGTTGCATTCGACTGCCAGACAACAGGCCCCTGCCATCACAGCCGCCAAGGGCTGCGCGCCGCCCATGCCGCCAAGGCCACCCGTCAGAATCCATTTGCCTTTCAGATCGCCATTGTAATGCTGGCGGCCTGCCTCGACAAAGGTTTCATAGGTGCCTTGAACAATGCCCTGCGAGCCGATGTAGATCCACGACCCCGCCGTCATCTGCCCGTACATGGCGAGCCCTTTTTTATCCAGCTCGTTGAAGTGGTCCCAATTGGCCCAATGGGGCACAAGGTTGGAGTTGGCGATCAACACGCGGGGCGCGTCTTTGTGGGTTTGGAACACGCCTACAGGTTTGCCCGATTGTACCAGCAAGGTTTCATCTTCTTCCAGCGCCTTCAGGCTTTCAACGATTTTGTCGAAATCCGCCCATGTGCGGGCCGCGCGACCAATGCCGCCGTAAACCACCAGCTCATGCGGGTTTTCGGCCACATCGGGGTGCAGGTTGTTCATCAACATGCGCATCGGGGCTTCGGTCAGCCAGCTTTTAGCGGTGATTTCAGTGCCGGTCGCAGGGAAAACATCGCGGGTATTTTTGCGAGGGTTGGTCATAATGTGCCTTTCGGTGTCTCGGCCTGATGGCCAGTTCTGTCAGCAGTTAAGGGAAGGTCAGGCGCGCAAGTCAGGCATGGTGACAGCAGCGGCGGTAATGATTGCACCGTTGCGCACCAGCGTGGCGGCCTGTTCCAGATCGGGGGCAAGATAGCGGTCATCCGTGATGGTCTTGACCGATTTTCGCAGCTCTGCCACCACCTGCGCCAGCGGAGCACTGGTGGTTAGGGGGGCGCGGAATTCGATGCCTTGGGCGGCACATAACAGTTCGACCCCAAGGATACGTTCCAGATTGGCCACCATCCGGCCCAAACGCACAGCGCCGTGGGCGGCCATGCTGACATGGTCTTCCTGATTGGCGCTGGTGGGCGTGCTGTCGGTAACACAGGGGTTCGCCAGATGTTTGTTTTCACTCATCAACGCGGCGGTTGTGACCTCGGCGATCATCAGGCCCGAATTCAAACCGGGGTTTGGCGTCAGGAAGGGCGGCAGATCGTGGCTGAGCACCGGATCAACAATCAGCGCGATGCGGCGCTGTGCGATTGCGCCGATTTCGGCCACAGCCAGCGCGATCATATCGGCGGCAAAGCCCACAGGTTCCGCATGGAAGTTTCCGCCAGACACGATCAGATCGGCCCCCACCAGAACCAGCGGATTGTCGGTTGCGGCATTTGCCTCGATTTCAAGGGTACGGGCAGCCATGCGCAGAATATCCATGGCCGCACCCGTCACTTGGGGCTGGCAGCGGATGCAATAGGGGTCTTGAACACGGGTGTCCCCTTCGCGGTGGCTTTCGCGAATGACGGAGCCGTCCAGCAAATCGCGCATGGTTGCGGCGGCGGCAATCTGCCCCGCATGACCGCGCAGGTCGTGGATTTCAGGTTGCAGCGGCGCGGTAGACCCCATGATGGCATCGGTGGACAGGGACGATGTGATCAAAGCGGAATTCATCGCCCGCCATGCACCAAACAGCCCCGCCAGCGCAAAGGCAGTACTGAACTGCGTGCCGTTGATCAGCGCCAAACCTTCTTTGGCCCCCAGCACAACAGGGGTCAGGCCCGCGCGGTTCAGGGCTTCGGCCCCGGACAGGGTTTCGCCCTGATATTCAGCCTCGGCGTGGCCCATCATTACTGCTGCCATATGGGCAAGCGGGGCCAGATCGCCCGAAGCACCAACCGAGCCTTGTACAGGAATGATTGGCGTCACACCTTTTTCCAGCATGGCTTCGATCAATGTGACAATCTCTAGCCGCACACCCGAAGCGCCGCGCCCGAGGCTTAGCAACTTCAGCGCCATCATCAGGCGGGCGTGCCCTGTGGAAATCGGGTCGCCCACGCCGCAGCAATGGGACAGGATCAGGTTGCGCTGCAAGGTGGCGGTGTCTTTGGCTTCAATCTTGACGCTGGCCAGTTTGCCAAAACCCGTGTTCACGCCGTATACCGCCTTGCTGCCACTGGCGGCGGCGGCAATGCGGGCCTGTGCCTCGATCATGGCGGGATGGCAGGACGGGTCCAGTTTGACGCCCGCGCCGTCCCAATAGACGATCGCCAGATCGTCAAGCGTTACAGAGCCGGGGGTGAGGGTCAGTGTGGTCATGCCATTGCTCCGAAAATACGTGTGTAAAGCGGGTTGAAACCGATGCGATAGGCCAGCTCGGCGGGGTGTTTCACGTCCCAGACCGCCAGTTCGGCGCGCTGGCCTGCGGCGATGGTGCCCATATCCGAAAACCCGAGCGCGCGGGCGGCGTTGGTGGTCACACCGCGCAGGGCTTCTTCGGGGGTCATGCGGAACAGGGTGCAACCCATGTTCATGGTTAACAACAGGGAATTCAGCGGAGAGGACCCAGGGTTGATATCGGTGGCCAAGGCCATTGGCACAGCGTGTTTGCGCAGGGTCGCGATGGGCGGGCTTTGGGTTTCGCGCAAAGTGTAAAACGCGCCGGGCAGGATCACGGCAACGCTGCCTGCATCGGCCAGCGCTTTGACGCCGTCTTCGTCCAGATATTCGATATGATCGGCGGATAGCGCGCCGTAGCGGGCGGCCAGTTTTGCGCCGCCCAGATTTGACAGTTGTTCGGCGTGCAATTTGACAGGCAGGCCAAGCTCTTGGGCCACATCAAACACGCGGGCAATTTGTGCGGGCGAAAAGGCGATGCCTTCGCAAAATCCGTCAACCGCATCCACCAGACCTTCGGCGTGGGCCGCGCGCAGGGCAGGGATGCAAACCGTATCAATATAGGCGTCGTCGCGGTCTTTATAGTCTGCGGGGGTGGCGTGCGCCCCCAGAAAGCTGGTCGCAACGCGGATCGGGCGGTGTTTGCCGATGGCGCGGGCGACGCGCAACATGCGCAATTCGGTTTCTATGTCCAGTCCATAGCCGGATTTGATTTCGATAGAGGTCACGCCCTCGGCAATCAGAACATCGACACGGCGCAGGGCTTCGGTCAGCAATTCGGATTCGCTGGCAGCGCGGGTCGCGGTTACGGTGGAAACGATGCCCCCGCCCGCCCGCGCAACCTCTTCGTAAGAGGCACCGTTCAGGCGCATTTCAAATTCAACCGCGCGGTCGCCGCCATGCACGATATGGGTGTGGCAGTCGATCAGCCCCGGCGTGACCAAACGGCCGTTTAACGCGGTGATTTCAGAGTTCTGATAGGCCGCAGGAAGATCGGCGCGGGGGCCGACCCAGTCGATTTTCCCGTCTTTCAGGGCAATCGCGGCGTCCTCTATCATGCCATAGGCTGTATCCATGCCCGCCATGGTCGCAGCGTGCAAACCGGTCAGCAATTGTGTCGTCTTGGCCATTTGGCGGTGCCTCCTGCTAGAATCTCTCTTTGTCGTATAAATTTTTGTTCTTTATGTCTATACATAAAATCTACAACTGAAAGGGCGGGCTTGGCCCGCCGGTACTAAAGGGGTTCGATTATTCTGGTCGCAGGGTCAGGGTGATACACAGGGCAATGCTGTCCGGCGCGAGCGAGAATACCACGGCTTCGTCCTGTGAAATCCCTGTGTCGCCCACTCCGAGTTGACCCCCGCCCGCCAGACCAACAAGACCCGCAATGCAATGAACTACGACGGTCTGATCTGCCGCGCCGAGGGTGTGTTGGGCCGGCCCGTGCAAAGCCTCTGCCGTTCCGTTCACATTAGCTGTGGCATACATCAGGTTGAAATCCCTAATGGAACCGTTGGTAAGGCTGGCAGTTATCGGGGTGGCACCGTCAAATTTTATAGGCTGTGCATAGTCTGCTGGCAGGTCCATGTCTGGACTGTGCAAAACCATGCCGCTGCCCTGTATCACCGTTAAAATCCGCGTCAGCCCTGCAAAAGCCGAGAACGGCCCGTCGCTATCTACATCCGCCATGCTCAGCCGCCACAACAGGGTTTCCCCCTCTGTGCGCGCCGCAATATCCCGTGTGATACCGCCGCCGTTTTTCCACGGCTTTTCCACCAAATCCCTTTGTCTGATAATCTGCATCTTTGGCCTGCTGTTCATTGCGCTGTTTCTATTATTATGTCTGGACTTAAAGGAAATAGACACAGTTAATTTCTGCCCCAGACAGGATTTCGCCAAAACGCACGGGGCTGGAATATTTCGCGTTGTAGTGCGTGCAAACTTCGGGATAGAAAGCGACAATCCTTGCTGGAAAGGCGACATCCTCGTGAAAATGCGCGACACATTCATTAAGCCGATGCACCCCGAGGGTCGCAAGTTCGTCGCAATCTTTGCTGTTATAACAGTTGGATTGTTCTTCATCCATTCGGTCCTTGGCTGGATTGGGGTCGGGCTGACCGTTTGGTGCTATTACTTCTTTCGCGATCCAAAGCGGGTCACCCCTGTGCGTGAAGGGCTGATCGTCAGTCCTGCGGACGGGGTTGTGTCCCTGATCGAAAAAGCCGTTCCGCCAGCGGAACTGGGTATGGCCGATCACGCCCTAACCCGCGTCAGTGTGTTCATGAGCGTGTTCAACTGCCACGTGAACCGCGCCCCGATCGGTGGCAAGATCACCGCCATCGCCTATCGCCCCGGCAAGTTTTTCAACGCCTCGCTGGATAAAGCCAGTTCGGACAATGAACGCAACAGCCTGTGCATTGAAATGGCCGACGGGCGCCAGTTGGCGGTTGTGCAGATTGCAGGTCTTGTGGCGCGGCGGATTGTTTGCTTTTCCAAAGTGGGTGACGGCATTCAGACGGGCGCGCGCTTTGGCCTGATCCGGTTTGGATCGCGCCTTGATGTGTATCTGCCCGACGGTGTGGACCCGATGGTCTGCCTCGGGCAAAACATGGTGGCGGGGGAAACTGTGCTGGCCGATCTGGCCACAAACGAGCCGACACGGCTGGGGCGGACGGATTAATCCATGCCGCTTCCCCCTGCTGATACAAAGTCGGACATCAGTGTAATCCATCTGTTGCCAAATGTTCTGACGATCTGTGCGATTTGTGCGGGGTTGACGGCGATCCGTTTCGGGTATCAGGGGGATTTTGAAACCGCGGTACGGTTGATCCTGCTGGCCTGTGTGCTGGACGGGATCGACGGGCGGCTGGCGCGGATGTTGCGTTGTGACAGTCCTGTGGGCGCGGAGCTGGATTCCCTTGCGGATTTCCTGAATTTCGGGGTCGCGCCGGTTTTGATCCTGCATCATTGGGCCTTGCAGGATTTTCGCAGTGCGGGGTGGATAGCGGTACTGTGCTATACCATTTGCTGCGTGTTGCGACTGGCGCGGTTCAATGTGAACAGCCGTCTGGAAAAAACCGAAAAGCCCGAAACTGAAAGCGACCACTTTATCGGTGTGCCTTCCCCTGCGGGAGCGGTGCTGGTGATGCTGCCGATGTTTGTGTCTTTCCTGTTTTCAGACCTGCCGATTACGCCCCCTGCGGTGATTGCCACTTATATCGGGGTCATAGGGTTGTTGATGATCAGTCGGCTTCCTACCTACTCATTCAAGAACGTTTCGATTGCCCGTAAACATGCGAAATATCTACTTCTCGGGGCGGTTCTTATGGCAGCAGCTTTGCTGACATATCTTTGGGCAACGCTTGTGTTGTTCTCGCTGGTTTACCTTATGGGGCTGGCGCGGGCCTTCCAACTGGATCGTAAATCAAGAAAAACTGAAGGGTGAAAAGATGGAAATAGAGGCAGTTAAAACCTCTTATGCGCGGTGGGCACCTGTTTATGACAAGACCTTTGGCGCGCTTACCAATGTCGGGCGACGGGCGGCGGTAGAGTACATCAACCAGCAATCCGGCAATCATGTTCTGGAAGTTGGCGTCGGCACGGGTCTGGCCCTGCCGTATTACCGTGACGATTTGGAAGTGACCGGCATTGATTTCAGCAAGGAAATGCTGGGCAAAGCGCGGGCCAAAGTGGCCAAGATGGGCCTGCATCACGTCAAGGATTTACGCCAGATGGATGCGCGCGATCTGGATTTCCCCGACAATTGTTTTGATACGGTCACAGCCATGCATATTGTGTCTGTGGTGCCTGAACCGGAACGGGTGATGGCGGAAATGGCGCGGGTGTGCAAACCGGGTGGCAAGGTGGTGATTACCAACCACTTCGCACGGGAATCCGGCGCTTTGGCGATGATTGAACGTATGTCCGCCCCTTTTGCCAATCTGTTGGGCTGGCATTCGGATTTTGAGATGAGCAAGGTTCTGGGCGTGCCTGATCTGGCCATCGTTGAAAAACGGGCTTTGCCACCCATTAAGATGATGACCTTTCTGGCGCTGCAAAAAGTGATCAACAACTGATCCGCGCGCGCTGGCGCCTGTGACACAAGCAGGCGCGACACGCGGGCGCATCCCGAAGACGCGGGATAGACGGTAAGGGGAACCATGGTTCGTCGTTTGACATATTATGTTCTGGTTTCCTGCGCCGCAGTGATGATCGCTTTGGCGAGCATTACATCCGCGACCCTGATGTCCCCCGAACGGGGCGAGACTGAAAAGCTGGTCACAGCGCTGGCCTTTGGACTGACAGCCGAAGATATCTGCAGCGAGGATGGTCAGCACCACAATCACGACTGCCCCTATTGTCGTTTGTTGTCTGAAACCCCTGTTGTCCATCCGGTGCAAACGGCGTCCATGCTGTTGCTTCATGACGGCTGGCAACGGCTTGCCGATCTGACCAGACGCGCCCAGTCACGCAATCTCTATCACGCGGCACGCGCCCCCCCGAAGCAGGCTTGATCCGGACCCGTTGGGGTTTTCAGATTTAAGCCGCGGTTCCAGACAGGGCCGCAAAAAGACATGCGCAGGTCGTGGTGCGTCCACATGCGCGATCCTTCGGAGATATCATATGTATAAATCAATTCTCGTGTCTTGCGTGATGGCCGCCCTTGCAGGCTCGGCTTTTGCCCATGCCTCGCTTGAACAAAAAGTGGCGAAAGCCGGGGCTACAACCAAGATAACCCTGCGCGTTCCTCACGGGTGTGACGGCGCGGCGACAGACACAGTGCGCATCAGTTTACCAGACGGGTTTTATGCGGCCCAACCCATGCCCAAAGCAGGCTGGACGTTGGAAACCGAAACAGGCGCCTATGCCAAACCCTACGACAATCACGGTACGGAAATGGCCGAGGGCCTGCGTGAAGTTGTCTGGTCTGGCGGTCATCTTGCAGATGCTTGGTATGACGAATTCATCGTGCGCGGTGTTGTGGGTTCTGACGTCGCACCGGGCAGCGTTTTGTATTTTCCGTCTGTGCAGAATTGTGGGTCAGGAAGCGTGGATTGGACAGATACATCAGGATCGCACGATGTGCCAAACCCTGCGCCAAGCCTGAAAATTGTTGCCGCAGATGCGGGCTACGAACACAGCAGCGGCCACGATCAGGGCCACGGTAACGGGCATGACATGGCCAAACCTGCGGCGATCACACTCGGGGATATCACCATCACCAATCCGTTTTCGCGCGCCACCCTGCCCAACGCGCCGGTGGGCGGCGGGTTCATGACGATCACCAACTCGGGTTCATCGGATGATCGCCTGATCGCGGTGGAAACTTCGGTTGCGATGAAAGCGGAAATCCATGAAATGAGCATGACCGATCAGGTGATGAAAATGCGCGAAGTGACCGAGGGTCTGGTGATCCCTGCGGGGGACACCATAGAGCTGAAACCTGGCGGTTTTCATCTGATGTTCATGAAGCTGCAAGAGCCTTTGATCAAAGGCGAGACCCTGCATGTGACCCTGACCTTTGAACGGGCAGGGTCTGTCGATGTGCCCCTGTCTATCGGTGCGCCAAATGCAAAAGCGGCGGATGCGCCGATGAATCACGACTCTCACTAGTCAGGAAAGCAACATGAACTTCAAACGCAAACACATTGCAATTGCTGGCCTTTGGCTGGTGGCATTGCTGGCTGTCGGCTGGTACGCATGGGCACGTCTGGCGGCCCCTGCCTATCAGAATGTACTGGTGGATATGATCGGCCCTGGCGACTACGAACTGACCACCACGGACGGTGCGCCTTTTACCCAAGACAGTTTGAAAGGCACACCTTCGGCGGTGTTCTTCGGCTTTACCCATTGCCCCGAAGTCTGCCCGACAAGTCTTGCCGATATCGCGACATGGCAAGAGGAACTGGGCGAAGGCAATCATCTGCGGGTGTTCTTTGTGACCGTCGATCCAGAGCGGGACACAGTCGATTTGCTGCGCGATTATGTGTCTTGGGTGCCGGATGCCGTAGGTGTGTCCGGAACGCAGGAAGAGATCGACAAAACGATCAAGGCCTTCAAAATCTACGCCCGAAAAGTGCCGTTAGAGGATGGGGATTACACCATGGACCATTCCGCGAATGTACTGTTGTTTGATGCGGACGGGCGGTTCTTTGAACCTGTCGGTTATCAGGAATCCTATGAACGTGCGCTGGCCAAAATCCGCCGTATGCAACGGGGCTGATGGGATTGTTCAGACGGGTTTTACGGCCTGAACCTGACCCGTAACTGATGCCAAACCTGCGCAGATTGATAACAGCCCTTTGGCCCATAGACTTTCAGAGCAGTGGAAAAATTTCCTCTGCTCTGAAACAGCATATCTGCGCGGTTTTGCTGGTTCCGTTCCTTGTGATGTCGGCGTTTTCAGCGGGCACCATGCCTGTGGTATCCGACAACGGCACGCTGCGGATTGTGATCTGCACGGGGTCCGGCCCGCTGGAAATGCTGGTTGGCCCTGACGGTGGTTTTACCCCGGCGGATCAATCGGATCACACGCCTGAAAAAGACGTTTCCTGCGCTTGGGCCATGCAGGCCCATCAAGCGGTTGTCATTGGTGTGGCAGTTGTCCTGCCACAGCCAGTATCACTGTCGGTTGAACCGTTTTCACAACCCGTACCAAAGGCAGCGCGTACCCGTTATTTCCCCGTCCCCTTTGCACGCGGGCCGCCTCTGTCTGTCTGACATTCCACCAAACACTGACATAAGGCCACGTGATTTTCGCGCTGGTCCGACCTTTTATGGAACACAGACAATGACACAATCCACCCCAAACACCGCCCCGTCCAGCGGGCTTTATCGCGCGGTCTGGCGCTGGCATTTTTATGCCGGACTGATCGTCCTGCCGTTTATTATCCTGCTTGCCGTGACGGGCGGGATTTACCTGTTCAAGGATGAAATCAACACAAAAGCCTATGCCGGTTTGCGCGTGGTTGAACCGCAGCAATCGGGTTTTGCCGCCCCGTCGCAGATCACGGCCAATGCGCTGGAGTATCATAACGGCACCCTAAAAGCCTATGCGCCCCCCGCCGCCCCGAACCGCGCGGCCGAGGTGAAAATTCTGGGCGACGATGGTTTGAAAGACACGATTTTTGTGAACCCCTACACGGCCACGGTTCTGGGCAGCCAATGGGACACTGGCCCGTCTGGCAGCCCCGCCATGTGGCTGGTGCGAAAGTTACATTCGCTTGAATACATCGGCTGGCTTGGCAATCGCATTATCGAAGCGGTGGCCGGCTGGATGATCCTGCTGGTGGTCACGGGGATTTACCTGTGGTGGCCACGGGGTAAAAAAGTCGGCGTGATGAAGTTGAAAGCGTCCAAGGGCCGTCCGTGGTGGCGTGATGTTCATGCGGTGACGGGTATCTATACCGCTGGCTTCATTGTGTTTCTGGCGATGACAGGCCTGCCGTGGTCCGGCGTTTGGGGCAAACAATTCTATGATCTGTCTTATAAGGTTGGTCTTGGTATGCCTGATGGTTACTGGTCGTCCTACCCTGTGTCCACTGTCCCCACAGGCGCGGTTCTGGACCGCACGCCGTGGATACTGGAACACCAACCCATGCCCCAATCGGGTGCAGCATCCGGAATTCCTGCGGGGCTGGATCAGGTTGTACGGACGGTAGAAAACCTCGGGCTGTCAGCGGGTTATGCGCTGAACATGCCAAACGGTGCGACAGGCGTTTTCACGGCTTCGGTTTACCCTGATGATATATCACAAGAACGGGTGGTGCATCTGGATCAATACACCGGCGAGGTTCTGTTTGATATGGGTCTGTCTGATCTGGGCACATTGGGCCGGATGGCCGAATGGGGTGTCAGTATCCACATGGGTCAGGCCTTTGGTCTGGCAAACCAGATTGTGCTGTTACTTGCCTGCGCGGCCATGGTTCTGATGGCCGTTTCCGCCGCTATGATGTGGTGGAAACGGCGCCCGTCCGGCAGTTTGGGCGCGCCGGATTATCCGCAGAACTGGCGCATTCCGCGCTTGGTTTTTGTCATGGCGATTGTGGCGGGTATCCTGTTTCCGCTGGTGGGTCTGTCAATGCTGGCATTCGCGGCGGTTGAACTGGTGCTTTACCTTTTGGCCAGACCGAAGCGCGCCTAACCTGCGCCGGCCTCCTCGGGCCTGCATTGCGCTTGCCCGAGGAGGCTTATTTCTGCGCTGCCCCTGCCACATAGGTTTGTACAATCGCGCGATCATCGCCCAGCATTTGCAGCAGGAACAGCTCATCCGCCAGCGTTTCAATCCGCTCCATCCGCAGGGTCATGGCAGGGGTGGCACGGGCGTTCAGCACCACCACATCCGCCTCACTTCCAACATCAAGCGTGCCGATTTTATCTGCCAGACCCAGAACCTCTGCATTGCCCCGCGTGATCCAGTCAAAGGCCCTAAGTGCGTGCAGGCTTTGGTCTTGTAGTTGCAGAACCTTGTACCCTTCGTTCAAGGTTTGCAGCATGGAATAGCTGGTGCCTGCACCAATATCGCTGGCAATACCATTGGTAATCCCCGCCCCGCGCAGGCGGGCGTCGTCGAAAAGCCCACTGCCCAGAAACAGGTTCGATGTGGGGCAAAACACAGGATGCGCCCCTGTGGCAGCAAGGCAGGACACTTCGCGATCGTTCAGGTGAATGGCATGGCCGAGCAGCATTTTATCGCTGAGCAATCCATAGCTTTCATAGATGTCCAGATAGTCCCTGGCTTTGGGATATAGCGACGTTGCAAAGGCGATTTCGTCGCGGTTTTCGGACAAATGGGTCTGGATGTGACAGTCGGGGTGTTCTTGTGCCAGAACGCCTGTCATTTCCATCTGTCGAGGTGTCGATGTGATCGCAAAGCGCGGCGAAATGGCATAGCCCGCACGTCCGGCTCCGTGCCATTTTTCGATCAGGGCTTTGGTGTCATCATAGCCTGATTGCGGAGTGTCTTGCAGGGTGTCGGGTGCGTTGCGATCCATCATCACCTTGCCCCCGATCATCCGCATGTTGCGGGTATTTGCTGCGGTGAAATACGCGTCAACGGATGTGGGATGGACTGAACAAAAAGCCACAGCGGTGGTGGTGCCGTGGTCGGTCAGCAGGGTTAAAAACCGCTCTGCCATAGTATCTGCATGGGCAGGGTTTGAAAATCGTGTCTCTTCCGGAAAGACGTAGCCGTTCAACCAGTCAAGCAACTGGCTGCCCCAAGAGGCAATCACCTGCACTTGGGGGAAATGCACATGGGTGTCGATGAAACCTGCGGTGATCAGATGGGGGCGGTGGTCGATGATCTGTGCCGCGCTTGCTTTTGCCTTTACGCTGGCAAATGGTCCCGCTGCAATGATCAGCCCGTTGCGCATCAACAGGGCACCGTCTTCCTCATAGGTATATGCCGCGGTGTCATCCACCCCCTGTGGGGATTTGTGAAATGTCAGGGTGCGGCCCCGCAGAAGTGTTTCGTTCATGGACTGTCTCTTTACTGTGTTGATCGGGCAGGGCATGGCAGCCCCGCCCGTGTTTCGGATTATTCGGCAGGCATTCGTGTATCCAGCAGATCGGGTTCATCGGGCACAATAACCCGAGAGGTCAGCGCCTCTTTGGGGGCGATCATCGGATAGACCAGCAGGAAAACACCCGTGATCAGATAGCCGATGGTGATGCTGTCAAACTGGGGCATCTGCAAAGCAGGCGCGTGGATGATCCCGACGGATGACATTACCGTTGCCGCCAGTGCAAAACCCGCAGCATTCCGGAACTTGCCGTCAATCACGCCAGCAAAGATCGCACCCCAGACCAGACCTGTGATAATCGCCCCCTGCGCCAGTGCCAGATGGCCCTCAAAATGGGCACCTTCCTGCAGCAGGGCGGCGGTCAGGGCGGGATCGCCCAGTTGGGGCAGGCCCTCAACCCCTGAATTGCGCAAGGCATTGGTCAGCGAGCCCCATTTTGTCACCAGAAAGTTGGACACATGGGGCATGATTGCAATGGCCACAGCGCCCATATGGGCAGGTTTCACCGAATAGGCGGTGTTGGTGATCAGGCTGACGGATACAAACACCAGCACCGGCGCGGCGGCAGCAATCGGGATAAGCTCGTTGATAAAGGCCAGCAGCCCGAAAAACGCCGCGCAGGCAATCACAACACCCACGCCCACAATATACCCCGCATGGGCATTCATTTGTTTATAGGCGGGGTGGCCGATGTACACAGTCGTCGGGAAGGGCGAGCCGAAGGCCGCGCCGATCATGGTGCCCAGCCCGTCTGTCACCTGACAAAACCCGACCGGATACGCATCGCCGGCGGCTTCGGCGCTTTCGACGTTATTCATGGTTTCGATGAAATTGTAGATTTGCACAGGCACCAGAACCAGAAACAATTCAGGGTTTGCAAACAAGTACTTAATCCCTGCTATCATATCACCGATATAGGGCAGGGGCGGATAGAATCCGATCCCCTCTACCTGAAAAGAAGACTGACCAAGGGCCAAAGCTGCCACGGTACCGATACCAATCGCCAGCAGACCGGCGGGAATGTTGAAGGGCAGGCGAAACCGCCCGATCAGCCCCCAAAGGATGATGGCCAGTGATGCAAAACCGATGACCGGATTTTCAAAAATCTGCGCAAGCGGGACAGATCCGATGAATACCAGCGCAATACCACAAAGCGTGCCCAGCATACCCGCGCGCGGAGTGACACGCTTTAAAAATGGGCCGATGATCGCACCGAATGCGGCAACGATACCGCCCATAAAGCCCGCGCCGATGCCGACTTGCCAAGCCAGAACCGCATCTTGTGTCGCCCAGTAAATCGGGCCGATCACGCCGAACAGATAGACAAACATAACAGGTGTGGAAATACCGTAAGGCAGGGCGGTGACGTGTTGCCCTGTGCGGTTCGCAGTCCGTTTCGCCATCAGAGAATAGACCAGCACGCCTGCAAGAATGGCAACGGCGGCGCCTGGAACAATGCGTCCATAAACGATTTCGGCGGGCATCTGAAAGACGAACTGACAGACCGCCGAAAGCACCATCAGATTGACAAGGTTGTCGGTAAACAGCGCCCAGAACGCGCTGAAATCGCTGCGGGCAAACAGCCTGTAATTATAACTTGATTGAGACATTTTTGGGTTCCTCCCCGATTGAATTGCCCTTGATCCCTGCGCCGGATCCTCCCACGGCGCGGTGAACAGGGTGTTGGGTATTAGGCGTGCATTTAGGGCTCCGTTCGATGGGACAGGGGCTGGTTCGGGAATTGTCTTGCCTGAAAAACCGTTTCGAAAAAACACGGCTGGATGGTAAGCTTTTTCAACGTTTCATTGATAATCGGATTGGCTGAGTCTGGTAAACAAGGTCTCGTTGCAAAGAAAAGGTTCAAATAATGCCATATCTGGAAAGTTTACGGGTCTTTGTGCGGGTGGTGGAGCTGGGCAGTATCACGGCAGGCGGGCGCGATTTGCGGCTGACCCCTGCCGTGGCGAGCAATCGGATCAAGGAGTTGGAAACCCGTCTGTCCGTGCGCCTGTTCAACAGGACCACGCGCAAATTGTCCCCCACGGATGCGGGGATCAGCTTTTATGATCACGCCCGACTGGTGATCGAAAATCTGGAAAACGCTGAATCGGTTATTGCAGGGTTTGCCGGCAATCCACGGGGAACAATCCATGTGACCGCGCCCCTTGGCATGGGCAAACGGATTGTGGCCCCGTTGGTGCCCGAATTCGTGGATTTATATCCTGAAATTTCGGTCCGCCTGCGTTTGTCAGATCGTAAGGTGGATATTCTGGAGGACGGTTTGGATGTGGCGTTTTTTGTCGGTAGCCCACCCGATTCAACGCTTAAGCTGCGCAAGATCATTGATTGTCCACGGGTTTTATGCGCTGCGCCGTCCTATCTGGAAAAGCAGGGCACGCCCCGCACGCCTGCAGATTTAACCAAAGCCGATCACAATTGCCTGTTGCTGCGCTACCCGAGGTCGCCAGAATATTTCTGGACGTTAGACACCCCCGAAGGGCCGCAAAAATGTGAGGTTTCGGGCAAATATGATTCAGATGACGGGGATGTTCTGACAGGATGGGCGCTGGATGGACGGGGCATCGTCAACAAGCCGCGCTTTGATGTTGAAAACCATCTTGCGGCGGGTCGTCTGGTCGAAATCCTGCCAGACACTCCGCCTGTTGCTGCGGTGATGGGCTGCCTTTACCCGCACCGCCGGTTGCAAGACCCCAAGGTGCGCACCTTCATTGATTTCATGATTGACGCATCCCGCAGGCAGCTTGGCTAGGTATTAAGTATTTTAATCAAATACTTTCAAACTATTGGGAGTAATCATACCCTGCCTGTAGGTGGTTTTATCCCTTAGCAGGCGCGATAAAGCTGATGGTGGTTTCCAGCCCTTGCCGCATGTGATCCTCTAGGTGGCCAAGCATCGCATCCAGATCATCGCCCCCTGCCAGTTTGATATACAGATCATGGGAACGGCGCTTGGGGCCTTTGCGGTCATGGGCCTGTTGGTGCATGGCAAAGTAGAATTGCAGGTTGGGTTTCAGCCGGTTCCAGCTTTGCAACAACAGTTGATGACCTGACAATTCATAGCACCAACTGTGCAGGTGCAATTCGTCTTCAATCGGTCCCAAGGCATCTGTTGCGGCTTCGATCGTTTGGATCAGTCTGGTGTTTCGCGCGCTTAAATCCTGCAAGGCAGCGGGGGTGCGTTTGGCCCATGCTTCCTGAAAGGCGAATTTTTCCAGCATGGTGCGCAGGGAATAGATTTCTTCCAGATCCTTGCGGGTGATTTCGCGGACAAACAGACCTTTATAGGGTTTTGACACCAGCAGGCCGATGTCCACCACTTCGCGGATTGCTTCGCGCAACGGGCCGCGGCTGATGCCAAGGGCGGCGGCCAGTTCGGTCTCGGTCAGGCGGGTGCCTGCGGGCAATTCGCCCGTCACAATCAGGCGGCGCAACTGGTCAACCGTGCGACCGCGCAGGGTGGTGTCTGTCAGAGGTTTAAGCGCGCTGAGTTCCGTCACCCTTTTTGCCCTGCGACAGAGCTGCGGATCAGGTCTTTGTACAGCTTTTGAATGCGTGCCATGACGGGTCTGTTTCCGGTGCCGATCGGCTTGCCGTCGATTTCAGCCACAGGTGTTTGGGCGCCAAAAGTTCCGGTCAAAAATGCCTCATCCGCGCTATAGGCTTCGTAAAGCGAGTAGTTACGTTCGTACACGGGGATATCATTGGCGCGGCACAGGTCAATCACCTTCTGGCGGGTGACGCCGTTCATGCAATAATCCCCCGTTGACGTCCAAACCGCACCGTTGCGCACGATGAAAAAGTTGCAGGCGTTGGTGGTGTTCACAAAACCATGAGGGTCAAGCATCAGCCCTTCATCCGCGCCCGCCTGTTCGGCCTGAAGGCAGGCAATCACGCAGTTCAGTTTGGAATGGCTGTTGTATTTTGCGTCCTGACTCATCGGCAAGCCGCGCACTTGGGGAACGGTGGCCAAACGGATGCCGCTGGCGTGCAGGCTGTCTACGGGTTTGGAATGTTCCATGATGATCACCAGCGTCGGACCCGACCGGCTGAGCGAGGGATGCTGGAACGGTTTCACCTTAACACCCCGTGTCAGCATCAGGCGGCAATGGACATCGGTGGTCATATTATTGGCCGCCGCAGTACGGGTCAGCGCATCCAGAATCCCCGCGCGATCCATCCCCACATCCAGTGAAACTGCCTTACAGGACCCGAAAAACCGGTCCATATGTTCGTCGAAAAACGACCAGACCCCGTCATACAGCCGCATGCCTTCCCACATGCCGTCCCCCAGCATAAAGCCGCTGTCATAGACCGAAACCTTGGCCTCATCCCGATGGACAATATCGCCGTTCACATAAATCTTAATGTCGCGGTTTCGGATATCCTCGTCTGAATCATGGGTGGTGTGGCTGGGGGTCGGGTCTTGGGTCTTCATGGTCATCTCAATCTATTTGGGGTTCTGGAAGGCGGAATGTACCATGTCCGCGCAAGAAGTTTTTGGTGCCGTCCTGTTGGGGATAGGTCAGCACTTCGGCGGGGGTGCCTTGTTCAAGGATGCGCCCTTCCGACAGGAACAGGACTTTATCTGCCACGGTATAGGCAAAGCCGAGTTCATGGGTGACGATCAGCATGGTCATCCCTTCTTCGGCCAGTTCTTTCATGGTTTCAAGCACTTCGCCAACCAGTTCAGGGTCGAGTGCCGAAGTCGCCTCGTCAAACAGCATGATGTCGGGTTCCATGGCCAAGGCCCGCGCAATGGCGACCCGTTGTTGCTGGCCCCCTGACAGTTGCGCAGGATAGGCATCGGCTTTCCAGCCCAGTCCGACCTTGTCCAGATAGGTTTTTCCGCGCCGCTCACATTCGGCCTTGTCGCATTTCAGAACCGTGCGCGGCCCTTCCATCACGTTTTCCAGCACCGTCATATGGGGGAACAGGTTGAAATGTTGGAACACCATTCCGACCTTGGCGCGCAGCTTGGTCAGATCCCGTTCGGCATAGTCCATCCGCCCGTTTGTGTCTGTTCCGACCAGCTTGCCGTCCAGAAATATCTGTCCGCCCGTGGGCACTTCCATGAAATTCACGCAGCGCAGCATGGTGGATTTACCCGAGCCGGACGCCCCGAGCACCACAATGGTCTGGCCCTTTTCGACTGTCAGGTCGATGCCCTTCAGGACATCCAGATCGCCAAAGGATTTTTGTAGGTTTTCAATGCGCAGAACCTGGTTCATCGGTTATCTCCCTGCAGAGCTGTTGGTTTCGAAGCGTCGAACCAGAATGGTGAATGGAAACAGTACGGCAAAGAAGATCAGCGCAACTGTTGTGTACATTTCAATGGGGTTGAAATCTATGGTTGAAACCACTTTCGCCTGATACATCAGTTCCCCGTAGGCAATGACCGAGGCCAGCGAGGTCATTTTGAACAGTTCAACCGCGCGGTTCATAAAGGCAGGCAACATGCGGCGCACCACTTGGGGCAGGATCACGCGGCGCATCTGTTCGTTGTAGGACATGCCCAAGGCTTTGCCCGCTTCCCATTGACCCTTGGAAATGGATTGCAGCCCGCCGCGATAGATTTCCGACGAAAATGCGATGGTGTTCAGGGTCAGCCCCAAGGATGCCGCGGTGAAAGCGTCGATCCGAAACGGGGAAATGATCGGGAAGGCAAAGAAGAACCACATGATCTGAACCAGAACCGGAGTGTTGCGAAAGACTTCGACAAAGGCAGTGGCGGGGTAGTAAAGCCACGGCTTTCCCGAAAACCGTGCGGCCCCGACAAACAGGCCGAAAAACAACCCCAGCACCAGACAGACGCTGCCCAGAACCAGCGTGTTTTGCAGACCGATCCACAGCAGTTGTTTGTTCGCAAATACGCTTGAGAAATCCCATTGATAGCCCATGCTTCCCCCTAGTTCACAAGTGTTTCGCCACTGCGGGCGAGACGTTTTTCAAGGCGTCGCACCGCAAGCGAGCAGGCGAAGATCACGACGAAATACATAGCAGCCGCCACGCTGAACACCTCGATGGTGCGATAGGTGGATTGGGCGATGTTATTGGCCTGATACAGCAGGTCGGCATAAGAAATCGTGCTGACCAGCGTGGTGGTTTTCATCAGTTCGATGGCCCGCTCCAGAAAGGCGGGGATCATGCGGGTGACGGCCTGAGGCAGGATTATGCGGCGCAGTGTGGCGTTGCGGTTCATGCCAATGGCCTTTGACGCCTCCCATTGGCCTTTATCAATGGATTGGATGCCGCCGCGAAATACTTCGGCGAAAAAGGCGGAACTTTGCAGCGAAAAAGTCAGCACCGAGGCGCGGAACGGGTCTATTTCCACGCCGATCAGGATTGGTAGGGCGAAGAAGAACCAGAAAAGCTGGGCAATCGGCGGGGTGGTGCGCAGGAATTCAATCACAAATCCCACAGGCAGGCGGATCGGCCAACTGCCGTAAAGCCGCGCAAGGGCCAGCATCAATCCCAGTGGCACGCCAAACAACAAGGACAACCCCGTGACTTTCAGGGTGTTGACCAGCCCGAGCAGCAGCAGATCGAAATCGCGAAAAACGATGCCGAAATCCCATTCATACCCCATTGCGCATTCCTTTTGTTAAGACCCGAAGCAGGGGGTGGCCCATGCTTCGGGGGATCGTTTTGTTACCACTCTTCGCGGCGAATGGCAGGAACGCTGTCAGGGTCTACGCCGAATTCGGTCAGGAATTCTTCGTACCAAACCTGTGTTTGACCGGTTTCATAATAATAGGAAATCGCGGTATTCACCCAGTCGCGAAAGCGGGTGTCAGACTCGCGACGGACCCCGGCAGAGGATGCAGACTGGCGCATCGGAGCAGGCAGAACGATCTGGCCCCGACCGATTTTCTTGCGCATGGCAATCAGGGGCGGGTGGAACAAAGACACCGCGTTGACGCGCTTGGATTGGAATGCCGCAACGGATTCACCGTTGGACGGAAAGCGCAGGATTTCGGCATTGGTCAGGCGGGCCGAAACATAGCGGTCCATGGTGGTGCCTTGTGTGACGGCGATTTTCAGATCCGGTTTGTCCAGATCGTCCCATGTTTGGATGTTCAGCTCGTCGTCAGCCAGAACCGCCAGCGCGTAATACAGCAGTGGCTGCGCCGGGAAGTCGATGGCCATGGCACGGGCAGGGGTGGCATCCAGAACAAACATAATGTCGATCTGGTTGGCTTGCAGGGCGGAAACGGCGGTGCCCCAGGTGACCTCAACCGGTTCCAGTTCTACGCCCAAAGTTTCGGCCATGGCTGCCCCGATTGACGTGCCAAGCCCGCTCCAGGAATTGGTGGCAGGGTTTTTGAAAAACCACGGCGGGGCTTGTGTGACGCCGATACGCAGGGTGCCGCGCTCTTGAATGGCGTCCCAAGTGGACGTGTCTTGTGCGGTTGCTGGTGTGGTGATGCTGAACAGGGTGGAAAGGACCACCAGCAGCGCAACCAGCTTGGTTTGAAGGGTTCGAATCATTTTTCTCTCCTGTTGTAGATGCTGCAAACTGGGCCGGCCTTGTTAGATTGTCAACAATCTACAATATATGAAAATTGCCGGAACCGGTTGAAAACCGATGGTCATCGACGCAGGTTTTCCCATAGTCTGCGGCCATGACGAAACACGCGGCCCAAAGCGGGCATCAAGACGAAGGATTCGCCCGCTACCGCTGGGCTATGCTGGGCGGCATCTGGCTGATCTATTACAGCTTTGGCGTGGTCGCAGGGTCTATGGCGCCTTTGGTCAGCCGGATTTCACAGGATTTGGACATAGATTTCGCCACAATGGGCGCGATCATGGGGGCCTGGCCGTTGATGTATATCTTCGCCGCAATTCCCTGCGGACTTCTGCTGGATCGCCTGCAACCCCGTCTGGCCATGTTCATCGGAGGCGTGCTGATTGCGGCCTCTTGTCTGGGGCGGGCTTGGGCCTTTGACGGCACGGGAATGTTCATTTCCGTTGCGCTATTCGGGGTCGGTGGGCCGCTGATTTCAATCGGCGCACCAAAACTGATAACCCTTTGGTTTGACGGCCCTAATCGCGGTTTGGCCATGGGTGTCTATATCACCGGACCCGCCCTTGGCACAGCCAGTGCGCTGGCGCTGACCAATGCGATTTTGCTGCCTTGGGCGGGGGAGGACTGGCGGCTTGTGATGCAGGCTTTTGCCGCGATGACCTTGTTGACGGCGCTGGTTTGGTTTGTGATTGCCAGTCATCCACTGGCGGGCGCTACATTGGCAAAGTCCGAACCCGCTGCGGGGTTTGAACTGTCCAGCATCCCCGCAATCCTGAAACTACCTGCCGTACAGGCTTTGCTGGCGATGGCAGTGTGTATTTTCTTTATCAATCACGGTCTGAACAACTGGCTACCCGAGGTTTTGCGTTCAAAGGGGTTCAGTGCGGCGGATGCGGGATTTTGGGCCTCGATGCCGACAATGGTGGGCATTGCCAGTTCGCTGATTGTGCCGCGCCTTGCGGTCCCAAGCCGTCGGATGGCCGTGATGTCGGCAATCTTTGGCGCTGTTCTGATCGCCAGTCTGCTGCTGCAAGCCCAAAGCGGCGCGGTGCTGGTTTTCGGGTTGGTGCTGCTGGGTATTGCGCGGGGGTCCATGATGGCGCTGGCTATGCAGGCGTTGATGGAAACACCCGGTGTGCCGCGTGCGCAATTGGGGCTGGCGGGTGGTCTGTTTTTCGTCGCAGCCGAATTGGGAGGCGTGCTTGGCCCCGTCACCATGGGGGTGTTTTTTGACAAATACGCAGGGTTTTATCAGGCGCTGATGGTGCTTGCAGGGGTGGCTTTGGTGCTGGTTTTTCTGACGGCACTTCTTGCGCGGATAAACCGAAAAAACCGTTAATATGTGATCCTTTGGCCCGTTAAACGCCGCTTGGCTGCGGGTTTTTGCGCCAGCTTACGGCCTGACGCCGTATAACATATTTATATATCCACCATAGTTTAATAGACTTTTCCTTTATCCAATTCCCTGTCTAGCGTTTTCCCAAGACTTGCCGGATCGACCCGTTTCAAGGCGCATTTCAGCTTTGATGCAGGCCGAAGTCCGGCACCGATTTGGGAGGATCGCAGTCATGAAACGCAGGGCCGTTTTGGGGGAGCTTAATCAGGAAAAGATTGTTTTCCTGCTGACCATTTGTCTGTTTCTGATCTTTGCTGCGACGCTGAATAATTTTCTGGCGACGGATAATATCCTGTCCCTGTTGCGCAGCGTGGCTGTGTTGGGGATTTTGGGTCTGGGCATGATGGTGGTGGTTTTGGGCCGCGGAATCGACTTGTCACTGGTGGCAAATATGGCGATTTCTGTGGCTTGGGCGGTGCAATTGTCCAACACGGGGATGCCGGTTGGCGCGGCTTTGACCATGGGTCTGTTGTTTGCCCTGCTGATGAGCCTGATCACCGGAATCCTGATCGCCTATGCGGAAATTCCATCCCTGTTTGCCACACTGGCCATGGCCACATTCATTTACGGATTTGGCCGCGCCCATCTGATCACGGGGACGGATGTGGTCTATGTTCCCAATGATTTTGGCTGGGTGCTGTCGCTGGGGCAGGGCCGTGTACTGGGCATTCCGACACCGGTTTTGATGGCTGTCGGACTGGCCGCTATTGTCTTTTTGTTTTTGAAATTCACCAAACCCGGACGGTTCATCTATGCGGTGGGTGACAATCTGGCGGCGGCGCGGATTTCGGGCATTCCGGCGCGCCCGATCCTTGTGTCGCAATACGTGATTTCCGGCGGCATTGCCTTTGCAGCGGGGCTGATCACTGCAACCTCGGTTCTGGCGATGAACACGCGGGTGGTGAATTCGAACCTGATTTACGACGTTATTCTGGTGGTTGTGCTGGGGGGCGTTGGTCTGTCGGGGGGGCGCGGGAATGTGCGCAATGTGGTGGTTGGCACCCTGTTGATCGGCGTTTTGATGAACGGGATGACCATTATGAACATCCAATACACACTGCAAAACGTCATCAAAAGCCTGATTTTGCTGCTGGCCATTGTGTCGGACAGCCTGCTGAACCCCCGCGACGAACAGACAGGGCAGCAGGGCGATATCTAAGACCTTTACCTGTTGCTGCGTGAATGGTGGCGGCTGGAGGGGACATATTTCAAACTTGTATCTGGGAGGATATCAAATGACTTTTATACGAAACCTAAGCAGGGCAGTTGTGGCCGCAACCACTTTGGCGCTCGGGGCGGGGGCGGTTCAGGCGCAGGAACTGAACGATCCTTACCGTGATCCGGCGCTGAATTCCCTTGCGGGGAAAAAGATCGCCTACCTGCCGATTTCAGCAGGTTTCGATCTCGCCCAAGCCTGGGGCGGCGTGATCAAAACCGAGGCCGCACGCTACGGGATGGAATTTTCCATTCAGGACCCGAACTGGTCCACCGATGCCATGTCCCAAGGCATGACGTCACTGGTGGCCGAACATCCGGACGTGATAGTGACGCAGAACCCTGACACGCAATCCCTTGCCCGTCTGATGAAACAGGCGAATAAAAAGGGCATCATTGTGGTGCAGTTGAACATGCAGGGCGCGGTGCAGACCGATGCTTTTGTTGGCCCCGATTTTATTGCTTTGGGTGAAGAACTGGCCAATATGATGGTTGCGAAATGCGGCAAGGGCACCGACACTTCTCATAAGGTTTCCCTTGTGCAAGGGGTTCTGACAGGGGGCGTCAGCTACTTTCAGATTCAGGGCATCATGAAGGTGTTTGCCGACAACCCTGAAATCGAGGTGGTGTCGAGTCAGGCTGCCGACTGGGATGCATCCAAGTCCCGCGCGATCACTGAAACCGTTCTGCAACAGCACCCCGATCTGTGTGGTGTGATTGATGTTTGGGACGGTCAGGGCGTTGGCACAGGTGCTGCGATTGTGCAGGCTGGTAAGGCCGATCAGGTCTATTTCCTGACCTCTGGTGGCGGCGCGCAAAGTTCCTGTGACCGTCTGCAAGACGGTACGTTTTCCGCCTATATCAACTATAACGCGCCAGGCATGGGGCGGGACGCATGGACTGCGATCATGATGGCCTTGCAAAACGGTCAGGGCGGCGGCGCGATCAAGACGCAAATCTATTCGCCAAGCTACGTGATGACCAAAGCGGACGTCAAAGACGGCAGTTGCTGGAACCCCGATCAATACGCAAAACTGCTGCGCTAAACCCAAAAACACACCCCCGGCAGGCAGGAATTGTGCCTGTTGGGGGATGTTCATCCCGCACCGACTTTCGAAATATCCTGAGCAAAGGGCAGTACCTTGGCGTCCGCAAGTAAATTATCAAAGCTCCGCTACCGCTTTATTCCCGACCAGCTTTTCGGCGAACTTTTGTCCAAGAACTGGATTGATAACACCATCCCCGTGCTTGTGCTGATTGTTACCGTGGCGGTGTTCGGGACGCTTTTGCCGAACTTCTTTTCCGCAGGCAACATGGAGATCATGGCCCGCCAATACGGGGAATTCGCGCTGGTGGCGCTGGCGATGATGGTTGTGATTGTTGTCGGAGGGATTGATCTTTCGGTGGGGTCGAACTTTGCCCTAGGCAATTTCATGACACTGGCATTGTTGAATCTGGCGGGTTGGTCGGTTTGGACCACGGTGCCAGCGGTGATCCTGATTTGCGGGTCTGTGGGGCTGATCAACGGATTGCTGATCGGCTATCTGCGCCTGCGGGCGTTTCTGACCACTTTGGTCACGCTGATCATCGTACGCGCTATCGTGGATATGTTGCTGCTGAAATACGCCCAGGCCATGTCTATGAGCTTTTATGAATCCCCTGCTTGGGACCTGATGGGGCTGGGCGGGGTCTTCGGCCTGCCGTTCAGTTTTGTAGTGCTGATTGTGGTGGCAGGGGTCGGGCATATTTTGCTGACACGGTCCCGTCCGGGTTGGCGGATTATGGCGATCGGGGGGTCGCGGCGGTCAGCCCATAACATCGGGCTGCCGGTGCGCGGGCTTGTGTGCTCGGCCTATACGATGTCGGGTATGTTATGCGGGCTGGCGGGGATTTTATATGCCGCACGGCTTAGCGGGGCCGGAACCGACACGGGTATGGGGCTTGAAATTTCAGCCCTGACAGCGGCGGTGCTGGGGGGCAACAGCCTTGGCGGCGGGCGCGGATCGGTGGTGAAAGCCCTGATCGGGGCAGTGATTGTGCTGGTGCTGACCAACAGCGTGTTGCGCCTTGGTCTGAACAGCGGATCAGGCCCGATGGTGCTGGGCCTGACCCTTTTGTTCGCCGTGTTCATCGACGTGCGCTGGCTGAAAAACCGCGATAAGCTGCTAAACAAAGTTTATGTGTCCCCCACGTTGGTTGAACTGCCAAAACCCCGCGCCACGGACACAGGGGCACTGGCGGTGAACGACCGGCTGGGCGCGGTTGAAATCATTGGTCTGGGCGTGGTCGAAAGCCCCGAGGACGTGATCCTAGACGAAGATGACTATCTGTATTGTGGCACCCGCCACGGGGATATCGTGCGCTTTACCCCGCCTGAATATAAAGAGTCCGAGGTCTATGCCCATATCGGCGGCGCGCCCTTGGGGATGAGCTTTGACAAGGCGGGCAACCTGCTGGTGTGTATCGGTGGCATGGGGCTTTACCAGATCGACAAGAACCGTGTCGTCACCAAGATCACCGATGAAACCAACCGTTCGCCCCTGTCTGTGGTTGATGACAGCCGTTTGCGGCTGGCCGATGATCTGGACATCACGCCGGACGGGCGGATTTTCTTTAGCGAGGCGACAATCCGTTACGAAATGCACGACTGGCCTGTGGATGCGTTGGAAAGCAGGGGCAACGGGCGGATCATTTGTCATGACCCGAAAACTGGCAAAACCAACACCGTGCTGCGCAATCTGGTCTTTCCCAACGGGATTTGCACCGCCCATGACGGCCAGTCGATCCTGTTTGCCGAAAGCTGGGGTTGTCGGATCAGCCGCTATTGGGTGTCTGGCCCCAAGGCTGGCACCAAAGAACTGCTGGTGGATCAGCTTCCGGGTTATCCTGACAATGTGAACCGCGCGTCTGATGGCACCTATTGGGCGGCGATTATGGGGATGCGGTCGCCAGCTTTGGATGTGGCAATGCGGATGCCGAAATTCCGCCGCCGTATGGCCCGCAGGATTGCACCCGATCAATGGCTTTATCCGAACCTGAACATCGGCTGCGTGATCCGCTTTAACGATCAGGGCGAGATTCTGGAAACTCTGTGGGATCGTAAAGGGGCCAATCACCCGATGATTACGTCAATGCGCGAACACAAAGGCTGGCTCTATCTGGGCGGGATCACCAACAACCGGATCGGACGGGTACGCCTGCCTGATATGGATCAAAACTGGAGCAGTTGGTCATCTTATTGGGGTGAAGATAAGAAAGGGGCGCTGAAATGATCGGGTCTTTGCAAGGGGTGATCGACCGCTTCTTCGGGCGCGGGGCGGCTGCGGTGACCGTCCCGCCTTTGGACGGCGCGCTTAAGCCGAACACGTTGCTAGAGGACGCGCCAGAAGGGATTTTCGGGTCAGAGCCTGACAATCTGGTGGCGCTTGATGGCCAGCCCGTTTGGTCCGAGGCCGGTACGGTTTTGCAAGGGGTTTCTAAAAAGACTCTCGTGGAACTGGACAGCCCTGTAACCGCGCTTGCGGTGTCAAAAGACGGCACGCTGGCAATTGCGACGCTGGACAACGGGCTTTGGCTGCGTGAGCAGAATGGTAGTTTAACCGCGCCTGACTGGGGGGCGAAACTGACCTGTGTCACCGCAATGGATTTTACGCAAAACGGCCAGTTGCTGATTTGCATCGGCTCGACCCGTAACAGCTATGACCAATGGTCCCGTGATCTGCTGGAACAAAACGGATCGGGGCTGCTGTTGCGGGCTGATCCGGTCAGCGGTCAGGTGGAAACATATGCCCGCAAGCTTGGGTGGCCCAACGGGGTTCTGGCGGATGGGGATGATGCGGTTGTCTGCATTGCTTGGGGCAAACATGTGGTGCGCTTTAACGGCAGCGGCAAAGGGCGCCGTGATCTGATCGAGGATCTGCCCGGCTATCCCGCACGGATTTCACCCAACGGGCGGGGCGGCTATTGGCTGGCACTGTTTGCACCGCGTTCCCAGTTGATCGAATTTGTGTTGCGTGAACCGGTCTATCGCCGCGCCATGATGGCAGAAGTCGCCCCCGATCTCTGGATCGCCCCCGTCTTGCGATCCGGAACCTCGTTTCAGGAACCCATGCAGGGCGGCGCGCTGAAACAGATGGGTGTGTTGAAACCCTGGGCGCCGACACGGTCTTATGGATTGGTGATCGAACTCAGCGACAGTTTTGTGCCGCTGCGCAGTTTTCACAGCCGTGCAGGGGGGCGGCGCCACGGGGTCACTTCGGTATTGGAACTGGATGGCACTGTTTGGGCAACCAGCAAGGGCGGGGATGAACTGGTGCCGTTGCTCACCCCATCCACAGGCCGGATTGCAGAGGGATTACAATGAAACCGATTGTCGAGTTGAAAAATGTAACCAAGGAATTCCACGGCGTTCCTGCGATCAAAGGCGTTGATTTTGATCTGGTGCCCGGGGAAATCCACTCTTTGCTGGGGGAAAACGGTGCGGGGAAATCCACGCTGACCAAGATCATCGCGGGGGTTCACGCCGCCACCCGCGGCGAGGTGCGGTTTGATGGGGAAACCCGCAGTTTCGCCAATCCGGCCGAGGCTTTGCAAAATGGCATCGCTATGGTGTTTCAGGAAACCAGTTTGGTGCCCTCTTTGACGGTGGCGCAGAATATCTATCTGGGAAATGAAAAATTCTTGAACCGTTTGCGCGGCATCTATATTTCCGCACAGCAGTTTTTACAGTCGCTGAACTTTGGCGTCGATCCGACGATGAATGTATCCCAACTGGGGGCGGCGCAAAAGCAGATGGTGGAAATCGCCCGCGCGGTGCATCACAAAGCGCGGGTGATTATTTTTGACGAACCCACCGCCACTTTGACCCCCGAAGAAAAGCACCATTTCTTTGCACTGTTAAGCCGGCTTAAGAAGGACGGCGTGTCTATCGTTTTCATCAGTCACGCCTTGGAAGAAGCTCTGGCGATTTCAGACCGCATCACCATTCTGCGCGATGGAGAGCATGTGATCACCGATAAAGCATCGGCTTTTGATCGGGACTCGATCATTTCGGCCATGGTCGGGCGCAACCTGTCGGATGAACTATATGGTGCCACATCGAAAAAACGCGAACCGCGCCCCTATGGCAAGAAAATGCTCAGCGTACAGAACCTGTCGATGGGTAATATGGTGCGCAACAATTCCCTGTCGATCTATGAAGGGCAGATCACGGGCATTTTCGGGCTGATCGGGTCAGGGCGCACAGAAACGGCAAAAATTGTGTCTGGTGTGGTGAAACGGGACTTTTTTCACGGCGGCGAAATCCGCTGGCAGGGCCGCCCCGTGCGCTACCGCGTGCCACGCAAAGCAGTGAAAGACGGCATTGTCTACGTCACCGAGGACCGTAAGCAGGAAGGGTTTTATGAAACAAAATCCATTGCAGAAAACATTTATACAGGCCTGCTGGGCGCGGATCTGAACAAGGGTTTGCTGACGGTCAGCTATTCGGAAATGATGGATCTCGCGGGGGAGTGGAGCAAGCGGTTGAACGTGCGCTCTATCGACAATTCGGCCAAAGTGATCGAACTGTCGGGTGGCAACCAGCAAAAGGTGGTGATCGCCAAAGCACTGGTGCAAAAACCGCGCATGATTATCCTTGATGAACCGACACGCGGGGTCGATGTGGGGGCGATTGCCGAATTACATCATGTGATCAACGAACTGGCGGATCAGGGCATGGCGGTGGTGGTTATTTCGTCCTATCTGCCCGAAATCCTTAATCTGTCGGACCGCATACTTGTTTCGCGGCAGGGTCGGGTAGTAGAAGAATTTTCTATGGATGAAGCCACCGAAGAAAAAATAATGTATGCAGCTGTGCACTGACAGCCGCCTAGACGGGAAAGAGCGAACATGAAAATCAAAGCAGCCGTACTGGAAGAAGTCGGGCGTGATATGCCCTATGCGAAGACCCAGCCATTGGTGGTGCAGGAAATTGATCTGGCAGGCCCTGAACACGGCGAGGTTCTGGTGCGTATTGTGGCGGCGGGTCTGTGCCATTCCGATCTGTCCACAATCAACGGCGACCGCCCCCGCCCCGTGCCAATGGTTCTGGGCCATGAGGCCGCTGGCATCGTTGAAGAGGTCGGCGCGGGTGTCACCGATCTGGTTCCGGGCGATCATGTGGTCTGTGTTTTTGTGCCGGGCTGTGGGCATTGCTCCCCGTGCAAAAGCGGGCGTCCTGCCTTGTGTGAACCGGGTGCGGCGTCAAACGGGGCGGGCACTTTGCTGGGCGGGGGTGTCCGCCTAAGCCGCAACGGATCGCCTGTTTTGCACCACTGTGGTGTGTCCTGTTTTGCCGAATACGCCACGATGTCGCGGTATTCGCTCGTAAAAATCGACAAGGAAACCCCGCTGCATATTGCTGCCCTGATGGGGTGCGCGGTGCTGACGGGCACGGGTGCTGTGTTTAATGCAGGCGCTGTTGATCCTGCCAGTACCACGGCGATTGTGGGTCTGGGCGGTGTTGGTCTGGCGGCTGTGATGGGGGCTGTGGCCACGGGTGCGGAAACCATTGTTGCGGTGGATCGTATTCCTGAAAAACTGGCGCTGGCGCTGGAATTGGGTGCGACCCATGCGGTGAATGCAGATGACGCAGATGCGTTGGACTCCATTCGTGAAACCACCAAGGGCGGCGTGGATTCCGCGCTTGATTTCACGGGCAGTGCGCGGGCTTTGGAATTCAGCTTTGGCATCACACGGCGGGGCGGCACCACGGTAACGGCAGGTCTGCCAAACCCTGCGGCCCGTCTGGATTTGCCCGCCGTAACCTTCACCGCAGAAGAACGTACGCTGAAAGGCAGCTATCTGGGGTCTGGCGTGCCATCGCGCGACATTCCCAAGTTTCTGGCGCTGCACAAGCGGGGCAAACTTCCGGTGGAACGTTTGATGACACACCGCCTGAAGCTGGAAGACATCAACGAAGGCTTTGACAAGCTGCACGACGGTACGGCCATTCGCCAGATCATCGACTTCAGCTAAAGCGGTTTTGCGCAAGCGGCACTTTTGCCCGTGGTGTTCGGCCTGTTGCCAGTCTAGGGGAGGGCTGGAAAAAACTCCCCTTGGCGCATGGGCGGCAGGGATCTTGGATAGGAAAGACGGCCATGGACGGACAAAAGGGTGACTTGGCAGGGGTGACGGTGGTCACGTTGGAACATGCGGCCGCTGCCCCCTATCTGTCGCGCACCCTAGCGGATGCAGGGGCGCGGGTGATCAAGGTCGAACACCCCGAGGGCGATTTTTCCCGCAACTATGATGATCTGGTCAAAGGCCAGAGCTCGTATTTTCTGTGGTTGAATCGGGGCAAGGAATCCATTTGCCTGAATTTGGAAGACCAGTCCGACTGTGAAATCATGTGGCGCATGCTGGATGATGCCGACATTTTTATACAAAACCTTGCGCCCGGAGGGATTGAACGGTTTGGTTTTACGGTGGCGGAACTGCAACGCAGAAACCCGCGTCTGATCACCTGCTGGATCAGCGGCTATGGTAACTTTGGCCCAATGAAAGACGCCCGCGCCTATGATCTGCTGATTCAGGGGGAATGCGGTTTGGCCTCGATCACCGGTCACGGCAATGCACCTGTGCGGGTGGGCATCCCGATTGCCGATCTGTCTACGGGGATGACCGGATCAATAGCGGTGTTTCAGGCGCTGTACCATCGTGAACGGTCGGGCAAGGGACGCCATATCGAAATGTCCATGTATGGCACCATGGCCGATCTGATGAATGTGCCCTACATGCAATACGCCTACAGCGGCGAATACCCCCAGCGCATGGGGTTGCAGCACCCGACCATCGCGCCCTACGGGGCCTATGCCTGCGCACGGGGGCTTGTGTTGTTGATCGCGATCCAGACAGATCGGGAATGGCAGAATTTCTGTATCGAGGTGCTGCAAAAACCCGAATTGATGGAAGACGCCCGCTTTGCCCACAACCAGTCCCGCGCCAACAGCCGCGAGGCTTTGGAGGCGCGGATCGTTGAAACCTTCCTCGGGTTGGAGCGGGACGAGGTGATCAAACGGCTGGAAAAGGCCAAGATCGCCTATGGCCGCGTGAACAGCCTGTCTGATCTGGCGGATCATCCGCAAAACAGGTTTTGCGATGTTGAAACCCCCAACGGTCCCGTGCGCCTGTTCGCCCCTTCAGCGATTTTTGACGGCCAGCTTGACCAGCTTGGCGCCGTACCGTCCCAAGACGAACACGGGGCGCAGTTACGGCGCGAATTCGGCCCAGACACTGAAAAAAGCGCGCCCTGAACATGGACCTTCGACAGCTTAGATATTTTATCGCGATTGTCGAACAGGGGTCTTTTTCCAAGGCAGCACAGGAGCTTGGTATCGCGCAACCGGCGTTAAGCCTGCATGTGCGCAACATGGAAGAACACCTGAAAACCCAACTTTTGTTCCGCCGCCCGTCAGGGGTGACGCCAACGGATTCCGGCCTGATCCTGCTGCGCCACGCAAGGGATATCATCGAGCGCTTCAACATCGCCTGCGAGGATGTGACCACCAATGAAAACGAACCCACAGGCGCAGTGCGCATCGGGTTGCCCGGAACAATCGGGCATATTCTGGCGGTTCCCCTGATCCTGAAATGCAAGGAAATCTACCCCAAGATTACCCTGCACATTGCCGAGGCAATGAGCGGCTATGTGGTAGAATGGCTGCAAGACGGTCGCATTGATATCTCGGTTCTGTATCTGCCCGCGCCTGATAAAAAACTCTGGGCGCAGCCTGTTTTGACCGAGGAGTTATGGTTGCTTGGCCCCGTGAAACCCACACCCGCGCAGGCCACCCCCGAACCCGGACCGATCCCCTTTGCCGATGTACTGAAACTGCCACTGGTGCTGCCCAGCTCCAGCCACGGATTGCGCAGCCTGCTGGACAGTTGTGCAGGCGATCACCAGTTGAAATGCAATCCCGTGCTGGAAGTGGATTCCTATAGCAATATCATCGAATTGGTCGGCGTCGGTCATGGCTATTCCGTGTTGCCCTTCAACGCCATTTCCCAAGAGGTGAAGGCGGGCCAACTGCTGGCGTGGCCGATCCGCGATCCGGTGGTGCGCCGCTCTGTCTATGTGGTGACGCCACAGGAAAACAGCATGGGGGCCGCCGTCCGTAAGGTGACGCAATTGTGCAAGGAAACCCTGCTGGAGCTGGCAGATTCCGGAAAATGGACGGGGGTGCGGCGCTATGAATAGCGGGTTCTTCGGGGCAAGCCATAGATCAAAGCTATAGCTGCCATTGAAACTTTACTCTGCCTGCGCCGATTAACCCAGCCTATAAACCGTCAAAGACCGCGTGAAGGAAAAGACAATGCCAGTGATTGAAACACATGATGAAATCCGCGAGGCGGTTGGAAAATTGAGCCAGAAGTTTCCGGGAGAATACTGGCGCAAGCTGGATGAAGACCGCGCTTATCCCACAGAATTTGTCACGGCCCTGACCGAAGCGGGCTTTCTGTCTGCCCTGATCCCCGAAGAATTCGGCGGCTCTGGCCTGCCCATGTCAGCCGCGGCGGTGATCCTTGAGGAAATTCACCGTCAAGGCTGCAATGCGGGGGCCTGTCACGCCCAGATGTATACTATGGGAACGCTGCTGCGGCATGGCTCCGACGCGCAAAAACAGGCGTATTTGCCAAAAATCGCCGATGGCTCGTTGCGGTTGCAGGCCTTTGGTGTGACCGAACCCACCAGCGGTACAGACACCAGCGCCCTGCGTACCGTGGCGCGTCTGGACGGGGAAAATTATATCGTGAACGGTCAGAAAATCTGGATTTCACGCACCGAACATTCCGATCTGATGATCCTGTTGTGCCGCACAACACCGCAGGATCAGGTGGCCAAACGGACGCATGGCCTTTCTGTTCTGATCGTGGACATGCGCGAGGCAAAGGAAAACGGCATGACCATCCGCCCGATCCGCACCATGATGAACCACGCCACAACCGAGTTGTTTTTTGACGACGTGCCCGTGCCTGCGACCAATCTGATCGGGCAAGAGGGTAAAGGATTTAGCTATATCCTGTCTGGTATGAACGCCGAACGGATATTGATCGCGGCGGAATGTATTGGGGATGCGAAATGGTTCATCGAAAAAGCCGCCACCTACGCAGGGGAGCGGGTGGTGTTTGGCCGGCCCATCGGCCAGAACCAAGGCGTGCAATTCCCCATCGCCAAGGCCTATGCCCGTATGCGGGCCGCCGAATTGATGCTTCACGAAGCCATCCGCCTGTATGAAGCAGGCGAAAATCCGGGTGCAGAGGCCAATATGGCCAAAATGCTTGCCGCAGAGGCCAGTTGGGAAGCCGCCGAAGCCTGCGTGCAAACCCATGGTGGCTTTGGCTTTGCCGAGGAATACGACGTAGAGCGCAAATTCCGTGAAACCCGTCTGTATCAGGTGGCGCCGATTTCAACCAACCTGATCCTGTCCTATCTGGCCGAACACGTGCTTGGCATGCCGCGCAGCTATTGAACGGGATATTCAAATGACACTGACCAACGACCTTGCGACCTTTGCAACCGGCCCTGTGCCAGCGACACAAGACATGCAGCAGGCGGTGTCGCTATCCCTGTTTGATTGGGCGACGGTTGGTCTGGCCGGACGCGATGAACCCGTTTCCCAAATGACCCGCGCGGCTGTTCTAGCCGAAGAAAGCGGCGCGCAGGCCACGGTTTTTGGCGGCGGGCGCGTGTCGGCGCGGGGCGCGGCGTTGGTGAACGGGGCCACCAGTCACGCGCTTGATTACGACGATACGCATTTTCTGCACATCGGCCACCCGAGTGTTGCGATCACCCCTGCGGCTTTGGCGGTTGCAGAGTGGAAATCTGCATCTGGCGCGGAATTCTTGCTGGCTTTGGCGGTTGGGCTGGAATTGTCCTGCCGGATCGGGGATTGGCTTGGGCGCAGTCACTACGAAGCGGGATTTCACCAAACCGGCACCGCTGGCGCCTTTGGCGCAACCGCTGCTGCGGGGCGTTTGCTGGGCTTGGATACAAATCAAATGGCCCATGCGCTTGGGCTGACAACTACACGGGCGGCGGGACTCAAAAGTCAATTCGGCACAATGGGCAAACCGCTCAATGCCGGATTCGCGGCCGAGGTCGGCGTCATATGTGCCACCCTTGCAGCCCATGGAGTCGCTTCAAATCCGGCTGCGATCCACGGGCTGCAGGGGTTCGGCCCGACCCATGCTGGCAGTGCACGGGTGGCGGCCTTTGACGGGCTTGGCGCTGATTGGGTCTTTCCCAAAGTGTCTTATAAATTTCACGCCTGCTGCCACGGTTTGCATGCGATGCTAGAGTCGCTGCGCACTTTGAAAGCCGAAGGCTTGACGGCAGAGGCGGTTGATCGGATTACAATCCATACCCATCCCCGCTGGCTGGATGTCTGTAACCAGCCCGAACCGACAACGGGTCTCGGCGCGAAATTCAGCTATCGCCTGACTGCGGCCATGTGTCTGGCGGATGTGGATACGGCGGCTTTGGACAGTTATGTTGACAGTCTGACCCAGCGCCCCGATTTGGTTGCCCTGCGGGATAAAGTTACGGTGAAAGCGGACGGCGATCTTACCGATATGCAATCCCGCGTTGTGGTTGATACGGCAGGGGACTCAAGCGCGGCTTTTCACGATCTTGCCCAAAACCCCGATCCGGTCTTGTTGGCCAGACGCCTGCAGGAAAAATCTGCAACACTGGTCGGTGATGACACCGCAAGCCGTCTTTGGACGGCAGTGAACGGGCTTTCTGATGCAAGCGATCTTGGCGTTTTGACGGGGCTGCTGGCGGGATAGCCCGATGTCAGGCGTTTCTGCCTTGCTTTGGGGTATGCCATAGGGATAACCTATTTCTATTGGGCCAATGCCCTGTGCCAGATTTTTGGCGCAGGCGGCCAAATAGAAGCCCGGCAGGGGGATAATGGATTCACGTCAGCTTGGATATTTTCGCCAGATTATCGACAGCGGCTCGCTGACGGCGGCAGCGCGGCAGTTGGGTATCGCCCAGCCGTCCTTGTCACAGCATGTGCGCAATCTGGAACAGTATCTAGCCACAGAACTGCTGCTTCGAACCGCCCGCGGCGTGGTTCCGACCGAGGCCGGGCGGGTCTTGTATGACTATGCGGTGCAGGTCACGGACCTGATGAAATCCGCCGAGGACGCTGTGCATAGCACCGGCTCGAAACCTGTAGGGCGGGTCAGTTTTGGCATGCCTGCTTCGGTTTCAATGGCCTTGTCGATCCCCTTGGCCGAGTCCCTTAGACTTGAAATGCCAGAGGTTCAATTCTGCGCGGTAGAGGCCATGAGCGGCCATACTAAGGACCTGATCCGCAGCAATGAAATTGACCTTGCCCTGCTCTATGATGTTGAAGAATTGGGGGAATGTACTTCGCAACTGCTATTGCGTGAAGATCTCTGGTTCTATGCGGCATCTGATGACTGGCCCTTTGACACCCCCCCGGGTGCGCCGGTTGCCCTGTCCAGAATTGCCGATCTGGATATGGTTCTGCCCTCCAAACGTCATGGCTTGCGCATTCTTGTGGATCGCGTCACGCGCAAGGTGGGGATCGAACTAAAGGCGCGGATCGAAATGGATTCGTTGCAGCAGATCAAAGGTCTGGTGGCGCGGGGCAGTGGCTATACGATTTTATCGCCAGCGGCAGTGCATGACATGGTCACTACAGGCGCGCTGGTGGGCAGCCGGATCATCGAGCCCGAGATCGAACGTCCGGTTTATCTGGCCCGCTCGACCCGCCATGTGACAGCAGCCAGTCGGGCCACTGAAACCTATTGTCTTGAAGTGATCCATGATCTGGTCCGTCGTGATTTGTGGAAAGCCCATTTGGTGGACACCTAAAGGTAAAACCTATGATGCGTGGCTGGTGACGGCTACGGGGATAGGGGGTATAGGCCAGTTCTATGGGTGGGAAGCAAGGCTTCCCCCTGACGTGTCTGACCCGCTAAACTGACGGAAATTCAGGCATTTCAGGAGAATACAATGGGCGAGTTGGACGGTGTGTTGGTGGTGGCAATCGAACATGCCGTGGCCGCGCCCTATGCTTCGGGCAAGCTGGCGGATGCGGGCGCGCGCGTGATTAAGGTTGAACGTCCCGAAGGGGATTTTGCCCGCAAATACGATGCGCTGGTAGACGGGGAAAGTGCCTATTTTGTATGGCTGAATCGGGGGAAGGAATCTGTTTGTCTCGATCTGAAACAGCCTAAAGATCGCGATATCGTGCTGTCTATGCTGAAACAGGCGGATGTGTTGATCCAGAACCTTGGCCCCGGTGTGATGGATCGTTTGGGGCTGGGTGCCGCTGATCTGACAGCGGAAAATCCTGCGCTGATCATCTGTAATATTTCAGGCTATGGTAACGAAGGTCCAAGGGCGAAACAAAAGGCGTATGACCTGCTGATTCAGGCGGAAAGCGGGCTGTGCGCGATCAACGGAACGCCCGAAGGTGCCGCCCGTGTGGGTGTGTCCGTCTGTGATATCGCGGCGGGAATGACGGCGTATCAGGCCATATTAGAGGCTTACATCGGACGCCTGAAAACTGGCAAAGGCCGCGTGATTGACGTGTCTTTGTATCATGCGATGTCGGACTGGATGAACGTCCCTTATTTGCAACATCGCTATGGCGGATTTACACCACAGCGCAACGGCTTGCAGCACCCCTCTATCGCGCCTTACGGGGCGTTTGACTGTGCAGACGGCAAGGTGCTGCTGATTTCCATCCAGAACGAACGGGAATGGAAAAACCTGTGCGAGGTGGCCTTTTCCGCACCGGAAGTCGCTGTAAAAGAAGGGTTTTCCAGTAATTCGGATCGGGTGGCCAATCGGCCGGAGGTTGATGGCTGGTGTGCAGCGCAATTCAAAAAACGCAGCCGCGCTGACAATATTGCACTGTTGGAAAAGGCCCAAATTGCCTTTGGACGTCTGTCTGATTTGGATGATTTGGTGGCCCATCCCCAGAACCGATTTATCACAGTGGACACACCGGCAGGCGGGATAGAGTTACTCGCTCCAGGCAGTAGCGTGCGGGGCGAGACGAAATCCTACGGTAAGGTTCCCGGTCTGGATGCAGACGGGGCGCAGATCCGCAAAGAGTTTTCTTAACCCTATTGGCGGAACAGGTCTTCGGCACGGGAAACTTCTGTTTCGTGCGGGGGGTGTTCGATATATAGTTCGGGAAATATAACCGATAAAAATATACTGATGCCTTCAAAGGAGCCCCGCGCAGTGTCTAAAACCGAGCAGGCCTATCAAAAACTGCGCCATGATATCCTGTTCACACGCCTGTTGCCGGATGCGCCGCTGAACCTGAAGAAACTGTGCGAAACCTACGGGTTCGGCTGGACTCCAATACGTGAGGCTTTGGCGCGGTTGGAGTCCGAACAGCTTGTTCAGTCCCGTGAAAATCGAGGCTTCATAGTGGCACCAGTGTCGGAGTCTGATCTGAAAGACCTGACCCAAGCGCGGTTGACCGTAGAGTTGGCCATGCTGCGTGAAGCCATGGAGGGTGGCGATGAGGCTTGGGAGGAAAACATCGTCACCGCCCATTTTCGCCTTAGCCGGTTCAAGGTGGATGCCCGCACTTTGACCGACGCTGATTTTGATGCCTGGGAGGTGTTGCACGACGGGTTTCACCGTGCGGTCCTGGCTGCCTGCCCGTCAAAAACGCTGCATTATTTCTACGATCACGTGAATGCGCATCTGTTGCGCCACCGCAAGTTTCTGGCGATCAGCCCTGCCATAAAGGCCACGCAGGACGGGGCGGGTGATGTGGAAAATGTGCTTGGCAGTCTTGAAAATGCGGTGGCCCTTGAAGGCCACACAGACATTATGAACGCCGTGATTGATCGGGATGTTGAACAAGCCGTCCAACTGCTAAGCGATCATATCCAATTGACCCGTAAGGTTTTTTCTGTGGCGAAGCCCGCCGCAGACACCGCCCTGTAAAAGGCGGCTCTGGCTGGTTCGGCTTAGGTTACAGCCTGACGGGTTTTGAATTTCGGCTGGTCCCATTCGCCGGTTTCCATAATTTCGCGCAGGTGTTTGACGGAATTCCAGATGTCGATGAATTGCACATATGGCGCTGCAAAACCAAAGCGCAGGATATCCGGTGCGCGGAAATCGCCGATGACGCCGCGGGCGATAAGGGCCTGCATGATCGGATAGCCTTCGGCGTGGGTCAGGGACACTTGGCTGCCGCGATTTTCCCCGTTACGCGGGCTGGCAAGACCGAAATTCATGCCCTCTAGTTCTTGTTCCACCAGCGCAATGAACAGATCGCCAAGCTGCATGTTTTTTGCCCGTAGCGCCGTCATATCCACATCCGCAAAGACGCCAAGTGCGCTTTCCAAAGCGATCAGCCCCAGCTGGGAGGCAGTGCCCGTCAACATCTTGTCGATCTTGGCGTGGGGTTCAAAACCTTGGGTGAATTCAAAGGGTTTGGCATGCCCGTGCCAGCCCGTCAGCGGCTGTTGCATATCCGCCAGATGCCGTGACGCGACAAAAACAAAAGCAGGCGCGCCCGGCCCGCCGTTTAGGTATTTATACCCGCACCCGACGGCGAAATCGGCGTTGCAACCATTCAGGTCCACAGGCAGCGCCCCTGCGGAATGGGCCAGATCCCAGACCACCAAACCGCCCAAATTCTGGGCTTTGGCTGTGATGCCGGCCATGTCGTAAATGCGCCCGGTTTTATAATGTACGTGGGTTAATTGAACGGCGGCCAGTTCGCTGCCTGCTTCGTCGATCGCCTGTTCCACCTCTTCGGGTGCGACGCAGCGCAATTCATAACCCATCATCCGCGCCACTTCGGCGTTGATATAGACGTCGGTTGGGAAATTGCCCTGTTCGGAAATGATAACCTTACGGTCCTGGCGCAGACGCAGTGCGCCCACCATAACCTTATAAAGGTTAACAGACGTGGAATCGCAGACCACAACTTCATCGTCATTCGCACCGATCAGACGGGCGATGGCAGCCCCTGTCCGTTGGGGCGCGGGATACCAATCCGCTGTATTCCAACTGCGGATCAGGCCCTGACCCCATTCCTGTACAACGGCCTTTTGCAGCCGGTCCATCACGCCTTTTGGCAAGGCGCCCAGCGAATTCCCGTCCAGATAGATGGTGTCAGCGGGCAAATCAAAGCGGTCGCGCAAATGGGCCAGCGGGTCATTTGCATCCATCTGTTGCACGGTTTGAACTGTGTGTGTCTGTGCGGTCATGTCTAAGACTCCGATAGGCAAAAGGCTGCGTGTGGGCTGTTGTTACCGTTATTTATATATTTGGGAAAACAATTGCAATTATTATATATAATAACTCGGTACGAGAGCGCAAAAAAGGCCACGACCGGTTGGGTCGCAGCCTTTTTCAGATACATGATCTGTTTGGAATTTATGCGGATTTTTTGGGCGGCAGGGCGTCTTTATCTGCGCCAATGTCCCAAAACAGACCCGCCATCACCCGAAGCGCATCGCGGCACAGGGGTTTCAGCACGTGTTCGTCAGGCGCATGTTGCGAACAGCCACGATAGCTGTGGGGAACCCAAACTGTTGGCAATCCCAAAATGTCGCTAAAGCTGTCATTGGGCAGGGAACCTGCAAGATTTGGCAGCACATGGGGTGGTTTTCCCGCGGTGCGGGTCAGGCTGTCTTTGACATAGCCGACCCAAGGATGAGACGGATCAAGGCGCGTGGCGGCAAAGAAGCCTCGGTCCTGCGGGGTGATTTTCACGTCCTCATACCCGTTTGCATCCAGATGGCGGCGCAGGGCGGGGACAATATCATCCGCGTCGGTGCCAACCACATAGCGCAACTGGCAGGTGGCCCGTGCCGAGGCGGAAATCGCATTGACCGGCGCATCAGGCACGCCCGAGGTCATCGCCAGAACCGCAAAACTGTTCCAGCCATAGACCCGCTCGGCCGGGGTCAGATCGGCTTCACCCCAATCCTCATTCACTTCGGGACCATCGCCTTCGGACACGGGCAGGCCTTTGAGTGCAGCGCGAATGTCGTCTGTCAGGCTGGTCGGGCGCCATTCGGGGATCTGGATCTGGCCGCGACGATCGGTGATCGTTGCCAGTGCGTGGGACAGGATGATGGCAGGATCGGCCAGCAATCCCCCCCAGTTGCCCGAGTGATGCGCCCCTTCGCGCAGATCAAGGGTCAGATCAAAGCCCATCCCGCCGCGCGATCCCATAAACATGGTCGGCGTTTCGGGTTGCAACCGTGGCCCGTCCGAGGCGATCAGCACATCGGCAGCAAGGCGGTCTTTCTGGGCTTCAAAGAATTCGCGCAAACCGGCCGAACCGGTTTCTTCGCTCATTTCAATGATGATTTTGGAATTGAACCCAAGCGCGCCGCGTTCCGCCAGAACGGTTTCGAGCGCTGCGATATTGATCAGGTGCTGGCCCTTGTTGTCAGCCGTGCCACGGCCATACAAACGGTCACCCTCTTCGACCAGTTTGAACGGGTGCAGCCCGTCGCGCCACTGTTCGGTCTGGGCGCGGATCACGTCGCCGTGGCCATAGGTCAATACGGTTGTCAGCGCCGGGTCTTCGATCCGTTCGCCGACCAGCAGGGGGCCGCCACGAGGATCGGGATTTGGGAAAATCTCGCAGGTAAAACCGGCGGCTTGCAGGCGTGGCAGCATGGCTTGTTCCAGATAGACCAGCAGTTCGGGCTGGCGGTCATAATTCTGGCTTTCGGTTTCGTGGGTGACCAGATCAGCCAGTTCGGTCTGAAATGTACCGGCATCAAAATAGCTGCTGATACGGTCTATTGCGGCGTCGCGGGTCATATTTGGTCCTCGGATATTGCATCGCCCCAAGGCGACATGATTTCAGTGCAGCCTGCGTTTTTCCCGTCGCGGCGCATCACACCTGCGGTACAGGCAAAAGCGTAGGGGAAAATGGTGCGGCGGGTGGTGTGAACGGGGTTTTCCGCGCCAAGGGCCGCGATCACATCTGCGGGCAGGGCGTCATCTGCCACAACCGTTTCGCCGCCGGAAATATCAATGCGGGGCTGGTGAAAGGCGTCGGACAGGGTCATGCCGTAATCACACATGAAGGATGACAGTTGCGCCACAGCCCCGACGATTTTACGCCCGCCTGATGCGCCAAAGGCAAAGCGGGTGCCGGTGCCTGTGTCCCCCAGAACGGGGCAGACATTCATCAGGCAGGGCTTGTCAGCGGCCAGCGAATTCGGACGCCCCTGCACCGGATCAAACCACATCACGCCATTGTTCATCAGGAAGCCCGTCGAAGGTGAAACCACACGGCTGCCAAAAATCGACAGCAGGGTTTGGGTCTGGGCGACCATATTGCCGTGACGATCCACGACAGAAAAATGGGTGGTGCAGCCCGGGGCTTCGGGGCTTTCCCCGTCATGGCCCATTTCACCCAAGCGTTTGGCATAGGCGGCTTTCAATCCGTTTACATAGGCGCAATAGGCCTCTGCATTCGGGGTTTCGCCAGTCATCCCCGTAGCACCAAGGTGGTTGTAGATTTGCTGGAACGTGGGGCCAGCTGTCAGCCCCGGCATCACGTCAAAGCGGGCTTTGCCGTGGTTGAAAGTCAGCGGATCGTGGAATGTGGCGTGATAGTTGCGCAGGTCTTCATGGCTTAGACTACCGCCTTTGGCCTGCACATCTGCCGCCATCGCAGCACCTAGATCACCGTCATACAACTCGCGTGCGCCTTTTTCGGCGATTTCGGACAGAGACCGGCCCATCGCCGTCATATCAAGCCGCTTTTCCGCAATGCTGGTCCAGCCTGCGATGGTTGGCCATTGTCCGTCTTCTAGGAACAGGGCCGCCGCATCAGGGTCTTGGGACAAAGCCCGCGTGGTAGACGCAATGATCAGCGCCGCGTACCAATCCACATACAGACCTTCATTTGCCAGATCGACGGCGGGTTGCACCAGATCGCGCCATGGCATTTTGCCAAAGCGGCCGTGGGCCTGCCCGACACCATCCACCAGACCCGGAACAGCAATGGATGTCGCGCCTTGCACGTTGCGGTCATCCTGGACTTTTTCCCAAGGGAACAGGTCATCGGCCTTGCCCGCGCCTGACAGCGGATAATCTGCAATATTCAGGGCTTTTGGGGACCGCATTCCATAGTTCAGCGCATAGGCACGTTCCTCATCCGCGCGCCATAGCATCATGGCACCGCCACCCGCCGGACCGGACATCCAGGGTTCAACCACACCTATGGCAAAGGACACGGCCGTGGCCGCATCAACCGCATCCCCGCCCGCGGCCAGAACCTCGGCTCCGATGCGCGCCGCGCGGGAATGCTGGGCTGCGACCACGCCGTGTTCGGTTTCGATCACGGTCTTGCGGATCGTCTGGCTGTTGGACAGATTGGGGATCATAGGGCGTCCTTTCGGGCCAGCGGAGCACCGCTGTTATGGCCGTTTTCGCTATCAAAAAGGTGGCATTCCACATGGCCGTTCGGGGTTTGAACGGGGCGCGGGGCCAGCGTGGCGCAATGGGTCATGGCCGCAGGGCAGCGGGGGTGGAAATGACAGCCTGTCGGGGGGGCAATCGGGTTTGGATATTCCATGCCCAGTTCCGTATCCGGCACGCCTTTGCCCGCTTCGGGGGTCAGCACGGATTTCAACAGCGCCTGCGTGTAGGGATGGCCTGATCGGTCAAACAATCCTTCGACGCTGGATTCTTCAACGATGCGGCCCAGATACATCACTGCCACGCGGGTGGCGAGATGTTCGACAACCGCTAGATCGTGACTGATGAACAGATAGGTCAGATTGAATTCCGCCCGCAGGTCATTCAGCAGGTTCAGGATCTGGCTTTGCACCGAAACATCCAGCGCCGAGGTGGGTTCGTCGCAGATCACGATTTCGGGTTTCATAATCAGCGCCCGCGCGATGGCCACCCGTTGCCGCTGGCCACCGGACATCTGGCTGGGATAGGTGCGCATCACCCGTTGGGGCAGGCCGACAATATCCAGAATCTCGCGTACGGCTTTGTCTTGGGAATTGCTGTCGCCGATCCCATGCACACGCAGGGGCAGCGAAATAATATCCTGAATGGATTTGCGCGGGTTCAATGACGAATAAGGGTCTTGGAAAATCGGCTGGATGCGGCGGGCCAATGTGCGGCGATCTGTGGCGCCGATAACTTCACCGTCCACAAGGACTTCGCCGCTGGTGGGTTGTTCAAGACCCAACAGGATTTTGGCCATGGTGGATTTGCCGCAACCGGATTCACCGACCAGCCCAAGGACTTCACCGCGATTAAGCGACAGGGACACATCGTTGACCGCCGTCAGGGGTTTGGGCTTGCCAAACATGCCCTGTTTTACGGTGTAGGTTTTTGAAACAGACCGGAGTTCAAGAACTGGCTTTGTTGGTTCGGTAGTGCTCATATTGTGGTCTCCGCTGTGCGGTGGCCGGTTTCATGGACGCAGCGGAACCGGTGATTTTCGATAGGGTTACGGTGGGGGATGTCGGTGCGACAGGCCTCCACCGCTTGATCGCAGCGGGTGCGGAACGGGCAGCCGGTGATGCCGCCCACAAGGTTTGGAACAATGCCGGGGATGGTGCCAAGGCGTGCGCCCCGCTCGGTCTTGCCGGGTTGGGGGATGCAGCGCAACAGGCCACGGGTGTAGGGGTGCATCGGCGCGTTGAACACTTCCTTCGCGGACCCTGTTTCCACCAGTTCACCAGCGTACATCACCGCGACTTTATCGGCGACGCGGGCCACAACGCCCAGATCATGGGTAATCAGGATCATCGCCATGTTCATTTCACGGCCCAGATCCACCAACAGGCGCAGGATTTGCGCCTGAATGGTCACATCGAGCGCGGTGGTGGGTTCATCCGCGATGATCAATTCGGGTTCGCACATCAGGGCCATGGCAATCATCACCCGCTGGCGCAGACCGCCAGACAGTTGGTGGGGATATTGCGATAGACGGCTGGCGGCGGCAGTGATGCCGACTTTTTCCAGCAGTTCAATGGCCCGTGCCCGTGCCGCCTCTTTCCCTATATTGCGGTGCAGAAGAAGCGCCTCCATCAACTGGTTGCCAATGGTAAAGGCAGGATTGAGCGAGGTCATAGGTTCCTGAAAAATCATCGCCATCCGATCCCCGCGCAGGGTGCGCATGGTGCGGTTTCCGGCTTTGGTCAGGTCGATCCCGTCGAAATCCATCCGGGTGGCAGTGCGTTTGATCCGCCCGCCCAGCAAACCCATCAGCGCCAGCGAGGTCAGGGATTTCCCCGATCCGCTTTCGCCGACGATACACAGTGTTTCACCGCGGTTGAGTTCGAAATCAATGCCGCGCACCGCATTCAATGTGCCCCCGCCGACAGGGATGTCGATGGTCAGGTCTTTCACGCTTAGGAGTGGTGAGTTCATTTGATCAGCTCCGGTTTTCGGGGGCAGTGACGTCACGCAGACCGTCGCCCATCAAGTTGATCGCCAGTACCAACACAAACAAAACAGCACCCGGGATCAGCACCATCCACGGTTCGAACAGCATCATGTTCTTGCCCTCGGATACCATCAATCCCCAGCTTGGGGTCGGGGGCTGCACGCCCAGACCCAGAAACGACAGCGCCGCTTCCAGCAGAATGGCGTGGGCCATTTCAAGGGTCATCACAACGATCAGGTTGTTGGCGATATTGGGCATGATTTCAGACATCAGAATACGCGGGGTGGAACAGCCAACCGCTTTGGCGGCCGCCACATATTCCCGTCCGCGAACCTGTAATGTGCTCGATCGCATCACCACGGCGAAGCGATCCCACAACAGCAGGCCAAGAACCACAATGACCACCTGCAACGATCCACCAAGGATCGCCACAACAGCCAGTGCCACCAGAACCACAGGCATCGCCAGACGAACGTTGATCAGATAGGTCACAACCGCGTCCACTTTGCCGCCGAAATATCCTGCCGCCACGCCCATAGCCGTGCCGATAACCCCCGAAATCGTCGCGGCGACCGCGCCGATTAGCAAGGACACCCGTGCGCCGTAAATCAGCCGCGACAGGTAATCGCGTCCAAGGTGGTCGGTGCCAAGGGGATATTCCCATGTTCCACCCAGAAACACTGGCGGTTTCATCCGCGCCATCAGGCTTTGGGCATAGGGGTCATGGGGGGCCAGAACCGGCGCAAAAATCGCGACCAGAACCAGAATTGTCAGAACCACGACGCCGATCATCAGGCCCTGGTGGCCAAAGATACGCTTGCGCAACATTTGCCCGGGTGTGGGGCCGATGATGGCTTCCAGCATGGGGTCGGGTTTCATAGGTGTTGTCAGATCGCTCATATCAACCGGTCCTCATGCGGGGGTCCAGCCAGGCGTTCAGCACATCCGACAGGAAGGTAAAAATGATGTAAAACAGCGAGAAAACCAGAATAAGCGCCTGCACTGTGGGCAGGTCATTCCGCGCGATGCTTTCCCATGCCAGATAGCCCGCACCGTGCAACGCAAAGATGCTTTCCACCACGATGGAACCGCCCAGCATGAAGCCCATTTGAACCGCCGCGAGGCTGACCACAGGAATGATCGCATTGCGCAGGGCGTGTTTGAACAGGACGGTGAATTCGGACGCCCCTTTGGCCCGCGCGGTGCGGATATATTCAGACGACAGCACTTCCAACATGCCTGCACGGGTCAGGCGCATGATGGCGGGCATGGCGTAATATCCCAGCACGATGGTTGGCATGATAAAGTGGCGCCATGTGGCCGTGCCGGATGGTGGCAACCAGCCAAGCTGGATCGAAAAGACCACGATCAGGATCAGACCGAACCAGAAGGACGGCATGGCCTGACCTGCAACTGACAGAAACAGTGCTACGCGGTCGATGATCGAATTGGGGCGGATGGCTGCGGCCACGCCCAAAGGCACAGCCGTCAGCAGCGCAAAAGAAATCCCGCACAGACCCAGCAGCATGGTGATCTGCAAACGGTCCGCAATCAGGCTGGAAACGGGCAGCTTGAAATAATAGCTTTCCCCCAGATCGCCCGTCAGCGCAGAGGACAACCAATCCCAGTATTGCACCATCATCGGGCGGTCGAAACCATACAGAATCCGGATCGCTTCCACGTCCTGATCCGAGGCTGTTTCGCCAGCCAGAGCTGCCGCCGGATCACCGGACAAAAACATCAGCGAAAAGCTGATGAGTGACACGGTGAAGGCGACCAGAATGGCAAGGCCTAAACGTTTTAAGATAAAGTTCAGCACTGGCGGGAATACCTCTCAGCTATGTGCGGGAGTGTCGGGGGGCTTTGCGAACAGCCGCACCCAGGGTCGGAATAACAAGGGCGGGGGCCATGACAGCCCCCGCCCAGAAATTAGGTGGACTTAGTTCCAGTGCATTGTTGTGAAACGCAAAACTTCGTCCGGAGTCGGGGTGTAGTCGATCTCTTTGGTGTACACATAGTTTGTGTTGTACGAGAACATCGGAACCCAATACGCTTCATCCGCGATCTTTTTCAGCGCTTTGGAATAGAATTCCTTGCGTTTTGCCGGATCGGTGGAACTGTCCGCAATGGTCAGCCAATCTTTGACTTCTTCGTCGCGCGCATCATCCAAAGACCCGAACTTGAAGAACTGGCTGGTGATCGCAGACGTGTCGTTGATGGAGTAAGAACCCCAAGTCTGGAATGACACTGGTGTGCCTTCTTTCATCCGCAATTCGCGCAGGGCGGAATATTGCAACATGTTGAAGTTGGTTTTGATGCCCACAGCGTTCAGGAAAGACGAAATCGCTTCGGCATAAGCACGGTCGCGGTATGCGTAGAAATCCGTGGTGAACCCGTCCGGATAACCCGCTTCAGCCAGTAGCGCCTTGGCTTTTTCAGGATCGTAGTCATAGCTGGTCAGGTCCTGTTCACAGCCAAACTGGCTGGGGAAACAAGCAGAGGACACAACTTTACTTTTGCCTTTCAGCAAAGCATCGACCAACCCGTTACGGTCAATGGCGTGGGCCACGGCCTGACGCACTTTCAGTTTGGTGAACGGGTTGTCTTCGCCTGTGCGACCCGCCGCATCCAGTGTCAGATACCCGATCCGCATGGTGCTTTCGTTGGCTACGGTGAACTGGTCCATCGTGGCCAGTTTTTCTGCCTGATCCGCAGGTGTTTGCCAGATCAGATCAAGCGAGCCAGAGAACAATTCCGCAATCTGTGTGTTCACATCCGGAATGGTGCGAATGTCGATTTTGGCGATTTCAGGCTGGCCTTTCGGGCTGTCGTGGTAGTTTTCGTTCTTTTCCAGAACGAAATGGGACCCTGGTACAACGTTCGTTACTTTGTAGGGACCCGTGCCGATCGGTTTCAGGCCCATGCCGGACGGACCGACTTCGGCGTAATATTCATTGGGATACATGGACACCGGACCGGACAGGAATTCAATCGCTGCGGGGAAGGCTTCTTTCAGGTGGATGCGCACGGTGTAATCGTCGATTTTCTCGGCGGATTTCATCCAGTTCACATTGCGCTGAGTTTTCACGCCATTGGCTTCGTCAGCGACAAAGTTCACAGTGAAAACAACATCATCCGCGTTGAAAACCTCGCCGTTGTGAAAGGTCACACCTTCGCGCAGTTTGAATTCCAGCGTTGTGTCGTCGATCCACTCCCAGGATGTCGCCAGATTGCCTGTATATTCGTTTGTGGCCGGATCGCGGTAGATCAGACCGTCCCAAATCGCGCGTTGCATCACAACACCTTCACGCGAAGAGTTGAAGTAGCTGTCTACGTTTTCCAGCTCTTTTGTGAAGGCTGCGTTCAACACGCCGTCTGCTTTATTGGCATAAACTGCGCCTGCTGCAAAAACTGCAGCGGTGGCGACGGCCATGCCAAGTGTTCTTACTTTATACGTCATCTTGGTTCCCTTGTTATCCGTGCCGATTGTCTCGGCTTCCCTGTTGCATATTACATTATAATATGTAGCATCGAATTGTAATTAAGGCTATCAAGCACTGCGGCGAGTCGTCAAGATGAAACTTGATCGGTAGCGGAGTGCTGGCGCAGATCCCAACTGGAATTGGACGGGTGAATGAATATTAAGCAAAATACATTATATGTTGCCTCATTAGCGAAAGGTTTGCGTCTTTTAAGGGCATTTGATGAAACCCATACGGACCTGTCTTTGCCCGAATTGGCACAACGGACCGGACTGGAAAAAAGTGCGGTCCAGCGCTTGGCAAACACGTTGCATATCGAAGGAATGCTGGACAAAGACCCGGCCACGCGGCGGTTCAGGCCGTCTCATGCGTGGTTGAATCTGGCCTATTCCTATTACTGGTCCGATCCGCTGATTCCCGTAGCGATGCCCAAGCTGATCGACCTGTCCCAAGAGTTGGGCGAGACCATCAATCTGGCGGAAATTTCAGGGGATCACATCATCTATGTCAGCCGTTTGCCCTGCCAGCGTACCTATTTCGCCGCCACAGTGATCGGGCGCAGGTTGCCTGTTTTAAGCACGTCATCAGGTCGGGCGATGTTGGCAACACGGCCGGATGCGGTGCGCGCGCAGGCCGTGGCGGAATGGAGCCTGCGCCGGTTCACTCCCAGTACCACGCTGGATCGTGAAGACATCGGGCGCAGTGTGGAAAAAGCCCGTCTGGACGGATTCGCCATTTCGCGCAACCAGATGATTCTGAACGAAATCGGGGTGGCTGCGCCGATCCCCGGCCCTGACGGCATATCCCACGCTGCGATTCAGTGTTCGGTTTCGTCTTTTCAATGGAGCGAAGAAGACATCCAGAAAAAGATCGTTCCTTTGCTGTTGGATACCGCCAACGCCATGGGCCCTGTTTCACGCTGACACCTTTGGTGGGGCCTTGGCTGTGATCTGGCCCGTTGACAGGGCGTTCCAAAAAACCTAACAAACGTTAGGTAGATGAAATGGACAGGTACTTATGGCAAATCGCACCGCAAGCTCTGAAAAATCCGAGGTCGGGCGTCAGGGCATCCTGAACGCCGCCGCAATGCTGTTTCGCCAGCACGGGTACAGCGGCGTTTCCTTGCGCGCGGTGGCAGAGGGTGCAGGGATCAAAGCGGGCAGCATCTACTACCATTTCGGTTCAAAAGACGAAATCGTTACCGAAATTCTGAACGCGGGCATCCATGCGGTTCATACCGAAGTGATCGCCGCCGTTGACGCCCTGCCAGCCGATGCCCCTGCGTCCACAGTGATCCACGCCGCCGTGCGCGGCCATCTTCGCAGCCTGCTGGAACACGGTGATTACACTTCGGCAAACGTGCGGATTTTCGGGCAAGTCCCCGAAGCCGTGCGGGATGCAAATCTGTCTGCGCGGCGCAGTTACGAAACCTATCTGGACGGGCTTTTGGCCAATCTTCAGGCCGACGGCGGGTTGCGCAAGGACATCCCGATCAGCCGCTTCCGCCTGATGTTGATCGGTGCTTTGAACGCTACGCTGGAATGGTTTGACCCCGCCAAAGGCGGGGTGGACGCACTGGCCGATGATTACGCCGACATTCTGCTAAACGGCCTGCTGGCCCGAAACGGAGCAAAACCATGAGCCAGATCGCAACAAAAATCGACCCGCGTTCCGCGACATTCGCGCAGAACAGCGCCCATAGTGCCGAGATTTTGAAAACCCTGCGTGACCGGATCGTAGCGGCGACAACAGGTGGCCCGGAACGTCTGCGTCTGCGCCATTTGGAGCGGGGCAAACATCTGGTGCGTGATCGGATCGACCGTGTGGTGGACCCGGGTTCGGCCTTTCTGGAACTTTCGCCTTTGGCGGCTTGGGGGCAATACGGCAATGACGTGCCAGGGGCGGGGATTTGCACGGGCATCGGCATTGTAAAAGGCGATCCGGTCATGTTCATTGCCAATGATGCCACCGTTAAAGGCGGCAGTTTTTTTCATGAAACCGTAAAAAAGCACATTCGCGCGCAGGAACTTGCAGCGCAATACCATTTGCCCTGTCTTTATCTGGTGGATTGCGGTGGGGCCAATCTGCCCGAACAGGATCGGGTGTTTCCCGACCGCGATCACTTTGGCAACACCTTCCACCGCCAGTGCCGCATGTCCGCATCCGGCCTGCCGCAAATTTCGGTGGTTTTTGGGGGATGTACGGCAGGGGGGGCCTATATCCCTGCGCTGTCCGATCAGGTGATCATGGTCGAAGGCAACGCACGCATCCATTTGGGCGGGCCTTCTATCGTGAAAATGGCCATCAATGAGGAAATCGACGGCGAAACACTGGGCGGCACTGGAATGCACACCCGAATTTCAGGGGTCTGTGATCACGCAGTTGCGGATGAAGACGAAGGTCTGGCCCTCGCGCGTAAATTGCTTGGTGAGGCGAATATGAAGCGCGCCCCGATCACGCCAGCACAAGTCTTGGCTCCGCGATTAGATCCGTCCGAAATGAACGGCATCGTCAGCGCTGACACCAAAATGCCCTATGATGTGCGCGAGTTGATCGCCCGCATGGTAGACGACACTGCCTTTAGCGAATTCAAACCCGATTGGGGCGAAACACTGGTCTGCGGCACCGCCCGTATTCACGGGCTACCCATCGGGATTCTGGGCAATAACGGGGCGTTACTGTCTGAATCCTCGCTTAAAGGTGCGCATTTCATATCCATGTGTGACCAGCGCAACATCCCGTTGTTGTTCTTGCACAATGTCCCGGGTTTCATGGTCGGCGCAGCGGCAGAGCGGGGCGGGATCGCCAAAAACAGCGCCAAGATGGTCTATGCCCAATCCGTCGCGCGGGTGCCAAAACTGTCCGTGATTGTCGGCGGGTCATATGGGGCGGGCAACTATGGCATGTGCGGGCGGGGCTTCTGGCCCGACTTTATGTTCGCATGGCCCAGTGCCGTTCTGGCCACCATGTCGGCGGATATTGCCAGCAACGTCATGCTGGAGTTGCGTCGCACCAATCTGAAAGCATCTCCCCCCAGCCAATCCGAACTGGATGAAATCGAAAGCCGCGTGCGGGCGCAGTATATGGAACAATCCGATCCCTATTACGCCACCTCGCGCCTTTGGGATGACGGGATTATCGAACCGGCCCAGACCCGTGACGTGCTGGGTCTTTGCCTGTGGCTTATTGCCACCACGCCTGAAAAAACCGACCACCACGCCCCCGTATTCCGCATGTAGCCGAAAGACATAAATTCAATGACACAGCTTGATTTACAGACAGTCACCATCAGCACGGATGATCGCGGCGTGGCCAGATTGACCCTGAACCGACCGGAAAAACACAACGCGCTGAACGATGTGATGATCGCCGAGTTGCGCCATGCGGCAGCGGTTCTGGGAGCAGACGACGGGGTGCGGATTGTGGTGTTAACCGGCGCGGGCGCGGGTGCGTTTTGTTCGGGGGGGGATTTTAACTGGTTCAAATCCATGGCGGAGTCCGACCGCAACACCCGCAGTAAAGGCAGCCGTGAACTGGCCCGCATGCTGGGTGATCTGAACAGCCTGCCAAAACCGCTGATCGGGCGGATCAACGGTTCGGCGTATGGCGGCGGGACCGGGATGATTGCGGTTTGTGATTACACTGTGGGTATCACCAGCGCGCGTTTCGGGCTGACCGAAGTGCGCCTTGGCCTGATCCCGGCCAATATTTCGCCCTTTGTTATCAAGCGCATGGGTGAAGCCAACGCGCGGACCGTGATGCTGTCAGGCGCGCTGTTTGACGCCAGTCATGCCGCACAGATCGGCCTGCTGACCGAAACTGTAGACCCCGCCGATCTGGATAGTCGGATCGACAAGATCGTTGATAACCACCTGCAAGCCGCGCCCGGTGCTGTGGCCATGACCAAAGAGCTGATCGCCAATGTGTCCTCCCATTCGATTGCGGATAATCTGCTTTATACAGGGGACCGTCTGGCGGATGCTTGGGAAACCGAAGAAGGCGCGGCTGGGATTGCTGCCTTCCTTGGTAAAACCACCCCACCGTGGAGGCAGGAGCGATGAGTTTTAACACTGTCCTGATCGCCAACCGTGGTGAAATCGCCTGCCGTCTGATTGCCGCCTGCAAAGGGTTGGGCCTGCGCAGCGTTGCGATTTATTCCGACGCGGATCGCACCGCCCCCCATGTGGCGGCTGCGGATAGTGCGGTATACATTGGCCAGTCCGAAGCGGCACAAAGCTATCTGAACGGCGCAAGAATTATCGCAGCGGCCAAACAGGCCGGGGCAGGGGCGATCCATCCGGGCTATGGGTTTCTGGCGGAAAATGCGGATTTTGCGCAAGCCTGCGCTGATGCAGGCTTGGTGTTTGTCGGCCCCTCGCCGCAGAATATCGAATTGATGGGGTCAAAAATTGCCGCCAAAGCCGCTGCTGTGGCGGCGGATGTTCCGGTCGTGCCGGGGTATTACGGTGCAGACCAGTCAGAAGCGGTCCTACTGGCCGAGGCGCAGAAAATCGGTGCGCCCCTGTTGATCAAAGCCAGCGCAGGGGGCGGCGGGCGTGGTATGCGACTGGTCACGGATCTTGGCCGTTTCACAACCGAACTGGCCGCCGCACGGGCAGAATCTGAAGCCGCTTTTGGCAACGGAGCAGTTCTGTTGGAACGCTATGTGGCAACCGCCCGCCACATAGAAGTACAAATTCTGGCCGACCGCCACGGCACGGTGCGCCACTTGTTTGAACGGGATTGTTCGCTACAGCGCAACCACCAAAAACTTGTCGAAGAGGCACCGGCCCCGAACCTTTCGGGTGAAATCCGTGCAGCCCTTTTGGACAGCGCCGTGCGCTTGTCGGCCCGCATCGGCTATGACAGCGCAGGCACGATTGAATATCTATTTGATGCGGCCAGTGGCGAATTCTATTTCCTTGAAATGAACACGCGCCTGCAAGTGGAACACCCTGTGACCGAAGCGGTGACAGGCATCGACATTGCCCAGTGGCAATTGCGCATCGCAAACGGCGAACCCTTGCCCTTTGCCCAAAGCGATATCCAATGTAGGGGGTGGGCGATCGAGGCCCGTATCGCAGCGGAAGATCCTGCAAATGGCTATCGCCCCGAAATCGGCCGCATTACAGCCTATGATCCGCCTGAAATGGCTGGGCTTCGGATCGACAGCGGTGTCACCAAAGGCAGCACTGTCAGTCATTATTATGACTCGATGCTGGTCAAACTGATCGCGGCTGCACCTGACAGAGCCTCTGCCATTCGTCTGCTGGATCGTGGCTTGCAGGGGTTTCATATAGCGGGGCTTGGCACAAACATTGCTTTTCTGCGTGATCTGCTGGGGCTGCCCGATTTTGCAAGTGCCAGCCACGGCACCGCAACTTTGGCCGACACGTATCCGGACGGATGGCAGGTACCAGAACCGACCCCGCATCAAAAAGCCGAGGCGGTTCTGGCGCGGTTCCTGCATGACACCGAACCTGCCAGCCAAAACCCGTGGACCGCCCTTGGTGCGTGGCGGATGACCGAGCCTGCGGGGCGGCGGGGGGCTGCGATCTATCGGCTGGAAACGGATGATATCGTTGTGACTGGGCGCGATGGCCGCTTTGACATATCTTTGCCGGATCAGCCGCCCGTTGTAGTGGAACATGCCTCTCTGACGGGCGGGGCCCTGTGTTATGAATCCGGCGGCCTGCGCCACAGCGTGAACGCCACCGTCACGGGCAGCACGGTCACGCTGCACGGACAGGCAGGGCGGCAGGTGTTCGCGGTTCTGACCCGCGCTGAAATCAGTGCCGAAAACGCGGCGCAAAAAGGTGCTGGTCATCAAGTGCTCGCCCCGATGCCCGGTCGTCTGTCCGAGGTTCTGATCCAGATCGGTGACCAGATCAAAGCAGGTGATCCCGTTGCCGTCATCGAAGCCATGAAACTTATGCAAACCCTGACCGCGCCCTGTAGCGGCACCGTCAGTCACATCAACTTTGCAGCCGGAGACAGCCTTGATTTAGGCGTGGTTCTGGTGGCAATCGAACCGGAAACCGAGGAAACCCCATGACCCATTCACCCTATTTTGACGATGACCTGACTATGCTGCGCGGGCAAATCCGCCGCTTTGTGGAAACCGAAATCCTGCCAAACGGGGAGCCTTGGGAGGAGGCGGGCAAAGTCCCGCGCGAGGTTTTCTCTAAAATGGGCGGGCTTGGCTATCTGGGTATGCGTTACCCCGAAGAATACGGCGGCGGTGGTTTGAACACGCTGGCCAGCGTTGTCTTTGCCGAGGAATTGGGCCGGTGTACATTTGGCGGATTTTCGGCGGATGTGCTGGTTCACACGGATATGGCATCACCCCATCTGGCCAATGTGGGTACGCCCGAACAACTGGCCCGCTGGATGCCGGCGCTGACCCGTGGCGAAAAAATCTGTGCGGTGGCTGTTACGGAACCCGGTGCTGGATCGGACGTGGCCGGAATGCGCACCCGTGCGGTGCAAGACGGAGATGACTGGGTTTTGAACGGCACCAAAATGTTCATCACCAACGGGGTGTATGGCGATCTCTTTTTTGTGGCTGCCAAAACCGACACTACAGCCAAAGGATCCCGTGGGGTGACGATCTTTGTGGTGGAAAAAGGCACTGCGGGCTTCACCGTCGGGAAAAAGCTGAACAAAACGGGCTGGCTGTGCTCTGACACTGCCGAGCTGGTTTTTGACAATGTGCGCATTCCGTCGGAAAATATTCTGGGCGAGGTGAACAAAGGCTTTTACGCCATCATGAAAAACTTTCAGAACGAACGGACCGTGCTGGCAGCCATGGCCATGGGCGAGGCCAGCAAGGCGATTGAACTGACCCTTGAATATGTAAAAACCCGACCCGCTTTTGGCGGGTTTTTGTGGGACCGTCAGGTGATCCGGCAACGGTTGGCCGAACGGGCAGCACAGGTCGCAGCGGGTCAGCAACTGATCTATCACGCTGCCTGGCTCGATACCCAAGGGATCGACTGTGTGAAACAGGTGTCCATGGCCAAAGCCTATTGCGGCGATCTGGTGAATAAAGTCCTGTTCGACTGCGTCCAGTTTCATGGGGGCACGGGCTATATGCGCGAAACACCCGTGGAACGCATGTCACGCGATGCCCGAATCCATGCCATTGGCGGTGGCGCCACTGAGGTGATGCTCGAAGAAATCGCCAAACGGATGTAGTCCAATGCCCGATGGAACGGCAAACTTTAACTTGAAGAAACCTTCCCAGCCGCATTAGATCGTTTCGGGGCAAATCTGGCCCGAAACGATCCATTTTGGACTGAAAGAACACGGAAAATTGCAATGGCGAAGGTTCTGATCCATGTTGGTTCCCACAAAACGGGGACAACTTTGGTGCAATCCGTTCTGGCTGGCAATCGTGACGCTTTACAGGCCCGCGGGGTCTATTATCCGAAAACCTACGAATTTTTCGGCGATAAAAAGAGCACGGCACTAAGTGCCAATGCACATTTCGAACTGCCAAAAGCACTGGCGCTTTACACAGAGCAGGATCGCGCCGAACTGGCCGCTTTCAAGGATCATCTGCACCGGATTAAATCACAGTATTCCACGATCGTTCTAAGTGCGGAAACCTTTTACCGAATGCTGCCCGGAACAGAAAGTTTCGCGCAAGAGAATTTGGAAGAACCAGCAAGTGTCAAAGGCAAACGCAGCGCGGTTTTCCGAAGGCTCGCGGAATTGCTTGACGGTTTTGACACTGAAATCATTTGCTATTTCCGCCGCCCCGACAGCTTTGCAGAATCCATGTATGCCGAGGGTATCGTAAATGGGAAATCAGGCCGAACCTTCGCAGAGTTCCTTGAATTTCAAAAATTCCGTTTCGACTATGGCGCTCAATTGGCCACATTTGGCGAATTCTTCCCCGTGCGTGATTTTGTCTTTGAAGATCGCATAAAAGGCGGTCTTCTGGACAATGTCTTTGCAGATCTCGGCCTTGGCGCGGCTTTTGCGGATGACGGGTTGATGAACCGTGCCTCGGTTCCAAAGCCCGCAGTTTTGTGGTTGCAACGGTGCAAACTGGACGCGCGGATTCCAAAACGCGCGTTTAATGCCCGACGGCTTTTTGCCCATTTACCGGAAAACAGGGTCCACTTTGGCGGCGCAGCGCGCTTTGGGTTCTGGCCAAGTCTCGCGGAAAGGGACGCGTTTAACACAGCCGCCCTTCAGAACGTGCCGCATATGAAATTCCCGCCCCCGCCTGAAACTCTGGCCACACAATGCACATGGACGGATCAACAGCACAGGCAGACAGAGCGGCTGTTCAAAGCGTGGCGCAAAAGTGAAAAATCCATGATCCAGCAGCGGCGAAAAGCGCGGGTGAAACCCTTTGTCATTCCACAAAATCCCGAAGGGTAAGCGTCTATAGGTCTGCCTGCCAAGGCGGATTTGCACCCGCCCGTGACACGACAACTGCCGCCACGCGGGCACCCTGTTGCAAGGCATTTTCCAGGTCTTGCGGGCTCAGATTTGCCAGTTGTTTTTTACTCAGGACACCATCCGCAGACAGTTGGGCCAGTACCCCGGCGTTAAAGGTATCACCTGCGCCAACTGTGTCCACGACCTGAACTTTTGCCGCGGGAACATAAACCGCACGCCCGTCTTTCAGATAGCCCGTGGCTCCGTCGCCGCCCTGTGTCAGGATCACCACAGAGGGACCCTGATCCAGCAGAACGGCGATTTTTTCGTTTAAAGTCAATGGCGCTGGCAGGAACCAGTGCAGGTCGTCATCAGACAGTTTGATAATATCCGCCTGCGCAATCATCCCGTTCAGACGGTCGCGGTATCGCCCGATGTCTTTGATGAAGCCAGGGCGGATATTCGGGTCGAGCATCACCACACGCGCCGCAGACTCGCGCTTTAGCAAGGCGGCATAGGCATCGGCGCAGGGTTCGCACGCCAGACTGATGCCGCCGAAAAACAGTGTCGAGACAGTTTCGGGCAGTGTGGGCATATCTGCAGGGGTCAACATACGCCCCGCAGAGTTTTCGTCGAAGAAATCATAGGTCGCCTGACCGTCCACCAGTTGCACAAAGGCAAGAGTCGAGTGGCGATCGGAGTGGATGATCTGGGACGTATCCACATGGCTGGCCGTCAGCGCCGCCAACAGTTGCTGGCCGAATACATCGCGGGACAATCCGCTTAGCATTCCCGTCTGTACGCCCAACCGCCCCAAAGCAATGGCCGTGTTAAACACTGCGCCGCCTGAGTGAGAGACAAAACCGTTTTGTCCCGCGCCAGCGGGGGCGGGGATCATGTCAATCAAGGCTTCGCCGCAACATAAAATCATCCGTGGTTCCCTGTGATAGGTCGTTCATCTGCCCAGATAGTCAGCCATCGCAGCGTCCAGACCGTCTGCGTGAATTTTGATCAGCCATTTTGAAAAGGCATCTGCAAAGCGGCTGTCCTCGGACAGGGTGCCATAGAATTGTGTCATCGCCAACCAGCGTGCAGGATCGGTTTTTGCGGCTTGCGCGGTTTCTGTCAAAAGATCCCAATGAGGATCATTCGGGGCGATTTCGCTGCCGTCCTCGCGGCGACCCAGACAATAACGCGCCCAGGCTGCCGAAACCAGCGCCAGCCCTTCAACGGGGGTTCCCGCTTTCAGCCCGTTGCGGATTGACGGGACGATAAAGCCCGGGTGGCGGCTGGAGCCGTCAAAGGCCACGCGGCGGGTGGTATCGGCGATTTCGGGATTGGAAAAGCGGCTGTCGATCAGGTCCAGATATTCCAGCGGTGAACAATCGGGAACAGAGGCCACATGAGGGGCGATCTCCTCGGCCACAACTTTGCGCAAAAGTGCGCGGATGGCGGGATAGGCCATGGTTTGTGCGATGGTATCAAGACCCAGAACCGCACCCGGATCAGCGATGATTTGATGTCCGCCATTCAGAATGCGGATTTTCATCGTTTCATAGTCGTGGACATCACTGGTCAGGGTCGCGCCTGCTTTTTCCCATTCGGGGCGGCCCGCACAGAAATTATCTTCGATCACCCACTGGCGGAAGTTTTCATGGGTGACGGGGGCAGCATCGTTGATGCCAAACCCGTTGACGAGCGCGATTTCACTGGGGCCTGTGGCGGGCACGATGCAATCCACCATGGAATCCGGAAAGCTGCAGTTTTCCTCGATCCATGCGGCCAAAGTTGCATCCGACAGCTTTGCCAGTGACACAATGGTCTGGCGCAGCACCGCGCCATTGCCTTGCAGGTTGTCACAGCTCATGCAGGTGAAAGGGCCCAAATTTCTGTCGTGGCGCAGTTTCAGGGCGGCAATGATCGCACCAAAGGCGGTGCGGGGGCGATCCGGATGGGTGGCGTCATGCTGGATATCGGCGTGGTTGGCGGCAAACCCTCCCGTGGCGGGGTCAATGAAATAGCCACCCTCGGTCACGGTCAGGGACACAATGCGAATGGCAGGATCTGCCATTTGTGTGATCAAAGCAGCGTTGTCGGGTTCGACAGGCAGGAAATCAATCATCGCGCCGCAGACCTCGGCGGATTTTCCTGACGGGTCGAGTTCGATCAAGGTGGTCAGGCAATCCTGCGCCAGCAGTTTATCCCGCTGTACAGCGTCGCCTGCGCGCACCCCTGCGCCGATAATAGCCCAGTCGTGGTTCAGACCCGCATCGAACAGTCGGTGCAGATACCAAGCCTGATGGGCGCGGTGAAAATTGCCCAGTCCGATGTGAACAATTCCGGGTTTCAGGGTGCTGCGGTCATAGCGCGGCACGCGCACTTCGGCTGCCAATTGCCCCAAAGTGGCATTGGACAGCGGGGTCAACTCATCCATTGGCCACCGTCCACATTATAGGTTTGTGCAACGATGTAATCGGATTCAGCACTGGCCAGAAACACCGCCATGCCTGTCAAATCCTGTGCGGTTCCCATGCGTCCGAACGGAACAGCGGCCCCGACTTCGCGCTTTTTCTGGCCCGGTGCCTTGTTTTCGTGTTTTGCGAAAAACGCATCCACACCGTCCCAATGCTCACCGTCCACAACACCCGGAGAGATAGCGTTTACGTTGATGCCGTGCTCGATCAAGTTCAGACCAGCCGATTGCGTAAGGGAAATAACCGCCGCTTTGGTCGCGCAATAGACTGCCACAAGCGGTTCGCCACGTCGGCCTGCCTGACTGGCCATATTGATGATTTTTCCCCCGTTGCCCTGTTCAATCATATGTTTGGCAACCGCCTGTAGTGTGAATAATGTGCCTGCCACGTTGATGTTGAACACACGATCAAAATCGCTGCGGGTGATGTCTGTGATCGGGGCGGCTGTGAACAGGGCGGCGTTGTTGATCAGGATGTTGATGGGGCCAAAGGTTTCAACCGCTTGGGCAAGCCCCTGATCAATACTGTCTTGCGAGGTGATATCCATTTCCACAGCCATCGCTGCCGCGCCGATTTCAGCGGCGGTTTCTGCGGCCCGTGCCATATTGATGTCTGCTATTACCACACGCGCGCCTTCGCGCACATAGGCTTCGGCAAAGGCACGGCCAATACCCCGCGCAGCGCCTGTAATCAGCGCAGTCTTTCCGTCTAGTCGTTTCATGCGATGCGTAAACCTTGGGCGTCAAAGCGATGCACCTGATCGGGGCGCGGATTAAGGGCTATCGTATCACCGTGGCGATAGTTCACCTCGCCGGGGGCGCGTACGGTGATGGTTTCGGCCAGCCCTGTGTCTTGAACGTGAAAGAACGTGTCCGATCCCAGATGTTCGGCAACACCGACTTTGCCCGTCCACAGCCCTTCACCGTCAACCACATCAATGTGCTCGGGGCGGATTCCGATAGTATGGGCGTCGCATTTTTCAGCCTCGGGGCCGGTGATCAGGTTCATTTTCGGCGACCCGATAAACCCTGCAACAAAGCTGTTGCGCGGCGTGTGATACAGTTCCAGCGGTGTGCCCACCTGTTCGATATGGCCCGCCCGCAACACGACGATTTTATCGGCCATTGTCATGGCTTCTACCTGATCATGGGTCACGTAAATCATTGTTGTTGCGAGACGTTTGTGCAACTCGCTGATTTCCAGACGCATGCCCACACGCAGGGCCGCGTCGAGATTTGACAGGGGTTCGTCGAACAAGAACGCCTCTGGTTCACGCACAATGGCGCGCCCGATGGCAACCCGTTGACGTTGCCCGCCCGACAGTTGGCCCGGGCGACGATCCAGATAATCGGTCAGGTTCAGTGCCGCTGCGGCCTGTTCGATGCGGCGGTTCTGCTCGGCAATGTCGATGCCTGCCATACGCATGGGAAATGCGATGTTCTTGCGCACACTCATATGCGGGTACAGTGCGTAGGACTGGAACACCATCGCCAGCCCCCGTTTGGCCGGCGGGGTGTCAGTGGCATCCTGCCCGTCGATCGAAATCCGCCCCGTGGTCATGTCTTCCAACCCAGCGATAAGGCGCAAAAGAGTGGATTTGCCGCAACCGGACGGGCCGACAAAGACCGTGAACTCGCCGTCCTGAATGGTCAGGTCAAGCGGAGGGATTACTTCGACATCGCCAAATTTCTTGGTGACTTTTTCAAGCGTGATCTGTCCCATAGATAAGTTCCTTATTTAACCGCGCCGAACGTCAGGCCGCGTACAAGCTGTTTCTGGCTGAACCAGCCGAGGATCAGGATAGGTGCAATGGCCATTGTCGAAGCTGCCGACAATTTGGCGTAAAACAGCCCTTCGGGGCTGGAGTAACTGGCGATAAAGGCCGTGAGGGGTGCTGCTTTGGCGGCGGTCAGGTTCAGGGTCCAGAACGCCTCGTTCCAGGCCAGGATGAAGTTCAGCAGCAGGGTAGAGGCAATTCCGGGCACGGCCATAGGAGTGAGCACGTAGATAAGTTCGGAGCGAAGGGTTGCGCCGTCCATCCGCGCGGCCTCTAGGATTTCACCCGGGATTTCGCGGAAATAGGTATAAAGCATCCAGACGATGATCGGCAGGTTGATCAGCATGATTACGATGGTCAGGCCAAGGCGGCTGTCCAGCAGTCCCATTTTGATGAACAGCAGATAGATCGGATATAGCACCCCGACGGCGGGTAGCATTTTGGTCGACAACATCCACAGCAGAATGTCTTTGGTCCGGCGCGACGGCACAAAGGCCATAGACCAGGCCGCAGGCACAGCGATGATGATACCTAGAATGGTAGAACCGCCTGCAATAAAGATGGAATTCCACAAGAAGCGGGCATAGTCGGACCGTTCCATCACCACGGAATAGTTTTCCAGCGTCCAGTCAAAGAACAGGAACACAGGCGGATCGGCGATGGCTGTGGCTTCGGTTTTAAAGCTGGTCAGGATGGTCCAGAGGATCGGAAAGAAGATCAGCAATCCGATACCCCAAGCGGCTATCGTGTTGATGACTTTGCGTTGTTTTGTGACGCTGCGGCTCATGTTCTGTGTCTCCTCACGCGTCCAGGTTCTTGCCGACGATGCGCATCAGGAACAGCGCCATGATATTGGCAAGGATCACGGCATAGACGCCGCCCGCCGAGCCAAGGCCGACATTCTGGCTTTCCAGCACACGCTGGTAAATCAGATAGGTTAAGGTGCGGGTGCCAAAGCTGCCTTGGGTGGTCACAAAGATTTCGGCAAAGATCGACAGCAGGAAAATCGTCTGTATCAGCACCACAATTGTGATCGCCCGCGACAGGTGGGGCAGGGTAATATAGGCGAAACGGGACAGGGGCGGGGCGCCGTCCATTTCAGCGGCTTCAAGCTGTTCACTGTCCAGTGACTGGATCGCGGTCAGCAGGATCAGCGTCGCAAATGGCAGCCATTGCCATGAAACGATCATAATAATCGACCCAAGGGATGCCTGACTAAGCCATTCCACAGGAGTCAGTCCGAAAGCCTGCCACAGATGGGCGAATAAACCGTTCACAGGGTCCATGAACATGTTCTTCCACACCAGTGCAGTCACTGTGGGCATCACAAAAAACGGGGCAATCACCAGAATACGCACGATGCCCTGACCCCACATGGGTTGATCCAGCAGGATCGCCAGCAGCACACCCAAAGCGACAGTTATGATCAACACACCGCCCACCAGTACCAGCGTGGTTAGCACTGACGGCCAGAACGCGCTGGAGGTTACAAAGCGGATGTAATTGTCAAACCCGACCCAACCCAGATCGCCACCGCGCATGGGAAGGTATTTCTTGAACGAGAAAAACAGCGTCATTGTCAGGGGCACCAGCATCCAGCCAAGAAGCAGAATGACTGCGGGTGCCATCATCAAACGGGCAGCAGAACGGGAATGTTGGGTGGCCATGACATGTCTCCTCGCGCAGGGTTAGACGCGGTTGCTCTGGTCTGTCAGGAAAAAGGAACACATCCCGGGGGGCAAGACGTATCGCCCCCCGAAACGCGGGAGAAGAGTTAGTAGCCTGCGGCTTCCATTTCTTCGGTGGTCAGGGCCTGCGCTTTCGCCAGCGCCTCTTCCACGGTTTGTTGCCCCGCCAAAGCAGCCGAGAATTCCTGACCCACTTGGGTTGCAAAACCGGCGAATTCAGGGATCGCCACAAATTGCACGCCTGTATAGGGCACGGGATCGACTGTCGGGTTGTTGGGATCAGCCGAGTTGATGGAGTTCAGCGTCATTTCCGCAAACGGCAGTTTGGCATATTCCGGATTCTCATACAGCGAGGAGCGTGTGCCCGGAGGAACGTTTGCCCAGCCTTCATTCTCAGCAACCAGTGCTGTGTATTCTTTGCTGGTGGCCCAAGCGACGAATTTTTTAGCTTCGTCTGTGGCGTCAGAACCGGCTGGAACAGCCAAAGACCATGCCCACAGCCAGTTGCCCCGTTTGCCAAGGCCTTTGTCCGGTGCCAGTGCAAAACCAACATGTTCCGCAACGGTTGAATCTGTCGGGTTGGTTACGAAAGACGCAGCAACCGTTGCATCAATCCACATGCCGCATTTGCCTTGCTGGAACAGGGACAGGTTTTCGTTGAACCCGTTTGTGGATGCACCCGGTGGTCCGTATTTGGTCATCAGATCCATATAGGTGTTCAGCGTGTCGGCCCATTCAGGGGTGTCGAACTGGGCTTTCCAGTCTTCGTCAAACCAGCGTGCGCCGAAGGAATTTGCCATGGCAGACAAGAAGGCCATGTTCTCGCCCCAGCCTGCTTTGCCGCGCAGACAGATGCCGTAAATATCTTTCTCTTTATCGGTCATTGCTTCGGCAGCTTTGGCAATATCGTCCCATGTGGGGGCTTCGGGCATTTCAAGGCCAGCCGCTTCCATCAGGTCTTTGCGATACATCACCATAGAGCTTTCGCCGTAAAACGGTGCGGCATACAAGTGGCCATCCACCGTCAGGCCGCCGCGCATCGCTGGCAGGATGTCATCTGCATCCCATTCGGCAGGCAGGTCATCCAAAGAGACCAGCCAGTCCTGAGCACCCCAGATTGGAACCTCGTATGTGCCGATGGTCATCACGTCGAACTGGCCGCCTTTGGCTGCGATGTCCTGCGTAACACGTTGACGCAACACGTTTTCTTCCAGTGTTACCCATTCCAGTTTGATGTCTGGGTTTTTCGATGTGAAATCATCGGTCAGACCCTGCATCCGGATCATGTCGCCGTTGTTAACGGTCGCGATGGTCAGTGTGGTTTCCGCGAATGCGGCGTTCGCTGCAAGCAGTGCAGCTGTGCTCGCCATGCATAGTGGCGTCGTCAAATTCATCCCTTGTCCTCCCTTGGTGAATCATATGCTGACAACAACCCTAGAGAGTATGACTGCGCGGTGTCAATATTATTTTTACGCGCGGAAAATTTAGCATGGTGTCACGCGGATGAACGCATGACCAAATGTCCGTCAAACAACGTGTCGCGGCGCGGGCCACTTGGCACGCCGTCTTCGATGAAATTCATCAGGGTTTCCACGCTACCTGTTGATATCGCTTCATAATCCTGGGAGATGGTGGTCAATGACGGGCAGGTGAAGCGGGAAAAGGGATGGTCGTCATGGCCTGCAATCCGCAGGGTGCAATCCTTTGTTATGCCAACGCGAATTCCCCGTTCATAAGCCGCCGCCATAAAGCCGATTGCCAGCCGGTCATTGCTGCACAAAACGGTGCGGCTGGATAATTCACCATTGTCCAGCACCCGCAATCCGCCCGTATATCCGATGTCTTCAAAGTCCCAGCCCTGGCCCTCGACCCGAATCACATGGGGGGTGTGGCCCAAGCGTTCCATCGACTGAATATAGGCCGAACGGCGTTTGTTGGCGTTCGGATTGACGGGGGGCATTTCGAAAAAGCACGGAGGCTCGCCCGTGCGGCACAGATATTCCACCATCAGGGGGACGGATTGAAAATTGTCCAAGCCGATAAACGCAGCCCCCAGACCTTCGATGTTACTGTCCACCAGCACAGTGGGCACGTCTTCGCAAAACGCCTCGACCTTCTTTCGATCCGAGGCCCGCCCGAGTGGGGCCAGCAGCACACCCGCAGGCCGCATGGAGCGGAGGGTTTCGAGGATCTCGACCTCATGTTCAACGCTGCCATGGGAGCTGAAGGTCGAGGGTGAAAACCCCGCATCAATACAGCGCCGTTCGATGGTGCGCGCAATTTCCGCAAAGAAGGGGTCTGCCACATAGGGCACCACGATGCCGATGTTTTTGGTCAGGCGGCGGTTTTGGTTTACCGCATAGAGGTTCGGGCGGAAATTATACCGCTCCAGTGCCTCTTCGATCCGAAGTCTGGTGGATTTTCGTACACTCGTGGGATCGTTGAAATATTTAGATACCGTTGGCCGCGATACACCACTCTTGGCCGCGAATTCTTCCATATTCCGGATTTTTTGCCCACTCATAGTCTTCCCCTGCCCCCCAGCACTGCGTTTGCAAATCGTTATTTATCGCGCGCAAACTATTTTCTTCTTTATAGAAAGTTTGACAGGCGCAGGTCAAGGTTCGCCCGACCAAAAGCCCCGAAGGTCCGTAAGGTCAAAGCCTCCCCCAAGGCGAAAAGCCCCAGAGTGATGCCCGTTAATTCGTGATTTTACAGGTGAAATCCTGCCCGTCCGGATCAGACTCGCGGTAATGGGCTTCATCACCTTTGATCCAGATAAATTGCCCGAAATCAGCATCATAGCGCGTGCCAGAGGCGACAGGCGTCAACGATCCTGTGGTGATCTGATCGCCCCGTTCGATTCGCACACTTGGCAGGGTTGTGTCAAAAAACAGCGTGGCCACTTCGTTTGCGGGGGACTCTCCACAGTGCCAACGGGCTGTGGAACTGGGCGTTTCCAGCATATATTGCGCCACCAACTGCCCTTCGCGGCGCTTGTAATTCCACGCCACACAATCGCGGGGATCGTCGGTTTTCCAACATTCGTCCCGCCCGCCGATCCAGCCCCGCTGATAGGTGCGTAACGCATCCTCAGCCTCTTTTGATCCGCTGTCAGACTCCCGAATGGACGCAATCGCCGCCTTATAGCGATCCGCCACCAGTTGATCCAAAGCAGCCAGTTCACTGTCCTGACAAATCAGCTTTTCTGCCGTCGTTTGTGCCCCAGCGCAGTCAAAAGACGGGCCGTTTTGTGCCAGTGCCGCGGGGGAAAAGGCAAGAAACCCCAAAAGAAAATACCGTATCATGTGATCGTCCTTTCGTTAGCTGTTCAAACGTCGTTCGATGATGCGGGCCATGATGCTGGCGCCTACGGGCAGAATTTCATCGTCTAGCGTATAGGCAGGATTGTGCACCGGTACAGTGCCGCCATGCCCAAGCGTGCAATAAGCGCCCGGAACCACCTTTAGCATATCGGCGAAATCTTCGCTTCCGGTGCGCAATTCGCCAGACTCCTCGATCATATCTGCACCCACGATCTCGGCTGCGGCGTCCAGATAGGCAGAGGACAGGGACGCGTCATTCATCAAGACATCAAAGACGTTCCATATCTTCACATCAATTTCGATCCCGTGCATTTTTGCCATGCCTGCGCAGATTTCCCTGATCCGTGTTTCGATTAATTCGCGGACCTCGTCGTGAAAATAGCGCACGGTGCCTGTCAGGGTCGCCGTTGCTGGCACCACATTATAGGCGTTGCCCGAATTAAAGGTGGTCACCGATAAAACAGCGGGTTTTGTGGGCGCGACGTTGCGGCTGACGATGGATTGCAATTCGCCCACCAATGCAGAGGCGATGACGATGGAATCCCGCCCGGCCTGGGGCATGGCGGCGTGGCTGCCGATGCCATGAACCGTGATGTCAAAGAAACAGGCCCCCGCCATAGCTGCACCCGGTTTCACGCTGACGTGACCCGATAAACCATTGGGGTTGTTGTGCATTCCGTAGATTTCGTCGCAGGGGAATTTTTCGAACAACCCGTCTGCGATCATGGTGCGTGCGCCGCCCAGACCTTCTTCGGCGGGTTGGAATACCAGAACGGCCGTGCCTGCAAAATCCCGCGTATCAGCCAGATATTTGGCCGCGCCCAGCAACATGGTGGTGTGGCTGTCATGACCGCAGGCATGCATCACGCCAGCGGTTTTTGACGCATATGGCAGGTTGGTAGTTTCATGGATCGGCAGCGCGTCCATATCAGCACGCAAGCCCACCCGCCGCGCGCTTTTGCCCTTGCCATGGATCAGTCCGACCACACCCGTGGTGCCAAGCCCCGCGTGGATCTCGTCCACACCATAGCTTTTCAGCAAGTCCTGCACGATTCCGCTGGTGCGGTGTTCCTGAAACCCCAGTTCGGGGTGTTCATGCAGGTCGCGTCGAATGGCGGTCAGGGTTTCGGCATGGGCGGCGATTTGGGGTAGGACGGGCATGGGGTAATCCTCGGGTCTGAAGGTCTTTTCGCCAGCCTACGCTGCGAAATTAAGGATGACCAGCCTGCCCGTAATCCACAATCATATAGAACTTGCGCAGGGTTTCATCCTGACGCCATTCGCCGTTGAATCCCTTGGGCATCAAGGCGGTGTCACCTGCTTTGAAATGTTCTGCATGGCCGGTTTCATCGGTAATGGTGCAACTGCCTGACAGGAACACCATGATCTCATCCATATGGAAATCGGTGATTTTTTCCACATGGGCGGTGGCTTCCCACACACCTGAAAACGTGCGCACAGGGGCGTTTGAAGTGCGGTCGATGAACATATGCCCGCGGGATTGTGCATCAGCTTCAATGACGCCAGCTTGCGTGATGGATGACCAGTCGCCGAAGGTTGCATCGTTCATTCGGATGATCGGGCAGGGGGATTTAGACATAGGGATACGCCTTTCAATGGATTGATATATCAGAAGAATTCTCGGTTGAACTGGATGTCAGTGGGGGCAACTCCCAATTCGCGGGCATAGCGGTGACCCGCATAAACAGCCGCTGCGATGGTGGACGGTGCCAAGCTGTCGCCGATGCGGGTGACCGATTGTACCCCGTGATCGGCCCAATCGGATTGGCGGGCAATCAAGGCGTGATACAGCGCGTCTTCGGGCAGTTTTGATGTGACAGGCACAAAGGTATCGCAGTCCAGTGTCAGGACTCCGGCAGGGTTTTCGCTGTGTTGCAGGCGGATGTGGCCTTTGCCCGCCTCTGCCAGAACGTATTTTTCCAGAATTTGCACGCCAAGCCCGTAAAGACGCTGGGCCACCAGACCTTGTTCCAGCGTGGCGCTGCTCCATGCGGCGATATTGGCGTCGGGGGTGACGAGGGTTACATCCAGCCCCTGACCCGCCAGTTGTTCCGCCAGAAGCGAGCCCATGTAATAGCGGTCATCGTCATAGATCACCACCGATCCTCTACAGGGTTTGCCCGCCATGATATCATCAGGCGTCAGCAGGTTCACATCCGCTGGAATCGCCAGTGGTTGGGGATGCACCCGCCCCACGCAATCGCGCCGCCATTTTGCGCCCGTGGCCAGAACCACATGGGAACAGCCCAGTTCCAGCACAGCTTCTGCATCCAGTTCGCTTTGCGCATATAGGGTGACAAGGCCGCTTTGGGACAATTGCACCATGCGGTGATCGCGCACGCGGGCCCATACGGCCAAACCGGGCAGGCGGGATTCCCGTGTGACACGCCCGCCGAATTCGGCGTCTTTTTCCGCCAGCACCACCTGATGCCCGCGTTTCATCAAAACCAGCGCCGCTTCCAGACCTGCAGGTCCGCTGCCGATCACCAGAACGCTATCCTCGCTGGATTTGGGGGGGACGGTTTCGGGATGCCAGCCTTTGCGGAATTCCTCGCCCATTGTGGGGTTCTGGGTGCAGCGCAGGGGCACCATCATGGCATCGCCTGACACGCAAATATTGCAGCCGATACATTCGCGGATTGTGTCGATATCACCGCTTTGGATTTTTGACGGCAAAAACGGATCAGCAATAGAAGGCCGCGCTGCGCCGATGAAATCCAGCACACCACGACGGATTTGCGCCGCCATTGCATCGGGCGAGGTAAACCGCCCTACGCCGACAACGGGCTTGTCCACGGTCTTTTTCACGAAGGATACAAATTCTTCCTGCGCGCCTTCGGGATAGAACCGCGAGGGGGCGGAATCCCTGCTCCAGTCCCGCAGGTTTACATCCCACAGGTCCGGCAAATCGGCGAGGATCGAGACAATCTCGCGGTCTTCTTCGGGGCTGGTGGTGCCCTCCACATCCCTGAATTCATCCACCGTATAGCGCAGCCCGATGGCGCAGCGGTGCCCCACGGCGTCGTGCATGTCTTCCAGCACTTCGCGTAGCAGTCTGACGCGGTTTTCCAGCCGCCCGCCGTATTCATCGCCCCGTGTGTTGAACTTGGAGGACAGGAACATGCCGTTCAAACTGGCGTTGGCGCGGCAGTAGGCATAGACGATATCAAATCCCGCATCGGCGGCGCGCACCGCTGCGTCACGATGCCAGCGGCGATAGTCGCGGATGTCTTGCAAATCCATCTGCCGCGCCTGTGCGGGGTAGGTCATGGAGGTGATCGGATAGGGGGCGACCGACAGGGGAACCTCGCGGCTGTAAAGACAGCCATCGCGGTGGCCTGTGTGGCTTAGTTGTATCCCCGCCAGTGCACCGTGTTCGTGGATGCCGTCGGTCATCCGTTGATAGAGCGGCAGGTCATTCGCATCCCAGATGCGCCCCTCGGTCAGGGGGCTCATGTCGCTGGTGGGGTGGATTTCGGTCTCTTCGGTGCAGATCACCCCCCAGCCGCCTTCGGCTTTCATGGCGCGCATGGCGGCCATGGATTTGGGGTATTTCACCCCCATGCCGTTACAATGGGCCACTTGGAAAAAGCGGTTTTTGGCCACATGAGGGCCGATTTTCATCGGTTCGAACAGAATGTCATAACGGGGATCACGGGCCATATGGGGGCTACCTTTATGGGGTTTTATGGAATGGCGGGGGGCAAATAGCCGATGAAAGACACGATTTTCCAGTCTTGCTGAACCAATCGCAGTGTAAACAGGGATTGCCAGCCGTAGGGTTCAGATGAGCCGTCTTTCAGCGGCAGCGCCCCGTCAAAAGATTTCAGCATCACCAGCGCATCGGGGCCTGTTTGTGTGACTTTGGCCAGACTTGCACCTGCCAGCAAAGCATCGCGCAACACTGTAGGGTCGGCCCGTTCATTGGTCACCTTTGACTGGGCCAGCCATGTGTTTTTATAGGCTTCAAGGGTTGGAAACCCCACGGTCCAATCCGCCGGATCGGCACTGCGTCCGGCATCAAGCGCGCAAAACCGTTCCGCGTCAAAATCCGCAGCAACCTGTGACCAGTCCCCTGCAATAAAGGCGTCTATATCGGTTTTGATATGCTGCTCCCACAGGGCGTGGCGCAGGGCATCGCTTGGCGGGAACGGGTTTTGGGCAGGGTTTGTCATCGGGGCTGACCTTTGCAAGGATTAACTGTGGCTGCGTCCGGTTGAAGAATAGAACCAGTCGTCAGGGTAGGGATACCACCAGTCGGCCTCTTTGGCTTTGGGGTCAATGACAGCCATTTTTGCGCGGCGGAACGATTCCAGCCCCTGACCCGACAACGACCGCCCCAGACCCGAATTCTTGATGCCGCCAAAGGGCAGGGCGTCATTGTCCACCAGTGGGTTGTTGACCCAGACCATGCCTGCTTCCAGTCGGTTGACGCCTTCAAATGCTTCTTCCAGATCATTGGTGAACAGGCAGGCGCCAAGGCCGAAATCGGATGCGTTGGCGCGGGTGATGGCCTCGGCAAAATCCTTGACGCGGACAATTGAAACAACGGGGCCAAAGGCTTCGGTGTGAAGCACGTCCATGTCGTCGCTTACATCGGTCAGGATGGTGGGTTCATAGAACCAGCCTGTGGTGTGATCAGGCGGGATCCGCCCGCCAATGGCGACGGACGCCCCCTTGCTGCGGGCATCTTCCACCAGCGCGATAACTTTGGCGCGGGCTGCTTGCGATACCAGCGGGCCGATTTCAGCGACCTCTAGCCCGTTGCCGATCCGCAGTTGTCTTGTGCGCGCAACAAAGGCGTCAAGGAAAGCGTCATAGACATCGTCCACTACAAAAACCCGCTCGGTCGAGGTGCACACCTGTCCTGATTGCAAAAAGGCCGCCGTCACACAGCCCGCTGCGGCCACGGCAATATCGGCGTGTTTTGAAACGATGCAGGCGTCATTGCCGCCTGCTTCGATCACGGCAGGTTTCATGGTTTGGGCTGCGGCCACAGCTACAGCGCGGCCTGTTTCAACCGATCCGGTAAAGGCCACCGCATGGGTCATTTTGCTGGCGATCAAGTGTTTGCCCACGTCACCGTCACCGGGCAGACAGGCGATCAGATCATCGGGCAGGGCGGCAAAAACCTGCATGAATTCCATCGTACACAGCGTTCCGATCGGAGAGGCTTTCAGTACAATCCCGTTGCCTGCCGCCAAAGAGGCCGCAATGGTCCAGCAGCCAAGGATCAGCGGGAAATTATAGGGCACCACATGGACGGAGACGCCGTAGGGTTCGACGATCTGATACTGGAAAGATCCGGGCTGCATGGTTCCTGCGACCTTGCCGCCGTCATGGCGGGCCAGTTCGGCGTAATAGCGGAACACGGCGGGAATATTGGCGATTTCGCCGATGGATTCAGGGTAGGGTTTGCCTGTTTCAAGGGTCATCAGTCTGGCGACCGTGCTCATGTCAGTGTCTTCAATGGCGCTGGCCACACGGTGCAGGGCTTGGGCGCGGGATTTTGCATCCATCGCCCCCCAACCCTTTTGCGCGGCATTCACCCGCCGCAAGACCCCGTCGATTTCATCTGCTGCGGGTTGGCCGTAAACCCCGACAGGGTCCAGCGTCGCAGGGTCGTTCAACACAGTGCCTGTACCAGACAGGGAATGGTGGCTCGGGTTCAGAAAATAGCTGGGCTTTTGCGGATCATAGGTCATGTGAGGGATACTTTCGCAAGGGGGGCGATGGGCCAGGCAGGCAAGGTCGCTGCCATAAAGTCACGCAGATGTGTCAGATTGGCATGGGTCAGTGCAGCATCCAGCAGACGCAGCACGCGGGGCAGGTGATCCAGATAGCGCGGTTTGCCGTCCCGGTGGCACAGGCGCACAAAAATACCTGCAATTTTTGTGTGGCGCTGCGCGGCCAGCAGGTGGAAATCTGTCATAAACTGCGCGACATCCAAATCACCACGCTGTGCCAGATACCGTTCCAGCAGGCGGGTTTCCAACGTGCTGCTGACATCACGGCGGGCGTCTTGGGTCAGCGAGACCACATCATAGGCCGCAGCCCCGATCAGACCGTCCTGAAAATCCAGCAACCCGCAGCGGGAAATACCTGTGTGTTGTTTCAGGATCATCAGATTATCCACATGGAAATCCCGCAGGACCAAAGCCTCGCGCCGTTGGGCCACGGTTTGCAGGGCATCGCGCCACAGGGCAATGAACTGCTTGCGGAAAGCGGCTGCATCCACATCCGGAAAGAACGCAGGCACGAACCAGTCGGGGAACAGGGATATTTCCTCCAGCAACGGTGTCATGTCATAGGCGGGCAGGGCAATTTGCACGGCGCAGGGATGGGAATGTAACGCGGCCAGAACATCTATGGCCTGTTCATAAAGCGCTGTTTCATCCGCCCCCTGATCCAGAAGCCGGGTGAATGTGGCGTCGCCGAAATCTTCGACCAGTACAAACCCCAAATCCGCCCGATCCGCCAGAATATGAGGGGCGGAAAACCCCAACGCAGACAGATGGCGCGCAATATCCAGATAGGCCAGCGTGTCAGGCGCATCCGGTTCTGTGACCATCAGCAATGCCTTGGCCTGCCCGCTAACAGACTGGCGGAAGTAACGGCGCGGGGACGCATCCGCTGGCAAGGCTTTCCAACCCTCTGCCGCAAATCCGGCAGAGGTGACAAAGGCGGCCTGTTCCGGCCCAAGCGTGGTCATCGGATCATATAGACCTTTTTGATCGTCTCATGGACGGTACAAACGCCTTTCCAGTCTTGCGGGAAAAAAGCGGCGGTGTCTGGCGTGATTTCAATCACCTCGCCGTTGTCATGCACATAGGTGCATCTGCCTTCAAGGAAGTGGCAGAATTCGTCGCGGGTGACGTGACAGTTCCATGTGCCGGGGGTGCAGATCCACAGGCCGCATTCGGATTCACCGTTGGGGCCTTTGTGCAGCAGTTTGCCGGACATTTTGGAATCGCCCTCGATCAGTTCGGGCTGGCCCCAATCGGCCAGATTCTTGGTGTCGAGCGGTTTGTACATGACAGGGGTTTTCATGGCTTTGCCTTTCAAAACAGCATATAAACGTTGCGCATGGTTTCATGGACCGTGCAGTCCCCCGACCAACCGGCCGGGAACATGACGATGGTATCTTTCTGCACCTCGATGATCTCTCCGTCATCACGGGTGTATGTGGCGCGACCTGCCACAAAATGGCAGAATTCATCGCGCGGAATGGCAAGGCGCCAGCGGCCCGGCGTGCAGACCCAAATGCCGGTTTCAGGCCGGTTGTCAGGGCCTTTGTGCACCAGTTTGCCACTGGACGCGGACGCCCCGTCCAGTGCATCCGGTTGAAGCCCCCAATCCACCAGATCCTGACGGGTCGAGGCGTGATGCAGATGCGGTGTCGCGGTCGAATTTGGTGTCATGCCGTGTCTTTCAACAATGAATCGAGAATTTTTGCCGCTTTGGTGGGGCCATGTTCGCCCTGCATTGCCTTGGATGTGGCCGCCAGTTTTGCCTGCATTGCCGTATCGGTGATACAGTCGTTCAGGGCTTTTTCCAGCGCCGCATCGGTCCATTCATAGCGGTCAAACCCGAAGCCGTGGCCGGTTTCCTGTGCGCGCATGGCGTTGTCATGGCCGTCCCAGACATAGGGCATCACGATGGCGGGTTTGCCGAAATAGAGACACTCGGTAAAGGAATTGTTCCCGCCGTGATGGATCACCGCATCCACTTGCGGAATAACCGAAGGCTGCGGATACCAGCCCGCCAGATGTACGTTGTCCGGCACGGTGTCATAGGCGTCCATGTAATCCCCCACATTCACCAAAGCGCGGTAGGGCAATTTGCCAACCACGTCGATGATCCGCTTCAACAAATCGGTGTCCCCCGCGCCAAGCGAGCCGAACGAGATATACAGCAGGGGTTTGTCATTGTTGGCCTTGAAGGTGGGAACCACGTAAGGTTTTTCCTCGCGCACGCACCCTTCGAGGTATTGGAAACGGTCGGGGGACAGCGGGTTCTGACGGTCGAATTTCGCGGCTTCGGGATACAACAGCAGGTTCATAAAGGGCGAGGTTTCGCAGAATTCCCCGATAGGATAGGCGTCTTCGCCGCAATCGGCCAGAAAGGCGTTGAAATCGTCGTGGATCGGTTTGATCACCGTGTTGAACTTGTCGCGGTAGGCTTTCATCCCCGCAAGATCAGTGACGCTGCACCCTGACAGATGGGGCGGGACTTTGGGGTCGGTGATTTCGTTTTCCGAACAGGAAATCACCCGCACCCATGGCACGCCGAACTGTTTGATTGCGGGGAACAGGATCACATTATCCACGCAGATCATATCGGGGTTGATGGACTTCAGGATGCCGGGCAGGTCTTTTTGCGCCCATTTCGCGCTGTCCACGATGTTTTCCCAACACTCTTTGACATAGGTGTCGATCTGATCAATCGGGGATTTGCGAAAGTTCGGAATGTGGCTGTTGATAAAGTCCTCCCAGAACTTTGCCATTGCCTCGGGTTCCATGGGTTCGGACAGGGCCACGGGATGGGCTTCAAAGCCGTAGCCTTGGTAAATCTCGACAAATCCCGGATCGCTGAGGAATACCGCCTTATGGCCGAGCTTTTCGCAGGCTTGCGCGATGCCGACGGAATTCAGCGCAGGGCCAAAGGCGGCTTCGGGGAAGAAGGCTATCGTTTTCTGTGTCATTTTGTGTCTCCCTTTTGACAAAAATCGGTGTTCAGGCGTGTAAAATGCGCGTGTGGTCCGGCGACCAGACGCAATAAAGATCAGTACCTTTGGTGATGCTGGCAGGATCGACCTGCCCGATCTGCATCCGCGCAACCACGGTTTCCCGCCCGCCGCAGGTTTTCAGATGAACGCTCAGGTCCGACCCGTGATAGGCGGTGTCAAATACGGTGCCGTGCAGGGCGTTCTGGCCTTCGGCAGGGGCGTGGGTTTGCAGGCTGATCCGTTCGGGACGCACGGCGATAACGCTGCCCCCCGCCGTATCGGCGGTTCCGCGCAACAGACCCCCATCGGCGATTTCAACACCGCCTGTGGTGGCTGTGCCGCTTAGAAAATTCATTTCGCCAATAAAGTTTGCAACGAAGCGGGTTTTGGGATGTTCATAAAGGTCAACAGGTGTGCCCACTTGCGCCAGTTTTCCATCGTGCAGCACCGCGATGCGATCTGCCATGACCAGGGCTTCTTCCTGATCATGGGTCACCATCAGAAAGGTGATCCCCACTTCATTTTGCAGGCGCTTCAGTTCCAGTTGCATGTCCTCGCGCAGCTTTTTGTCGAGCGCGGAAAGCGGTTCATCCAGCAGCAATACGCGGGGGCGTTTGACCAAGGCACGGGCCAAAGCCACCCTCTGGCGCTGGCCACCGGACAGTTGATCGGGCTTGCGTTTGGCAAAATCCCCCAGACGGGCGCTGTCGATCACCTCACCCACACGGGTGGTGATTTCGGCCTTGGGCAGTTTTTCCATCTCCAGCCCGTAAGCGATGTTCTTTTCAACGCTCATATGGGGGAACAGGGCGTAGGACTGGAACATCAGGTTCAACGGGCGCTGGCTGGGTTTGGTGTGGGTGACATCCACACCGCCAACGATAATCCGACCCTCTTGAGGCGTTTCAAACCCCGCAAGTGATCGCAACAGCGTGGTCTTGCCACAGCCACTTGGCCCCAGCAGCGCAAAGAATTCATTGTCTTTGATGGACAGGGAAACATCATCCACCGCCGTCAGACTGCCATAGCGTTTGGTGATATTATGCAGCTCAATTCCGTTGCTCATCGGGTGAAAGCTCCTTTGTCGGCCCGTTGGGCAATGATGACGATGGCGAAGGATACGAACATCACAATGGTCGCCATGGCGTTGATTTCAGGTGTCACGCCAAAGCGGATCATGGCGTAGATTTGCATGGGCAGCGTGGTGGATGCAGACCCCGGCCCTGCGGTGAAGAAGGCGATGATGAATTCATCAATGGACAGGGTGAAAGACAGCAACGCCCCCGCAATTACGCCCGGTGCGATGGCGGGCAACAGGACGCGGAAGAAGGTAGTCACCTCGCTTGCGCCCAGGTCGGCGCTGGCTTCCAGAATGGAATGGTCGAAATTGCGCATCCTTGTGCGCACCACAGCGGCCACAAAGGCGATGTTGAAAACCGTATGGCTGAGGATAATCGAATGCAGGCCAAGGGTGAAATTCAACAGGGAATAAAACGACAAAAGCGCGATGGCGAGCACGATGTCGGGAATGATCATCGGCGCAAACAGCACAGCATCCAGTGCAGAGGATTGCCGCCGCGTTTCCACACCCACCGCCAGCAGCGTGCCGACAATTGTTGCCAGAACGGTGGCACTGACGGCCACGACAAGCGTGTTGCGCGCAGCGGACAGGATCTCTTTGGATTGCCAAAGTTTGCCGTACCATTCCAGTGAAAATCCGGTCCAGACCGTGGGCAGCCCCGCCTTGTTAAAGCTGAGCACCATCAAAACAAGGATCGGCACATAAAGGAAGATATAGAACAGACACAGGTGCAGGTTCAAAACACGCGAGGATTTTTGCGCCATCAGGAAGCCCCCCTATCGCCAGCGGCCCGATTGGTCAGCACGGCTTGGGTAAACAACAGCGCCATCATCACAAGGATCAGGAACAGGGACAGGGCCGCGCCAAACGGCCAGTCCCGCGCGCTGAGGAACTGATCATAGATCAGATTGCCGACCATCTGCACGCGCCCGCCGCCCAGCAGATCAGGGGTGATGAAGTTGCCGATGGACAGCACAAAAACGAACACTCCGCCCGCCGCAGCCCCTGAAATGGTCTGGGGCAGGGTCACACGGCGAAAGGTGGTCCAGCCGCTGCTGCCCAGATCGTAGGAGGCTTCGATGATTTCGGGATTGATCCGTGTCAGCGATGAATAGATCGCCAGCACCACAAAGGGTGTGTAGTTATAGACCAGCCCCGTCACCACGGCGAAACTGTTGTAAAGCAGGGGCAGGGGCGCGTCGATCACACCAAGGTAGGTCAGCCCGTTGTTGATCAGCCCTTCGCGGTTCAGCATCACAATCCACGCATAGGTGCGGATCAGATAGTTGGACCAGAACGGCATGATCACAAGGATCAACAGCACGGTCTGCCACTGGCGCGGGGCCTGCGTGATCGCGGCGGCTGTGGGATAGGCGATCAGGATCGAAATCAGCGTGGCCAGTCCGGCGATTTTTGCGGATTGCAGGAAAATTCCCATATAGAGCGGATCAAAGGCCCGTTGAAAATTTTCAAAGGTAAAGATGTAGTCAACGCCGCCGTAAACGCCCCGTTCAAAGAAGGCATAGACAAAGATCAAGGCGCAGGGGATGACCAGCAGAAGGGAAATCCATCCCAGTCCGGGGCCGATCAGTACCCAGGTTTTGACGCTGTTTCGCATGTATGTTTTCCGCCAGAGGATAAGGCGGCAGCACCGGAAAACTACAGCCCGGTGCTGCCATGGACTATCGGTTTCGGGGGGCTTATTTGGCCGCCATTACCTCGGTCACGGTGCGGGCAAAGGCTTTCTGACCCTTGCCCAGATCGCGCAGCTGTTCAAAAGCCAGCAGCTCTGACGGTTTCATCGCCATATTGGGGAAGGTTTCATACAGGGATGGATCAATCGCCTCCATTGCCGCACCATTTGGCACTTTGTAGAGGATGTTTTCCGCCACCCACGTGCCCACATCCACCCGCAGCATATAGTTGATAAACGCCTCGGCTGCGTCTTTATGTTCGGATGCTTTGGTGACCAGAATGGAATCCACCCACAAATCAGAGCCTTCGGACGGGATCACATATTTGATGTCGGCATTTTCACCGATGCCATAGTTGCACCAGCCGTCCCACGCCTGAACCATCTTGGCCTCGCCCGAAACCAGCTTCAGATAGAATGTGGTGTCGTCAAAGGCCAGAAGTGTCGGCTTTGTTGCCACCAGCAATTCCTTTTCGGCGGCCAGTGTTTCATCGGATGTGTCATTCACCGACTTGCCCAAAGCCAGCGCCGCTGCTCCCATCATCCAGCGATCTGTGGACAGCATGGTTGTCTGGCCTTTCAGTTCATCGGACGGTTTCAGAAGGTCATTCCACGAGTCGGGCGCATCCATCTGGTCGCTGCGGTAACACAGGCCCGTGGTGCCCCATGTGTAGGGAACCGAAAAGGTATTGCCCGGATCATGGGCCAGTTGCGTGGCCTCATCCACCAGATTGGACAGGTTCGGAATTTTGGCGTGATCCAGCGTTGCCGCCAGACCCAGATTGTTCAGCGCCTCGGCAAAAGGGGATGAGACAAATAAAACATCATAGCCGCGCCCGCCGCTGGCCACGACCTTGCCCATGATTTCTTCATTGGTGCCGTGAACCGCCATATCGACCTCGATGCCGGTCTCTTTGGTAAAGTTTTCCAGCAGGTCCGGCGGCATATAGCCGTCCCAGTTCGAAATCACGATTTTTTCCGCAAATGCGGCAGAGGACAGGGCGGCAATGCCGCAGCCTGCAAAAAGAATTGTTTTGAATGCGCCAAGCGCGGTGGATGACTTTGTCATTTTTTATACTCCCGTTGTGCCGCGCACCTCTTTGGCTGCGTGGATGGGATTGACTGTATTTTTGCTGTAAAAAATACACAAGACAAAACTTGCAGTTCATGTATTGCTGTATATTATTGCTCTATACGGCTGTAAGAGCGGCTTTTTTTCTGACACGTAAGGCTCGATTTTTATGAAAACATCGAATCGCCCCGCAGCGATGGCGGGAAAAATACTGGACGTTCTGATCGATTCGGGGCTGGCTGTGGGCGAACGTCTGGTCGAAAACACCCTTGCCGAGGCCTGTAACGTGTCGCGCACCCCGATCCGCAACGCGCTGCAGCTTTTGGAACAGCAGGGCTATGCCAGCAAAGCACCTGAAGGCGGTTATGTGTTGGCCCGCGATCCTTTGACCGTGCGGCTGGATACAGAGGTAAATACCGACCCGCCAGAAGGGGTGCTTGTGGAACGGGTTGTGCGCGATCGCGCCAGTCGCCGTCTTGGGGCCAGCGTGACCGTATCCGAATTAAGCCGCCGTTATAACGTGCCCCGCGCCGCTGCACAGAACCTGTTGCTGGACCTGAAATCAAAGGGGATCGTGGATAAGGCCGATGGCCAGTCGTGGATGTTCAAACAGTTGATGGGCGAGCAATCCTCGCAGGCGCACAGCTTTGAATTCCGCCTGATGCTGGAACCCGAAGCGATTTTATCCGACGGTTTCCGCATCGAAAAAAACCGCGCCGCAGTGGTGCGCCTACAGACCGAAGACCTGCTGGCGCGGGCCGAAAACGCCATTCGACTGGATGAATTTCGCAACGCCGATCTGGCGTTCCATCTGCTGATTGCACGGGCTGTGACAAATCCCTATATCAGCGAAACCATGACAAGCCATAACCAGTTGCGCCACCTGCACGGCGCGTCCCACACCATCAGCGATTTCCGCATGCGCCAGTCGCTGCGCGAACATTTGCGTATTCTTGAAGCACTGGAACAGGGGATGCCTGCGGTGGCCGCCGATCTGATGCGGGTGCATTTGCGCATGTCCAAAAGCAACCGCCCGAGCGTGGCCAATCGTGGCGCGCCAGCGATTATGTTCGCGGGCCGAATGCAGCGGACCTGACCCTTTGATGACTGCCCGAAAATCCCCCGTTATCGCGTTTTTCCCCGAAGCCAGTTTTGGCGCGGCCCTGAACTGTATCGGTATCGCGCAGGCTTTGGCCAAATTGGGCGCGACACCCGTTTTCATCACCCATGGCGGGTTTACGGGGGTATTTTCCGACTATGGTTTTGAAGAACATTATGTGGAACCCTCCTCGGCCAGCACAATCGAAGAAACCGGCCGCTATTGGGAAGAATTCCTCGCCCGTCACCTGCCCCATTTCAATCTGACCCCCCAGCAGCAGTTAACCACCTATGTAGCCCCTGTCTGGGATGCGATTGTGGATACAGCCGTTGATCTGGAAGAGGGGCTGAGCCATGTGCTGAACCAGATTGCGCCCGATCTGATCGTGCTGGACAATGTCATCATGTTCCCCGCCATCGCCCGTTTCGGCTGCCCTTGGGTGCGGATTGTGTCCTGCGCCGAGACCGAGGTCAGGGATGCCAATGTCCCGCCCTATCTGTCTGGTCTTGATCCCAGCGAGCGGTCACAGATCGCCGAGTTCAACCGCGAATATCTGGATGCCGTAGAACTGCCGCACAAGCGGTATAACAGTTTCCGGGCCAAGGCAGGTCTAAGCCCCTTGCCGGACGGGGAGTTTCTGGAAAATTCAGGCGATTTGAACCTTTTACTGGCCCCGAGCATCGTGCGGTTTGATCGCAAAAATCCCCTTGAGGCCCCCAATTTCGCCCTGCTCGAAGGCTGCGTGCGTGATGAACGCCCTTATCAGGTGCCAGAATTTCCCGCCAATGATGGCCCGCTGGTTTATCTGAGTTTTGGCAGTCTCGGGTCCACCGATGTGCAATTCCTGCAGCGGATTATTGATGCGGTTTCCACCATTCCCGCGCGGTTTCTGGTGAATGTGGGCGCGCTGATCGAAAGCTATTCCAAAGTACCGGACAATGTGCATTTGCAGGATTGGTTCCCGCAACCCTCGGTCATTGCGCAATGTGATTTGTTCATCCATCACGGCGGCAACAACAGCTTTTGCGAGGCGCTGTATTTCGGGGTTCCTTCGCTGATCATCCCCTATTGCTGGGATGGTCATGACACCGCAAGGCGGGCGGTGGAATGTGGTGTGGGGGATCGGCTGGATCGCTGGAACATGACTGATACGCTGCTGCAGGACAAAATCACCACCCTGCTGGAATCCGCCCCGATGCGTGCGCGGTTGCAGGAAAATGCCAAAACCATGCAGCAAAAACCGGGCGCGATGACTGCGGCGCGTAAAATTCTCGATGTTCTGCCCGCCAAAGCCTGACGGGCAGCCCTGTGTTTCTTATGCGGCGCTGGCTTCCAGCCGTTTTGCCTTTTGGTGTTCGTCTTCGATCAGGCCGATTTTCCAGTAGCCGGAAATATAGACGTCCTGTTTGGGGGTCTGTAAATCCACCAGAATATGCTGGCGCAGCTCTTTGATCATGGTGCTTTCACCGGCAATACAGACCTGAACCGTTTCCGCAGGCCAGTCGAGCCCGCGCACCATATCGACGATTTCACCCGTTGGCGCGTGGCTGTCCGCATTGACGATCCAATGCTGTTCAATGCCTTCGGGGATCCGGAAATCCTGCTGGTCCTGTGCATGGGGAATATCAAAAATCGCGGTGCCTCGGGCATCTGCGGGCATGGCTTCCAATGTGGCCGCTGCGAGGGGGAGGGCGGACATATCGGCCACCACCAGATAGTGCTTGGCGTAATAGGATTCCACCTTTACGGGGCCGGGGCCTGCAAAGCCGCAAAACGATCCAACCTGCGCTGCCCTTGCCCAAGCCGAGGCCGGACCCGCATCGCCGTGATCCACGAAATCAATATCCATTTCCCCGAGACCTTGCCGTTGATGGCGTACTGTATAGGTGCGCACTGTCGGGCGGGGGCCCTCCTCAAGCTGGCGGGCAAAGCTGTCTTTGCTTTGGCTCGGTTCGGGCAGGAAAATCTTGCAATTCGCGCCTTCACACCCGTCCGGAATGTCTGCGATTTCGGGGCCGCTGAAGGTGACACGGATCATATGGGGTGTCAGGCGCTGAACGGCGCTGACAGTGAAAAGACGCGGGGGGCGTTTGGCACGGGTTTGTTCTGCCATGGAAGGGTTCCTTATATGTCGTGGGTGGGGGGAAGCCTGCCTGTTTAAGCTCCGCTATCACGGGCAGCGGGGAATTTCGAGCCTAAAGCGGAATGACTCCCGATTTTGTGAAAAGGGTTTTGCAATGCGTCTTCATTTTGGCAGCACCAAAGGCGGCTGGCCCGGATCTTGTCGCACCTGCAAGGCACTCCCAAACAGCGCGCTCAGGTTTTGGGAGGTCACCACATTTTCCGGCGTGCCGTCAAAAGCAACACCCCCGTCTTTCATCGCGACGATACGGTCGGCGTAGTGGCTGGCAAGGTTGATGTCATGCAGGACCATGATGACGGTTTTTCCCGTTTCAGCGTTCAATTTGCGCACCATGCGCAGGATTTCAATCTGGTGGGGCAAGTCCAGATAGGTGGTGGGTTCGTCCAGAATCAGGATCGGCGTTTGCTGGGCAACAGTCAGAGCGATCCAGGCCCGCTGGCGCTGCCCGCCTGACAACCGATCGACGCGGCGGTCTTTCAGGGCCGTCATGCCTGTGGCCTCTAGCGCGGCGGTGACGGCGGTGCGATCTTCGGGGCGCATGGGCTGGAACGGGCGCATATAAGGGGTGCGGCCCCGTTCGACCAAAGGGGCGACGCGCAGACCATCAGGGGTCTGCGGGGTTTGCGGCAGAAACGCGATTTTCTGGGCAAGGGCGCGCGCGGCGAGTCTTTTGGTATCCTCCCCGTCCAGACAGATCGACCCTTGGGTTGGTTCCAAAATCCGCACCAAAGTGCGCAGCAGCGTGGATTTACCACAACCGTTCGGCCCGATAACGGCGGTAACGCTGCCCGCATCAAACCGCAAAGAGACGTCTTGTAATACGCGCCGCCCTGCAAGGGTCATGGTGAGGTTTTGAACTTCTAATTCTGCGCTCATCGTTCCCTCGTATTGATAAGTAGTATGCACAGCATGGCGGGGCCGCCGATCAGCGCGGTAAAGACGCCTGCGGGCAGGTGGGTGCCGAAAATCAGGGTGCCGGACAGGGCTTCGGCTCCAAGAGCCAGTAGAGCGCCGATACCGGCTGATGCCATCAGAACAGTGCCAGGTTGTCTGGACAGTTGCCGTGCCAACGGGCCGGATAGAAAGGCCACAAAGGGGATCGGGCCAGCCACTGCAACGCTGACCGACACCATCACAGCCGAAACCGCAACCACCCTGATTCGCACGCCGTCAGGTCCAAGCCCCAGAGCGCGGGCCATATCGTCACCCAGCCCCAAACGGTCAATGGCAAAGGCGTGCCAGCCGAGCAGACCGCCGCCGATGATTGTGACCGCCCCCATCACCCCGACGCGGTGCCATTCCGCGCCTGCAAATGATCCAGACAGGAACCGTGTGACCTCGCTGGCTTGTAAGTCAGGGGCGAGACTGAGCAGAACATCCGTTGCCGCAGCCAAAAGGAGGCTGAGCGAGACCCCGATTAGTACCAGTGGCAAAGGTGCAACGCCCCCCCGCCACGCCAGTGCCAACACCAGAGCAGCGGTAATACTGCCACCCAGTACAGCCCCCGCACCCGCCCAGACACCTGTGCCGGACAGCACGATCACCAGCGCAGCCCCTGCCGCAGCGCCCGCGCTGAAGCCGATAATATCAGGGGAGGCCAAAGGATTGCGCAGCAGCGTTTGTACCGCGGTGCCAGCCATGCCAAGCCCAGCCCCCGTGACAAGCGCCAAAGCCACGCGGGGCGCACGGAAATGCAACAGGATCGTGCGGTCCAGCGGATCGGTGAACGGGTGCAGCGCTCCTTGACCCACCACCAGAAGAAGGAACATCAACCCCAGCACCAAGGCCGCTATAAACATGTATAACAGCGACAATCGGGTCATGTCAGACCCTCGGCCTGACGGCGCACCAGCCAGATCAGGAAAGGCCCGCCGATCACGGTCACTCCAAGCCCTGCTTCGATGGCGACACCCGGCACGATCACGCGGCCAAGGATATCGGCAATCAACAGCAACCCTGCGCCAAACAGGGCGGCGCGCAGCATTTGTGACAGCATCCCGCCTGCCCCCGTCAGCCGCGCCAGATGGGGGGCGAGCAAGCCGACAAAGGCAATCGGCCCCGCCACCATAACGGCTGCCGCACAAAGCAGCGCCACGGCGGTTAGCCCGACCAGACGAATTCGCACAACGCCGGCGCCAAGGCTTTGGGCCATATCCGCGCCCAGTGCCAGCACATCCAGCCAGCGCGCCACGCTCAGGGATAATACCACCCCCGCCAGCGCAACCAGACCCGCAGTGTGCACCGTGGCCAAATCAGTGCGATCAACCGCCCCGACAGCCCAATGGCGATAGACTTCTAGCGCGTAGGGATCGAGCAGGATCAAACCGCGCAGTGCAGCACTCAGCAGGGCTGTCAGCGCCGCCCCCGCAAGGATCAAAGTCACAGGGCTGGTGGATAGGGTGGCGATGCTGGACACTGTCAAAGCTGCCAAGGCCGCACCGCACAGGGCCGGAAACAACAGCAGCGCGGGGGCCATCGGACCCAGCCACCAGACCGTTGCGACCATTGCAAAAGCGGCCCCTGCGTTGATGCCGAGCAACCCCGGATCAGCCAGTGGATTGCGCGACAACCCCTGTATCAATGCACCCGCCAGCCCAAGCGTGCCCCCCGCCAAAATCGCGGTGAGCGTGCGGGGCAGGCGCATCTGGCCAAGCACGATTGATGCGGCATCATCAGGGGCGGTGCCTGCCAGCCACGCCTGTATGTCGCTAGGCCCGATGCCGCTGCGTGCGCCAATCAAAAGAGAGCCGAGGACAAGCAGGATCAGGGCTGCTGCGGGGAATATGAAACGGATTAAGGGGATAGACCTGCCTCCGCGCTGCCATCAACAGGTGTGGTTGGGTCGCCGTCCAGCGCCTGTTCCAGCAAAGGCACCAAACGGTCCAGTGCATAGTCGATGCTTAGGGGTGTTGCATAGCTGAGCGCGGCTGTCAGGGTCGGGTCGGTCACAATTTCACGCCCTTCGCGCACCGCGCGCATGGTGTGGCGCAGGGGATGTTGGGCCGCGGCTGAAACGCCGCCCCCCAGATCAAGCCAGATCAGTACGTCCGCGTCCAATGCCTCGGTCAGTTCCCGATCCAGCGCAAAGTAAAACCCGCCCCGCGCAAACTTTTTTGCAGCAGCGGGCAGAACAAAACCAAGGCTGTGCAACAGCCGCACGCGGGCATCTTGGGGGCCATAAATCAGCGGCCCGTCAGGCCAGACGACAACAGCGGTTTTACCCTGCCACTGGGGGTGGGCCTTGCGGATTTCGGTAAAGCGCTGCTGGATTGTCTGTGTCACCGTGGCGGCACGCGCATCAGTGCCGGTAGCTGCCCCGAAACTGGCGATCATCTGTTGCCAGGACGCGCCGAAATCCGATGTGTCGGGCGGGGGTGGCAAAACAGGGGCGACGCGGGACAGGGCGGTATATTGGGCGTAGCTGAGGCCGGAATACATTGCCTCTATCAGGTCGGGTTTCAGGCGGGCGATTTGTTCCAGATCAAGCTCACCGCGCAGGGCCAGCCCTTGGTGCCCCCCCGAAACCGGCTGCGCCCATGGCCAACGACCCGCCGCATCGCCCCCGTACCAGACCCGATAGGCGATCGGGGAAATCCCCAGCGCCAGCCATGTATCCAAGCCCGTAAAGGACAGGCTGACGATGCGTTTCGGGGGGGCTGGTATGGTGGTGCTGCCCCAGACATGGTCGATCCGCACAGGCTCTGCCGCTAGCGCAATCGGCCAGACCATCACCAGTAAAATCTGAAGGACTCGTCGCATGGACTACCTGCAAAAGGAACGTGGGCTGGCTTGTCAGGGGGCGAAATACTGGGAAATTGCCGCCCCGACGTGGCTTTCCCCTCTCTATAGCAGGGAAAAGCGGCGTCAATCACTTGACTCGGCTGACGGGCTGATTATCCAAAGGAATATCAGCCAAGTTCATCGACTCAGCCAGATACCAACAAAGGTCTGTCTATGTCGTTTCACCCCCGCATGTATGCAAAAGTCACCGGAATAGAGTCCTCTGGCCCTATGCGCAGCTTTGCGACGCAGGATATGCTGGTGGATTGCTGGCGGGTGCAAATGCGCACGGGGGCGCGGGGGCAATATGTGTCGATGCACCCCAGACTGATTATGTTTCTGGACGGGGCGCAGATGTGTCTGACATCCGAACGGGGGCTGGAAGGCACGCCCTGTACGGTTTGTTATGTACCGGCGGGTATGAATTTATGGGGCAGTTTTGCCGAAGTCGGCCCCTTGCGCCATCTGGATATCCATATCAAACGAAGCACGCTTGAAACCCTGCTGTCCGAAGACACGCCCTGCGATGCCCCGATTTTTGCCGAGGCCACAGACGCGGTGATCGCCCTGTCCGAACAGATCATGGCTTATGCACTGGAGGACACCGCCACGCCGCAAGGGATCGCCGCGAAGGCACGGCAGTTGTTGCACACGGTTTTTACCAGTTGTGCGACGGTGGACTGGTTTGCGCAGGTCATTGATCACATCGACGGCCATTTGGAAACTGCATTGCAGACAGACACGCTTGCGGCGGTTGCAGGGCTGTCGCGTACGCGATTTAACGCGTGGTTTCGCGCCCGCACGGGACAATCGCCCCATCAATGGGTGCTGCACGCCCGTGTTACGCGGGCCAAAGAACTGTTGTTGCAGGACCAGCCCCTGGTCGAGGTCGCCGCCCGCACAGGGTTTTCCGATCAGGCCCATTTGAACCGTGTCTTCAAGCGGATTACCGGAACCCCGCCCGGTCTTTGGTGTTCTCGCCAAAAAAGCGCAGCGGCCTAGAAACCGCCAGACTTGGGCCGAATATTCAATACAGAATACCTGACTATTTCTATCTGATACCCAATTCAAAAGAAATCTTCCTATTCTGGGGACACAGAAACATGACATCACGGACCTGTAAAAACAGCAGTGTGACGCTTAGCCTTGCCGCTGCATTGTTGTGCACCACGGCCACATTCACCGCCACTTCGGCAGCCGCGCAATCCGGCGCGGACTCCTTTGAGCTGGGCACACTTGTGTTGCGCAACCAAGAAGACGCGACCGGCCCTGTTGGCGGGGACGGCAACCCGCCGACCGTGACAGGGACCAAAGCCCCCGCGACCCTGAACCAGGTGCCACAGTCGGTTTCGGTGCTGGGTCGCGAAGACATCGAGCGGTTCGGCTCGAGCACCGTCAGCGAGGCTTTGCGCTATACAGCGGGCGTCACCACCGAAGTTTTCGGCAATGATCAGGATTACGACTGGCTGCGCATTCGCGGTTTTCAGGCGGATCAAACCGGCATTTATCTGGATAATGCGCAAAACCTGTCTTATGCGTTCGGGTCGTTTTTCATCGACCCCTATACGCTGGAACGGGTAGAGGTTCTGCGCGGTCCGTCCTCGGCGCTTTATGGCGGATCAAATCCGGGCGGGATTGTGAACTATGTGTCCAAACGCCCCGGAGAGCGGGTGCGCGAGCTGACCTTTGGTGTCAATGATGCTGCAGGGGCTTGGGTTGAATTTGATTACGGGGATTCTCTTGGGGCGGATCGGTCCTATCGTCTGACAGGGCGGATTGAAGGGGGCGACAAATATGACGCCTTTAACCACGGCCTGCGCGGTACTTTTGCTCCTTCGTTTAAATTCACCACAGATGGCGGCACCGAGGTCACCCTTCTGGCCAACCTGCACGCGGCAGATGAACAGCATAACGGCAGCACGTTTTTGCCCTATTACGGCACAGTGTCCCCGACCGCAGAGTTCGGCTACATTGATCCCGATGCAAACTTTTCTGATTCAGAATGGGATAACTACAGACGCAGACAGGCTTCTGTTTCCGGTATCGTAGAAAAGGAACTGGCGAACGGGTTCACCATCACTGGTATCGCTCGCCTTGGTGTGGCCAGTGTTGAGGAACGCTATTTCTATCCTTTCGGCTACGCAGGGTTTTCCGAAACTCCGGTGGATGCAACGGGCACGCTGGCGCTGATCGGGTTTGAACATGATACGCTGGTGCGCACGGCACAGACCGACTTGCGTTACTATGGCACGGTGGATACCGGCGCTGTGTCCCATGACCTGTTGATGGGTCTGGACGCGCGGTTCTATTCCCTTGGCGAAACACAGGCGTCGAACTTCAGTGACACCAACAGTGTAGTTAATCCCGTCAACCCTGGCACGCCTGTACTGAATGCACCGTATATTTCCGGTGGTACATTCCAGCGTCAGGTGGGGCTGTATTTCCAAGACCAGATGCGCTGGGGCGACGGCTGGATCGGCACAGTGAACCTGCGTCATGATTTCGTATCCACCACGCAGGATTTCAACGGCGGCTTTGATCGCAAGGACAATGAAACATCCTACCGCGTCGCCCTAGCCCGCGAATTCGCCAATGAATTCACGCCCTATGTGACCTATTCCACCTTCTTCAACCCGTTGATTGCGTCCCCTGCCTCTGGTGTGACCAAGCCTGAATCGGGTGAACAGTTTGAAGTGGGCTTCAAATGGGCCCCGACAGATGCCAACTTCAGCCTGACGGCTTCGGCCTTTCAGATCGACCGCGATAATGTGGTCACGGGTGCCTTTCCTGCCTTCAGCCAGCTTGGGTCTGTCCGGTCCCGCGGGGTTGAATTCGAAGGCAAATACGACTTCAACAACGGCTTCACCCTGCAAGGGGCAGCCACCTTTATCGACGCTAAAGTCACCGAGGACACAAATGCGGCTTTGATTGGCACTACCCCGACCCTGATCCCCGAAAGCCAGCTGTCCTTGCTGGGCAGCTATGCGTTTCAGGGTGATCTAAGCGGTCTGACACTGGGCGCGGGTGTGCGCTATACAGGGGAAAGTTTTGCGAATGCGTCCAACACTCTTGTGGTGCCGGATGCCACGCTGGTGGATTTCTATGCCACCTATGAAATCCGCAAAGGGCTGGAGGCAAATTTTGCCGTCACCAATATCGCTGACAAAGACTATGTGACAGGGTGTCAGACATCCTTTGTGTGTTCATATGGTTCGGGACGCGAAATCAGCTTGTCATTGGCGGCACGTTGGTAACAGTTGCAGCAGGGGCCGAACGGTCCCTGCGCTTTACGCTGCTTTATGCAGTAACAGGCAGGTTCTGATACCCGACCCAAGGAAAATGTGATGAAATTTATCGAGACCAAAGACCAACTGCGCGCGATCTACCAGTTGCCAGGCGACACGGCCGTTCGAAAGCAGTTGGACCGGCTGGATGCCCATTCGCGGCATTTCTTGGAAAAATCCCCGTTTGTGATGATCGGTTCACAAGATTTGGCAGGCAATGGGGATGTCTCGCCCAAAGGGGACGGTGCGGGGTTTATCCATGTGCTGGATGATACAACCATCGCAATCCCGGATCGACCGGGGAACAACCGTTTGGATACATGGGAAAATATTCTTGAAAATCCGGCGGTGGGTCTGTGTTGCATGATCCCCGGAGTGAACGAAACCCTGCGGATCAACGGGGAAGCGCGGCTGACGGTGGATGAAGATCTGTGTCAAAAGCTGGCGATGAACGGGCGTCCCGCTATTTCGGCGATGGTGATCAAAATCCGTCAGGTCTATATGCATTGCGCCAAGGCCTATATCCGTTCGACGCTTTGGAAGCCGGAATCCTGGCCGGATCGGTCCGAAATTCCGACGCTGGGTGAAATCATCCGCGACCAGTTGGAAATCGCGGCCAGCGCAGAGGAAATTGATTCATCTCTGGCGGAAAACTACCGTAAGGCGCTTTGGTAGGCCCGCAGCCAGTTAGCCATTAATCCTGCTGACGGTCTGCAAAGATAGCCATGGCGATGGCGGCGGCGCTGACCACGTGATCGGCGGCGGCGCGGTAGGCAAGCGCCCCGTCGCGGGCCTTGATCGCCTCGACGATTGCGGCCATTTCAGCGGGGCCGTTCACGTCACGGTTGCCGGTCTGAATGGTCATTGATCGCAGGTGGTTGATGCGAACCGTCAGCATGTTGACGATATCCCATGCCACATGACGGTTCACTTTGCTGAACATCACACGGTAAAATTCCGAAGTGCTGTTCAGGACTTTGGCCTGATCGGACTGGATATACCCGTCGTGAATCCCGGCCAGCGCGGCTTCAAGGGCGGGTACGATGCTGGGGTCATCACTTTCCGCACAAAGCTGCGCGGCCATGGCTTCTAATGCGCCGCGAACTTCATAGATTTGCTGGGCAATATCACTGTCGAGCGGGGCCACAATCGGGCCTTTGCCGGGTTGCGTGCTGACCAGCCCTTCGGATTCCAGATGGCGCAGAACCTCGCGTACGATGGTGCGGCTGACGCCGAGTTGTTCGCACAGGTCCCGTTCCACAAGGCGGTCACTGGGTTTGAAAACGCCGTCCAGAATGGCATCGCGCAGATTGCCAAGGGCCAGTTCGCGCAGCGTCTTGGTGGGCCGCGCGACCTTCATGCCAGTATTTTCGACTTTGCCAACCATGGTGTTCTCCCAACTCCGCCCCTGAAATTTACTAGGGTAATATGGTATACAAAGTACAGCCCCACCACGACCACAGGCAACTTTTATCCTGTGGTTGCGGGGGGATGTGGTGTTTAGCGCATCACAAACGGGTCCGGAATCGGGTCATCTGATGTGCGCAGCCAGACGGTTTTTGTTTTGGTGTAATCCAACGCAGCCGCCAGCCCGCCTTCGCGCCCGTGACCAGACAGGCCAAAGCCGCCAAACGGGGCAATCGGGGAAACGGCCCGATAGGTATTGACCCAGACAACACCCGCATGAATGCCGCGCACCATCCGATGCGCGCGTGACAGGTTGCTGGTGAAAACGCCAGACGCCAGACCGAATTGTGTGTCATTGGCGATCTCCAGTGCTTCTGCCTCTGTGTCGAAAGACACGACGGACAGCACCGGCCCAAAGAATTCTTCAACCATAGAAGGCGAAGACACGCCGTCGCAATCCAAAATCGTCGGCGCCTGATAAAACCCCGCCCGATCGAGCGCGGCACCCCCGCAGATAACCTTGGCCCCTGCATCAACTGCCCTGCCGATCAGATCACCTACATGCGCGATCTGGCGTGCGGTTGCCAGCGGCCCCACTTCGGTTGCCATGTCAAACGGATCGCCGATGTGAATGGCCTCGGCCTTGGCTTTGAGCAGTGTCAGGAATTTGTCTTTGACGCGGCGGTCCACCACAAGGCGCGATCCTGCGACACAGCTTTGACCTGCCGCCGCGAATATTCCAGCCACCTGCGCATTGGCAGCACTTTCCAAATCCGCATCGGCAAATACGATGAAAGGGGATTTCCCGCCCAGTTCAAGCGAGGTCGAAGCCAGATTATCTGCCGAGCCGCGCACAATGTGGCGGGCGGCTTCGGGACCGCCCGTAAAGGCGATATGGGCGACTTTCGGATGGCAGGTCAGCGCCTTGCCGCAGGTGTCACCAAAGCCTGTCAATACGTTGACAACGCCGGGGGGGAAGCCTGCTTCATGGATCAACCGCGCAAATTCCAGCATCGGGGCAGGCCCGTCTTCGGATGCTTTCAGCACTGCGGTGCAGCCTGCTGCAAGGGCAGGCCCCAGTTTGACGGCGGCCAGAAACAACTGGCTGTTCCACGGCACAATCATCGCCACAACACCGATGGGTTCGCGGCGCAGCCAGACTTCCATATCGGGTTTGTCGATGGGCAGATGTGCGCCTTCGATTTTATCTGCAAGCCCCGCGTAATAGCGGTAGTAATCAGCCACATAGGCGATCTGGGCCGAGGTTTCGCGGATGATTTTACCTGTGTCGCGGGTTTCCAGTTCGGCCAGCGTTTGCGCGTTTTCCGTCAGAAGATCCGCCAGACGGGACAGCAGTTTTCCTCTTTGGGTCGCGTTCATGTCTGCCCATGGCCCGGAATACAGCGCGCGGTGGGCGGCTGTGACAGCTTGATCCACCTCTGGTTCGCGGGCTTCGGGCATATCGGCCCAAGGGGCTGCCGTGGCAGGATCAATGCTGGGGAAACTATAGGCCCCGTCTGAAAACTGACCGTCAATATAATGTTGGAACCGTTTCATCTGGTATCCCTTTCCTTCTGGCGATCCTGCTGCGGCCTGTGCCTAGGCAGTCTGAAGCCAGGTTTCCATTGCTGCGTTCACTTGTAAAGGCGCGGTCAGGTTGACCATATGCCTGTGGCCTTTGATAATCACCACCTTGCCCTTGGGCGCTTGCGCGGCCATCTGCGCTGACATTTCAGGCGTGGAATTGGGGTCGCCGTCCCCTGTCAGGAACAAGGATGGCAGCGCAATATTGCGCCATGCGTCGGCATAAAGCTCATCCCCAGTGGCAAACGCGGTATAGGTTGTGGCGTAGGCTAGGGGCGAAACACCCGAAAGCAATCCATACACCGTGTCCCGCAAAAAGCTGCGGTCGTCTGTGCCTTCAAACCAGCGTTCCATCGGGCCATCTGCGTCTACTCCGTCGGTCCAGATGGCCGCAGCCCGTTCCATCACGGCGCGTCTGGCGGCGGGTGTCCGTCGATATGTGCCGTTCAGACAGGCAACCCGCGCTAGACGGTCCGGCTGGCTGGCAGCAACCCCGCCCGCGATCAGCGCGCCCATGGAATGGCCGACCAGATTGACCTGTCCAAGGCCCAGATCATCCAGGGTATCGCCGCACCACCCGACAAAATCGCGCAGATTGCTGCCGATGGGCAGTGGCGCACTTTGGCCGTGTCCGGGCATGTCTAGGGCAATCACCGTGTGGCTTTTGGCAAAATAGGCGATCTGCGGGGCCCATGTTTCCAGCCGCAGACCAACCCCGTGCACCAGCACCAACGGCGCGCCCTTGCCAAGTTTGACATAGGCCGTGCCCCGCGCGGTGTGCAGGCGGGGTACGCTTGCCAAATCAGCAAAAGCGGTGCGCATAGACGTTGGCGCGCTATCTGCCGTTATGCTTTGATCCACTTTCAAACGCCTGCCGGATTTTCAACGTCCTGATCCAGATCTTTCAGGTCCTGATAGCGGTCTCCGATGCGGTGGTGCGGACGCCCGCCCACAGATGCACCAAGCGCAATCACCAGTTCATCTGCGGCAGGCGCATCCGAAATTGCAGTTTGAATGGTCAGGTAATGGGACCGCCGCCCCGCGTCGTTTTTATCCATCAACGGGATCATGATCGGCGCGTTGGCAGGACCGCGGGTGTTGGTGAAGGCCAGATAGGATTTCGCGCCAACGGCAGTGCGGAAATGGTTGCCGAACCGCAGGGTGTGGATCAAGGCGCTGGCGTGTTCCAACTCTCCGTCTGTTCCGACAACAGCGGCTTTGCCGTAGGCTTCAACGGCCTCTCCCGAACCGACTGCATCAAGGATCATAGAGGTCAGCAATTCACCCAGCACAGGGCCTGCGGCGTGGATTTCGGGTTTCAAGTCTTCGACAAACCCCCGTCCGGCCCAAGGGTTTTTCACCACGGCCAATGCGGAATACAGCTTCAACGGGGTTGGTGCGGCGCGTCCTCCCTCGATCAGGGTGGTTTCAAGTTGCAGCAGGGTTTTGCGGATTTCGATCGCCATGGGAAGAGTCCTTACAAGTGTCATTTTATCGGCTGCCGCGTTGTCGGGGCAGGGTGTTTGCGTGGTCAGGCAGCGTCAAGCTGCCCGTCGAAGGCGAGTGTATATAACCGCGCCATGTCATCAGTTGTGGGCACCCGTGGATTGTTGTTCGGGGTGCCTGACGCCATGCCCTGTCGCGCCATTTCAGGGATCAGTTCCATGTAACGCCCCCGTTCAATCCCGAAACTTTCCGGAGTCGGGACCTCAAGGCGGCTGTTCATGTCTTGAAAGGCGGGGACCAGCAGGGCTGCCGCAGCTTGGTCTGAAATGTCTTGCGCGGCAAGCCCCAGAGCGCGGGCGGCCATGGCGTATTTTGTGGGGGCTGCGGAAAGGGAGAACTGGGTCACCAGCGGCAGAACCATCGCGTTGGACATGCCGTGCGGCACATGGAAAAACGCCCCGATCGGACGGCTAAGCCCGTGAATCAATGCGGTGGATGTGTTGGACACAGCCAGCCCCGCATGGGTTGCGCCCAACATGACCGCTTCGCGGGCAGCGGCGTTCTGCGGGTCACGGGCGGCGGTTTCCAGATGCCCGCCGATCAATGCCAGCCCCGACAGGGCAAGCGCGTCCGAATGGGGATTGGCGTTGCGGTTCACCAGTGCTTCCAGTGCATGGGTCAGCGCGTCGATCCCAGTATCCACTGTCACGCGGAAGGGGCAGGTAAAGGTCAGTTCATAATCCACAATTGCGGCTGTGGGCAAAGCCGCCGCGCCAAGGATCAGCATTTTTTCGTTTGCGTCCGTGTCGGTAACAACGGCGGCGCGGGTAACTTCGGAACCGGTTCCTGCGGTTGTCGGGATTGCAATTAGGGGCATGGCGTCCACATCAACGATGCGTGGCACTTTAAGGGCGTTCAACGGTTCACCTGTTGCCAGAACGATGCCTGCCGCCTTGGCGGTATCAATAGCGCTGCCTCCGCCAAGGGCCACCAACCCGTCATGTTTGCCTGCCTGCGCCACGGCGACCAAAGCGGCCACGGAAACATCGGTCGGGTCTTCGACACTTTCGGCAAACAGACCCGCGTCCAGCCCTGCGGCGGTTAGGCCGTCGATAATATCAGCGGCGTGGCCAACCTGAACCATGGTCGGGTCGGTCACCACAAGAGGCCGCTTCACTCCCCGTGATTTCAGCAGGCCCGCCAGTTCGTGGCGGGCGCCGCCCCCCACAAGAATGTCGCGCGGCGTCAGGATGCGATTAATCATAGTCGTCTTATCTTTCTGGCCGTTAATGGGCTAGGATTTTGGACAAAAAGGATTTTGCCCGCTCGGTTTTGGGGTTGTCGAAAAAGGTGCCACGATCACCGATTTCGACGATTTCACCTTCGTCCATGAATACAATCCTGTCGGCCACTTTGCGGGCGAACCCCATTTCATGGGTGACAACCATCATGGTCATACCCTCTTGGGTCAGGGCGACCATCACGTCCAAAACTTCGTTGATCATTTCGGGATCAAGGGCAGACGTCGGTTCGTCAAACAGCATGGCCACTGGGTCCATGGCCAAGGCGCGGGCGATGGCCACCCGTTGTTGCTGGCCACCCGAAAGCTGGCCCGGATATTTCTGCGCCTGTGCCAGCAGTCCGACCCGTTCCAGCAACATTGTTGCCTTGGTTTCAGACTCTGCATCGCTGCGCCCCAGAACCTTGCGCTGGCCGATGCACAGGTTTTCCATGATGGTCATATGGGGGAACAGCTCGAAGCTTTGAAACACCATTCCCACGCGGGCGCGCAGTTTGGGCAGATCGGTTTTTGCGCCGTTTACTTCGACGCCTGTGACGGTGATGGTGCCTTGTTGGATCGGTTCCAGCGCGTTCACGCATTTCACCAATGTGGATTTACCAGAGCCGGAGGGGCCGCAGATCACCACGACCTCGCCTTTTGCAACGGTCAGGTCGCAGTTCTTGAGAACCTGAAAGCTCTCGCCATACCATTTGTTAACGTCTTGCATTTCGATGACGGTTTCACGATCGGTCATGGGGGGCTCCTTACTGTTTATCAATGGACATGGGGCCATAGGCCTTGCCGAACCGCTTTTCGATCCGCCGCTGGATCAGATCCCAAATCGTGGTCATGGCCAGATAGTAAAGCGCCGCCACCACAAACAATTCGAGCACAAGAAACCGCTCTTGGATCAGGACCTGGGTGCGACGCAGCAATTCTTCCATGGAAATGATCGAGGCAATGGAGGTGGTTTTCAGCACACTGTTCACCGAATTCCCCAGCGGAGGAATGACGATCCGCAGGGCTTGTGGCGCGATCACATAACGCATCACTTGGGATTCTTTCATGCCGATGGCACGGGCCGCGTTGATCTGGCCCGAAGGTACTGCCGAAATGCCCGCGCGCAGGATTTCCGCCAGATAGGCGCCTTCACACATGGCCAGACCGATCAGCACGGATTGCAGCACTGTGAACTTGATACCCAACTGGGGCAGGCCCGTGTAGATGATGATCAATTGCACCAACAGGGGCGTGCCGCGAAACACCCAGATGTAAAACACCGCGGGTGACGAAATAAACTTGTGTTTGGACATGCGCATCAAGGCCAGCGCAAAGCCGATGGCCAGACCCGCAGTCATGGCAAAGACCGTCAGCCCAAGGGTCACCAAAGCGCCCTCGAACAAATAATAGTTCGTTAGATAGTCAAAGAACCCATCCCAATTCCAGCCTTTCACCACATATTCCCTTCTGTATTTTGGTGGTGCGCCCAGCCGTTTTGACTGGACGCAAAGTCAGTCAATTCACTCGGCAAATGGCAGATAGCTTAGATCGCCTGGGGCCTGGATCACGCCGTAGGACTCCATCAGCGCATCAAAAGATCCATCCGCTTTCATTTCCTTCAGGGCAATTGAAACACCTGCGGCAACGTCTTCTTTCAGCAACGACAGCGAACCGGGTGTGGCGTACATGCCCGACAGGGCTTGGTCGAATTCACCGCGATCCTGATATTGTTTGGCAACCGGATCAATCGACACCGCAGCTTCGACCTGACCTGCGCGCAGCGCCTGATAAACGGTGGCGTAATTGTCAAACAGGTTCAGACGCATTTCTGCCAGACCGCGGTCTTTGAATTCGACGTTCAATTCCTTCATTTTCCGCTCGGCATAGCCGCCGATATCCGTGCTTAGGGTCTTGCCTGCCAGATCGTCGATTTTGGTGATCGAAGTATCGCCTGCATTGGTCGAGATACTAATCGCAAGGCTTTCGTAGGGGATCATCAGCAGGATTTTACGCCGCGCTTCGGTGACAAATAGACCTGCATTGACCATGTCCCAACGGTCGCTTTGCAGGCCCGGAATCATCGTCGCATATTCGGTGCTGATGTATTTTGGCGTCAGGCACAGACGCTTGGCGATTTCGATGCCCAATTCAATGCGCAGGCCTTTCAGTTCGCCGGTCTGATCCGCATAGGCCATCGGCGGAAGGGTCGGGCTGGTGGCCATGGTTAAAGTTGCAGGTTCAACCAGAAATTCATCGGCGATCCGTGGCGTACAGTCCTGCGCCTGCACAGCAGTGGCAGTCAGCGCGACAGCTACAGAACATAGCAAAGCACGAAAGGAATAGGTCGTAGCGCGAGAGGTGGCGGTAAGTGTCATAATTCAGTTCCCTGTTGATTTATGGTATTCGGTATTATGGTATACCATAAGATCGCGCGATCGAATCTGTCAAGCAGCGGCTTCGGATCGGATTGCCTTTTCGGCAGGTTTGCCAAGCAAACCCATGCTTGCTATGCATGAAAATCTAACAGTGGCGGGAACGGATATGGATCTATACCTTTTGGAAGATTTTCTGGAACTGGCCCGCACGTTGAATTTTTCACGGGCGGCAGAGGCCCGTAACATGACACAGCCCGCATTCAGCCGCCGGATCAAAAACCTTGAGTCTGCAATAGAAACGCCGCTGGTGTTTCGCACCAGCCGTTCGGTTGTACTGACCCCTGCAGGTCAGGCCTTCCAGCCCCGCGCACTCGCCCTTGTGCGCCAGTTTTCCGAAGCTAAGACCGAAGCCCGCGCAGCGGCAGAAACAGCAGGGCTTGGCCTAAGTCTCGCCTCTACCCATGCGCTGTCTTATAGTTTTGTGCCGCGTTGGTTGATGCGGATTTCGGGGCCTGAACAGCTTGGGACGTTGAACATGGTGTCTGATACCCATCGCCAGTGCACCCGGCTAATGGCGCGGGGGGATGCCAGCTTTTTCGTGTGTTATAATGATATTAGCGGGCAATCCAGCCTGCCGGAACGCCAGTTCAAGTTTCATGTGATCGGCCATGACCGTCTGGCCCCGCTTTGCGCCCCTGACGCACTGGGGCAACCGCTTTGGCCAGTTGACGGGGCGCAGACCCCTGTGCCGTTGATTGGGTACGGCGCGGCGTCAGGGTTAAGCACGATCCTTCAGGCCCATTGGGATAAGGCGGGCGGGCCAGAATTTGAACCCCGTATGAGTTCCGTTCTGGCGGCAACCAATCTGGAAATGGCAAAACAGGGGCAGGGCGTTGCCTATCTGCCCTTGCATCTTGCCAGGGATGAGTTGGCGGCGGGGCGTCTGGTGCGGGTGGGCGGCGTTTCTTTTGATGTGCCTGTGCAGATCGTCATCTATCGCCCCCGCACCCGCCTTTCCCCCCATTCCGAAAAGTTCTGGCAGCAGGTCTGTGAATTCAAAACTGAATAATCTATGCCGTATCGGTATCAATCTGTACCGAACCAGCATTGGAAAAACCCAGTGGGAACGGTGTAGCTAGGGTCAACTCACACCCCAAGTGCCCCGAAAACCAAAGGATAGACCCATGCGCATTGTTGAAGTTTGCGAAATCACCAAGCCGATTTCGTCTCCGATCCGGAACGCCTATATCGACTTTACCAAGATGACCACCAGTCTGGTCGCCGTGGTCACGGACGTGATCCGCGACGGGCAACGGGTTGTGGGCTACGGGTTCAATTCCAACGGGCGCTACGGGCAGGGCGGTTTGATCCGCGAACGGTTCAGGGACCGGATTCTGGATGCGCAACCAGACAGTCTGCTGAATGACGCAGGCACAAATTTCGACGGTCACAAAATCTGGGCGGCGATGATGCAGAACGAAAAACCGGGCGGGCATGGCGAACGCTCGGTCGCGGTAGGGACACTGGATATGGCAATCTGGGACGCCATCGCCAAGGTCGAGGAAAAGCCGCTGTTTCGCCTGTTGGCGGAACGCAAAGGCATCACCGCTGACCCGCGCGTTTTCGTTTATGCGGCGGGCGGCTATTACTACCCCGGCAAGGACGACAGCGCGCTACGGGCGGAAATGCGTGGCTACGTGGATCGCGGTTACACTGTTGTGAAGATGAAAATCGGCGGGGCCTCCATTGGCGAAGACCAGCGCCGGATTGAAGCTGTTCTGCAGGAAATAGGCACCGAGGCGCAGTTGGCTGTGGATGCCAACGGCCGCTTTGATCTGGAAACAGCCATCGCTTACGCCAAGATGCTGCGGGAGTATCCGTTGTTCTGGTACGAAGAAATCGGCGACCCGCTGGATTACAGCCTGCAAGCGGCGATGGCCGAGTTTTACCCGGGCCCGATGGCCACGGGCGAAAACCTGTTTTCCCATCAGGACGCCCGCAATCTTTTGCGCCACGGCGCCATGCGCCCGGATCGGGATTGGCTGCAATTCGATTGCGCCCTGTCCTACGGGTTGGTCGAATACGAACGCACGCTAGAGATGCTGGAACAGTTCGGCTGGTCCCCCAAGCGTTGCATCCCTCATGGCGGTCACCAGATGTCTCTCAATATTGCGGCGGGTCTGGGGCTGGGCGGCAATGAAAGCTACCCTGACCTGTTCCAACCCTATGGTGGTTTCCCCGACGGAGTTCAGGTGATCGACGGCCATATCACCATGCCAGAACTGCCTGGTATCGGGTTTGAAGGGAAATCCGATCTAATCAAAGTGATGCGGGATCTGGCTGTATAGCCTCGGTCTTTAGGTTGTGGATTTGAATGAAAGGCTGCTATCCTGATTGACAAATTCAATCAAGATAGGGGCGGATCATGCTCGACAAACTGGACATGTTCATCGCACTTGCCAAAACAGGGCATTTTGGCAAAGCGGCGGAAACTTTGGGGATTACCCAACCGACCCTGTCCACGGGGATCAAACAGCTTGAAGCCCAGCTTGGTGTGAAACTGGTTTTTCGCGGGTCCCGTTTCGGCGGCCTGACCCCCGAAGGGCACAGCGCATTGGTCTGGGCACGCCGCATTGTGGGCGATGCCCGCCAGTTAAAAGACGAGATGCGCTTTACCAAACACGGTCTGGCGGGGCAGTTGCGTGTAGCGGTGATCCCGACGGCCCTGACCTGGGCGGCAAAGCTCAGTGCGCGGTTCACCGAAAAGCACCCCAAAGTGCGTTTTACGCTGCTGTCGCGGACCTCGATTGAAATCCTGTCGATGATGGAAAATCTGGATGTGGATGCGGGGATCACATACCTTGATAATGAACCCACAGGCCGTGTCAGCACAGAACCTTTGTACCGCGAACGGTATATGCTGGTGTGCAGCAAACAATCCAGGTTCGCCAAGAGGTCTTCGGTCGGTTGGAAGGAACTGGAGGGCGAAAAACTGGGTCTATTGACGCCAGACAACCAGAACCGGCGGATTATCAACCGGCATTTTCGGGATGCGGGGGCAACGCCTGATGCATGGATTGAATCCAATTCAACCGTTGTGCTGGTGGCCAATGTTGAGGACGGCAATTGGCTGACGGTTCTGCCATCCGATCTGGCGGCTTTTCTGACGCGGGGCAAGGACTTGGCGCTGGTTTCCATGACGGGAACCACAACGGGGCCAAGCGTGGGTTTGGTCGCCCCTTACCGCGAGCCCCACACCCCGACGCTTCAGGCTTTGCTGGGGGAGGCCCGTAAGATGTCGAGGCTCAATGATTGAGAATCTCAATCGACTGACGGAATAACGATATTGATTGGGCATAAATTGGCGCGTTAGGTCTTGCGGACTGAATTTTCAAAAGGCCCGCCATGCAGATGCCCCAGCAAGCCCCCTCTGACGCAGAAATCACCGCGCTGATTGCGCCGTCCCTTACGCTTGAAGGGCCGCTGCTGCCGATCCTTCAGTCATTGCAAACCGCTTTTGGCCATGTGCCTGCATCAGCGCTGCCACTGATCGCCGAAGCCCTGAACATCACCAAGGCAGAGGTCCACGGCGTGATGTCCTTCTACCATGATTTTCGCACAGCCCCTGCGGGCCGCCATGTGGTGAAAATCTGCCGCGCCGAGGCGTGTCAAGCCATGGGTGCCAACGGGCTGGCAGAGGAGACCCTGAAGGATTTGGGTATCGCGTGGCACGGCACGACGGCGAACGGGGCTGTGACGGTAGAGCCGGTTTATTGTCTTGGGCTTTGTGCCTGCGCGCCCGCAGCAATGCTGGATGACAAAGTGGTGGGCCGTGTGGATCACACCCGCATGCAGGCCCTTTTGAAAGAGGCAGGCGCATGAAAATTTACGTTCCTCTGGACAGTGCCGCCAAAGCGGTGGGCGCTGATGAACTGGCCATAGCGATACTGGCCGAGGCCACCACGCGGGGGCTTGAAGTGGAGCTGATCCGCAATGGTTCGCGGGGCATGATCTGGCTGGAACCTCTGGTCGAAGTGGACAGAGGTGCGGGGCGTAAAGCCTTTGGGCAGGTCACAATTGCGGACGTGCCGGCCTTGTTTGACGGCACATTGGAAAGCCTTGGGGCGGTCGAAGACATTCCGTTTTTTGCACGCCAGACACGGCTGACATTTGCCCGTTGCGGCGTGATTGATCCGCTTGATCTGGACGATTACGCGGCCCACGGGGGGCTTGTGGGATTGCGCCGCGCCGTACATTTAACAGGCGCTGAAATTGTGGCCGAGGTCACAGAAAGTGGTCTGCGTGGCAGGGGCGGTGCGGGCTTTCCGACAGGGATCAAATGGAACACGGTTCTGGGGGCCAAAGCCGATCAGAAATACATTGTCTGCAACGCGGATGAGGGCGACAGCGGCACCTTTGCCGACCGGATGATCATGGAGGGCGATCCCTTTACCCTGATCGAAGGCATGATCATCGCGGGCATGGCTGTGGGGGCAACCAAAGGGTATGTTTATCTGCGATCGGAATATCCTGACGCGATCAAAGTGATGACGGCTGCGGTTGAAATCGCACGGGAAAACGGGGTTCTGGGCGCGGATATCTTTGGGTCTGGCCTGTCGTTTGACATGGAAATCCGTGTCGGGGCGGGGGCCTATGTTTGTGGCGAGGAAACGTCGCTTTTGAACTCGCTTGAGGGTAAACGGGGCGTTGTGCGGGCCAAGCCGCCGCTGCCGGCGCTTGAGGGTTTTTTGGGCAAGCCGACGGTGGTGAACAACGTGATTTCACTGGCAACAGTTCCGGTGATTTTTGAACGGGGTGCTGCGTTTTATGCGGGGTTCGGGTTGGGGCGGTCCAAAGGGACGATGCCAATCCAGATTGCCGGAAATGTGAAACACGGCGGGCTGTTTGAAACCGCTTTCGGGATGCCTCTTGGCGAGTTGGTCAATGAAATCGGCGGCGGGACAGCAACGGGTCGGGCCGTCAAAGCGGTGCAAGTGGGCGGTCCGCTGGGGGCCTATATGCCTGTGTCGAAATTCGACACGCCTTTTGGCTATGAAGAATTTGACGGGCAGGGTGGCTTGATCGGTCATGCAGGGATTGTGGTGTTTGATGACACTGCCGATATGCTGGGCATGGCGCGGTTTGCGATGGAATTTTGCGCGGTTGAAAGCTGCGGAAAATGCACGCCCTGCCGCATCGGGTCGGTGCGCGGTGTGGAAACCATTGACCGGATCAGGCGCGGCGATACAGCCGCAATCGAAATTCTGACCGACCTGTGTGAAACCATGAAAGAAGGCTCGCTCTGCGCTCTTGGCGGGTTCACGCCTTATCCGGTGATGTCTGCGCTGACCCATTTTTCCGACGAATTTGCCACCCAAAAGGAAGCTGCGGAATGAAAGATTTCATCCTCCCTGACGATTTTGACATGGGCACGCCTGCCAGAACCGGCAAAGCCGTTTCGCTGACCATCGACGGGTTTGACGTGGTGGTGCCAGAGGGCACATCCGTCATGCGCGCAGTCGCAGAGGCGGGGTTCAAGATCCCGAAACTTTGCGCCACCGACAGTGTCGAGGCTTTCGGGTCCTGCCGTCTGTGTGTGGTTGAAATCGAAGGGCGCCGCGGCACGCCTGCATCCTGTACCACGCCTGTGGCTGAAGGCATGGTGGTGTCTACCCAGTCCCAAAAGGTCAAGAAAATCCGCAAGGGTGTGATGGAATTGTACATCTCGGATCACCCGCTGGATTGTCTGACCTGTTCGGCCAACGGGGATTGTGAATTGCAGGATATGGCGGGCATGGTGGGCCTGCGTGATGTGCGTTATGAACCTGGCCGCAACCATTTTGAACAGCGCACTGCCGGTACGCCGAACCCTGAATATATCCCTGCGGATACGTCAAATCCCTATTTCACCTATGACCCGCAAAAATGCATTGCCTGTTCCCGTTGCGTGCGTGCTTGCGAAGAGGTGCAAGGCACCTTTGCCCTGACCATCGAAGGACGCGGCTTTGAAAGCCGCGTATCTGCAGGCATGGCGGGCGAGGACTTCATGGCCTCTGATTGTGTTAGTTGCGGGGCCTGTGTGCAGGCCTGTCCGACGGCGACCTTGCAGGAAAACTCCATCCTTAACCTTGGCACGCCTGAACGATCCGTCATTACCACCTGCGCCTATTGCGGCGTTGGATGTTCGTTCAAAGCCGAATTGAACGGCGATGAACTGGTGCGCATGGTGCCCTATAAACACGGCAAGGCCAATCGTGGACATTCCTGTGTGAAGGGTCGGTTTGCCTATGGCTATGCCACCCATAAAGACCGGATTTTGAACCCGATGATCCGCGAAAATGTCAGCGATCCGTGGCAAGAGGTCAGTTGGGACGAGGCCCTGAGTTTTGCCGCCAAACGGATGCGTGGGTTGCAGGAAAAATACGGGCGGCGCTCTATCGGGGTGATTACTTCGTCGCGCTGCACGAATGAAGAAACCTTCCTTGTGCAAAAACTGACGCGCGGGGTGTTTATGAACAACAACACGGATACCTGCGCGCGGGTTTGCCATTCGCCGACGGGTTACGGGTTGGGGCAGACCTTTGGCACCTCTGCGGGCACGCAGGATTTTGACAGTGTGGAACATACGGATGTGGTGATCCTGATCGGTGCCAACCCGACAGACGGGCACCCCGTTTTTGCCAGCCGTCTGAAAAAACGCCTGCGCGACGGTGCGAAACTGATCGTGATTGATCCACGGCGGATTGATCTGGTGAAATCCGCGCATATCAAGGCGCAGCATCACCTGCCCCTGCGTCCGGGCACCAATGTGGCTGTGGTTTCTGCCCTGTCCCATGTGATTGTGACCGAAGGTCTGATGGATCAGGACTATATCCGCGACCGCTGTGACTGGGACGAGTTTCAGGAATACGCCGAGTTTATTTCCGATCCGCGCCACAGCCCCGAAGCAACGGAATTGCTGACAGGTGTGCCCGCTGCGGACCTGCGGGCTGCTGCGCGGTTGTTTGCAACGGGGGGCAATGGTGCGATATATTATGGGCTGGGTGTGACCGAACATTCCCAAGGCTCGACCACGGTGATCGGTATTGCCAACCTTGCCATGCTGACAGGAAATGTCGGGCGCAAGGGCGTCGGGGTGAACCCGCTGCGGGGGCAAAACAACGTGCAGGGGTCTTGTGATATGGGGTCGTTCCCCCATGAGTTGCCGGGCTACCGTCATGTGAAAAACCCCGAAGTGCGCAGTATTTTCGAAAGCGCTTGGGGTGTGAAGATCGACCCTGAACCGGGTCTGCGCATTCCCAACATGCTGGACGCCGCCGTGGATGGCACGTTCAAGGGGTTGTATTGTCAGGGTGAGGATATTTTGCAATCCGATCCGGATACCAAACATGTGGCCGCAGGTCTGGCGGCGATGGAATGTGTCATCGTGCATGACCTGTTCCTGAATGAAACCGCCAATTACGCCCATGTGTTTTTGCCAGGTTCCACGTTCCTTGAAAAAGACGGCACCTTCACCAATGCCGAGCGGCGCATCAACCGTGTGCGCAGGGTCATGGCCCCGCGCAACGGCTATGCGGATTGGGAGGTCACGCAACTGCTGGCCAATGCCATGGGGGCGGGGTGGGATTATACCCATCCAAGCCAGATCATGGCAGAAATTGCTGCGACGACGCCGTCGTTTGCAGGGGTGACCTATGATCTGCTCGAAGAAAAAGGGTCGGTCCAGTGGCCGTGTAACGAAACATCCCCCGAAGGAACGCCGCTGATGCATGTAGACGGGTTTGTGCGCGGCAAGGGGCGGTTTATCGTCACCGAATATGTGGCCACCGATGAAAAGACCGGCCCGCGCTTCCCGCTGTTGCTGACCACGGGGCGGATTTTGTCGCAATACAACGTGGGCGCACAGACGCGGCGCACGGCGAATGTGGCGTGGCACGATCAGGACGTTCTGGAAATTCATCCCCACGACGCGGAATTGCGTGGTCTGAATGAGGGTGATTTCATCAAGCTCGCGTCTCGTTCGGGGGAAACAACCTTGCGGGCCAAAATCACGGACCGAGTGTCTCCGGGGGTGGTTTATACCACGTTCCATCACCCTGATACGCAGGCCAATGTGATTACAACGGATTTTTCCGATTGGGCCACAAACTGCCCCGAATTCAAGGTAACTGCGGTGCAGGTTTCTGCTTCAAACGGGCCAACCAACTGGCAGGAAGATTACTCCGCCCAAGCCGCCCAATCCCGCCGCATTTTACCCGCGGCGGAATAGCCATGGCCTTGCAGGTTTCCCACAGCATGGCGGGGCTTTCGGTTCAACGTGACGGCACGCGGCAGGTCAGCCGTACCCTGCCCGAGGAACAGCCCGTTGCGCTGGTGTTTAACGGCACAACGGCTGCGGTCATGATGGCAACGCCTGACAAGTTGAAGGATTTCGCCATCGGTTTCGCCCTGTCCGAAGGGTTTATAGATCACCCCTGTCAGGTTGACTCTTTCGAACGTGTTACCCATGCCAAAGGCACCGAATTGCAGGTCTGGCTGGATGCTGATCGCGCCAAGGCGCTGCATCTGCGCAGGCGCAACATGCTGGGGCCTGTGGGCTGCGGGTTGTGCGGGATCGATAGCCTTGAACAGGCCATCCGGCCTTTGCCTGTTCTGCCCAAAGGTAGGCTTGAACTGTCACGCGCCGAGGTCGCCGCTGCCACGGACAGGCTGCGGGATCACCAACCGCTGCACGACCAGACCCATGCGGTACATGCGGCCGGATTTTTGGTGCCAGACAAAGGGATCGTACTGTCACGCGAAGACGTGGGACGGCACAATGCGCTGGATAAACTGATCGGGGCAATGGCCTTGGCCGGGATAGATGCCAGCCAAGGCGCGATTGTGCTGACCTCGCGCGTGTCAGTGGATATGGTGCAAAAAACCGTGATTGCGGGCTGCCCTGTTCTGATTGCGGTTTCCGCCCCCACCGCCCTTGCCCTACGTCTGGCGCGGGACGCGAACCTGACCCTTGCGGCCTTTGCGCGGGGCGGCGGGTTTGACCTTTATTCCCATCCCGAACGTATCTTATGCGGAGCCAGTGATGCAGCCTGAAAAAATGGTCACGATGATCAACCAGATCGCAACTTATTTCCAAACCCAACCGGGCACGGATCAGGCCCGTCAGGTGGCCGATCATATCAATGATTTCTGGGAGCCGCGGATGCGCGAACAACTGGTGGCCCATACAAATGCGGGGGCTGTCGGGTTGTCCGCACTGGCGAAACAGGCCGTGGCCCATGTGCGATTGGTGCAAGCGCAACTCTGACGTGGTAACGCCGCAAGAATTGCGTAATATGCCCGCAGGGAAACAGGCGGGGGGTGCGGGTGACGACAGGCAGTGACATTGAACAGGCCGTGCTGACTGGCAGGTTGAAACAGGCCAGTATTCTGATCGTTGACGATGAACCGGGCATGCGCAACTTCATGGTCAAAACCCTTAGCCCCTATTGCAAATCCGTGGCCGAGGCGAAGGACGCGGCAAGCGCCAATGACTTGCTTGCGCAATACCATTTTGATGTGATGATCCTTGATAATATCATGCCCGATCAAAAGGGTATCGACTGGCTGGCCGAACAGCGCAGCAAAGGCGGCTTTACGGATACAATCATGATCACCGCCTACGCCGACCTTGAAACCGCGATCGAGGCAATGCGGGCAGGGGCCAGTGATTTTGTGCTGAAGCCGTTTCGATCCAACCAGATCCTGAACGCGGTGCGGCGCTGTATCCAGATGGCAACCCTGCGCCGTGAAAATGCGCTGTTGCTGCGGGAACTGGATACGGCGGATATCGGACGCAAGCGGCGGGAAAAACTGATCGGCGACTCGGCTGCAATTGCCGCTGTGCGCGATACGCTGGCCCGCGTCAGTAATGTGGCAACGCCGGTTCTGATCACTGGTGCATCAGGGTCCGGAAAGGAAGTCGCCGCGCGCCATATGCATCAATCCTCAAACCGCGCGGCTTTGCCCTTTGTGGCGATAAACTGCGCCACTATCCCTGCGGATATGATCGAAATAGAACTGTTTGGCCATGTGGCTGGCGCCTTTCCCGGTGCAGGTCAAGCCCGCGAGGGATTGCTACCTTCCGCCCGTGGTGGCACTGTGTTTCTGGACGAGGTTGCCGCCCTTGGCCCGTCAGCGCAAACCGCGCTTTTACGCGTGCTCGAAGACGGTATGGTGCGCCCGATCGGGACGGAACGGGCCATCCAACTGGACCTGCGTTTTGTGCTGGCCACCAGCGCCACGCTGGATCGCGAAGTGGCCGAGGGCCGTTTCCGCGAGGACCTGCTGTTCCGCATCAATGTGGTGGAAATTGCCATGCCGCCGCTCAGCCGCCGCGCAACCGATACGATTGTGCTGGCAGAGTTGTTCATCAAGGATATTTCCTCACGGCTTGGCCTGCCAGCACTGGAAATTGACCCGGATACACGCGCCGCGCTGTTGCGGCACGACTGGCCGGGCAACATCCGCGAGTTGCGCAATTTTATCGAACGTTCGCTGATTTTCGGGCGTTTCCCGCTTGATACATTATCGCCGGAAACCCTTGCCACCCGCCAGATCGAACCTTTGGATCAGGTGGAGCGCCGCGAAATTCTGCGCGCGTTAGAGGCCGTGAACGGCAACCGCACCAAAGCAGCGCGGCGTTTGGGGGTGTCGCGTAAAACCATCGACCGCAAATGCGCTGCTTGGGGGCTTTAGATCATGCTGGCGCTCAGGCGGATTTTCCGCTCGGTTCGGGTGCGCCTGCTGGTGATCGCGCTGTTGCCGATGCTGGTTTTGTTGCCCGTCATGCTGGGCAGTACCATGCTGCGCTGGTCGGGCAAAATCGACGGTATTTTGATTACCAAGGTCAATGGTGATCTGACCATTGCGGATCAATATCTGGCCAGATTGCTTGAAAACTCGGGCGAGCGGTTGGACGCGCTGGCCAAATCCGTGGCCCTGCAAGAAGCCTTGTCAGGCACCAAAGACCCCCGTGGTTTGATCGAGGAAAAACGCGCGGAAATGGGGTTGGATTTCCTGTATCTGACCGATGGCACCAAAGGGCCGGCGGGGTTTGATGTGTCGTCTTGGCGGGTGGTGCAACAGGCTGTTGACGGCAGGTGGCAAAGTGCCGTGGATATTCTGTCTGCCGCCGAGTTGGAGTCCTTGGGCGCAGGTTTGGCGGCCCGTGCCGCAATCCCGCTGGTGGCGACCCGTGCGGCGGTTCCAACAGACCGCGCGGTCGAAGATCGCGGCATGATCATCCATTCCGCCGCGCCAGTGACTCTGCCCGATGGCAGCAAAGCTGCGCTGGTGGGGGGGCTGCTGTTGAATCGCAATCTCGATTTTATCGACACAATAAATGCGCTGGTTTATCAGGAACATAGCCTGCCCGAAGGCAGTCAGGGCACCGCAACCCTGTTTCTGGAAGACGTTCGGATTTCCACCAATGTGCGCCTGTTTGAAAACGTCCGCGCGCTTGGGACCCGTGTTTCGGCAGAAGTTAGAAACAGGGTTTTAGGGGCGGGTATGATCTGGCTGGATCGCGCTTTTGTGGTGAACGACTGGTATATTTCAGCTTATGAACCCATCGTTGACAGCCGTGGTATGCCGGTTGGCATGTTGTATGTGGGCTTTCTGGAAACCCCGTTCCAGCAGGCTAAGATCAGCTCTGTCATTACCCTGACCCTGCTGTTTTTACTGATCGCCGCCTTGTCAGTGCCGATTTTCCTGCGATGGGCGGGGCGTATCTTTTTGCCGCTGGAACAGATGACCCAGACCATGTCCCGGGTAGAGGCAGGGGATTTGCAGGCCCGCAATGCTGTACAGGACGGCGACAATGAAATTGCCCAAGTGGCGGGCCATCTGGATGATCTGCTGGATCAGGTGCAAGAGCGCGATCGCCAGTTGCGCGAATGGGGTGAAAAGCTGAACCAGAAGGTTGAGGAACGCACCCGCGATCTGCGCGAAAGCAATCGAAAGCTGGAACAAACCACAGAGCGGTTGATCATTTCGGAAAAACTGGCGGCTGTGGGGGAAATCACCGCGGGCGTCGCCCATGAGATCAACAATCCGATTGCGGTCATTCAGGGCAATCTGGATGTGGCCCGTGATCTGTTGGGGCCTGCCAGTGACGGGGTGAAAACCGAGTTCGATCTGATTGACGATCAGGTCTACCGGATTGGGTCAATCGTATCCAAACTGCTGCAATTCGCCCGCCCCGAGGAATATTCTGGTGCGGCCAATGTGATCTCTCCGGCGGAGGTGCTGCGCGACTGTCTGGTCCTGACCAGCCACCAGATCGAGGCGCAAAAAATCTCGGTTCAAAGTGATCTTGATTTTGAACCCTTCGTGCTGATGTCGCGTACCGAATTGCAGCAGGTGATTGTGAATCTGATCCTGAACGGGGTGCAGGCAATGCCGGACGGGGGCGTGATGTCCCTGCGGGTGGATCGGTGCGGCCCAGAGGTAGAGATTGCGGTTCAGGACACAGGTGTCGGCATGGCTGCGGAAACAACCAAACGGATTTTCGACGCGTTTTTCACCACCAAATACGGGCAGGGGAGTGGCCTTGGCCTGTCGATCAGTCAAACTTTGGTCAGTCGGGCTGGCGGGCGCATTTTAGTGGAGTCACAACCAGGTGAGGGCAGTTGTTTTACAATTTCTCTGCCTGTCGCCAAATCTGAATGAAAGGGACAAAATGTCCCGTTTTTGATCGGTCGCTGTTTATCGGTCGGACGATTTGTCCCTTTTGTGTGTTCGTCCTGGGTACGTAAGGGACAAAATGACCGACTAACCTATTGTTTTATATAATTAATTTTATTGACAAGACAAGGGAAAACCCCGGAAATACCCCCACGCATAATTTTTAATGCAGCGCGCCGGCCCTGTTGCGGGAGGACACTTGTAACGGGAAGTTCGGGCGAACTTGGGAGGAAAATAGCATGAGTAACGCCAATTCTGGCGGCGCATTCGGGTTCCTGATGAAGGAAAACATTGTCGCCAAACCCGGTTTCAACCGCTGGCTGGTTCCGCCGGCATCTATCGCCATTCACCTGTGCATCGGCTCTGTCTATGCGTGGTCGGTGTTCAATCCGGCCCTGACACGCGAATTGGGCGTCGTGGCCCCTGCAGCGGACGACTGGAGCCTGAGTTCGGTTGTCTGGATCTTTTCCGTGGCCATCGTGTTTCTGGGATTGGCTGCCGCTTTCGCAGGCAAATGGCTGGAAAAAGTCGGTCCGCGAATGGTTGGCGTAGTGGCGGCCACGCTTTGGGGGGGCGGGTTCATTATTGGCTCGGTCGGGATTGCCAGCCACCAGCTTTGGCTGGTCTATCTGGGCTACGGGGTCTTTGGCGGCTGCGGGCTTGGGCTGGGGTATGTTTCACCGGTTTCAACGCTGATCCGCTGGTTTCCGGACCGTCGTGGCATGGCAACGGGTATGGCGATTATGGGTTTTGGCGGCGGCGCGATGATCGCAGCCCCTGTCAAAGGCTGGCTGCTGTCGGTATTTGCCACAGCCCCTGATTACCTTGGCGCAACGGATGCAATTGCCACTGTGACCGAGGCGGGCCGTCTTTTCGCACAAACCGCGTCTGGCAAGATCGAAGTGGTCGTCGCCTCGGCTGCGCAAGCGGCCAATCTGCCGGGGGGTGGTGCGGCTGGCGTTTATGCAGTTGGCACAGGGAACACCGGTGCCGCGTCTACGTTCATGACGCTGGGGATTGTGTATTTCTTTGTGATGATCGTGGCGGCATTCAGTTACCGTGTTCCCGCCGAGGATTGGAAGCCCGAAGGCTGGCAGCCGAAACCTGCGGCATCCGGCATGATCACGCGCAATCATGTGCATATTGATCAGGCGCTGAAAACGCCGCAATTCTGGCAAATGTGGGTGATGTTGTGTTTCAACGTGACCGCCGGAATCGGGGTGATCGGCGTGGCCAAAACCATGATGTCCGAGATTTATGGCACCACTATGCCGTTGATTGTCACAGCGGCTTTTGCCTCGACTTATGTGTTGATGATTTCTGTGTTCAACATGGTCGGGCGGTTTTTCTGGGCGTCCACATCTGATTTTATCGGGCGCAAGAACACCTATCACTGTTTCTTTGTCTTGGGCACCATTCTGTATCTGTCGATCCCCTATTTCGCGACGGCAGGGGCGGCGAACCCGTCAATGTTCTATCTGATCGGGTTTTATGTGGCGACGATGATTATCTTTTCCATGTATGGCGGCGGGTTTGCGACCATCCCTGCCTATCTGGCGGATATGTTTGGCACCATGCATGTGGGTGGTATCCACGGGCGGCTTCTGACGGCTTGGTCAACGGCGGGTGTGTTAGGGCCACTGGCGATCACGTCGTTGCGTGAAATGTCGGTCGGGCGTGCCATTACCGATCTTGCCGCGCGGGTCGATCCTGCGGCGTTTGTCGAAAAATTCGGCGCTCCGCTGGCGCAGATAGACCAGTTGGTTGCGGCCAAGACTGTGACCATTTCAAAGCTGATGGAAATTGCGCCGCAAGACACGATTGATCCGACGCCGGGTCTGTATAACACAACCATGTACTGTATGGCGGCCCTGCTGGTGATTGCGTTTATTGCAAATCTGCTGATCCGTCCGGTACGGGATCATCACCACCATGCAGAGCCTTCGATGGCAGCAGCACCCGCAGAATAAGCGACAAATGGGTGATAAAAAAACGGGGCGCCCTTAGGTGCCCCGTTTGTTTTTTTAACCGGTAATCTGTCGGCCGGTTTTTGAAAAGCTTTCGCCTTTAGGCGCAGGCTTCGGGATGGGATCAAACCACTGAATGGTCGATGATCATGTCGTCAATCACCACAGCCGACCCATCGCTGGTAAAGATTTCAAAGGCAGAAATACCATCAAACTTGCTGTCATAATCGGCCAGTGGATCGTCATAAGCTGTTGTATTGAAATCAATCTCCAAGGCACCGTCGGAAGCATCCAGAATAAATTCGAATGTATCCACCTCTTCATAATCGGCGGTGTAGCTGCTGTATGAAGTGTTAATGACAGTCTCGGTTAGGATGGCTCTATAGGCGACCACGGTGATTGTAATCCCGTCTGAAGCTAAGGCATTCAGCGAAATGCCTTCCAGATCGAATGTGGTCCCGTAACCGAAATTTTGTTGTCCGCCAAGGGTTTCAAAAGTTTGCTTAGGTGGGGCAAAGCCGGAAACTGTGCTCGGGTCGTTAGCGATCCGTTGCGTCGTATCTTCTGTATAAACAGCAAAGTGGTTGCCGTTTATGTCGTCACTGGCGAGCAATACGTTGTCGCCGTCCAGTGTGGTTTGACCATTTGCCAAGCCCACATGGGGCGAGCGCAGTGGATCGCCAGAGCCTTCGTCGGTTTCAATCACACTGCTGTTTCCGACGAACAGAAAGCCGTCCACCCCCGAGATAGAAACAGAGCTACCTGTTTCAGAGGAATAGTCTTCAAAGTCGAATGTTGTAGGCCCAGCCACCACTTCGGCCGGATCGGACACATCAAGGGTGATCTTGCCAAGGGTTGTGTCATTTTCTTCACCGGAATCGTCCGTAACGGTGAAGTTGATATTTACCTGAACCTCTTGCCCGTCAGCCAGTCCAAGATCGGTGACATCAAAGCTGACTGTGTTTTCCAAGGCGTCAAAGGTGAATGTTACAGGTGTCGCGAGTCCGGTTCCTTCATCCACTCCAGTATCTACACTTATGTCTGAAAAGGCCAGTATATCACCGCCGTCTGAATCCGAGGTGATATCGTCCAGATCAATGGTGAAAATTGGATTTAATACGCGGTCCCGATTTATTTCCGATAGTTCCAGCCCGCCATAGTCCGCATAAGTCACAAGATCATATTCGGTTCCGAAAACTTCAATCCCGTACAGCGGCGCAGTCACTGTCGGGGCGCTGTTTGCAGAGGTTGTGGGTTCGTATGGTCCGTTCAGTTCCAGTGTTACATTCCCGACGGATGTTGCGTTAACCGCGCCTGTGCCGTCGTCAACGGTCACCTCAAATACGGTTGTGATCGAATCCGACGCACCAAGACCAAGGATGTCTGAATCCGTATAGGGGATGCGCAGAATGGATCCGTTCAGAGAAAAGCCGAGTTCCGTCCCGCTGGAGAAAGTCACCGTGAAGGTCAGATCGTCCAGATCAGCGTCAGAGGCCAGTTCGCTCAGGTCAATAAGAATGTCCTGATTGGTCGGGGTCAGGGTGATCGTATCATCGGTGAAAACGGGTTGTGTGTTCGGGGTTGGCGGCGTCACTACAGGGCCTGCGCCGTCTTCGATTGTCAGGCTAATGGTTCCTGAATCCGTGTTATTCGCCTTGCCGCTTCCGTCATTCACAACATAGGAAATCTCAAGCTCTACCTCAGGGGCAATGCCGGTTACTTCGTCAGGTTCGATGTTGAACTGGGCAGGGTCAATCGTCAGAATGCCGTTCTCAAGGGTAAAGACCACCGTTTCACTGCGACCGCTGCCCGAGATGACGATATTTCCAAACGTCAGCGTGTCGCCGGCATCTGCATCGCTGACCAATTCGTTCAGGTCGATCACGATCGGGTCAATGTCACCTTTTGTGACCGCAAGGTCGCTGGCCACGGGCGCGGTGTTTGAATTGACGGGCGTTGTATCATCCGAGCCCAGGACATCCAGTTCGATGGAGAAGGTGACGCCGCTGTTTGTCGCGCCACTGCCGTCATCGGCCCTGAAGGTCAGGGTTCCGTTCAGGGACTGACCCAAAGCCAGGTCCAATTCGCTGGGATTAAAGCTGGCGACGCCATCCACGAAGGACACGCCGATCGGCACCGAACGGCCCGTTGTAGAGTCCACAAGCCGGACAAACGAGAAGCTCAACTGGCTTGTTTCAATATCGGACACATATGGGTTCAGGTTGATTGTCGCAAGCCCGTCTACTTCGTCCACGGTCAGGCCGGGGATGGTAGAGACGACAACAGGCGCATCATTCACGCTGCCGACTGACAATAATACGGTTTGTGTATCCGTGCCGCCATTGCCGTCACTGACAGTGTAGGTAAAGCTGTCGGACCCGTTGAAATCCGCCGCTGGCGTATAGGTGTAGCTTCCGTCGGTAGCAAGGGTCAGTGTGCCGTTCGAGGTGCTGCTTTGCAGGGTAAATGTCAGGCTGTCCCCGTCAATATCGGTCGCCACCAGACTGGCATTCAGAACGCCGTCTTCAAGCAAATTCCCTTCAGCAGTCAGAGCAACAGGCGCGTCGTTAACCGCATCCACAGTGATGGAAATCGTCTGTGTATCCGTGCCGCCATTTCCATCGCTGACCGAAAAGGTAAAACTGTCCGTGCCATTGAAATTTGACGAAGGTGTATAGGCGTAGGACCCGTCAGCGCGCAAAGCGACCGACCCGTTGGCCCCGTCTGTGACCAGACTATAGGTCAGGCTGTCCCCTTCAACATCTGTCGCGACGACAGTTCCTGAAATCACCGTATCCTCATCCCCTGTGACCGTCGCGGCTTGCGCCACGGGCGCATCGTTGACTGCGTCTACGGTGATGGACACTGTCTGAGTATCTGTGCCGCCATTGCCGTCGCTGACGGTATAGGTAAAGCTGTCCGACCCGTTAAAATCCGCCGCTGGCGAATAGGTATAACTGCCGTTTGTATTCATCACGACAGTGCCGTTGGTGCCGTCGGTTTCCAGCGCGAATGTCAGGCTGTCACCTTCAATATCCGTCGCGGCCACAGTCCCTGAAATTGTCGTATCCTCGTCGCCGGAGGCTGTGCCTGCCTGTGCCACGGGCGCATCGTTCACCGCGTCTACGGTGATGGAAACTGTCTGCGTATCCGTGCCGCCGTTGCCGTCGCTGACGGTGTAGGTAAAGCTGTCCGACCCGTTGAAATTCGCCGTTGGCGTGTAAGTATAACTGCCGTTTGCATTCATCACGACAGTGCCGTTGGTGCCGTCGGTTGCCAGCGCAAAGGTCAGGCTTTCCCCATCAACATCCGTTGCGGCAACGGAACCGGAAATCACCGTATCCTCATCCCCTGTGACCGTCGCGGCCTGCGCCACGGGCGCGTCGTTCACCGCGTCTACGGTGATGGACACTGTCTGCGTATCCGTGCCGCCATTGCCATCACTGACGGTGTAGGTAAAGCTGTCCGCCCCGTTGAAATCCGCCGCTGGCGTATAGGTATAGCTGCCGTTGGCATTCATAACGACTGTGCCGTTGGTG